>CANRSX010000050.1 GCA_947642555.1 uncultured Roseburia sp. | reverse complement strand
AGAGCAACGGCCTTCTAAGCCGTGGGTCGGGGGTTCGAATCCCTTCGAGCACATTTTATGGTGGGTATAGCGCAGTTGGTTAGCGCGCCAGATTGTGGCTCTGGAGGCCCAGGGTTCGAATCCCTGTATCCACCTTTTTGTTGCGATAGGCGCAACGGTATAGTTTGTTGGGCTATCGCCAAGCGGTAAGGCACTGGATTTTGATTCCAGCATTCGCAGGTTCGAATCCTGCTAGCCCAGCTTTTTTGTGATAAGCGGATCAGGGCTGGCGGCCAGGCCGCGTTACTGTCAGCCGGCACACGGGATGTGGCGGCCATTCTTATATATGGATATGGGATATTAGCTCAGTTGGCAGAGCACCTGACTTTTAATCAGGTTGTCCGGGGTTCGAATCCCCGATGTCTCATTCGGCTAAAACAGCCAAAACCCAGTAAAATCAAGGGCTTGCGGCTGTTTTTATTTTGTTCAATGTTTGCAAAGTATCGAATTTTAAATGTCCGCATCGCGTTCGCAGAGGGGGTATTTTGACCCTAATGTCCGCATTGTGTACGCAAAATCAGATCGCCATGACATCGTTTATGACCGCATCTACGTCCTCTTTTTCGTCGATGATGTGATTATAAACATTCAGTACCATTTTTTCCGTATCGCCCATAAGCTGTGCAATTTTCTTTATACTGATAGCAGGAACCTGATAACAGAGGTTGCTGCAGTAATTATGACGGAATATATGAGCGGTGAGATCCGTAATAACCGGGAGCGCATCGGTGCCGCCTGCGGCATGATTCATTTTCCGTACGATCGATTGCCACATTTTAACATAACCTGAATGCGTGATCAGCGATCCATCCCGGCAGGTAAAGAGCTGCGCACCAGGAAGCGTCGACACATATTTGCGCAGAAAAGCAGCCGCATCAGTTGGGACAGGTACTTTTCGCAGTCCCCTGTCTGTTTTTGGCGTGGACTTGATCTCTGACGCGTTGTGATCGAAAATAAGCGCCTTTGTGATTGATACGGTATTTTTATCGTCTGAAAAGAAAAAATCGAATTTTGACAGCGCCAGGGCTTCCCCGCGGCGCAATCCGCAGCAGTATATGACAAGGACAAATGCGCGTTCGCGATCCGAGAAGTCTGCGGATTTAATCGCGTCTTTTTCCAGTTGGGTCAGCACCCGTTTTTCCTTCCTGGTATATTTCGGAAGCTCAATTCCCGTACAGATCATATCGTACATGCCGGATCCTATATAGTTGTCCGCAATCGCCATTTTTATGATCTGCTTAAAAGTGATTTCGATCTGCTGGCATGTGCGCGGTTTATCCATGGCGTTATTTATCACAAATTGAAAATGGCTGTTTCTGATATCGGCCAGCCTGACACCATCCAGCGCAGACAGATGCACATCAATGATCCTTTTATACATTTCCTTCGTCTTTTTCTCCCGGACGCCCTTTTTAACATCAAGCCACTGCCTGGCGTAGTCAAGGAACATGATATCGGTGCTTCTGACATATTTTCCGTTTTCAACTTCGTTGCGCAGCTGATTTACCTGCCGTTCGAGATCGGCGCTGGATTTCCTCGACACAAGGCGCTTGCGATGTTTTGTCCCGTCCTTATTATAGGTTCCGTCCCATATTCTTGTCTCCCACTCCCCGCGGGCGTTTTTGCTGTATTTTGCTTTGGCCATGGTATACCTCCCGAAAATGAGTATAAAAATAACAGCCAGCGATTTTTCGCTTGCCGGCTGCTCCCGGAGGTGATAAAATAATCACAGGTCGCAAACCTATTTGTCCTCCGGGACAGATCCAAACCGTTCCTGTTGGCGCAGGGGCGGTTTTCATTTTTTGGTTTATCGGAGATTCAGTCCTTTCAGCAGTTCCTCCTGGGATACGAATTCATGACAATCAGGATTCGTGTCTATATCATCCAGCATTTTCAGATCCCATTCATCGGGGGAAATCTCTTCTATATCATCCCATGAACGGGATGACAGATTTTCGACCACAAATTCCCACACCT
The DNA here is from genome assembly GCA_947642555.1 of uncultured Roseburia sp. Lineage (GTDB taxonomy): Bacteria > Bacillota > Clostridia > Lachnospirales > Lachnospiraceae > Roseburia. The sequence goes on along the minus strand of CANRSX010000050.1, from coordinate 31,473 downwards.
TTTGGGCGTCGGAATCGTCCATAACAGTAACAGCTCCGAGTATTCTTTCTTTGATTGCATTCATGTTGCGCCTCCTATTTATAGATCTGTCCTCGATTATCGATTTCTTCAACATACAGAACATTTCCGGACTGGTCGAATATAATGCGGAAATTCCCGACACGGAGCCGGTAACCGGCGCGGCCCTGCAGCTTCTTAACATCTCCGTTTGGTAATTTATTAATGGCAGTGATAATTCGTATCTGAGTGGTTCGATCCTGCTTTTGAAGAAATTTCGCGGCCTGTTTAGAATAATTAATCTCCATGAAATAATGCCCTTTTCTTTAGATTTTATCAAAAAGTCTGCTATACATTCAGCTTATCAATCACGCGTCCCATCGTCCGGGCGGATTCATCGAGCGGAATGTTGGCGTATTCCTGATTCAGGGAGATCAGCTCTGTCTCTCCGAGTTTCTTGACGTAGGCCTCCCCGTCCACCTGGAAGATCCCGATCTCCCCGATGCGGATCTCCTGTGTAGCTTCAACGAGCAGAATATCACCGTCCTGATAGGTCGGCTCCATGGAGTCCCCGTTGACTCCGATCGCATAGCTCACGTTTCTGTATTCAGGGATATCCGGGATCTCGATGTCATCCTCCGGCACGTTATCGATGATAAGCTTACCGGTACCGGCAGAAGCGTTCTTATAATAGTAGCTGATCAGCCGGAACGGAATAGGCGTTTTCGTCTGTTCTGTATCGCACCGGTTCATGTTCGCCAAGTATTTTCGCCCGAATTCCCGCAGGGTTTCCCGCGAACTGTCCGATAACTGCTGATATGTACGCGCCAGCTCCAGGATTGCCCGGTAAAATTCATCGCTGGTTTCCCGCTTCATTTCTTCCAGCAGGGCTTCTACTCCGTCTGTCGGTTCATTAAAAGGATCACCGGTTCCGTTTCGCAACCAGTCTTCGTTTACGTTGAATTCGCGGCAGATGGCTTTTATGTTTTGTTCAGACAGAGCATTTGTTCCTGTTTCGATCTGACTGACCGAATTTTTTTTCAGCCCTATTCTTTCACCGAATTTTTCAAGCGTCATATTAATCTGCTTTGATTTTCGGATTACCTTTACCCGTTCGTTAATAGTCACCTTCTTACCTCCTTTTCTCGAATATATCATAAATAGATATGAAATTCAACAAAAAGTTCTTTTTAAGAACAAAAAGTATTGACAAGATTCTTATAAAGATTTATTATGTTCTTGTAAAGAATAAAGCGCCAAACAAAAAGCAAGGCTGATAAGAAGATTGGCGTATGCAAGACAAGTGAAGACAAAGGAAAGCAAGCAGGAGATCCGGGTGAGACAATAGGGCGGCACGTAAGTGGCATGGCGGCCAGGCTGTGGAAGGACAGACGGAGCGTGTGCGGAATAAGTGAGACCCGGTAAAGGTGACGAAGAAATCAGGAATGGCAGGACAAGACGGCAATAAGTTTGGGAAGTAGCGTGCGAAAACCTTAGACCTGGCCGACAGGTACCGTACTCCTAAAACAAGAAGCCATTAAGAGGAAGTATCGTCCGCGCGAGATGACACAGCACTTTCCTTTGTAATAAATCAGACGGAGGACATGGGAAATGAGAAGAAAAAGAAATAGTTATTTCGTAAACGTTGCAGGAACTAAGGCTGTCAAAGTTAGCGCAAAAGAATTTAAGGAATTAAGCAGGAAATGGGACAGAGGAGCGACTAATGTAGAAAAAGAACTGATAAATGGAGCTTATTATCGCACAGCAATAACAATATATACCGCAGAAGGTGTTGAACGTGGAAGAATCGTTTCGCATTATTGGTAAATAACCATATCACCCACCCGGCGGGGATGCGCCGGGAGAAAGAAGGGAAGATATGAACGCAAAAGAACTTTCAAATCAAGATTTATTTAAGGCATATAACGGAAAAAGAGGAAGCATTGCTTCTGAAATGTGTCGAAGAGCTGGAACAATCGGGTATCTGTTGAAATACTGTGAAGACGATGATAAGAAGTTTTATTCTTGCATGAGAGATACATTGGACGTTTTTAAGGAATGGCTATTAAATGACAATAGAAAATATGCAAAATACTAATTTCATCCCGTCCCTGCCGGGTAATGCAGGGAGAAAGTGAGGGAATCATGACGTTAGAAAAGCTTTGCGAGATGGGTCTGATTAAGGATGATACGGAGATATGGATTCGCAGGAGCGAAGGAATGCATGATCCTCGTATGGTCGCGCATGGAAACTGGTACCAGGATCACATGCTGGATTATATGCAGAACGCAGTAAAAAGTTTTACATGGCAGGACAACAACACACTTGTTATTGACATAACCTAAAGGGGCTCGAGGCCCCTCCGGTAATGCAGCCAATGGACGGTCACAAGCCCGTGTAAATGCAGAGTGGCGGGAACATGGTGAGAAAGGGAGGAGTTGAGTGAAATGAACTTTCGGGATTTGTGCGGGATGTATCGGTCTGTAATCAACAGATGCATTAACATTATTGTCACGGATGAAGGCGAATTGGATGAGACAGGCCGGCATATTAAGTCGGAAGAACTGATTGACGCAATGGACGCATTTTCAATTATCGATACAGATTTACCATTACTGGAAACGCTTCGGCTGGAAAAATGGCAGAAAGAGACTCTTGAAAAGTTATCACGAATACTGGCTTCCCTGTCAGAGATAGACAGGGAAGTTACGGAACGTCACAAAAATGAGAGCACACACTCAATCTTTCCGGCGTGAATATTTTTTTCCGCTGGATTGGAGAGCCTTGACAAAAGCTTCAAGCTTTTTATCAGTAATACTCATTTTGGGAATAGCCGTGGTTAAGTCGCTTGATTCTTTAAACGAGTGATCAGGAACATAGTTTTTAAGCTCCTTGTGAACTAGTGCAATACTTTGCAATGTGGCGTAGAGCTTAAAAATAATTTCCTCAGTAGAGTCGCCTGGCTGAATCGTGCAATGGTTTTCAAGGATATCGATAAAACCTTGCTGTCTTGCTATTTCTGCCTTGGCAGATTCGATAGTGATTCGCGGCATGTAAAAACCTCCTATGCTTATAAAATCGGGCGCGGCAACGCTCTCTGAGGAGATTATAACACCACGAATGGAGAAATGGAAGACTGGAACAACAAACACGGAATCAGACAGAAGGGGGTGAAATTATGTCGGAAGAAATGAAAACGGATCTGACAGAGTTCATTCAGATTGTGAAGCAGCTTGATCCGGTGAGTTTTGCGCTGATGCAGAATAATGCAAAAGTACTGCTGGCGCGGGATCAGTTGGAGAAAGAGCGGATGGCCGGGATGGCCGGTACGATTTGAGTAAAAAAAGAGATCAGGAGGGAAACGAGTGTGATCGAGCAAAAATACAGTAAACCGGTCATGAAGATGTCCGAGCTTATGGAACTTGGATTTCCGAGGAGCTATCTTACCAGGATTTATTATACGGGCGACCGAAAAATCTCCTGGAAGACCAATCCGGCGAAGTCAAACAGCATGATCCTGTTTGACACAGCAGAATTTGAAAAGTACCGACAGAAGCAGATGGCGGTCAGGTAGGGGAGGCGCAGAGATTGAGAGCTTTTTCAAACATTTTAATAGCAGCCGGATGTATGGCGGCCCTTTGCGGGGCCTGCTGTATTGATTCGCCCGGCCCGTACAGCTACACGGCCGGTATCGCCTGCGTGACCGGGCTGGCGATTGCCGGCGCCGGGTATCTGATCAGAGTTGCTGATGGCAGGATCCGCGATCGGCGGAAGTCTGATTTCTATACATACAGACATCGTGAAAAGTCTGATCTTGAGTATATCGATATTTAAGCAGTCCGTTACGGACAGGAGGGATATATGCTGACATCAGACGAAATTTTGGAAAAGCTGTATAAAGGTGCGTCCGGATTCCGCACGGATGTCCGGATGCGGAGATACTCTAAGGCTGCCTATGCATATGAGGCGGCCAGGAATATCGCGTTGTTTATGGAACTGGACGAGGATCAGCTTACGGTCCTGTTCGGATCCCGGCAGGGAGAAGAACCGGTCATCGGACTGTACGAGGAAGACCTTGCGCTCAGAGCGCAGGAACAGTGTATTATCCACAGTCAGACGATGCGGGAAATCACGATGGCAGAAAAAAGGTGGAGAGAAGAGGAATGGAGGAAAGGACTTGAACGACAGAATATTAAGGGCAAAACGCTATCTGCGACAGCTGAAAGATCTTGAGGATGTCCTGCCTGTCATGCGTGCGGAGCTTGATGCTGCCCGACAGAGATCCGTTTCCTGCGGCTCCCCGTCTGCCGGAACTGTATCATCCGGTCATTCGCCGGACAGGATCCCGGGTGCGCTGGCCAGCATCATGGAGCGGGAGGAGGAACTGCAGCGCAGGATCCGCGAATACGAGGCTGTGAAAACGACAGCGACCCGCCTGATCAACGAGATCCCGGACAACCGCTACAAGGCAGTGCTTTATCATTACTATCTGCAGGGGAGGACACTGGAAGGGACCGCAGCGGCTATGCATCGGTCTTACCAGAATGTCTGTCATCTGCACGGCCGCGCACTGGAGGAATTCGGCCGCTTAATGGAGGCCGAGGGCGACCGGTATGCGCAGCAGATCGAGGCGTTGATCGTGGAGGATGAAGGATGAAGGAAGTAAGTATTTACGTGGCCAGCACGATCCGGGGGAGCCGCAGACAGGACGGCTATATCGGATATGTGCTCGAGTACTATGCCCCGGACAGAAAATATCCGTGGACGCTGTATGACTATGAAAAAATATCGGACATGAATTGTAATTGCGCCATACTGGAAGCGCTGATCCGGGCTCTTGCGCGCCTGCGGGAGAAATGCATTTTATCGGTCTATACAGAATCGGGATATCTCTATCATGGATTCGGCGGCGATGCGCTCACGGATCGCTGGCAGAAAAACGGGTGGAAAACCACGCAGAACACGGAAGTGAAGAACCGTGACAAGTGGGAGGCGCTGATCCGGGCATTCCGGGGAACGATATATCAGTTTTATTTAAACGAGAGTAACGCATATATGATCGGGCTGAACGCGGATCTCAAGATGCTTGAGCAGCGCGATATCACGCTGGACGCCCTGAAGCGGAAACGGCAACGAACATAATCCCGGCCGGCCGGATTTACATAGAGTCACCATTAACTGGCACATGAGAGAGGAGGAGAACAGGATGAATGAAATTGAGCTGCGTGACCTGGCATCCGGGGCGCTGCAGGAGAAAGTCCAGCAGGCGATGGGTGATGTGTTCAGGAACATGCAGGACCCCAACACGCCTTACAAGAAAATGCGCGAGATAACCGTCAGGATGAAGTTTGCTCAGAACGAAGATCGGTCAGATGTGAAGTGTGAGATTTCCGTTGAAAAAAAGATTGCATCACCGAAGCCGGTCACGACATCGTTTGCGGTGGCGACGGATCTGCGCACAGGCACCGTGGAGTATACCGAGTACGGATCAGGAATGCGCGGGCAGATGAGCCTTGCGGATTATCCGGGTGTTACTCCCGGGGCAGCGGGTCCGGCAGCGGAAGAGAGTGCACCGATTGATTTTAAAGCAGCCCGGCAGGCATGAGCCCGACCGGTGAGAAGAGAAGGAGGAATTTTTGATGATTAAAGAAGCATTACAGTATGTTGTAAAACTGGCTGCACCGAATGTGCAGGAGATCAAAGGGGAGATGTGGGCAGACAGGGATCTGCACAGAATTACATATACCCCGTATGCGGACAGCATTAAGATGAGCACGCTTACCAGCCTTGTTGACTATATTCAGTCCGGCATTGATTCCATGAGCGACACGATGGTTATCCATATCGTGAGCCCGACCGAAGTGCGGCTGTTTTCGGAACTTGATGCAGAGCGCAGGCGGGAGGAACTTGTGGTTGTCAGGGCGCAGCTGCCGGAATTCCGGTTCGGAAGTTTTATGGATAATGAAACATTCTGCATTTCCGCTCAGGCGCTGTTCCATAATACGCCGGACAAAGCAAAAATTTTAACTTTTGCCGGGACTGCGGAGGAGGGAACCATCACATCCTACAGTGATGATGGTATCTCACAGAAAGCAACGGTGCAGTCCGGCATCACGAGCCGGGAAACGAAGCTTGTACCGAATCCGGTAGCGCTGGCGCCGTATCGCACATTTCATGAAGTCGATCAGCCGCTCAGCAGCTTTATTTTCCGAATGAGGTCAGACCGCGGCGTGGTGGAGTGCGCCCTGATCGAGGCGGACGGCGGAGCATGGAAGAACGAGGCCATGGAGAGCATCAGGGCGTATCTGACAGATGCGCTGCGCGGGACGGAGGATCATTTTATCATTATCGCGTAGGCGGGGCAGTAAAGCGGAGCGTGTGCGTGCGGATCTGCTTCGGACAGATAGTATATCACGAAAAATTATGAGCCGGGGCACCGCTGCAGGCGGAGCTCCGGCAGGAAGAGGATCAAATGAAAGAAGTAGAAACAAAGGATCAAAAAAAGGTTGTTCCAACACAGGTCAGGATACCGGTAGGTATACATGAATACATTCAGCAGGAATCTAATCGGATGGGAATTCCGCAAAATACGTTTTTAATCATCCTTTTGGAGCAGGGACGGAAGCTATGGGATGCAAAAGTCACTCATCTGTTGGAACTGAAATAACACCATGTTCTTTTTCATAAGCTTCAACGCCCTTTTTTACAAAATACTCAATTTGCGAATTGGTATTTCGGCTTTCCTGTTGTGCAATATATTTTGTTTTTTTATAGGCAGTCTTGTCAATACGGATTTGTGTTGATATTCTTCCTGGAATTTTTACTGGCATGGTTCGTCTCCTGATAGTTAATTTTAGTATGCAACATGTTATTACCATAAATAATACTATTGATCAGGTTTGTTTGTAAAGATCCTATTTAGTATCCAATGGATATTGACAAAAATATTGCGTCGATGTATAGTATCCAATAGATACTAACAAACAGGAGGGACAACTTTATGAGAGCAACAGACATGATCGACAAAATTTCCGTTGAAGCAGAGGTACTGAATGGAATGCTGGCGGCGACAGTCGACTCCGCATATGCGGGGCGATACGATTTTTCCAGGTACGAATGTGTTTTTGATGAGATTGTCACGAGATCCAGCACGCTGACGAAAGAGATCCATATGCTGGAAGAGCGTCTTTACGAGATCAGGCGCTGCGGAAACGCAGCAGAGAGGGGACAGATTTGAACTACATACTTGAAATAAAGGCTTTTTATGACCGGCTTGAAACGTCTCCGTTGCCGGGTTCATCGATATCTTTATGGTATGCGCTGATGTCTATTGCGAACAAAGCGGGGTGGCCGGATACGTTTGCGGTTGCGTCGACGATGCTTTCATTTCGCGCCGGGTTAAGTGACTCCGCTTTAAAGCGGGCCCGTAACATACTGATAGAGTCTGGGCTGATTGAGTGGGAACCAGGAAACGGCAGCCGGGCAGCACGCTATCGTATGATAAGTCTTGTTACACCCAGGCAGTTTAAAACTGAACCACAGAGTGAACTGCAAAGTGAACCGCAAAGTGAACCACAAAGTGAACCACAAAACGAACCGCAAAGCGAACCACAAAACGAACCGCAAAGCGAACCACAAAACGGCCCCATTAATAAACATAAACATAAACTATCTCTCTCTGTCTCTGCGTGCGCGCGCGAGGAGCCAACAGATCGCTTTCCCGAATTTTGGGATGCGTACCCTAAAAAGGTCAACATGCTGAACGCGAGCGGGGAATATGTGTATGTGCTGGAGACGACAAAGGAGCTGACAGAAGACAGTCTGATCGCAGCGGCGAGGAATTATGCGGAGACGTGCCGGATCCTGCGCACGAAGGAGCGATTTACCAAGAATCCGGAAAACTGGCTGAAAGAATCGGTGTGGATCCAGTATCTGCCGGAGAATTACAAGAAGCCTCGGGACGATGACGCGGGACGGGAGAAGTGCGCCCAAAAAAACAAGTTTAACAATTTTGATCAGCGGCAATATGACTACGACCAGCTGGAGCGGATGCTTCTGACGACGGATCCGGGAAGCCCCGGAGGTGATGGCGATAGAAAATGATGGAAGGGAGGATATCAGGCGATGGGATGGGCCGACAAAGAGCTGAAAAAGAGGCAGGTGCACAGGATGGTGCAGGCCGCGATGCAGGACCCGCTCTATGTGGCAGCGCAGAAAAAGGAACGGGATGAGTCTGTAAGACGGGCGCTGGATATGTTTCTTGTTGTCTCGGTCGCATATCTGCATGATCGTTTGGGATATGGGCAGACGCGGATCATCCGGTATCTGGAATATGTCGACGAGCAGATGAAGTATCTCGAAGAGCTGCCTGACTATTTTGAGAGCATGAATGAAGCCATACGGGAGGAGACCGGCGTGGACGTGATGAGACTGGAGGTGAGTGACAGGTGAAGTGGTGTAATGCGATGAATATGTGGATTAAAGACATGGACGACAGGGATTTTAAACGGCGCGGGTGCAAAGGCAGATGCGAATGCTGCTATGACGCAGCGGAAGTCGTGGCTGATCCGGCCGGCAGGCCTGATTTTACCGGCAGTTACCGGGGGTTCCTTGCATCCCGGTTCGGGCGGATCGTATAAGCGGAAAGGGGGTTCCAGGCAGTGGAGACGGGGAAAAATCCGAGTGAGATCATAACGGATTTCCTGAATTTTTTAGAGGACGCGAAGTGTAAGTATGAATCTGCTTATGCTGATGTCGGTGAAGAGGATCGGAAGCTGCAGACATTTCTTCACGACATCGAGCTCGCGCCGAACAGGAATGAACGGAACCGGATCTGCACAAGGCTCCAGCAGAGTCGTCGGGCAAGGCGGATGGCGAAGGACCGGGCGAAGCTGTATGAGCACATCTGTAAGTTTTATACGGACAAGCAGAATCAGGTTCTGCTCAAAGCCCTGCGGAGGCTGCAGAATGAGCAGATCGCCGAAGAAAAGTATCTGTTCGGGCCGCGGGAGTTTAAAAACAGGGTGGAATAGGAGGGCTGGATGAATTTACTGTGCAGAGCAAAGTGCAAAGACAACGGGGAGTGGGTGCTGGGGTATTATGCCGGTTTTCTCAATTGTATTTTCGAGCCGGCATCCATGAGATTCATAGAAGTGCATACAGAGACAGTATGTCAGTTTTCAGGCGCAGAAGACGATAATGACGTGATGATTTTTGAAAACGACAGGGTGCGGATTGATGGAGAATGGACGGGACGTGTGGAATGGAGCTTTCCGGATGCGGCATTTACAATCCGGCCAGATGATGATAATCACGATGCGTTGTATGTCGGACAGTGCGTCTGCGAGAAGATCATGGAGGTTATCGGGAATATTGCTGACAATCCTGATCACGATGATGCGCGAAGACTGGAGGAGGTGGGCGTGTGAAATGTGAGGTCCAACAGAAGACCGGGACAGAACCAAAGGAAACGAAAGGACTTAAAGAGAAGCTCCGGTTACTCCATGCAGCTGAACAGCAGGTATCCAGAGAGAGCGAAAAACAGGTGATGATTGAACATGCCGTTAATCTCCGCCTGATGTGTGACTATGTTGTCAGCTGCTCATACGGGGATGTGGTGCTGATTATCTGTATGCTGCATGATTATATTAAGACGCTGGACGAGGTCAGAGGGGACGATATCCAGTACCAGGCATATTACCGGAAAAAGTTTGCGGAAATGGCTGCCAGGCTGGCGGAACAGATTGAGTATGATTATGATGCGGCCTTAGAAAAATGCCGGAAGAAACAGGAGAAGGAGAACAGAGATCAGGACATAGGAGATGATGGTCTGACCCATTTAATCAAAAGGGGTATCAGAGCGGCTGAAAAGAAAGGTGAGGGGCGCAGACAGGATGAAGATGGAAAACCTGAAAAGAGCGAATGAGATACAGCGAAGGATGAAAGAGCTGGAAAGAGTCAGCGAATGGATGGAAGATCAGGGCAGATGTGCGTACATAATCGCGCAGGGATGCACAATCAATGAGGCCATAAAGCTTTCCGACGACGGCAGAGATCTTTTGTATGGATTATGTGTTGGAGAATATGCAAGGCTGGAAAAGGAATTCGAGGAATTATAACAATGATGCAGTTTGCAGTGCTTGTCAGGAAAATGGCGGAAGGGAATCGTGGAAGGAAAAGGAGCATGGAGAGAGACATTGAAAAGGATTTAATCGAAATTAAGTGTGCGGCAAAAGGGCAGGAAGAAAGAGATAACATGTTTACCTTCTCTGTATTGCAGAGGTGTTATAAATTGGTATCCGAACTAAAGAAGTATAAAGACCTGGAGGAACAAGGAAAACTGCTGAAACTGCCTTGCGCGGTAGGGGATACAGTGTATGAAGTTCAGGAATCCCGGGGAAGGATCCAACCGTATGTTGTAATAGCGGTTCACGCTTCCGAATGTGGCAGGCTGTATGGTTGGGAATTGAAAGATGGAAAAGGATTTTACAGCAATGTAAACGGATTTTCAGAATATGCCATTGGGAAACAGGTTTTCCTCACCCGAGAAGAAGCCGAAGTCGCATTAAAAAAATCAGGGTTTCGCTGAAAGAAGGAGAAGAAATGAAATGTGTTTTAAAATATCCCGGGGCGAAGAACCGAATCGTTGGATGGATTTGTGAATACATACCGCCACACGAAGTGTATTTGGAACCATACTTCGGGAGTGGAGCAGTATTTTTTAATAAGCTTCCATCCAGAATCGAAACCCTGAATGATTTGGATGGAAATGTTGTGAACTATTTCAGAATGATCAGAAATCATTCGAAGGAGCTGGCGGAGCTACTGTACATGACGCCCTTTGGTCGGGATGAATATTACGAATCATGCGAAATCCTTTCGGAGGATTCTGATTTAGAAAGGGCAAGGAAATTTGCAGTGAGGTGCTGGCAAGGATTCGGGTGCAGTAACTTGTATCGAAATGGTTTTCGGAGTAGCCAGCAGAGCAGAAGTCCACATACTACAAAAGAATGGAGAAATCTGCCGGAAAGATTGCTGGAGGCCAGCGAACGTTTGAAAAATGCTCAGATTGAGAATCTGTCAGCAGTGGAAGTGATTAAACGGTATGATACACCAGATGTATTTATCTATGCTGATCCGCCATATTTGCATGGAACACGGAAAGATCATTTGTATCGGCATGAAATGGAGGATTCAGAGCATGTGGAACTCCTGAAGATCTTGAAAAGCCATAAAGGCAAGGTGTTGCTGTCAGGATACGATAATGATTTGTACAATGATACGCTTCAAGGATGGAAGAAAGTGCAGAAAAAAACACAGGCAGAAGCTGGTATCCCTAGAATGGAAACGCTATGGATGAACTATGAAATAGGCCAGCAAGAATTTGAACTAAGCTTAGGCGAATAGCAGGGTTTTAGATGAAATTGTGATTTGAAATTAGTTAAACCGGACATTAACGCAGGAAGGAGACGAAAGGCAGATGAAGGCACTTACAATTATCCAGCCGTGGGCGACGCTGCTTGCAACGGGGAAAAAACGGATAGAAACCAGGTCATGGAGAACCAGTTACCGTGGCGGGATTCTGATCCATGCCGGCATGGCACGTCGTGACTATATGCTTGATGTATGCGGAGGGCGGGAAGAGAGACTGCTGTATTTTAAAGGTGCCGGAATAGGAAGCGATGAGGATCTGCAAAAGCTTCCGTTCAGGGCAATCATCGGGCAAGCAGATCTTGTAAACTGTGTCAGGATTGATGATGCGATAGCGGAGCTGATCAGGGCGCAGCACCCGGATGAGTATACATTCGGTGATTTCACACCAGGCCGCTATGCCTGGGTGATGGAAGACCCGGTAGTTTTTGACACACCAGTCCCTGCAGGCGGAAAACAGGGCTTGTGGAACTGGACAGAATAAATCAACAGGAAGGAGCCGAACCAGCGCGCAGAAAGGGTACCCGGTTCCAGGAGATATGATAGACGGAAAATTATTTGTGGACAATTTTGCCGGGGGCGGCGGAGCCAGCACCGGCATAGAGATGGCGACGGGGATCAGCGTTGATATTGCGATTAACCACGACCCCGAAGCGATCAGGATGCACAAAGCAAATCATCCGGCAACAAGACACTATTGCGAGGATGTATGGATGATAGACCCGGTAAAAGTATGTGCAGGGAGACCGGTAGCGCTTGCCTGGTTTTCGCCCGACTGTAAGCATTTCAGCCGGGCAAAAGGGGGAAAGCCAAAGGATAAAAATATCCGCGGCCTGGCATGGGTGGCCTGCAGGTGGGCGGGGCTTGTCCGTCCGGATGTGATCATGCTGGAAAATGTGCCGGAGTTTCAGACATGGGGGCCGCTCGGGAGACGGAAGCATCCGATCGGAGCGAAAAAGGGGACAATATACAGAAAATTTATAAGTCAGCTGGAAAATCTCGGGTATAAAGTAGAGAGCAGGGAGCTTATTGCAGCAGATTACGGAGCGCCGACCATGCGCAGACGTTTCTTCATGATTGCGAGATGTGACGGGCGTCCGATTGTGTGGCCAAAGCCGACACACGGTCCGGCCGAAAGCGATGCTGTAAAATCCGGAATGCTTAAGGCATACAATGGAGCGGATACACAGATAGATTTTTCCATTCCCTGTCCGTCCATCTTTGATACATCGGAGGAAATACGGGAAAAATACGGGATCCGTGCGGTAAGGCCACTGGCAGAAAAAACAATGTCGCGGATTGCCAGGGGATTAAAAAAGTATGTTATTGACAACGCCGATCCGTTTATAATCCCGATCGGATATGGAGAACGGGAAGGACAGAAACCGAGGATACACAGCGCGAAAGAACCGTTGCCGACAATAGTGGGCAATGCAAAACATTATTTATGCGAACCATACATGATGCAGATCGGGCAGACCGGGTTTGCAAAGGACAGAAGTAAAGATGTACGGGAACCGCTAGCGACAGTGGTAAGCAAAAATGAACACTGTCTGATACAGGTAGAATTTGAATCTACTGCGCTGATACAGTATCACTCAGAGAAATCGGGTCAGGAAGTCAGAGGTCAGGACGTTCGCAATCCGGTTGCGACATTAGATACGTCAAATCGATACGGGGTGGTTTCAGCGTTTCTGGCTCAGTTAAATAATAATTGCGATGCACGCAATATAAAAGATCCGTTATCAGCGATTACTGCACAGGGCGGGCACTTTGCGGAGGTAAAAGCATTCCTGATTAAATACTACGGACAGGGGACGGGACAGGATATACGCGAGCCGCTGGACACGATACCGACACATGATCATTTTGGACTGGTAACGATACAGGGAACAGATTATATGATTGCTGATATTGGCCTGCGGATGCTTGAGCCCAAAGAGCTGTACGGATGCCAGGGCTTTCCGCCTGATTACATCATCGATCATGATTGTGACGGGAAAGCATATCCAAGGAGCGAGCAGGTCAGGCGTTGCGGAAATGCAGTATGTCCGCCAGTACCGGAGGCGCTTGTCCGGGCGAATCTGCCGGAGATGTGCAGATGCAAAAGGACAGGCAATATGAGGATCGATACGGAATCCGAACAGATAAGATTTGTAGTTTAAAGCCGGGCAGAACAGCCCGGTAAAAAAATAATCATGATCCGAACATATTTTCGCAACATATGTTCTTCACAGATACAAAAAAACGGCAGTCCTGCAAGACCGCCGTCAATGAAGTGCTATAACACTTTCCGAACAATTGTATTATAGCACTTTCCACCATGAAAAGAAAGGGGAAAATGCCATGGAAAAGAAGGAAATTATTGTCAATGAAATCATAATAGTCATGCAGGATCATTTAAACGCGGATCAGCTCCGCATGCTGGATGAAGTGCTGTGTCTGAAGCTCCGCGGCATCCGTTTTGAGGAGGAATGTACGGAGCTGTCGACACAGCAGGATGATAACGAGTACATGATAAAACTTTTTGCAGCAAATAAACAACTGGAGGGATGCAGGGAACAGACGATCAGTCATTACATCCGGCAGAACCGGGATCTGCTGGAAAAGGTGAATAAAAATTACAAGGATATCACGAAAGACGACATCAAGTACTATCTCGCCATATACAGCCAGCGAGCGAAGCCGAACACCGTTGCCAATGTGAAGCGCTATTTAAGCACATTTTATGGGTGGCTGCATGACGAAGGATATATCAGCAGAAATCCTGTTAAGGCAATAAAGGGCATCAAGCAGACCGAAGTACCGAACAGGCACCTGTCGATGGAAGAGGAAGTTGCGGTACGCGATGTGGAAAAATCAAAGAGGGATGAGGCGATTATAGATTTTCTGCTGTCAACCGGCGTGCGCGTCGGAGAAATCGAAGCAATGAATCGAAGCAACGTCAATTTGATCACTGGCGCAGTAACATTTATCGGGGAAAAAAATTATAAAGAAAGGACCGTTTACCTTGACGTCCGGGCGAAGAAACATCTGATCGAGTACCTGCAGACAAGAACAGACACCGATGACGCGCTGTTTGTATCTGACAGAAAAGTCAGAAATGAACATGGAACAATGGAAGTGAGAAGGATGCGCAGGCCGGCCTATCAGAAACTGGTGAAAAGCGTGTGTGTGCAGGCCGGTATTACGGATAAAATCTGTACGGTACATGTCTTCCGTAAGACGTTTGCGACGCGCCTGGCCGAAAACGGCTGTGCGCTGGAAATCATTCAGGTGCTGCTCGGTCATTCCTCGGCCGAGATTACCAGCAAACACTATGTGGCAAAAACCCAGAAACGGATCCGGCAGGAATTTGAACGCTGCATGGCGGCATGATCCTGTTAAATGGTGATAGTAATTGATATCCCGACTATGTTATAAAGTAAACAGAAACAGTCAGCTCAGGGCAGTGCTGCAGAGATGCAGGCTGCCTTTTTACGTAGGAGGTGAAAGCATTGAATACAGTTGAACCGATCCGGGATATCGGCACGGTATGGGATATCGCGGACTATCTCGGAGAAAAGAGCGAGCGGAACAGGGTCATGTTTCTGTTCGGGATATATGTCGGGATCCGTATCTCTGACATTCTTGAATTCAAAGTCCGGGATGTCCGCGACAGGAGCTCCGTTACGATCAGGGAAAAGAAGACCAGAAAGGAAAAGACATTCCCGATCAATGACGAGTTCCGTCCGATTTTGAACCGTTATATCAGGGGGAAGGAAGATTACGAGTGGCTTTTCCCATCCAGGCAGGGAACCGGGCATATCCGCAGGAAGCAGGCCTACAACATCATCAATGAGGCAGGGGAGCGCTTCGGGCTGGAGCGTGTCGGCACTCATTCCATGCGTAAGACCTTCGGTTATCACTTCTACCAGCAGACACATGACATCGTCACGCTGCAGAAGATTTTCAATCATTCCGATTTTCACATTACGATGCGCTATATCGGGATTGAGCAGGATCAGCAGGACGAGGCTATCCGAAAACTGTCGTTTAAAAAACGGTGATATTTATATATACCATCAGTCGGACAAAATGAAATGCGTGTGTAACTGAATCAGCGGCGATTGTGTTTCTTCTATATAAATAGCGCTCGTGGATCAGGTTACACAAAATATTAAGATATGGGTAAGTGAGAGGGGCGCAGGAAGATGCACGGCACAGGAAGGGAAAATGAAAAACAAAAAAATGAAAATGGTGATAGTATTTGATATTCGGTCTGTGATATGATGTACCATGTCAGAAGAAGGGACAACACACAGGTGATGTTCCTTTTTTTCTGTTCATGGAAAAGGAGCGAGGTTGATGATTTTATATCAGGGCCACAGGGAAATGAAAGGAATGCAGACCATGACAACAATCAGGATAAATGCGGACGGAGATGTACTGATAGAGACGGGCAAAGCAGAAGGCGTGCCGGAGGACATGGAAAACAGAAGAACAGATGTGACGGAAATCCGGCAGATAACACAGGAAGAGGAGGAACGGTTTGCCGTTGTATCGGATCTCTCAGATGTATGTGAATATCTCGAGGACAGCGAGGTCATCAAGATAAGGCTGATAATACAGAAGGCAGCAGCGAGAAAGGAGCGGAAGGAAGGGGAATGAATGCAATAGCAGTTGTGGTGGTGTGCATAGTCGTGTTTGTATATGCAGAAATAGCTACGGGTATCGGGTATTACATGTTTCTGCTGACATCAGGAAAAACAAAAGAAGCTGACGATGAACAGAAAAAGCAGATCAGAAAGTACAGCATTATTGCGGGCATTGCTTTTCCAATCACAATCGCGATTATAATCGCGAACAGGGCCGCAGGCAGAAAGTGAATATCATTTGCGAAGACAGACACTCTGTGTCTTTTTTATTTGTTCTAATGAGGCATGACATGACGCAGGATGAACTTGAAAAGTGGATCAGACAGCTGATCAAAGAGGATAAACTGTATAAATTCTATAAATGCAGCGAATGGAGACAGCTATCAGAAGCAGTGATGAAAGAAAACAATTATGAATGTCAGTATTGCAAAAAACGGGGATTCCACACAAAAGCACGAAGCGTGCATCATGTCCAGTGGGTACGGAAGCATCCACGACTTGCACTGTCGCGAACATATGAGTACAGAGGCGCGACATGCAGTAATCTGATTCCGCTGTGCGAAGACTGTCATAACAAGGAACACGGCAAGGGGAAAGGAATGAAAAAGGGAAATGAAAACAGATTCATGAACGAAGAACGATGGTAAATGATCCCCCCGGTCAAAAAATTCCGGATTCTGAATTCAGAGTGGGAAACGGGGCAGGGAGTAGACAAAACGGAAAATCGCGCGCACATGAGGGGGTGGTATATGTGGCAAAGCAGACGGATGGCAGAAGTAAGGATGTGAAGCGGATCACGCGCACAAAAAGGTACCGGGAAATTGAAAACGACCTGCGGCAGCAGCTGGAGATGAATGGAACCTGCGGGAAGTTTTTCGACGACATGATTGATGACTACATGGCGATGTACGTCACGAAAACACTGCTTGTCGAGGACATCCAAAAGCGCGGAACTATTGTAACATATAACAACGGCGGCGGACAGTCGGGCATGAAGAAAAACGAGTCCGTGGACATGTTTAACAAGACGAATGCGCAGATGCTGAAACTGCTGGCAGAGCTGGGACTGAAAGCAAACGCCATGTTAGGCGGTGGGGATATTGAGGACGAATTATAGGGATATACCGGAACTGTACGAGTATATTTTCATGGTAGAAACTGCCGGCAGAAATGGTAATAAGAAGGTCTGTTCATGGCAGAAAAAACTCGTCAGATTTGTTAAAAAAGTGTTCGAAAATGAGGATCTGAGAGTAGATACAGACCAGCTTGAAAAGTATCTTCGGCTGGAAAAATATTTTGATTTCAACCTGTTTCCGTGGGAAAAATTTGTATTCGCACTGCACTGTTGTACTTATCGCATGGATGGCCTGCCGCGATTTCCGGATCTGCTGATATTCGTCGGGAGGGGAGCTGGAAAAAACGGGTATCTTGCATTTGAGGATTTTGCGCTGATCAGCCCGTACAATGATATACCGCAGTACGATATTGATATCTGTGCCACAGCAGAAGAGCAGGCGAAAACGTCATTTGATGATATTTATAACATGCTGGAGCGGAACCATAAAAAGATGATCCGGCACTTCAGATGGACAAAATCGGAGATTCAGAACAGAAAGACCAGGTCGAAGATTAAATACCGGACGAATAACGCGAAGTCAAAAGACGGCCTGCGATCCGGGAAAGTGGATTTTGATGAGGTTCACGCGTTTGAAAGCTATGACAATATCAAAGTATTTACGACCGCTTTAGGGAAAAAGCCACATCCGCGCATGACATATACAACGACAAACGGGGATGTGTGCGACGGAGTACTGGACGATCTGCTTGAGAAGTCTAAACGTATTCTTGATTTTGAGACTGGCGACAATGGATTGTTGCCGTTTCTGTGTATGCTGGATGATCCGAAAGAAGTCGACCGGGAGGAAAACTGGCACAAGGCAAATCCGAGCCTGCAATATTTGCCGACACTGATGCAGGAAACGCGAAAAGAATATCGGGACTGGAAGGAAAACAGATCTGCTGCGTCTGATTTTATGACAAAACGGATGAACATCAGGCAGGGAAACAATGAAGTAGAACTGGCATCATGGGAAATCATTCTGCTGACAAAACAGGAAGTGGATCCGCCTGTCAGACGGGAAACCGGTGTAATCGGGATTGACTATACAAAGATAAATGATTTTGCGGCAGCGGGTGTACTGACGAGACGAAAAGAGAAGTTTGTATTCCGCCAGCATACGTGGATCTGTGCTAACAGTGCGGATCTGCCAAGGATTAAGTTTCCGTATATGGAGGCGGTGGAGGCGGGAGACGCGGAGATCATAGACGCGCCGGAGATCCCTCCGGAGCTGATTGCGGACTGGGTGGCACAGCAGGCAGCTTTTTACAGTATTCCGATGCTGGCACTGGACGATTACCGTCTGACACTAATGAAAAAGGCACTGGAAGGAGTCGGATTTTCCTATGAGAACAGGAACATCAAGCTTGTAAGACCATCCGACAAAATAAAGATCGAGCCGGTGATAGACAGTGCATTCCGTAATCAGAACGTGGTTTACGGGGATTGCCCGATCATGCGGTGGTACACAAACAATACGAAAAAAGTGAAAACGAAAAAGTACGGAAATTACGAATATCAGAAAATTGAGGCGAAAAGCCGGAAGACAGACGGCTTTTTTGCCTTTGTGGCGGCGATGACGCAGTACGAGCTGATACCGGAACAGCAGGCAGTCAGTGAGGTGCTTCCGGTATTTACGTTTCAGTAAGAGGAGGTGAGGAAGCGGACATGAATATGACAGACTACTTTCTGAAAGCATTCGGGAAAAAAACAACGATCAGCGTGAAGGAGCAGATCGCGGAGGAGTTCACGGAAATCTTTTTCAAGGAACTGGCAACGGCCTGCGCCATTAACATGATCGCAAACACGGTCGGGAAATGTGAGGTCAGGACATTTGTGAACGGATCCCCGGAGCGGGGGGAGGAATATTATCTCTGGAATTATGAACCGAATCCGAATGAAAACAGCAGTGACTTCATGCAGCACTTCATCACAAACCTGTGCTATGACAACGAAGCCCTGATCGTGGAGATGAACGGATATCTGTATGTTGCGGACAGCTTTACAAGGCAGAAATACGCATTTTACGAGGATATCTTTTCCGGTATCACGGTCGGAGAACTGACGTTACAGAGGTCATACCGGTCGGGCGAGGTGATCTACATGCAGCTGAACAATATCGATGCACGCCGCAGACTGGAAGGATCCTACACGAGTTACGGGCAGACAGTCTCGAAAGCAGTCAGGAACATGATGCGTCAGGGGGCGCAGAAGGGGATCCTGAATATTGATACAGTGACGTCGCAGCAGGAAAACTTTAACGACAAACTGAATGAGCTGATTAACAACAGGTTCAGGCCTTTTTTTGACGCGGGGAGTGCGGTGCTGCCGCTGCAGCATGGGTATACATATACTGATGTGACAAAACAGGGGACGACGTCGACACCGGCAGATCTGAATGAGCGGATTAATTATGAATTTGAGATGGCCGGGCGCGCGTGGCGGATCCCGAAGGCGCTGATCCTCGGTGATGTTTCCGATGTGGAGAAAATCACAAAGAACTTCCTGACCTTCGCGATCGACCCGGTTACGGAAAAACTGGGAAAGGAAGGGACGCGCAAGCGGTACGGGGAAAAGCAGTTCTGCAGGGGGAACTACATGGATATCAATACGAACTGCATCCAGCACATCGATATCTTTGAACAGGCCACGAACAGCGACAAGCTGTTATCGAGCGGGCTTTACTGTATCGATGAGCTGCGGACGAAGCTGGGTGATACTGCGATCGGAGAGGACTGGTCACAGCGGCACTATATAACCAAAAATTACGCCGAAGCGGAGAAAATGGCCCACCTGGGCGAAGGGGAAAGGGGGTGAGAGGAATGAAGGGAATAAAAGAACAGAGGACACATTACTGTTTCCGGCAGGAAGCGGGATCCGACGTCCATAAGCTGTATATCTACGATGACGTATCGGAGCATGGTGAACTTGACTGGTGGACATGGGAATACACGGAAAGCGAGACAAGCGCGGAGTTTTTCCGCAAAGCCCTTGCGGAAATCCCGGACAGCGCGGTGATCGAGCTGCACATCAATTCCTATGGCGGAGACGTGAAAGAAGGCGTTGCGATTTATAACCAGATGAAACAGAAAAAATGTAAAGAGATTGTGGCGTATGTCGACGGCTTTGCATATTCCATCGCATCCGTTATCATGCAGGCGGCAGACCGCCGGGTCATGGGACTTGGCACGAGCCTGCTGATTCATAATATGTGGGCGTATGTGGCCGGGAATGCGGATGAACTGCGGAAGGCTGCGGACGATCTCGATGTCCTGATGGAAAGCAACCGGCAGATCTATATGGAGCGCGTAAACATCACGGAAGAAGAGCTGATCAGGATGCTGGATAATGAAACCTATCTGACGCCGGAACAGGCGGTTGAAATGGGATTTGCGGATGAAGTGGCAGGGAATGTGACGGCGGCGCCGGATCTGACGCAGCAGTTACAGCAGCAGCTTGCACAGATGCGCCGTGAGATGGCGGCGCGGAAAGCATTCCGTGAGGAAATGAAGGAATTCTGCGGGCCGGGAAGGCAGAAGGGAGATGAGAAAGACAGCACAGACTCAGAGGAAGCGGACAGCGGAGCGGATGCCGGAGAAGAAGATGGCGATGCAGACAGCACAGGAGAAGAGCATGAGGATACCGGGGGCACAGACGAAGACGATAGTAAGAAACAGAAACTGCCGAAGCAGCACAGACTGGCAGAACTGATCGGGCAGGCGGCTGCGAAATATCTGAAAGAGAGGGAATGAGAGATGAAGAGTAAAGACGTGGAGAAGATCACACGGGAGGAGCTGACACAGAAGTTTAACACCGCATTAAAGAGCGGGGATGAGGAACAGGTTGCGCAGGCATTTGCGGAAATGGCGGAGGGAATCCAGCAGGAGGTGATGGAACGCGCGAAAGATGCAGCCGCAGTGGAACAGATGGACGCGGCGGCACTGGCGGCGCGGGGGCTCCGGCAGCTGACGTCATCGGAGAAGAAATATTACGAAGCCATGATCGGGGCCATGAGATCCGATAATCCGAAGCAGGCGCTGAAAAACCTTGATGTCACCATGCCGGAGACCATCATTGAAGAGGTACTGGAGGGACTGAAAGCGGAACATCCGCTGCTTTCCGCAATCGATTTTAACAACACGACCTATGTGACGGAATGGATTTTAAATAAAAACGGCAAACAGAAGGCTGTATGGGGAGAGATCACGGCCGCAATTGCTGGCGAGCTGTCCGGGGAATTCGAGAAGCTGAACATGGTGCTGTATATTCTGACGGCCTTCCTGCCTGTTGCAAAATCAATGCTGGATCTCGGCCCGGTATGGTTGGACAGTTATGTGCGCCAGGTGCTGCAGGATGCGCTGTATGTCGGGCTGGAAGAGGGGATTGTATGCGGAACCGGTGTAAAAATGCCGGTCGGAATGATGAAGGATCTCGATGCGGCGCGCGCCGATGGCGAAGCGTACCCGGATAAGGAAGCGGTCGTGGTTACGGAATTCTCGCCGGAAGTATACGGTGGCTTAATCAGTAAAATGGCGGTAAACCGGAACGGAAGGCCGCGGACGGTCGGAAAGGTGATTCTGGTGACAAGTCCGGTCGATTACTGGAAAAAGATCATGCCTGCCACTACGATCATGAGACCGGACGGGACATATGCAAACGATGTGCTGCCGTATCCGACGACGGTTGTTCAGTGCGAGGAGATTCCGGTCGGGAAAGCGGTGCTCGGAATTGCCGGACAGTATTTCATGGGGATCGGAAGCAGTAAGGACGGCGTGATCGATTACGATGACAGCTATAAGTTTTTACAGCGCGAAAGGGTGTATGCGGCGTATCTGTACGGGAACGGGAAGCCGAAGGATAACAAATCATTCCTTGTGCTTGACATCAGCGGATTAAAACCGGCTGCCTATACGGTGCAGGCAGCAGACACGGCAAAGCCTGAAATCGTGGAAAAGACCGTATGGACGGATGAAGAGCTGAACAGTATGACTGTGACGCAGATCGAGGGGCTGGCAGCTTATAAGGGCTATACGCTGACTGGCAGCAACAAGGCGGAAAAGATCGCATCATTTATCGAAGCGCAGACAGCAGCATGAGGGAACTGAGACAGTACGGGCGGCGGGATGACCCTGCCGCCTGACAGAAAAGGCGGTGCAGTATGGCAGAGGAAAAAAAGATGACAGCGGATGATGTGCTGATGGAAGATATCCTGAATGCGCTGGATGTCACATTTGATGATGAACAGGCAGGAAAGAAGATACGCGATCTGATGCATCAGGGCCAGGCACGGATTGAACAGCTGAAAGGCGCGCCGGTTGATTTTGCGGAGGATCAGATGGCGCGGATGCTGCTGTTTTCCTTCTGCCGCTACGGGAGGTCGAACGCCATCGAACAGTTTGAACATGATTTTGCATGCCAGCTGACATCATTTGCGCTGGAAGCTGCGGTTGCCGGTATGCGGGAAAGCGGGGGGACGGACGATGAAGCCGAAGTTTGAGGAATTTAACGACGGGATCCTTGACATCTGTGACGTGAACGGTGAAGACCGGCTGGAGAAAGTAAAACAGAATCTGCGCTACGGAAACGAGAATGTCGGGATTATAAGGCATTACGCGGCGCGGGCGGCAGATACCCGGGTTGACCGTGTGGTGCACATCCTGCAGCAGAAGGATATCAGACCGCATCAGATCGCTGTTGCTGACGGTGAGCAGTATGATATCGAAAAAACAGATCATATCAGCAGCACGATGCCGCCCGTCACGAAGCTGTCGCTGATCAGGATGGAGAAGCACAGGGAAAGGGAATTTGCATGAAGGTAAACGCAGCAAAGGCGATCCCGCCTGAACAGCTCGGGCTTGCGATATCCGAGGTACTGCTTGACTGGGCGGACAATCAGGAAAAAGAGATGGTGAAAGCGATCGACGATGCAGCGGAAGCCTGCAGTGAGGAAATCGGGAAACATCTGTCAGAAGGGCACGGAGTACGGACAGGCGATTACAGAAGCCACTTTGAACTTGACGGCGGATGGGAGAAGCGGCACCACTATTACCGGGAATGGTACGTGGGAGACGGAAGACACAGGCTGACGCATCTGCTGGAAAACGGGCACCTGACGCGGGACGGCACCACCCGGACGAAGGCGGTAAAACATATCAGATACGGAAGAAAAATTGCGGAACAGGTGCTGAACGAACGGCTGGCGGGACTGTGGGGTGAGTGACGGAATGATGGACATAAGGGAATACATAGAGAAGGAAACCGGCATTCCAACTGCAGAGACTGCATTTACACAGCCGCAGAAGCTTCCGTTTATCGCGGTGCTGGACCGGACGGAAGAGGACGGGGACGACTATCATGCCCGGATCGCGGCACATGATCTGACCGTGGAATTCTATGCGGCCAGGATTGACCGGCGAAACGAAGACCGGATCGAGGCGGCATTTAAAAAGAGTGGATGGAAGGCTGCAAAAGAACGGGCATGGATCGACAGGGAAAAGATGTTTGAAACCATATACAGTATCGAATTTGTGGAAAAGAGGTAAACAGGATGAAAAAGGGGACAAAGGAAAAGGTAACACTGGGAAGCGGAAAGCTTTATATGGCGGAGTTCACGGGAAATCTTGAGGCGGATTTTGCCGATATTCTTGCCCAGCTCATGACGGAGGAAAACCATGCAGGATGGATCAAGGGCGGGGCAAGCGTTGAGTACAAGCCGACCATGACGACGGAAAAGGATGATCTCGGCCATATCGTGAAGGAAATCCTTGTGGAGGAGGAGGCGACGTTCAAATCAGGACTCTTCACATGGAACGGGCACACGCTGGCAAAACTGACGGCGACGGCGCAGGTTACGACCGAGACAAAAGGCGGGAAAACATACCGCAGGCTGCGGGTGGGCGGAACCGGGAATGATGACGGGAAGCAGTATGCGATCCTGTTTGTCCATGAGGATATTGTGGAAGGAAACTGCTACCTGCTTGTGGTCGGAAGGAATTCTGCCGGATTTACGATCACCTTCGCCGCGGACAGTGCGACGGTGATCGATGCGGAATTTACATGCAAACCGCATGATGAGCGCGGGACACTGATTGAGTTTGTGGAGGAGATCGAGGATGAGTTCCAGCAGACATACACGGAAGAGGAGCTGAATGCCCTGACCGTGGCGCAGATCGAGACAATTGCGAAGGCAAAGGGCTATACGCTGACCGGATCCGACAAGGCGGCGAAGATCGCGTCATTTCTTGCAGCACAGACGGCGGCAGGCGGGACGGAGTAAGGAGGGTACATGAATTTCAAAGTTAATTTTCAGAAAGCAAAGCGGAACTATATGGTGCTGACCTTTGATGACGAACGGATGATGGACGGAAAGAAGGAAGCATATGAGCGTGTGATCCAGGTCGGCATGCCGAAGAAGCGTGTTTTCACGGCGCTTATGGGCATGCAGGAGCTGATGGATCAAAGAAACGGAGCGCAGACCGAGGGGCAGAAGCATGAGGCAGACCGGGAAATCATCGACGGACTTTATGAGCTTGTGGCGCAGATTCTGTCAAACAACCTGAAAGGGGAAGCAGTCACGACGGAGTGGGTGGAAGAACAGTTTTCAGTGGATGAAATCCGGGAGTTTTTCACGGCATATGTAAAGTTTGTCAACGGGGAGGCCGCATCCCCAAACTAGCGCTGCCCTTTTATCCGGTCGATGCGGAGGAATGGGTGTATGACATACCGACGTACTGGGAACATCTGGTGCACAGCTATACCGGTCTGAATGTAAATGAGATCGAGGAGCTGGAACTGATCGATTATCTCCAGTACAGACGGGATGCGTTTATCCATGAAATGAACCGGACGGATGCGGGGCAGGAATATCTTGAAAATGCACGGATGCTGGAACAGACAAAGCCGGACAGGGCGAAACTGCGGGAGTTATCAGGGAGGAGGCGGTAGGCGGTCATGTCAAAGGGCCTGAAAGGGATTACAGTAAAGATAGACGGAGATGCAACGCCACTGAATCAGGCGCTGTCAAAAACAAATGCGGAAGCAAAAAGCCTGTCCGGGGAGCTGAAAGGCGTTAACTCTCTTCTGAAATTTGATCCTGGAAATACGGAGCTTCTGACGCAGAAGCAGACGATCCTCTCCCAGTCGGTCGAACAGACGGAAGGAAAGCTGAGACTGTTAAAACAGGCGCAGGAAGAGATGTCGGAAGCCGGGAAGGATTTAAACGACGAAGGCTACCGGGATTTACAGCGCGAGATCGTGGCGACGGAACAGAAGCTGGCAGGATTAAAAACGCAGCAGGAGAATACGGGAGAAACCGCAGAGAAGGCCATACAGAAGGCGGATACAGATCTGAACAGCCTGCAGGGGGAACTGCAGAAAGTAAACGGCCTGCTTGAAAAGGATCAGAACAATACGGAGCTGCTGGCACAGAAGCAGACGCTCCTGTCGCAGTCGATCGGGCAGACGGAAGGAAAGCTGAGACTGTTAAAACAGGCGCAGGAAGAGATGTCGGAAGCCGGGAAGGATTTAAACGACGAAGGCTACCGGGATTTACAGCGCGAGATCGTGGCGACGGAACAGAAGCTGGCAGGATTAAAAACGCAGCAGGAGAATACGGGAGAAACCGCAGAGAAGGCCATACAGAAGGCGGATACAGATCTGAACAGCCTGCAGGGGGAACTGCAGAAAGTAAACGGCCTGCTTGAAAAGGATCAGAACAATACGGAGCTGCTGGCACAGAAGCAGACGCTCCTGTCGCAGTCGATCGGGCAGACGGAAGGAAAGCTGAAACTGTTAAAACAGGCGCAGGAGGAGGCAGCCGCCGCAGGAAAGAATGTAAACGACGAAGGCTACCGGGAGCTCCAACGCGAGATTGCGGCGACGCAGAAACAGCTGGAAGGACTGAAAAAGCAGAGGTCAGCATTTGATGTTTTAAAACAGGGTGTGAAGGAATTTACAAAGACGATCGGCGAAGTTACCGGGATCACACCAAAGATCAGCAGGCTGGCGACAGGATTTCAGGGCGTGAAGCAGAAAATCACGGAAACCGTGAAAGAAAGCAGCACGGTACAGAAGATCGGGACAGTGGTTGACGGTGCGCGGCAGAAAGTGGAAGCCTTTAAGGAATCGCATCCGAAAATCGCCAGAGTAACGGAAGCGTTCCGGGGACTGAAAGACACGGTGTCCGAATTAAAAAGCAGGCTTCCGTCCGCACAGCAGGCGCTGACAGCGGTGGGAAATGCGGCAGCAGGAGCGGCAAAAGGCGGGCTGAAAGTACTGGAAACGGCGATCGGCGGGACAATAAAAGCATTTGCTGCTTTTTCAACAGCTGCGCTGACGGCCGGAGTGGCCGTCGTGAAGAAAGCAGTCGGTCAGTATGCAGACTATGAACAGCTTGTGGGCGGCGTGGAAACGCTGTTCGGGGCTGGCGGGCAGTCCCTGGAAGAATACGCGGAAAGCGTGGGAAAGACTGTGCAGGATGTCCGGACCGAGTACGACAGTCTGATGCGTGCACAGGAAACGGTACTTGCAAATGCGGACAATGCCTATAAAACGGCCGGGATGTCTGCAAACGAGTATATGGATACCGTGACAGGTTTTTCTGCTGCGCTGATTAACAGTCTTAACGGGGACACGGAAGCAGCCGCCGAAAAAGCGGATAGGGCGATTAAAGACATGTCCGATAACGCCAATAAAATGGGAACGGACATGCAGTCGATACAGAATGCCTATCAGGGGTTTGCAAAGCAGAACTACACGATGCTGGACAACCTGAAACTGGGGTACGGCGGGACGAAAGAGGAAATGCAGCGGCTGCTTGAGGATGCGACGAAGCTGTCGGGCGTGGAATACGACATATCATCCTATGCGGACATTGTGGATGCAATCCATGTTGTGCAGGATGAGATGGGGATCACAGGAACGACAGCGGAGGAAGCCAGTGAAACCATATCAGGGTCGATCAGTGCAGCAAAATCCGCATGGAAAAATCTCATGACAGGTCTCGCAGATGAAAATGCGGATCTCGATACGCTGATCGGGAATATGGTAGACAGCGCAGCAACAGTAGTCGATAATGTGATGCCGCATGTCATGCAGGCAGTAACAGGTGTTATAGAATCCGTCCCAAAGATGATTGACGGTCTGAGTCAGGCATTTGCGGATATGGCCGGAAATGCTGGCGGACTGGTGGAACAGCTTCTGCCGCCGCTGATGCAGGCTTTTTTCGGGCTGATACAGACAGTGACAGGGGCTCTGCCTGCAATGCTGCCGCAGATACTGAGTGCGGCAGTAACATTATTCGGCGGGCTGCTGCAGGGACTGAACGAGACGATCCCGCAGATCATTGCAGTGCTGCCGGTTGTGATACAGATGCTGACGCAGACGCTCGCGGAGAATCTGCCGCAGCTGGTAACGTCAGGGGTACAGATCCTTACCGGGCTGATAAGCGGGATCACGGAGGCCATACCGTCGCTGATAGATGCAGTTGTGGGATTAATACCGGTTATCGTGCAGACGGTCATGGAAAATCTGCCGCTCATTGTAAACGCAGGTCTGAATCTGCTGATATCGCTTATCACGGGAATTGTGAATGCGATCCCGCAGCTGGTCGCGATGCTGCCGACAATTATAAACACGATTGTCACGAACATCATATCCATGCTGCCGCAGATCATTCAGACCGGTATCACTCTGCTGAATTCGCTTTCATCGGGAATTATCCAGGCAATTCCGCAGCTGGTCGCAATGCTGCCGCAGGTGATTACATCAACGGTTAACACGATCATTGCGCATCTGCCACAGATTATACAGGCAGGTATTGAGCTGCTGGGGGCGCTTATAACAGGAATTATAAAATCTATTCCGACGCTGATTGCAGCACTGCCGCAGGTATTTGATGCAATTATAAATACTTTTAAGGGTATCAACTGGGCGGATCTCGGTAAGAACATCATTGATGGTGTGATAAAGGGTGTGCAGAATGCAGCAGCAAGCCTGATCAATGTATTCAAGGATCTTGCCGCATCGGCCCTGAACGCTGTAAAAGAGTTCTTCGGGATTGCCAGCCCGTCGAAGGTCATGAGGGATCAGGTCGGAAAGATGCTTCCCGCCGGTATGGCGCAGGGCGTCGAAGACGGAATGGACGAAGAGGAAGAGCGGATCCGGGCAGCAATGTCGCGCGGAGTACCGACGACGATAGACGGTTATATACAGTCAGGCAGAAGGGCAGCAGTAGCAGAAAATGTCGGAACAGCAGGCGGCGACATCATACAGAACCTGACGATCAACAGTCCGCGTGAACTGTCACCGTCGGAAACAGCCCGGATGAACCGGAATGCGACCCGTCAGATGATGCTGAAACTAATGCCAACATAAAGGGGAACTAATATGAAGGTGATCAGATGTGAAAATGACAACGGATTTTCGGCGGTATTTACGTACGATCACGATATGACGGAATTTTTTCTCGTGTCGCTGGACGGCGTTTACAGTATGAAGAATGACGTACATACATCGCAGAACGCGATGACAGACGGCAGCAGTTATGACGGTGAGACGCTGGAACAGCGGAATATTGTTATCACGGCAAATATCCGCAGGAATTACCGGAAAAACAGGGATCACCTGGCCCGCGTGTTTCAAAAGGGCGCAGAGGGGACGTTTTATCATACGGAAGACGGGGAGACGCGCAGGATCAGGTATCACGTGGAAGGGATAGAGATAGAGGAAAAGGGCGTGCTGCGACCGGCAGTGATTTCCCTGATCTGTCCGGATCCGTATTTTAAGGATGATGAAGCGACACATATCGAAATGGCCGGATGGGAAAGCTGCTGGGAATTTCCCTGCGAGATACCGGAAGCCGGAATGGAATTTGGCACATGGATCCGGGAATCGATCAAGGTTGTGGACAATAACAGTACAACATCAATCGGGATCACAATGACGATCATGGCGGAAGATACCGTGAAAAATCCGTCAGTTATGAATGTGACAACCGGTGAGACGCTGAAACTGCTGTGCACGATGCTGCCGGGGGATCAGATTGTGATAACGACGGAACAGGGAAATATCGACGTTGTACTGTACCGGGATGGAAAGAAAACAGATTACAACTATACGGTGGATGAAGACAACGAAGGCTATATACAGTTGGAACCGGGAAGAAATCACATTAACTACACAGCAGACGAAGGCAGCGATTACATGAATGTGAATTTTGATTTTGAAAACTGTTATGTCATGCCATAAGAGAAAGGATGAGGATATGAGCCAGTCAGCGGCTGAAATGCGGCAGCAGAAACAGGTGAAGGTATATGACATGAACCTCATGAGAAAAGGCGTTATAGATGTCTACAGATCGCTTATATGGACACGCAAATATAAGGAAGCCGGTACGGTGGAGCTGCATGCATCTTTAAACAGCCGGAACCTGAATCTGCTGCAGAAAGGGAATATCGTTGCGATGACCGGATCGGTGGAAAGCGCCGTCATCGAAGGGATGGCAGCTGATGACTACAGTAACGAGATCACGGCTACCGGGCGCATGTTATCTGCCGTCCTGTCCCGCAGGGGAATAAGAACCGTCGTAAATGTTTCAAACGCCACATATGAAGATGTGATGCGCAGACTGACAGACATTGCGGCAGTCAGCAGTACTGATCCGCTGCCCGGTCTTGTACTGGGAGAAAAACGGGGGTTTGGCGGAACGGTTACGCTGCAGGTATCCTATAAGGATCTGTATACCTATCTGACAAAGCTGTCCGCCTGCAGTAACCTTGGTTTCCGGATCCGGGCAGATTATAAGGAAAAGAAATTTTACTTTGAAGTGTATGAGGGGAAGGATCACAGCGAGCATCAGACCGGAAACAAGCGCGTTATCTTTTCCGAAGTTTACCGGAATATCAACACAGCGACTTTTGTAACGAACAGTCAGAATTATAAAACACATGCGGTCGTATACGGCGACGGTGAAGGGACTGACCGGACGGTTATAGAGGCGGCACTTGATCCGGCGGCGACAGGATGGGAGCGGCGGGAACTGATGGTGGACGCACGGGATATCCAGAGAAATGAACTGACAGATGCGCAGTACCGATCGGCACTGATCCAGCGGGGAAATGAAAAGCTGTCAGAATGCGGGATCGTGGAATGTCTTGAGGCGGTAACTCTGCCGAATGTGAATTTTACATACAAAACAGATTACGATCTCGGTGACATTGTAACCGTGCATAAAAAGGCGTGGGGAATACGGATGGACAAACGGATCACGGAGATTCAGGAAGTGTATGAAAACGGAGGACTGTCCATCGTGCCGACCTTCGGGGATCCGCTGCCTGATACGGTGGATCTGTCAGACAGATAGCAGAAAGGATAAACAGGATATGGCGGAGAATTACAGCTTTTTCAATTCAAAGAATCATGACAGGACTTACAACGTGCGGCATTGGGCGGATTACTTTCTTCCGCTGTTTAAGTCAGGTGTGTTTAACGGCGACCTGCAGGTTGTAGCCGATGGAGGGATGTCCGTAAGGATTAATGAGGGCTATGCATGGATTGACGGCTACGCATATCACCTGACAGACGGGCTTGTACTCGACCTTGAGACGGCCAGCGGGAACATGAGCCGCATAGACAATATCGTGATCCGGCTGGATCTGACGAACCGCTGGATCCGCGCGTTCTGCAGGACGGGAAATTATGCCATGACTCCGGCACCATCAGATCCGGAGATCACGAAAACAGTACATGAGATTATCATAGCAAGGGTTTCCGTGGCAGCAGGCACGACGGAGATCTCGCAGGCCATGATAGAGGATACGCGCATGAACGGAGATATCTGCGGCTGGGTGTGCGGGACTGTGGAAGAGATCGACTTTTCACAGATCACGGCGCAGTTCAGTGCATTCTTTGACAGATATGAGAATGACATTCAGACGCAGTATGAACTGTACCGGCAGAATATAAGTGCAATAAAGGAACAGGCGAAGGCGGATTTTGATGCATGGTTTGACAGCGTGCAGGATGTACTGGCAAAAGCCGAAAACGGAGAGCTGCTGGAAGCAGTACGGCAGCAGTATGTAGACAGATATGAGACGGACATTAAGCCGTTGCAGGATCTGATGGGGGCGACAGATATTACACAGATCGGTGACGGCACGGTGACGGGGGTGCTTGCTGCGCAGAGTGAAACAATCGCGGGACACGGAACAGCGATAGCGGCACATGGGACGGCGATTGATGCGTTAAACACGGATATGGCAGGCGTGCTGGCTGATCTTGCATATCGTGATATC
>CANRSX010000049.1 GCA_947642555.1 uncultured Roseburia sp. | reverse complement strand
GATATCACGATATGCAAGATCAGCCAGCACGCCTGCCATATCCGTGTTTAACGCAACAAGCTTTTCCTTCACACTCTGCATCGTCGGCATCACAAGCCGTACATTCGATATCACCGTTTCTTCGGCTGTATATGTCGCATAGACAACCTCATACCTGCCGTTTGTGTGGTTAATATTATCATCCTGTTCCAGCGCCGGGAAACTGTCGGCCACTTCGGACTCAAATTTCACAGGATTACTGCTGTCTGAATAATCCACAACGATTTTAAGCCTGCCTGGTTTGGATCCGCTGTCTGATAATTCCACAGCGATATCATCATCCTCGATAATGACCTCGGATCCTTTGATAAAACCTCTCGCACTCCCTACATGGATCTTATTGCTCGCGCTCATGACAGCGCTACCTCCGTAAATAAGGCCGTAGTCGTCAAATATACTGTCAAACAGGATCCTGTCGTCCTGCGGCGTAATCACCATATTGTGATAGCGTTTTAAAAAAATGCTCATCCCTGATACCTCCGTTTCAGTTTTTTTGTCAGTTCCAGTCGAACTGTACCAAACATCAGCGTAACT
Organism: uncultured Roseburia sp.; assembly: GCA_947642555.1. Lineage (GTDB taxonomy): Bacteria > Bacillota > Clostridia > Lachnospirales > Lachnospiraceae > Roseburia. Next base: position 33,058 of record CANRSX010000049.1, on the reverse strand, counting down.
GTCTCCCCGATGCGGATCCCTGTCAGGATTGTCTCATAGACAGATCCTCCCCTGATGATGGCGACTTTCTGCCCGATCTGCATCGCAAGCGGTCGCACAAGCCTGTCCCTGACCTCCATTTCCAGCTCAATCAGGTTATCATATTTCTCGGCATTGAGTTTATTATATGCCTTATCATACGCCACATCATAAAAAGACCGGTCATCGTCGTCTTCATGTTTTGCATATACAGTAGTAAAAATGACAGGTGTGATCCGTTTTCCCGGATCCGGCTTTATTGTAATTCTTCCGCCTGTTTCCAGGTAAAATATAAGGTATTCACTTTCTTTCAGTTCATTGTATACGGTCATTTTGTTGTATGCATGACCGCTTGGTTTAAAATTAAACTGTTTTTCAAGAATATTCGGAAGATCCGACTCGATATAGATCACTTTATCTGTTATGGCAGATATCCTCGCAAGAAGCTTTTTCTGTGAAACACAGACGCTGAACTGTACCGCCACCTGATAATTGATCAGCGCCTTCTGCAGGAGCTCGTACAGATTCCCGATGTTTTTATCCATGTCCATGAGCGCGCCCGTTGTTCTTCCGTCATAAATAACTTCCATTCCGTAAACATTCTGATCCGGGTCTGCATTTTGGACATATATCCCTCTGATGATTTCTGCCAGCCACTGTTCGAGTGATATTTTCTGCAGACGGGCCCGGTCATAATATACTTCAACGTCCATCATGCTTAAAAACGACTTGTATTCGATTTGCGTAAAAGTCGCCTTGTCCGTGACACCGGTGATGATGCCGGAAATTTCAAGCTCATTTCCTGTAATCCTGATGTAGTCCCCTTTCCCTGCTCTTAAATCCGTCCCTGGAAGATCGATCTTATTTACTGTTACGCTAAGATAATCGTTTTCAAAATATCCCTTGTCGGAAACCTGGACGGAATCGCGATAAACAAAATGATCCGAAAAAATTTCAACATTATACAGACTCATAACAAATCCTTCCTTCCGCGATCAGAGAAATCGCTGTCGTACCCTCATGGCTGAATGAAATCAGGTTATTCCCGAATCCAAGTGTAATAAACCGTTTTGTCGCAAAATCGCTTTCCTGATACAGGTCCTGCACATATTCGCCTTTCGAATTATATTCCGCGATTTCAAACGGGATCTGTGTGTCATCGATAATAATCCGGTTCCCTTCAGGGATGGAACAGTTCACTTTTCCGGTGCACATAAGATTCCCGTTCAGGTAATGCGTCCAGGAGGGATTCCGGCACGGTCCCTGGATCGTAAGCCGGACGCTTCCGTCGACCGCGCTGTCCGATTCTATTTCGACGCTGCCGGACGCAAAATCCGCGTACCGGTAATCGTAAGCATAGGAATATCGCTTCCCGTAACTGATCAGATCGGAATTTCCCGTGATAACGGTTCTGTACCAGGCAGACATTCCTTTTATGCTGACCGGGCAGTAAAGCCCTCCAGTTTCGATTTCCCGTTTGTCCAGTTTATCGATACTGATTTCCATATTTACGGATTCCGCCGCAGTATACGTTAAAACCAGCGGTTTGTGCTGGATAAATTTCGAAAATTTTATAAATTCATCATAACCGGAAAAACAAATGTCCCCGGTTATATTTTTCTGCCGAAGCAGATCCTCCAGTTTTATGAACTGATTCCCGATCTGCATGTAATCCGCCCGGTGTTCCTGCCCCAGCCCTCCGATCCCGTGAAAAAAAGATTTCTTCCGGTTCAGATTCCACTGGTCGCCGCGGGCGTTTGTGATAAAAAATTCCCTCATGACAGCTGATCCCCCAGTATCTGATTGATTCTTAATGCAATTCCGCTGAAATTTGCATTACGGATCGACGCATCCAGCGTCCGCTGCAGCGCGGACTGTATCACGCCCTGTGATGCAGTAATTCCGTCTGCGATTCCCTGATCCACGGCAGCTCCTTTTGATTTCATGACGGACGAGCTCCCGTCGCCTCCGATCCCGAGCATCTGATCTGTCGGTCCGATAATCCCGTTTGTACAAAGCGCCTGCTGTGCAAGGGATACATCCGGGATTCCGGCAGTGATCGCTCCGGCGATATCCGTCGTCCCTGTTTCCGTGGACGACACGAGCTCTTTCATACCATTATCATAATCCGTTTCGATATCCGCCATGGTCGACGCGAGAGTGCTTTTTGCGTCGTTCATTTCGGCAAAAGCGGTCATTACTGCGTTAAATTCCTCTTCGGATTCTCCGGCCGCGGTTACCAGCTCATGCAGATACCCGGATCCGTCAACCCCCATATCGATAATCGACTGGACGATCGCGGAGAAGCTTCCCGTCGTATCCTCCTCCATCAGCTGCGCGGCAAGCTGGAGGTCTGATGCGTACTGATTATAGGTGTCTGCCTGTGTCTGCAGATTTGCCGCCATCTGCGAGACCGTGAGATCTGATTTAACAGACAGCTCGTCAAAAAGCCCGACCTGCTGTGTGATGGAATCATAAGCCGCCTGCCGGGCTTCGTCGTACGCCGCCTGCAATGTCTGCATGCTTTCCGCAACCTCCGCCGTCACCTGATAAACGGCTGGACCGTATGCGACTGTTACCAGCGTGTTTTCTTCTATCGCAGACGTAAAACCTTTTGCAACCTCCGCCGCGGCGGCATATTCTTCGTCCAGGCCTTCCAGCACACCGTTTATTTCGTCAAGCTGATCCTGATATGCGGCATAAGCGTCGATCTGGTCGTACATCAGGAAGGAAAAGTCAGATACAGCCGTACCGTTCTGATACATGTCCTGATAAAAAACCTCCATCGCTTCATGCATCTGCACAGTATCGTCCGTGATCTCCAGCTCCAGCTCATGCATCTGCTCTTCGATTTCGGTTTTCTGCTTCATGGCCTCGTACTGCTCGCGTGTAATCTCGGCCAGGTCTTCCTGCGCCGCCATCATGATCAGGTAGTCCTTCTGATTGCTGATCAGGGCTTCAAATTCCTCATTATTCATCTCCAAAAGCCCGGTCTGCTCATCAATCTGCAGATTGAGATCCGGGATCGCACTGTTGAGCTGGCCGACCAGCGACGACATTTTGGCCTTTTCCTCATTGCTTAACTTTTCCTTGCTGTTCAGCGCTTCGATCTGCGACGAGAGCTGCCCGATCACGGCCGCATTGTTTTCCATCTCGCCGGATGCCCTGCGGCGGTTTTCGATTTCCCCTTTCAGGGTATCTATACTGTCCCGGCTGGCGTTTACCTGGGATTTCATTTCGGTCGTGTATGCAGTCGCGGCGCCCGTAAGTGTCACGACTGCCGCTGTCAGCGCAATAACGGCCGTTGTGGCACGTACCACAGGGTTTGTTTCCATAACCAGGTTAAAAGCCATCATTCCGACTTTTGCGGCTGTAATCCCGATCGTAAAAGCGGCAAGCCCGGCTGTCAGCGCAACGACTGCCTGCACAATTTCCGGGTGATCCTGCACAAATCCGGCCGCAAATTCCGCGAGATTCTGCCCGGATTCGTATACCTGATTCAATGCCGGGCGAAGTTCGTCACCGATCGTGATTTTCAGATTCTGAAATGCGACATTCATCCGGCTTTTCGCCTGTTCCGTTGTGTCTGCCATGGCGTTAAATGCCTCTTCCGTAGCGCCGGCCGAATTCCGCACGCTTTCAAGATTTTCGTTAAACGTCTCCAGTCCCTGATTAACGATTGCATTCGCGGCCTTTCCGGCCTCCTGGCTTCCCCACAGATTCATGAGCGCTTCAGAATTTCCGTTTACACTGTCAAGCAGGATCCCCAGCACATCGCTTAATGAGTAGCCGGATTTCATCAGTTCCCCGAAGCTCTTTCCGGTCTTTTCCCTCAATACGGTCGCAACTTTGGAGCCGGACTTTCCGAGTTCGGAAAACATGCCGGACATATATGTCGCAGATTCGTCAACAGAAATTCCGGCCTTGGTCAGGCTGATGTATCCGGTTTCCAGGTTGTAAAGATCGACAGAATACGCCGACGCCGTGCTGATCGCCTTGCCCATGGAATTACTAAGCCCGTCAAGCGTCAGAACGCCGAGATTCTGGGTCTGAATCAGCGAGTCAGAAATCAGTACCGCGTCTTCCGCCGAGATGTTATAACTGTTCATCGCCGTGGTCAGCACGGACAATGCACTTGATGTGTCCGTAAATCCGGCCGTCGCCAGTTTTGCGGAATCCACGGCCACATTGACCGCTCCTGCTGTCTCCACGCCGGAAGAAATCGCGTTGTAAGTAACATCCGACAGATCTTCCGCGAAAACTCCGAGATCAGATGATGCGCCGAGAATGTCATTACGCAGCGACTGGATGTATACGGAATTTGTATCCGCTATTGTGGAAAGCTTTGCTGTCGCGGTCTCGTACTTTGCGGATTCATCTGCGCATTCTTTCAGTGCTTCAGCGATCTCTTTCACTGCCTTCGCGATCCCGGCAGCTGCCAGCGCTTCTGCAACCTGGTTTACTGCGGCCGACGTTTTATCGCCAAAAGCTTTCGATTCTTCCGTTGTATCAGAGGTCGTTTCAGCGACTTTTTTTACCTTTTTTCCGTACTCGTCTATAGATGTTGCGCATCCGTCCGCAGACTGCGACGCTTCCTCCATGTAGCGTTCCGTGCTGGCAAGCGTGGACTGCAGATCATTCATGTCCGCCTGTGCGTTGTTCAGTGAGATTCCATACTGTCCCACCTTGTAGCCGGCATTCTCATATGATTGTTCCGCCTTTGCAAGTTCCGAGCTTAAATCATCAATTATTTTTTTCTGATCATCCAGCGCGTCCGTCGTGGTGCCGGATGCTTCCGACATTTCATCATATTCTTTTTTCGCGCTCTCCAGCCTGCTTTTTAAGGATTCCACTTTCTTCGCGGCCTCATCCTCTGCGTCCTTCGCCTTCTGCAGCTGGTTTTCGTACAGCCGGATTCGTTCCGACTGGGATCCGATCTGCTTTTCCAGTACAGCATGTTTTTTGGTGAGCGCTTCCAGGGAATTCTGGCTGTCCCGGAATTCACTGTTGCACAGCTTCATTTCCGATCGCAGTTCCTTCTGTTCCTGGTTAATATTGCGTAAGGCGGAGCGGTATTCCGCCTCGCCTTCCAGTACGATTTTTCCGCCGATTGTTGCTTTTGATGCCATCTGATCACCCGCTATAAATCCATAATGGAACCGCATGTTTTCTCCGGTTCCTGCTGATTTCCCGTCTGAAAAAACTGTCTTTTCACCTCGAAATTATGGATATTCTTATAAATTTCGAAGAAATCAAGCCATTTTCCGAAGTACATTCGTCCGGTCTGCTCATATGTCAGGCCAAACCGGGCCGTTCCCATTAAAAAAACCCAGTCAAAATCGATCGGCTTCGGATCGCCGTCTGATTCCTCCCGGGTTACTATTTTTTTACTGCAAAACACCTCGAAAATTCCTCATGCAGAATCTGTGACAGTTCCCGGTACGGGAGATCGACCATCCTGACCACCTGTTTTTCCGTGAGCGGCGTAAAACCCTCTTTCCTCATGTCCGCCTCGATTTCCAGCCCTTCGTTCACCATGAGCGTCAGGGCAAAATTTACTGTCCTGACAGACGGCTCCGACGACCGGTATTTTCGTTTTCCGCTGCCATCCAGCACCGGATCCCCGTTTTCATCCGTTTCGGCTTCCAGTCCGATCAGTTTTGTTTCAAAATCACTGACCGTCCCGTATTCCTCCTGGATCTGCATCAGCACGATATTGTCGCACCGGAACGGGATCACTTCGCCGGATCCGGTCAGCATATGGCTTGTTTTTTCCATCCTGATATCCTCCAGAAAGTGCAGGGGCGGAAAACCGTCCCTGCCTCAATTACGTCGTAATGATATATTCCGCGGAAGCGACAGGGGAACTGTCATATCCGGTCTTTACTGCAATCGCCTTAAGCAGCGTGCTCGACGTGATCTCCACACTGTCGGAATATTTCGTTCCTGTCTCCGCGTTTGGCGTGATTCCGTTTGTCGTGTAGTAAATATCCGCGCCGGTTGTCACTGACGCGATTGCAACTGTCTGTGCACTACTGTATGTACCGGAATCAATGCTGAATGCCGGCTTTTCGCATGCCTGACGGATATTCAGAATTCCCGTAATGTATTTTTCCGCCTCATCCAGCGTGCTGCACATCTTCCGTTTCATCCATGTCCCGTCTGTCAGAGCAATCGCTTTTCCGGTCATTGTCGGCGTGGAAAATGAAATACTGTCTCCCTTTGTTGTGTAGGACGTCTCCCCTTCCGTAAAAAGGACCTTCATTAGCACGCACGCGCCGTATTTTCTGACGCCGTTTTCCATTTCAGAGGAAATAAATCCGTATCCGACGTAATTGGGTGCGTCATTTGCATTCAGCGTATCGGACTGTTCCTCTTCGTTGATTTCATGGTTAAAAATGACCTTTTTCGCAATCAGCGGAAGCCTTGTCACGCCGACATTTACGGCGGCATTGCTGAATTCGCTGACATATTCCACCTGGATGTTGTCTCCTGATAAGGAAGCCTCCTGATATGATGGCGATACTGATGTGCTCACAAGCTCCCCGCATTTGAATCCATTCTTATAAATTCCGTCTGCCACGTACTGTGCAAAGTACGGGTGTGATAATCCAAAATAAGCCACTTATTTTTCCTCCTGTCTCATTTCTGTGTGAACCGTTTCAAAAACGATCCTTCTGATTTTTTCCGTCCGGTTTACCGACTCCCCGAACAGTGAATGAATGCCTGTGATTGAAAAATCTTCTTTTTCCAGCTCTTCCACAAGCTTTTTTTTCAGTTTCATGTAGTTAAAGGACTTCGGTACAACCATCTGTAACATAATATTCACGGTGTCCGCAAGCACCCGGTCGTCTCCCCAGAAATCCGGACGTTCATCCTCATATGTGAAAATCAGATATTTTTCCTCTCTGCCTTCGTACTCATCTTCTGCGGTCGGAAGTCCTACCGCTTCCCCGATCCGCATCAGTACCGGATTCAGATTCATTTTGCACCGACCTTTCTGTTATAGACTTCCTGCAGTTTGTCGAGTACCCCGGCCCTTGCGTCATTCGCGGCGCGGGCAAGAAACGGGCGGGGCGGCTGGTGCCCCGGTATGCCGTATTCCTTCCATATCGCTTTCAGCGCGTTGGAAACCGCATATTTCCGTTTTGAGTGCCCGCCTCTTCCATCCGAATCATAATACTTCTTGTCTTTCGAGTACCCGCGCGGCCCCACTGTCACCAGGTATGCATCTGTGCGCGTTTTTACCGGCTTTGAGCTTTTCACGGACTGAACCATCTCGGATTCCCCTTCATGGATGATCACGCTCTTCATCGCGCGCTTCATGCTTTCCTCCAGCAGAGGGGCTGCTTCGGTGAGCATTTCCGTGCAGAGCTCATCATTTTCCATGTTCAGAACCTCACCAAGAAAATCTTCCGGAAAATCCACATTAAATTCTGCCATCATTCCACCTCTTCCAGTATCAGCTCCATATACTGCATCCCTTTCCGGTATGTACGGAAAATGCGGAAAACCGTGTCCTCATAAACTGCTTTCCCGGGCCGGTACCGCTTTCCCTCATATATCACGGATGCCTCATTATAATCATCCACTCCGACCGTCACTGTACAGCTGACATTATGCCCCGCACGCAGCGCCTCATAATATTCATTCCGCTTTGCAGATTCAAACGCGGCAAATACTTCTAGTTCCTTTACCGGTATACTGCCGGAAAAACCGTCTTCATCGTGTTCTCCGGGTATCTCTGTTACCAGCTTCACAATCTCATTCAGCGGATTCATCGCACATCTCCTTCCTGTCTGTCAGTCTGTATTCTTCCGACAGGCTGACTGCGTCCCTCATCTCCTGATAGTTCTGCCGGAAGGATTCCGCGGAGCCGTTGAAATTAAAATGCCATTTTGCATACAGTTCGCACAGAATCCCGATTGTATCGTCCTCCGATACGGTATCCACTCCGACGCGTTTCAGATCCAGCAGACAGGCGTTTACTTTCTGCCGGATCTCCGCATCAGATTTTGTGTGGGAAATGTGCAGGGAATCTTTTACCGACTCCCACAGTTCTTTTCTGTCATCCATACTGCCCCCTGTCAGGCATTACTTCCCATCTTCACCGGTCTGTGTTTTTCCTGCATCTCCACCTGATGCAGCCTGCTGCTTTAACACTGCAAAACAGTCCTCCGTGATCAGATCCCCGTCCACAATGCCGTATGCCATATAGTCCGTAACACGCACTTTCACGTGATCCTCGGTGTAGACCGTCATCTCTTCATTAAAATTAACAACATATCCGGTTCCGAAATTAGCAATCACGACATCATTCTCACCGACGCCGTCCTCCGCCTTTACCGTAATGCCGAAGATATGTCCGACGCCGACTGCCGTAACATCCGGAATGAAAATCGGACGCTTGTTCTCGTCAACGATATTCGCCAGCTTTGTCCAGATGGTCGTTCCTCTTGCGTAAATAGCAGATCCCGTCAGATAAGCTGATTTCATCAGCGCAAACAGCTCCGTCATGTTTTTATAAGTGATATTTCCGCTGTAGCTGATTTCCCGCGGGGTGTTTTCCTGCGCATCCAGTGCCGTGATCACACCTCGCATCTGTGGTTTGAAGGTATCGGATTCTCCCGGTTTTCCTTTTCCGTAAAACAGTGCTTTTGCGATCGCGTTGCCGACCTTGGTCCCAAGCTTGCGGATAAGGTAGGCCTCGTACTCCTGATCGTTCATCTTTTTCAGTTTCCAGCTGATGGAAACTGATTTGGCCAGCTCGCATCCGCTAAGTACGATTTTTCCTTCTGCAAACTCCGCGTCTTTGGATGACTCCGACTCATCCAGCCAGTCGGCATCGGAATCACTGGACGTGTCCTTAATGATCACGATATCCCCCTGGATATGCATCGGTAATACGGCAGAAATGGCCGGATGCTCTTCCGCAGCTCTTTCCCAGATGCCTTTTCTGACGGTTGTCGGAATCAGCAGCGTGTGGCCGGATGCGGTCTCCGCATTCTCCATCTTAATGGAGCTGTTCACGCTATCGATCATTTTCCGTTCATCCGCGGAAAGTGCCATTCCTTTCATGGAATGGATCCATGCCTGCCGGTACTGGTCGGAATCTGCATCGGATTCCCTGTCTGCATTCCCTGCGTTCATCTGCAGGCTGTTTCCTTCCTGCGGGAGGTACGGCGTAACGGATGTCCTGTTGTTCATTGCCGCGAGATTTGCCTGTGCGGTACGCCATTCCTCAAAATCAGCATCCAGTTTTTTAACCTCATCAATCTTCTGATTCGCCCCAGCGACGTCTCCGCTGTCAATCAGTTTCTGCGCTTCGGCCATCAGTTCCGCCCGCATGGCCAGATACTCTTCCCTGTTCTTAAACATAATCTTCGTTCCTCCTCATTTTTAAAATATTTAACCGTGACTGCACCAGGACGGTGTCGTCACAGATCTGTGGCCTGCCGGCTGCATTTCTTACTTTTTCCTTTACGGATTCGTCAAGCAGTGCCCCGAATCCGTTGTACAGCGGCATCATGCCGGCCGCGCCGGTATTCTGTTCTTTTTCCTCACCGATGATCTCATCGATAAATCCAAGCTCTTTCGCCTTTTCACAGTCCATCCACGTTTCCGCCTCCATCAGCTTAAGGATTTCCTCGCTGCTTTTCCCAGTGCGGATCCTGTAGGTGTTGCTGATTGCCTTGTCGGCGATACGCAGTACCCCGGCTTCTTTCTCCAGCGCATTATGATTTCCGTTTGCGCTGCCTGAAACCGGATGGATCATCATCAGCGCAGACGGGGCCATGCGGATCCGGTCGGCGCCCATTGCAAGATATGACGCTGCAGAACACGCATATCCGACAATATCTGCCGTTGTCTCACTTCCGTATCCGTTAATCAGATACCAGATTTCGCTTCCCGCGCTGATTTCTCCGCCCGGAGAATTGATGGCAAATGTGATAGTATCGCCTGCAGCCTCATCAATTCCTTTCCTCACATCACCTGGACAGGTAGCATCATAGCCCAACCAGTCATAGATCCACTTGTCTTCGTCCGGCACAATCGCGCCTTCAATCCTGACCTCCTTCATCCTCCTCACCTCCTTCCGTCGTCAGTTTTCCTGTGTCTTTCCTCAGTAACGCTTCATCCCCGCCCGGAATCGGCGCAAGATTTAAAATGATCCTGACTTCATTCGGTGTCATGATCGCCCTGTCAACAAACTGCACAAGGTTCATTTTTGTCGACATGCTTGCAAATGTCAGATTCAGGGATTCGAACACAATCCGGTTTCCGCATCCCCGTTCCCTTCTGGTGAACAGCTTTCTTGTATATTCCGCGCTCATCTGTTCGATGACCGGGGACACGGATCCCTCATAATAAGAAATCCACTCATCTTCTGTATAACTGCTGTTTACGATCTTTTTATTTGTACCGAAAAAATTGTAAATCCGCTCTGTGATCCGATCCGTCACCGCTGCGTTCGGTACATAATCCTTTGGCTCAACACGTACCGCATCTGCTTTCCCGTCCACCCCGGCCGCTCCGAAGGCCTCCGAATCCACTGTGAGATAGTTTTTCACAAATTCCGTTACATTGCTTTTCAGGTCCTCCGGACGCATGGAACTTTTAAATTTTAAAAGCCAGCGGATGATACTGCTGTTTTTTATCGCCTTCACAATTCCCTGATCAATCGTCGTAACGCATTCCATCAGTTCCTCCAGTGCCTCGCCCGGACGATCACCGAAAACGTCATCCGTCAGGAAATCGTCCCGCAGATGAATGATTTCCGTATATGGAAAAATACTGTTCTTCCCGTTCCGGTAGAAAAACCGGAGGTAAAGCTCATTATTTCGGTATTCCTTGTAAACGGACACACACGGGATCGGATACAGCTCTACCGGAAGGCCGTTCGCATCCCGGATGATGAGGATGAAAGCATTATTATTCAATGCCAGCTGGTTCGCGACCTTTTCCTGCAGCATCTGACCGCTCATAAGCGGATTCGGTTCTTCCAGAAGAAACTTCATGTATGCGTCCGGATTTACCCTGATGTCTGTTGTTCCATCCTTCGCCGTCGTTTCCCGGACATGCTTCGCAACTGCCTTCCCGATCGCTTTTGTCCTCGGCTTTATGCAGGCGCGCACAATGTCGGAATGATACAGCTTCCCGTTAAACGAGTAAAATCCTTCCCCGCGGTCAACTACCATTTCGAACCGTTCTTTTTTTGATGCATTTTTAAAAAATAGTCCCACAGTCCACCTCTAAATCACGGAAAGATACTCTTCCATGTTTCTTTCATACGCGACATATGCGTCCAGCAGCGACGCAAACCCGTCAATCCTCTTTGTCCTGTCATCCGTTTTGACCGGCTGAATGTTCCCGTTCTTGTCGGTATCAACCGACGTGTTGTACAGACACCATTCCAGGATCGGGTTCTGATTGTAGTTCACCCGTTTTGCGCATATATCCGCCCCGAGCGACTTCATCGGACTGGACAGTGTCTTTTTTCCCTGGATCACCGGTTCCATTACCTCCGCACCAAAGCGGTTCTGCATGTCTTTCACAAAATAATCTGCTGACCAGGAATCATAGCCTGCCTTGAAAATATAAATATCATGGGTCTCTTCCACCTCCTCGAACCAGCTCACGACATCACGGTAGTAAACCTTGTTCCCCTCGCACAGCCGCAGAAGCCCCTGTTCCGCCCACTGGTCATAAGGAATATGGTCTTCATGTGACCGCTTTTCCACCAGCTCCTCCGGCAGAAAATACATCTGCAGCACATAGATATCCTCATCATCCGGCACACGGAAAATAACAGTTGCACAGGTCAGGTCTGTCGTGCTGGACAGATCCGCCCCGCCGATCCCGTACCGCGGCTTTAGTTCCGTGATATCAAACGTCTTCACATTTACAATCTCCTCAAACGTCAGCCATGCGGATTCGGAGGTTTCCCGGATGTTAAACTCCTTGCATACGAGGTTTTTTACCAGCGCCGGATTTTCCACTGCCTTTTTCACTTTTGCCCGCAGGTTGTCGAGCCTTTTAATTGTCCCGAGTCCGGGATTTGCCTTTTTCCAGCAGGCTTCGTCCTGCCATTCCTCCCGTTTGTCAAGCTCATAAACAAACGGGAGGAAGTGTACATCCTTGTATCCGTTTTCCATAAACAGGCCGTTAATGACCCGTTCCGACTCTGCATACTTACTGTCGTAAATATCCTTGCGGATTGTTCCGGCTGTTGACGTGATATACACAAGCGGCTGCGTCCTGGCGGATGTTCCGTCTGCCATGATGTTGTAGAGCTCCGTTCCGTTTTTCCACTGATGGATCTCGTCCATCAGAACACAGTGCACATTCAGCCCGTCCAGTGAATCACTGTCACTGGCCAGCGGCTTGAACGTTCCGTTGTTAAAATCCTCGCTGGACAGCTCACCGACCAGCGGACGGATCCTGCGCAGAAGCGACCTGGATTTTTTCACCATGCGCTTCGCTTCCATCCAGATGATTTTTGCCTGATCCCGTTTTGTCGCCACGGCATACACTTCAGGGCCCGGTTCTCCGTCGCCGGTCTGCATATATAGTCCGACGATTGACGCCAGCAGAGACTTCCCGTTTTTCTTACCGACAATCAGGACAGATTCCCGGCACATCCTGAGGCCGTTGATGTCTACAAAGCCAAATACTGCCGCAAGATGCGCTTTTTCCCACAGTTCCAGCCGTACCGCCTTGCCGGCTCCATATCCTTTTGCCGGACAGCAGTAATTCTCTGCAAACTCGATCACATGATTTGCCCGTGCCGTGCTGTAAAAGTATTCGCCCGGATGTTCCACCAGCCACGCAAGATAGCGGTACAGCGTATAGATTTTCCGGCATACCGTTTCCTGCCCGCTGCTGATCTGTTCCCAGTATTCCATGATGGGATTATAATCTGCCGGATATCGGATCATATTTCCGGCCTCCCTTCCACAAACGAATCAAAGCCGTCGTCTTTGACCTCCGCAACATTTTCCTCCTTCGGGAGCAGATCTGTCAGCTGTTTGACTGCCTTCTGATAGCTGTTGCTCATGGCGTTGTACATTTCCGCTACCGGCCGTTTCCGGTCGTACGGTTCCTGCTTTTCGCCCTGCCGGAATTTTTCGGTAAATCCATTCGTGTCAAGGTCTTTTTCAAAATCTTCCATCGTGACACGCATGTATGCCGCCCGTTCGATCAGACCGGCAACTGTATTCTTCCGTTTTTCCTCTATCCCTCTGTAAATCCGGTTAAGACGGTTTTTCTCGGCTCTGATCCGCTCTTCCTTTGTCCTGATCTTTTTTTCTTTTTTCTTTTTCCCTGCTGTTTTCTCTGTTTCAGGCAGCATATCTGACTTCTTTTTTTCTGCCATTCCTTCCACCTCTTTTCGGAGGGGGGTCTCGTGTGCGACCTGTGTGTTATCCTGATCTCTCCCCCCGGTCTTCGGAATCAAAAACAGCCCCGCCGCAAAGGGGGGGCTATCTCGTTCGGCCTGCGTCCTTTCGGTATCATCCGACCGTTGACGAAATAACATAAAGTTTCGTTTCTCTCGCTCAATCCGTGATTTTCATCTTCCTTGTCATGACATTTCTTGCAATCATACTTAAAGTTCGCAAAGTTCAATGTCACATCTGAATCATTAATATTTTCCTGCGTCAATGGCGTGCGGTGATGGACGATGTAGCCCGGAACCTCATGACATGTTTCGCACAATCCTCCATCTGCAGCAATCCTTGTCTTTATATAGGCCGCCCTGGCGTCCTTCCAGGCGGTGCTGTTATAAAAAGCTTTCGCCCACTCCTGCGCCATGATGTTCTCCTCCCCTGAAACGAAAGAAGGAACAGCACCTGTGTGTTGTCCCTTCTTCTGACATGATACATCATATCACAGCATGAGTATCAAATACTATCACCATTTTCATTTTTTTGTTCTTCAGTTTCCCGTCCTGTGTTGTACATCTTCCTGCGTCTCTCTCACTTACCCATATCTTAACATAGTGTGTAACTCTTCCCGCGCATCTTTTTATAATAGGAAGAAACACATCTGCGATCAGATCAGTTACACACACGTTTTAATATGTCCTTCTGACCGAATAAAAAACTACCTCTTTTTATACGACAGTTTTCGAATGGCTTCATCCTGCTGATCCTGCTCGATTCCGATATATCTCATTGTGATATGGAAATCGGAATGATTAAATATCTTCTGCAGCGTCACTATATCGTGCGTCTGCTGATAAAAATGGTAACCAAATGTCTTACGCATCGAATGTGTGCCAATGCGTTCCAGCCCGAAGCGTTCCCCTGCCTCACTGATAATGTTGTAGGCCTGCTTCCGCTGGATGTGCCCGCTTCCCTGCCGGGACGGGAAGAGCCACTCATAATCTTCTTTCCCTCTGACATACCGGTTCAGCGCCGGACGGAATTCGTCATTGATCGGAAATGTCTTCATTTTCCTCGTTTTCTGTTCCCGTATTGTGATCGAAGCTCTGTCGCGGACATCGCGCACCCTGAATTCCAGAATATCAGAGATCCTGATGCCAACATAAATGCCGAAAAGGAACATGATCCTGTTCCTTTCGCTCTTCTCCCCCAGGTAATCCGCAATGTCCCAGACGGTGCTGATATCCCTGATCGGTTCAACCGTATTCAATGTTTCCACCTCCTCCACGCAAAAGGACAGCCTGCATCTCTGCAGCACTGCCCTGATCTGACTGTTTCTGTTTACTTTATAACATAGACAGAATATCAATTTCTATCACCATTTAACAGATCATGCCGCCATACACCGCTCGAATTCCTGCCTGATCCGTTTCTGTGTCTTGGCAACATAATGTTTGCTGGTAATCTCCGCGGATGAATGACCGAGCAGCACCTGGATGATCTCCAGCGCACAGCCGTTTTCGGCCAGGCGCGTCGCAAATGTCTTGCGGAAGACATGCACCGTGCAGATCTTGTCCGTGATCCCGGCCTGTGCGCACACGCCTTTCACCAGTTTCTGATATGCCGGCCGTTTCATCCGGCGCGTCTCAGGCTCTCCCGCCGAATTGCGGAATGTCCGGTCGGAAATAAACAGAGCCTCGTTATCGTCGGATCTCGTCTGCAGGTACTCGATCAGATGCTTTTTCGCACGGACATCGAGGTAAACGGTCCTCTGCTTGAAATTTTTCTCGCCGATGAAAGTCACGGCCCCGGTCATGAGGTTCACATTGCTGCGGTTCATTGCCTCTATCTCACCGACTCTTACGCCGGTAGAAAGCAGGAAATCTATGATCGCCTCGTCCCTCTTTGACTTTGCAACGTCCCGCACCGCGACCTCCTCCTCCATGGACAGATGCTTATTCGGCACTTCGACCGGTTTGATGCCTTTGATTGCCTTGACCGGATTTCTGCCGATATAGCCTTCATCGTGCAGCCAGCCATAAAAGGAGCTGAAATAACGCTTTGCATTGGCAACCGTATTCGGTTTTACCCTCTGGCTGTAGATGGCAAGATAGTATTTTATGTCTTCTTTTGTGATATCCTTATAATTTTTATTTGCTTTTTCCAGCAGATCCCGGTTCTGCCGTATATAATGGCTGATCGTCTGTTCCCGGCATCCCTCCAGCCGTTTGTTTGCCTCAAAAAGCTGTATCATATACTCATTGTCATCCTGCTGCGTCGATAATTCCGTGCATTCTTCTTCAAATCTGATTCCGCGGAGCTTCAGACACAGCACTTCATCCAACATGCGCAGCTGATCCGCGTTTAGATGATCCTGCATGACTATTATGATTTCATTGACAATAATTTCCTTCTTTTCCATGGCATTTTCCCCTTTCTTTTCATGTAGGAAAGTGCTATAATACAGTTGTTCGGAAAGTGTTATAGCACTTCATCAGCGGCGGTCTTGCAGGACTGCCGTTTTTTATGTCTGCGAAGAACATATGTTGCGAAAATATGTTCGGATCATGATTATTTTTTTGCCGGGCTGTTCCGCCCGGCTCTAAACTACAAATCTTATCTGTTCGGATTCCGTATCAATCCTCATATTGCCTGTCCTTTTGCATCTGCACATCTCCGGAAGATTCGCCCGGACAAGCGCCTCCGGTACTGGCGGGCATACTGCATTTCCGCAGCGCCTGACCTGCTCACTTCTGGGGTATGATTTCCCGTTGCAATCGTGATCGATGATGTAATCAGGCGGAAAGCCCTGGCATCCGTACAGCTCCCTCGGCTCAAGCATACGTAATCCGATATCCGCGATCTGATACTGTGTACCGCAGATTGTCACCATCCCGAATCTGTCATGTGTCGGTATCGTATCCAGCGGCTCCCTGATATCCTGTCCTGTCCCCCGTCCATAGTATTTGATTAAAAATGTCCTTACCTCTGCAAAATGCTTTCCCCCTGCTGTTACTGACGGAAGCGGATCTTCCACACTCTTCCCATAACAGTGATTATTAAGCTGTGTCAGATGGACTGCACAGATACTGTTATGATCCCTTGCCGTTATCGTCGGGAGAGGGTTTACCAGGCCGGATCCCGCACCTTCATACCCGCCTCCAAAATATTTGTGCAAAAATGCTGTTGCAAGCCCGTAGCGATTTGATGTATCGACCGTCATGATCGGATCGGAAATATGCTGACCCCGGATCTCTTTTCCATTTGTTTCCCCATGATACTGTATCAGTATTGGTGTCGCGAGAAAATTCCGGTTGCCTGTCGTGATGGTCGGCAGAGGATCCCTGATTCCGGCTCCTGTGTTGTTTTCGTTGTTACACATGATGTATGGCATCGTTTCCCGTTTCCCATTATGATTACACTGTATAATAAAAGGTTTTGGATTGTCGATCACAAATTTTTTCAGCCCGCGCGCAATCCGCTGTAATGTCTTTTCTGCCAGTGGCCGGACGGCGCGAATCCCGTATTTTTCCCGTATTTCTTCCGATGTGTCGAAGATGGACGGACAGGGCAGGGAAAAATCTATCTGTGTATCCGCTCCATTGTATATCTTAAGCATGCCGGATTTTACAGCATCACTTGTAGCTGGTCCGTGTGTCGGCTTTGGCCATACAATCGGATGCCCGTCGCATCTCGCAATCAGAAAGAAACGTCTGCGCATGGTCGGCGCCCCGTAATCTGCAGCAACAAGCTCCCTGCTCTCTACTTTATACCCGAGATTTTCCAACTGACTTATAAATTTTCTGTATGTTGTCCCTTTTTTCGCTCCGATCGGATGCTTCCGTCTCCCCAGCGGCCCCCATGTCCGAAACTCCGGCACATTTTCCAGCATGATCACGTCCGGCCGTACAGTCCCCGCCCACCGGCATGCCACCCATGCCAGGCCGCGTATATTTTTATCCTTTGGCTTTCCTCCTTTTGCTCTGCTGAAATGCTTGCAGTCGGGCGAAAACCAGGCAAGTGCTACCGGTTTCCCCTCACATACTTCTACCGGGTCTACCATCCACACATCTTCGCAGTAGTGCTTTGTTACTGGATGATTCACTTTATGCATCCTGATTGCTTCCGGATCATGATTTATCGCAATATCCACGCTGATCCCTGTCGCCATCTCTATGCCGGTGCTGGCTCCGCCTCCTCCAGCAAAATTGTCCACAAATAATTTTCCATCTATCATTCGTTTAAAACTCCTGTCTTTTGACCAGCTTTATTCTTTTCCTGTTACAGTTGGTACACCGACATACCGGATCTCTTACTATTCTGATCAGCATGGTCCCCCCTCAGCCCCATGAAACGCTCCTGCCGGGTATCTCCATCTTCCTTTTACATAAACATCATCCTTGCCGAATTCGCCGGATATCAGGCTGTGTATTGCGGCCGGATCATCATGACAAACACATGATTTTGCGTTTCCAACAAATGTATCAAGATCGCACCTGTTATCCAGTGTAAAGCCAAGTACAATCTCATCCCTCTTCAACAAATCGTACTCTTCCGGGTATAACTCTCGTATTCCAGCAAATAATTTTGGCGTCGAAAAAATACACTGTGCACATGAACACCTGTTCCATCCTGCCCGATAGCAAGGATGCGGAGCTACTCTGTGGCGCTTCAATATTTCCCATATATCTTTTTCTGAATAGTCAATCACCGGTCGCCACTGATGTACTATCCGATGTGCCCTTTTTTCTGCATTGGTTCTGTGCAACTCCATTTCGTTGTACATGGATCTGCTACGGCTCTCTCCCCTGCGTTCACCAGACACTACCAGTACTTTTACATTTTCCCGTGTCTTTTTGAGATTCGCGGTCACACTGTCCTGAACCGCTGCCTTAAGGCTCCCGCTGCACCATCGTCCCTGATGCGCACTTCCTTTTGCCGGAAATTTCTGTCTTTTTCCTCCCAGTTTCCCAAGCTCTTCCAGTCTGTCCAAATTACTGATCACAGAGTCCGCAACCATGATCTTTAGATATGCGGAGCACCAGCGACGGCTCAGGTCTCCGCTTTTGGCTGGGAATTTCATCCGGTATCCATACTGTTTCAGTACCCCCTCCATGTCCTCTGTGCACTTCTCTTTCAGCTCCTGGCATATTATGTGACGCTGTGACAGTCTGCATCTTATGATCTCTCCCGTATCCGGCTCCACCCACTCAATCGGCTCTGACGCGCCAATCCGGTAAAGCTCGCCGAAAAATCCATTTATCCGATAAGATATTCTTAGGGAAACTTCCTCCGCTTCCGCAAAACTTTTCACGTAATTCTGTGTGCATCGCCAGTCCATCCTCCTGCACGGATGTCCGCCATCTATATCATGATGCCATAATTCGATTTTTTCCTTTGGCACTCCAAGTTCAATCAACTTGTAATAACATGCTGTGCTATCCTTCCCTCCCGAAAACAAGACAACAATCAGATCGTATTCTTCCAGCGGGTAAAGTTCATTCAGATATATACTTTCAAAATGCTTACTTCCTCTTCTTCCCTGAATTCTCGGTCTGATATGCTTCCCCATTCCATAAACAGGTTTATCTTTTACTCCAAATATCACAGGTGTAGCTATTGAGCACTCTGCATCTCTGATAAATTCCGGCGCAATGAAACTAAGCTGTCCGGAATTGTCAAAATCAAAAATCTCCATCATCCCAAAGGAACCAGGCGCGCCTTTTCCCGGGAAGGTTCCGGCTCCTTTCTTCTTGTATTCCTTTTATTATTTATTCAGCTGGCTTTTCACATTTTTCAAATTTGTAAACCCACACCCACGGATCTGCGTCCCATCCGTACAGATCCATCTCTGATTTTTTTACGGTTGTATCCCATACCTGTTTCATACCTCCCCTCGGCGTCCGCGGGCATTCCTTCCATTCACAGGCCGGCGCATCGCCTTCTGCGTCTGCGTGGCAATATTTAAAGAGTTTCCCGTCTTTCGTCCATTTCCGGATACCCTCGTGTATACAGTCATTATCCGTCATGCTCTGCAGGCGCTCCGCTCTGACATCGGTAACTCTCACCCATTCCCTGGCGACTTCCCGCGGCATGTGGATTGATGGATTCCACACGATACGCTCCGGGAGCGGATGATCTGCCCGATAAAGGAAGCATCCTTCTGCTGTCATGTGCCGGTCAGTATACGTGACCGGAGACCTGCGGCACGATCCTTCGTGCGGACACTCAATGCAGGGGATAAAGGCCCATGTTTCCCTGATATACAAGATGTCCCCCTCCTGGTACTGCGGCTTTGGCTCTATGTACCCGCGTAATTTATGCCAGGTACTTCCATCTGCATTTCTGCCGTAAGTTTCTCCCTCTATGTCGTCCTGGATCTCAATTAAACGTGTACCATATTTGTCCGTGCGCATTTCGTGATGTGTGTTGCTGTATTTCAACTTTACCGCCCGCCGTGTCTCTGTCTTGTCCCCTGCCCTTATGGCCCGGACCATCGTCCCGTTAAAAAGGATCGGTCTTATTCTTTCCTGCAACGGTTTTCCTCCTTCTTCTGATCGTTTAAACCCTGATTTGAAACAGGCTCATCTGCCCGCCCGGATCAAAATTCATCCACAAAATTTCCCGTTTTTTACTGCATACCTGTGTATAACAGGTTGTTTCTTCCCTGTGCCATCCCTTTAACCGGTCATTATACAGCTCGTTATCGTAGCCGGATAACAGCACCGGCCCTTTATGCGCAAGCAGCCTGTCCAGTAAATCATTCTGTCCTTTGTCGTCGAGCTCGTACCTATACTGTTTCCCGTGCCTGGTGTCAAGCACATAGGGCGGGTCTGCGTAAATCAGCACGTTTGGATAATTAAATCGTTCAATCAGATCGACTGCCGGACGGCAGTCGATCTGTACACCCCGGAGCCGTTCAGCCGCCTGCATGATTTTCCCCGGCAGATCACACCAGTCCTGTGATGCGTAGGATCGCTCCCGCCCCTGCACATCATTTTTCCAGCCCACTTTCCCGCCATTTGTCCGGAAACCATGCCCCATATTGAGCCGTATGTAAAAATTCACTGCTTTTTCCAAACTTTCCTCCGGTTCAGATGCAAAAGCGTTTTCATAAACCTGTCTGGAATATGGTGTGAAATATATCTCATGTGCCAGCTTCTCGGGATCATCCCGGATCCACCGGAAGAGGTTGACGACATTCCCGTCAAGATCATTCACTGTCTCAATATGGCTGCGCGGTTTATTCATCAGCACTGCAAGACTTCCGGCAAAAGGCTCCAGGTAGCTGTGATGTTCCGGAAAAAAATTTATGATCCATCGGGCAATCGACCACTTACTTCCCGGATATTTCATGATGGCTTTCATTGTTATAATTCCTCAAATTCCTTTTCCAGTCTTGCATGTATTCCGAGACAAAGACCATACAAAAAATTTCTGCAGTCATCAGGGATCTTTACAGATTCGTCCATTGTGCATCCCTGCGCGATTATATACACATGCCTGTCTCTGTCTTCCAGCCATTTACTGGCCATTTCCATTTCATCCATTCTGCGCTGTATCTCATTCGCTCTTTTCAGATTTTCCTTTTTCATTTTTCAATATCTTCCTTCCTGCATCAAATTCCGATTTAACCGTTTCTATGCACTCACGGACTGCCTTGTCATAACAGCACCCGATTTCGTGGGGATAATCACACGCTCCCACATTGTTACATGCTGCCTTCAGATATTTCCTCTGCAGCGCACTGATAAGCCTGTCTGTTTGCGGTGTGATCTGCTCACTAACGCATCCGGCTGTTCTGCGATTCCATGCCTCCGTGCTTACCTTTTCGTCTTTCCACGGGAAACTTATGGATGCCCTGCATTCTTCACAGCCGATCGTATACTGTCCGTTAATAATGTCTACTCCTATGTCAATCTTCGTACTCCCGCAGAATGGACATGGATTCAGATTCTGTTCGTTAGTTGCGTTCATTTTTCACCTCCCGGTTTTTCATCCTTCGTTGTGTCTCGTTCGCTTTTTTCAGGTTTTCCATCTTCATTCTGTCCGCGCCCCTCACCTCTCTTTTCAGCCGCTCTGATACCCCTTTTGATTAAATGGGTCAGACCATCATCTCCTATGTCCTGATCTCTGTTCTCCTTCTCCTGTTTCTTCCGGCATTTTTCTAAGGCCGCATCATAATCATACTCAATCTGTTCCGCCAGCCTGGCAGCCATTTCCGCAAACTTTTTCCGGTAATATGCCTGGTACTGGATATCGTCCCCTCTGACCTCGTCCAGCGTCTTAATATAATCATGCAGCATACAGATAATCAGCACCACATCCCCGTATGAGCAGCTGACAACATAGTCACACATCAGGCGGAGATTAACGGCATGTTCAATCATCACCTGTTTTTCGCTCTCTCTGGATACCTGCTGTTCAGCTGCATGGAGTAACCGGAGCTTCTCTTTAAGTCCTTTCGTTTCCTTTGGTTCTGTCCCGGTCTTCTGTTGGACCTCACATTTCACACGCCCACCTCCTCCAGTCTTCGCGCATCATCGTGATCAGGATTGTCAGCAATATTCCCGATAACCTCCATGATCTTCTCGCAGACGCACTGTCCGACATACAACGCATCGTGATTATCATCATCTGGCCGGATTATAAATGCCGCATCCGGAAAGCTCCATTCCACATGTCCCGTCCATTCTCCGTCAATCCGCACCCTGTCGTTTTCAAAAATCATCACGTCATTATCGTCTTCTGCACCTGAAAACTGACATACTGTCTCTGTATGCACTTCTATAAATCTCATGGATGCCGGCTCGAAAATACAGTCAAGAAAACCAGCATAATATCCCTGCACCCACTCCCCGTTGTCTTTGCGCTTTGCTCTGCACAGTAAATTCATCCGTCCCTCCTATTCCACCCTGTTCTTAAACTCCCGCGGCCCGAACAGATACTTTTCTTCGGCGATCTGCTCATTCTGCAGCCTCCGCAGGGCTTTGAGCAGAACCTGATTCTGCTTGTCCGTATAAAACTTACAGATGTGCTCATACAGCTTCGCCCGGTCCTTCGCCATCCGCCTTGCCCGACGACTCTGCTGGAGCCTTGTGCAGATCCGGTTCCGCTCGTTCCTGTTCGGCGCTAGCTCGATATCGTGAAGAAATGTCTGCAGCTTCCGATCCTCTTCGCCGACATCGGAATAAGCAGCTTCGTACTTGGATTTCGCGTCCTCTAAAAAATTAAGAAAATCCGTTATGATCTCGCTCGGATTTTTCCCCGTTTCCACTGCCTGTAACCTCCTTCCCGCCTACACAATCCGTCCGAACCTGGACGCGAGAAAACTCCGGTAACTGCCGGAAAAATCAGGTCTGCCGGCCGGATCAGACTCGACTTCCGCTGCGTTATAGCAGCCTTCGCATCTGCCCTCGCACCCGCACCGTTTAAAATCCTTGTCTTTCATGTCTTTGATCCACATATTCATCGCATTACACCACCTCACCTGTCACTCACCTCCAGTCTCATCACGTCCACGCCGGTCTCTTCCCGGATAGCTGCATTCATGCTCTCAAAATAGTCAGGCAGCTCTTCGAGATACTGCATCTGCTCGTCGACATATTCCAGGTACCGTATGATCCGCGTCCTGCCATATCCCAGGCGATCATGCAGATATGCGGCCGAGACGACAAGAAACATATCCAGCGCCCGTTTTACAGCCTCGTCCCGTTCCTGTTTCTGCGCTGCCACATAGCGCGGATCTCTCATTATGGCCTGTGCCGCCCTGTGTACCCTGTACTTTTTCAGTTCTTTATCGGCCCATCCCATCGCCTGATATCCTCCCTTCCATCATTTTCTGTCGCCGTTACCTCCGGGGCTCCCCGGATCCGTCGTCAGAAGCATCCGTTCCAGCTGGTCGTAGTCATAGTTCCGCTGATCAAAATTGTTGAACTTATTTTTCTGCGCCTGGGACGATGCCGCCCGCCTGTCCGGCTCATAATTTTTGTCAAGATAGTCCGCGTATCCTGAATTAAAAAATGTACTTCCGTTCAGCCAGTATTCCTGATCCCTGCCGATCGTCCTCATGTCCTGCAGGTACCTGTCGACGCATTGTTTTACCTGGTCAAACCCGATCCGGTACAGCACCTTTTTCTTCGATGCAGACACCTGTCCTTTTCCCCGTTTTATGGGATACAGTTTCCAGACTGATTCGAAAAACTCCTCGATCTGCTCTGCTGATGCATCTGTCCCGTGCATCCCGTCAGGATGCACATTATTAATATCTTTTCTTTCTTTAATTTCTTTCTTTATAGGATTGCCGGCTACTTTTCTATCTGAAACAGCACTTTTTTTATCGCAAATATCACCGTCTTCCGAAAAAAAGACAATTTTCTTACGCATGCCTTTCGGAAGCTCTTCGACGTCGAACAAAGCATACTGTTTCAGGATCCCGATTTTGTCCCGCTTGGCGGCGGCCCTGAGAAACCGGATCTGTATACCGTGGGAAGTGAGTACTCCTGACGCATTAAAAACGGTCTCGTTAAAGATCCCACGTTTAATGCACCTGTTTATCACCTCGCCTATGAGCGCCGGGGAACAGCCGCAGCCCAAATCTTCCGACGCGAGGAAGCAGTCGTCCTCCGTCCAGCGCTTGTAATAGCCCTTATCGGAGTATATGGCGCACAGGGTATGGATCAGTATGACCACGCCCTTAGAACCGTACTCACTCTTGATAAGCTTAATTTTGTTATCCGTATGAAAGAAATCTGTGTCGAAAGAAAAGTAACGAATGCCCTCTCTTGACACGCTTTTACTTTCCTTCCCGCCCGGATCCTTCCCGAAAGCCGAACCCGGGCCTTATTTTTCGTGATATACTATCTGTTCCGAAGCAGACCCGCACGCACACGCTCCGCTTTTGCCGCTCCGTCTACGCGATAATGATAAAATGATCCTCCGTCCCGCGCAGCGCATCCGTCAGATACTCCCTGATGCTCTCCATGGCCTCGTTCTTCCATGCTCCGCCGTCCGCCTCGATCAGGGCGCACTCCACCACGCCGCGGTCTGACCTCATTCGGAAAATAAAGCTGCTGAGCGGCTGATCGACTTCATGAAATGTGCGATACGGCGCCAGCGCTACCGGATTCGGTACAAGCTTCGTTTCCCGGCTCGTGATGCCGGACTGCACCGTTGCTTTCTGTGAGATACCATCATCACTGTAGGATGTGATGGTTCCCTCCTCCGCAGTCCCGGCAAAAGTTAAAATTTTTGCTTTGTCCGGCGTATTATGGAACAGCGCCTGAGCGGAAATGCAGAATGTTTCATTATCCATAAAACTTCCGAACCGGAATTCCGGCAGCTGCGCCCTGACAACCACAAGTTCCTCCCGCCTGCGCTCTGCATCAAGTTCCGAAAACAGCCGCACTTCGGTCGGGCTCACGATATGGATAACCATCGTGTCGCTCATGGAATCAATGCCGGACTGAATATAGTCAACAAGGCTGGTAAGCGTGCTCATCTTAATGCTGTCCGCATACGGGGTATATGTAATTCTGTGCAGGTCCCTGTCCGCCCACATCTCCCCTTTGATCTCCCGCACATTCGGTGCTGCCAGATTTACAACATACTGTAATGCTTCTTTAATCATGATAATCCTCCTTCTCTTTTGCCCGGCCTATGCCTGCCGGGCTGCCTTGAAATCAATCGGTGCGCTCTCTTCCGCCGCGGCCTCTGCATGGCCTCCCGGATCCATCCCCGGAAAGTCCGACAGGCTCATCTGCCCGCGGAGCCCGCCTCCGTATTCCTCGTATTCGACGGTTCCCGATCGCAGATCCGTCTCCACATAAAATGCTGTTGCGACAGGCCGGGACGATGCGAGTTTCTTTTCCACAGATATCTCGCATTTGACGTCATTCCGCTCCTCGTTCTGAGCAAACTTCATTTTGACCGTGATCTCGCGCATCCTTTTATAAGGTGTGTTGGGATCCTGCATGTTGCGGAAAACGTCCTGGAGCGCCTGCTGTATTTTCTCCTGCAGAGCTCCGCCCGCAATTTCTCCAAGCTGAATACTTTCCATGTAAACCTCCTTTCTGCTGTGCCAGTTGACGGTGACTCTATGTAAATCCGGCCGGCCGGGATTATGTTCGCTTTTTCCGCATCGCTTCCAGTGTGATGTCATGGCGCGCGAGCATCTGCAGGTCTGCGTTCAGTCTGACAATATAGGCGTTGCTCTCGTTAAGGTAAAACCGGTAAATCGTCCCCTGGAACGCCCGGATCAGCTCCTCCCACTTGTCGCGGTTCTTCACTTCCGTATTTTTCGCCGTCCGCCAGCCGTTTGACTGCCAGCGACTGACCAGCGCGTCGCCGCCGAAGCCGTTATAGAGGTAGCCCGACTCCGTATAAACAGACAGGACGCACTTCTCCCGCAGTCGTGCCAGGGCGCGCAGAAGGGCATCCAGTATGGCGCGGTTGCAGTTGACGTCATAAACGGCCTCATAGTCGTACAATGTTTCAGGATATTTTCTGTGCGGAGGATAATATTCCAGCACATAGCCGATAAATCCGTTCTGCCGCTGCGTTCCCCGGATCGTGCTGGATATGTAAATCGTCACTTCCTTCATATGTCAGTCCTCCGTCGTCCGTTTCTTGAACTTCTGCGGATCCCAGTATTCTTCTGCTTCCATCAGCCGCCCGAATGCCTCCAGCGCCCGGCCGTGGAGCTGACACACATTCTGGTAGGACCGGTGCAGGACGGCGGCTGTCCCCTGCAGTGTCCGCCCGCGCAGATAATAGTGATACAGCACGGCCTTATACCGGTTATCAGGGATCTCGTTGATCAGGCGGGTCGCTGTCGTCTTCACGGCCTCGTATTCGCGGATCCTGCGCTGCAGTTCCTCCTCCCGCTCCATGATACTGGCCAGCGCACCCGGGATCCTGTCCGGTGATGTATGGCCGGATGATACAGTTCCGGCAGACGGAGAGCCGCAGGAAACGGATCTCTGCCGGGCAGCATCAAGCTCCGCCCGCATGGCAGGCAGGACATCCTCAAGATCTTTCAGCTGTCGCAGATAGCGTTTTGCCCTTAATATTCTGTCGTTCAAGTCCTTTCCTCCATTCCTCTTCTCTCCACCTTTTTTCTGCCATCGTGATTTCCCGCATCGTCTGACTGTGGATAATACACTGTTCCTGCGCTCTGAGCGCAAGGTCTTCCTCGTACAGTCCGATGACCGGTTCTTCTCCCTGCCGGGATCCGAACAGGACCGTAAGCTGATCCTCGTCCAGTTCCATAAACAACGCGATATTCCTGGCCGCCTCATATGCATAGGCAGCCTTAGAGTATCTCCGCATCCGGACATCCGTGCGGAATCCGGACGCACCTTTATACAGCTTTTCCAAAATTTCGTCTGATGTCAGCATATATCCCTCCTGTCCGTAACGGACTGCTTAAATATCGATATACTCAAGATCAGACTTTTCACGATGTCTGTATGTATAGAAATCAGACTTCCGCCGATCGCGGATCCTGCCATCAGCAACTCTGATCAGATACCCGGCGCCGGCAATCGCCAGCCCGGTCACGCAGGCGATACCGGCCGTGTAGCTGTACGGGCCGGGCGAATCAATACAGCAGGCCCCGCAAAGGGCCGCCATACATCCGGCTGCTATTAAAATGTTTGAAAAAGCTCTCAATCTCTGCGCCTCCCCTACCTGACTGCTATCTGCTTCTGTCGGTACTTTTCAAATTCTGCCGTGTCAAACAGGATCATGCTGTTTGACTTCGCGGGATTGCTCTTCCACGCTATTTTTCGATCCCCGGTGTAATAAATCCTCGTGAGATAGCTCCGTGGAAATCCAAGCTCCATAAGCTCGGACATCTTCATGACCGGTTTGCTATACTTTTGCTCGATCACTTCCGTTTTCCTCCTTCATCTTTATATATTTGTTTTCATATCCTGCACGGCATTAGTGATGGGACTAGTCTGTTGTTCCCTTTGGTTCAATTACTGCATAAGCTGTAATGTTTACTACGCTATTTGCAATTCCCGGAAGAGCCGCAATCTCTTCCGGTTTTGCATTCTCGTTCTGTGCAATCCTCTCCGCGACTGATATGAGTGCATCCATCAGCCGGATCATCTTTGATCTCACTGTTTCGCCTTTCTGTGTGTCCATTTTTAATCTCACCTCCTCCCCATCCGCACGTCGGGATCATGTCGGCGTGCGCGGTTTTCTCTTCACTTTCTACATTTATCATGCTATAATTTTCTTACAGGGCAGTGACACGCCCAAATATAATTACACATGGAGGGAATTTTATGACAGCAACTATTACGTTTTCCGACAAAAGTGCGATTGAATTGCATGAGGATGATTTTATCACCCCTGTCGCTACAGTAATCAACGAGGATGAGTGTTTCGCCAGCCTCTCAAAACCTGTTGATCTGTATAATCACGTTCACGATGGCCTTCTTCCGTCGATTCTTTCAGCACTTTGTTCCTGCGATTTCTTTTTTATAAATGATAATCGCGAAACAGCTTATGCTAAAAATGCCATTGTGAAAATAGAATCTAACTAATGTCAGAGCTATTAACAGGCAGCGCGTGAAGTGCGCTGTCTGTTTCTTTCTTTTCAAATGCTTCCAGCGCTTTTATCAGATCAAAACCATATGAAGCGCGATCCCATGAAGCATCAAGGTGTATCTGCCTGATTTTTTCTCTGATCTCTCCAATAGTGCCGCTTTCCTCCTTCACTCTTTTATACTGGTCTGCGGCAAACTTTTCGAAGCTTGCTCTGATTGCTTTATAAAGGTTATGTGTCTTATTTTCTTCCATCCCTCTCACCTCCTCTCCCATCCGCGCGCCCGGATCATGCCGGCACATTCCCAGCCATCCGTTCGCGCTCCATCAGATCCCGCGCCAGCAGAACCTCCGCCGCATTCTTTGTCAGCATAAAGCTGACCGGATCCAGCTGTGCTACCGACTTCATAAACTTGATCAGTTCCGGCCGCATCTCTTCTTTCATCTCTTCCTGCATCATGCCACCTCCTCCCGCTCTCACCATTTTCCCGCCACTCTGCAAGGTCAGGCTGAAATCAGTCAAAGAACCCTTTACTTTGCAGAATAGCTTCTACGGCAGAAAAATACTTCTGCACCTGTTCGTTGTTCCATGACGGGTGTTCTTCCTGTATCTGCGCTATCGTTTCGCATTTCCAGATAATATACTCTGATCTGCTCATTTCTTCCTCGCGTTCTCCCTGCATTACCCGGCAGGGACGGGGAAGTAAGTTTAATGCTCAATCAGCTGCTTGTAAATCTGATCTGCCGATTCGGGATCAGCATCCAGCATATCAAAAGTATTCTTAATTCTTGCATATACTTCATTCACGATGTATCTCTGCGCTGTCTCTCTGTCTTTCCTGTCAGCCCGTCCGGACTCAAAAGCGTATCCATCGATAAGCTCTTTTAACGATTTTGTTCTGTAAGCAGGATTTCTTTCCATATGCCATCCCTCCATCTGATTTATTACAAAGGAAAGTGCTGTGTCATCTCGCGCGGACGATACTTCCTCTTAATGGCTTCTTGTTTTAGGAGTACGGTACCTGTCGGCCAGGTCTAAGGTTTTCGCACGCTACTTCCCAAACTTATTGCCGTCTTGTCCTGCCATTCCTGATTTCTTCGTCACCTTTACCGGGTCTCACTTATTCCGCACACGCTCCGTCTGTCCTTCCACAGCCTGGCCGCCATGCCACTTACGTGCCGCCCTATTGTCTCACCCGGATCTCCTGCTTGCTTTCCTTTGTCTTCAATTGTATCTCGCGCGCAAGCCATTTGCCTAACGCTGCTTTGTCCCTTCATGCAACATTGTAATCCACTAATTCTACTTTGTCAATAGTTTATTGTCCCTTTATTCAACTTTTCTATTGATTTATTGACTTTAACATGATATGCTTGATTAAAACAAAGGAGGTGATACATTTTATGGCTCAAGGAGAGCGTGTAAAAGAAATAAGAAAAAACTGTGGACTCACACTTGAAAAATTCGGAGCTAGACTCGGAATCGGAAAAACCGCAGTATCGAAAATAGAGCATGAGCAATGTGCGCTCACTGATCAGGTGTCAAAGGCAATCTGCCGAGAGTTCAATGTAAATGAAAAATGGTTACGTGATGGCATTGGCGAGCCATTTAGAGAGACAGGGGACGGAATAGAGCTGTTGCTGAAAAACATGCAGGTGAATGCTGATGATCAGTTTTATCGGCTGATGCTTGAAATCGGACGTACATATCAGCAACTGTCTGACAATTCCAAGCAGGTGCTGCAGGAATTTGTGAACAGCTGTATCAAAAATGTGCAGGAACATAGTCCAAAGGAACCGGCGCAGGTCGTCCCGTTCAGGCTGATCAGCTACTATTATAAGAACGCTTCCGCCGGTACCGGTAAGCTTATCATCGATAACGTGCCGGAGGATGACATCGAGATCCCGGATATCCCTGAATACAGAAACGTGAGCTATGCGATCGGAGTCAACGGGGACTCCATGGAGCCGACCTATCAGGACGGTGATATCCTGCTGGTGGAGGCGACGCAGGAAATCCGCATCGGGGAGATCGGGATCTTCCAGGTGGATGGCGAAGCCTATGTGAAGCAACTGGGCGATACGGAGCTGATCTCACTGAATCAGGAATATGATAACATCCCGCTGGATGAATCCTCCCGGACGATGGGGCGCGTGATCGGGAAGCTGAATGCGGAATAAATATGAATCTTTTTATTGACTACGAGTATAATATAGTCTATAATGAATTGACGAAGGGATAGTTTTATCCCTTAATATCGCCTTAAGGGCATAAAAAGAAGATATCAGTTCATTATGTGAAGACCTCGTAGAAATACGGGGTCTTTTACGTTACACAAACAAAACCGCCCCTGCGTCAACAGAGACGGTTCCCGATCCATCCCGGAGGATAGAACAGTTTGAATTACTTGATATGTAAAGGAGTCGGACATGGATGAAAAAGAATTTGAAATGAAATTGCATGCCTTATCTGAACGTGTATTATCCAAAGCTCTTTCTTCTGATGAGGAAACCAATTATACAGAATCTCTTTTTGAGTCTATCAGACATACGAATATATACGGGCAGGAATTTTGGTATGCAAGAGAATTACAAATTGCTTTAGAATATAAAGAATGGCGTAATTTTAAAAAGGTTATTCACCGGGCAGTTATCGCTTGTAACAACAGCGAAAACGACTCTGCGGAACATTTTGTTGAGGTCAACAAAACGATCCCTATGCCTAATAGCGCAGAAAAAATTATTGAGGATTACGAATTATCGCGATATGCCTGCTATCTGATCGTTCAGAATGGTGATTCAAGAAAAAAGGTTATCGCTCTTGGACAGTCCTACTTTGCTATAAAAACAAGACAGCAAGAACTCATTGAAAACTATGACAATCTTGACGAAGACAACAAACGCCTTGCTATTCGAAACGAAATGAAAGTTCACAATAAATCATTAGCCGCCGCCGCAAAGCTGGCTGGTGTTGAAAAACCTATTGATTATGCAATTTTTCAAAATAACGGTTATCAGGGATTATATGGCGGTCTGACCAAAAACGACATACATAAAAGAAAGGGACTGAAGAAAAGCCAGGACATTCTAGATCATATGGGAAGTACAGAGCTTGCTGCTAATCTTTTCCGTGCGACACAAACTGACGAAAAATTACGAAAAGAACATATTATTGGAAAAGATGCCGCTAACAAAGCTCATTTTGAAGTTGGCAGAAAAGTTCGTGAAACAATTAAAGATTTAGGTGGTACCATGCCGGAAGACCTTCCTGTGCCACAAAAAAGTATCCAGCAAATTGAACGAGAACGGAACAAAAAACTATACTAATAAAAACCGCCCCTGTGCCAACAGGGACGGTCCCTGATCCGTCCCGGAGGACAAATCATAACAATGCATGAATATCTTACCACCTCCGGGAACAGCTGGCAAGCGAAAAATCGCTGGCTGTTATTTTTATACACATTTTTGAGGAGGATGCCATGGCAAAAGCAAAGTACAGTAAAAACGATCGTGGAGTGTGGGAGACCAGGATGTGGGACGGGACTTATAATAAGGATGGAACGAAGCATCGCAAACGTCTCGTATCAAGAAAATCCAGCGCAGATCTTGAACGGCAGGTGACGCAGCTGCGCAATACGCTGGAGAACGGTCAGTATGTAAGGAATACAGATACTATGTTCCTAGATTACGCCCGGCAGTGGATTGAGACTAAAAAAGGAACGCGGGAAAAAAATACACAGGTGATGTATCAGAATATTGTAGAAAAGCACCTGGCATTTCTCGAAGGCGTGAAGCTGTCCGACATACGGAACAGTCATTTTCAGATGGCAATTAACTCTGCACTGGATAAACCGCGCACATGCCAGCAGATCGCCATCACTTTCCGGCAGATCCTTAAGATGGCGGTTGCTGACAACTGTATCGGACCAGGCATGTATGATCTAATCTGTGCCGATATCAGTCTGCCTAAATATGTCCGCGTGGAAAAACGCACGCTGACACCCATAGAAAAAGACGCGATCCGTCTTGCAAATTTCACCGACAGGGAACGCGCTTTTGTTTTTCTTATATACGCCTGCGGATTGCGCCGTGGGGAAGCGCTGGCGCTGTCAAAATTCGATTTTTCCTTTACAAGGCAGGAATGCACTGTCTCAATCACAAAAGCCCTGATTTTCGATTGCAACGCGTCTGAGATCAAGCCGACGCCAAAGACGGCGAACAGTATTCGTAAGGTGCCTGTTCCGGCGTCTACAGCAGCGTTCCTGCATTCATACATGTCAACGCTTACCGGTGTCCAACTGTTCACCTGCAGGGACGGATCTTTGATCACAAAGTCGTCCTATGATAAAATGTGGGCGTCGATCGTGAAGAAAATGAATTACGCCGCAGGTGGTACAGACGCGATCCCGGTTATCACCGGACTGACAGCTCATATTTTCCGTCATAATTACTGCAGCAATCTCTGCTATCATGTGCCGGCTATCAGCATAAAGAAAATAGCACAGCTCATGGGTGATACGGAAAAGATGGTGATTAATGTTTATAATCATATCATAGAAGAAAAAGAGGATGTAACGACTGTAATAAACGATGTTATGTCAATCTGATTTTGCGTACACAATGCGTACATTAGGGTCAAAATACCCCCTCTGCGAACGCGATGCGTACATTTAAAACTTCATACATTGCAAACATTGGATAAATTAAAAACAGCCGCAAACCCTTGATTTTACTGGCTTCCGGCTGTTTTTCGTCAATGAGGCATCCGGGATTCGAACCCGGGACAACTTGATTAAAAGTCAAGTGCTCTGCCAACTGAGCTAATACCCCATGTACTTTATAACAATATACAGTGCCCAGTTCCGGAATCGAACCAGAGACACGAGGATTTTCAGTCCTCTGCTCTACCAACTGAGCTAACTGGGCAAAAAATTGCGGGAGCAGGATTTGAACCTGCGACCTTCGGGTTATGAGCCCGACGAGCTTCCAGACTGCTCCATCCCGCGCTATTCAGTTAACTTCCGCCGCATTTCATATGCTTTGGAAGAATGGGCAGAGGTGGATTCGAACCACCGAAGCAATTTGCAGCAGATTTACAGTCT
>CANRSX010000048.1 GCA_947642555.1 uncultured Roseburia sp. | reverse complement strand
ATAAAAAAAGCAGGTTTTATGCGGCCTGCAGGTGTTTTTTCTGTTATTCAACTGTTAAACGCCCGCGTAAATTATAACAAACTTGTGACAGGATATGTAATAAGAATTTAAAAAAGCTGTTAATGACAAAGCGGTTTAAATATGATATATTTAATAAGTATGTAAAAGTTTCCTGACAGAATTACACATGGATAAGGAGGCAGCTATGTCATTGCTACAGGCGATTCTGATGGGCGTGATCCAGGGACTGACCGAGTTCCTTCCCGTCAGCAGCTCCGGACATCTGGCGCTTTTTAAGATACTGTTTGGAGTCGAGACGGAGACCGGGATTCTCTACGATGTATTACTGCATGTGGGGACTCTTCTGGCGATCTGCGTCGTATACTATCGTGATCTCGGCAGGATGATCGTGGAGGGGATCGGAATCCTTCGCGATATCTTTGCCAATCTGGCGGTCTTTTTTCAGAATACCGGGAAGAGCGGACGGAAGAAGGAGCCGTACCGGCGGATCATCAGCAGCAGCTACCGAAAGCTTGTGGTGCTGCTTCTGGTATCGACGATCCCGACCGGCGTGATCGGATTTTTCGGACGCGAGGTGGTGGACATGGCGTCCGAGATTCTGATCGTTCCCGGTATCTGCCTGGTCGTGACGGGAGTCCTTCTCCTGATTGCCGACCATGTAAAAGATATGGGAAAGCTCCCGAAGCAGGTCACCTACACGGATGCGTTCGGCGTGGGGATCGCGCAGGGAATCGCGACGCTGCCGGGCCTTTCGCGCTCCGGCACGACGATCACCGCCTGTCTGCTGAGCGGGTATCAGCGCAATTTCGCGGTGAAGTATTCCTTTCTGATGTCCATACCGGCGATCTTAGGCGCGCTTGTTTTACAGCTTAAGGATCTTGCGGGGACAGAGGTGTCCGGCGCCGAAGTCTCCTATTACATAATCGGAATGCTGATCGCTGCGGTGATCGGATATGTCTGCATCAAGACGATGTTGGTCGTCGTGCGGAAAAAGAAATTTACTGTGTTTGCCATTTACTGCTTTCTGGTCGGCGCGCTGTCGATCGGCGGGTATTTCTATGCGGCATAACCAGTTTTGGAGGGATATTTTTGGCAACAGGGAAAAAAAATGCCGCCGCTGCGAAAAAAGCGCAGCCCGGTAAAAAAACGGCTGCAAAAGCTTCAGCGGCAAAAACGGCTGCGGCGAAGCCGGAGGAAAATTTTACGCGGGAAGTGATCCTCTGGATCATTGTCGCGATATCGCTATTATTATTTCTGAGTAATTTCGGACTGGGAGGTACGATCGGAAACGCGGTCAGCAGCTTCTTTTTTGGCGTGTTCGGGCTGATTGCTTATGTGTTCCCGCCGGTTCTTCTGGTGGGAACCTTTTTTGCCGTGTCAAACCGCGGGAACCGCATTGCGGTAGTCAAGCTGGTTGCGATGGCGCTGCTCGTCATCTTTCTGTGTATGTTTGCCGAGCTGATCGTCCACGGAAACGAGCCGCTGACCGGTCCTGATGCCTATCTGTACAGCCATGAGCACAAGACGGGCGGCGGATTTGCAGGCGGCCTGCTGGCACAGCTGATCAGCTCCTGCTTCGGGCTGATCGGCGCCTATGTGATCGACGCGGTCGTGCTGATCATTTCGCTGGTCCTGCTCACGGAGCGCTCCGCGCTGCGCGGAATGCAGAAGGGCGGGAAAAAGGT
The DNA here is from genome assembly GCA_947642555.1 of uncultured Roseburia sp. Taxonomy (GTDB): domain Bacteria; phylum Bacillota; class Clostridia; order Lachnospirales; family Lachnospiraceae; genus Roseburia. The sequence goes on along the minus strand of CANRSX010000048.1, from coordinate 32,458 downwards.
ATACGAATCGGCAAAGATCGGGAATCAGAAATACCGCGAGCGCGCCGGACAGCGGCGGGAAGAACGCGAGCAGAAGCGGGAGTTAAAGCGCGAGGAGATGGCGCAGCGCCGGATGGACCGGAAGGTGCAGGGCGTGGCCATCGATACGCGCGTGGTGCCAAAGCAGGAACCGGGCGGAATCAGCGAGCTCTACGCCGAATATCCGCAGGAGGAACCGGCTTTTTATGACGGAGCCGGGGTCTCGCCGGCCGGCGGAATCGGAGCGGGAACCGGAATGGCGGCTGTGGGGGGCGGAATGTACGAGATTGCAGCAGACGCCTTTTCCCTGGAGGAGGAACGCCAGGTTTCCTTAAGCCCGGTCGGGCCTTCGCCGGAGCGGGAAATTAAGCTCTCCGCGCTGACCGAGCACACGGCCGGAGTGCCGCGGATGCCGTATATCGCATCGGAGTCCGAGGTGGAGTTAGCGCCCATGACCGTAAAGCAGGAGGAGCCGGAATCGGCGATCGAGCTGATCCCGACGGAGCGGGAGGAGAAAACCGGAGCGCACAGGGACCGGCCGTCCATACAGACCGAACCGCAGGAAGAGCAGATGCAGGAATCCGCTGACTGGCAGAGGCCGTTTGATGAGACGGCGTCGGAACAGATCGCGGCGGATGTCAGAGGGATTCTGGCAGAGCGCATGGACGAGCCTGCCTTCGCGGAGGATGCGGATGCATGGCAGGAGACGGCAGCTGGCGCGGAGGATGCGGATGCATGGCAGGAGACGGCATGGAATGCCCGGGAAGAGACGCACGACGAGCCTGCCTTCGCGGAGGATGCGGATGCATGGCAGGAGACGGCAGCTGGCGCGGAGGATGCGGATGCATGGCAGGAGACGGCATGGAATGCCCGGGAAGAGACGCACGACGAGCCTGCCTTCGCGGAGGATGCGGATGCATGGCAGGAGACGGCAGCTGTGCGGGAGGCCAGAGAGCAGGAGACGGTGCGTAAGACCGCGGAGGACACGTTCGCAGAACCAGCGGCCCGTCCGGCGACCGGGATACATACAGGAAGCGCATCCGTGCGTCAGCAGGAGCCTGCCCGGCCGGTGGAGATCACCCCGGAGGAGCCGCCGCAAAAGCCATATGTATTTCCGCCGGTCACTCTGCTAAACGAGGTGAAACAGACGGCCGGGGAGTCAAAACAGCAGCTGCAGATGACAGCGTTAAAGCTTCAGCAGACCTTAAAAAATTTCGGCGTCAGTGTGACGATCACGAATATCAGCTGCGGCCCTGCGGTCACGCGCTATGAGATTCAGCCGGAGATGGGCGTCCGCGTCAATAAAATCGTCAATCTGGCGGACGATATCAAGCTGAATCTGGCGGCAGCGGATATCCGGATCGAGGCGCCGATCCCGGGCAAGGCGGCAGTCGGAATCGAGGTGCCGAACAAGGAAAATTCGATGGTTGCATTCCGGGAGCTGATCGAATCGGAGGAGTTTCAGAAGCATGATTCACGGATTTCCTTCTGCGTCGGAAAAGACATCGCCGGCAAGCCGACGGTCGCGGATATCGCAAAGATGCCGCATCTTCTGATCGCCGGCGCGACGGGATCCGGAAAATCCGTCTGTATCAACACGATCGTGATGAGTATTTTATACAAAGCGGATCCAAAGGACGTGAAGCTGATCATGGTGGATCCGAAGGTGGTCGAGCTCAGCATCTACAACGGGATTCCGCACCTGATGATCCCGGTGGTGACGGATCCGAAAAAAGCGGCCGGCGCGTTGCAGTGGGCGGTCGTGGAGATGGATGAGCGCTATCAGAAGTTTGCCGAAGCCGGTGTGCGCGACTTAAAGGGATACAATGCGAAGATCGACTCGCTTCCGACGATTGAGGGCGACCCGAAGCCGGAGAAGCTGCCGCAGATTGTGATTATCGTGGACGAGCTCGCGGATCTGATGATGGTGGCCGCCGGGGAGGTGGAGGAATCCATCTGCCGTCTGGCGCAGCTTGCCAGAGCCTGCGGGATCCATCTGATCATCGCGACACAGCGGCCGTCGGTCAACGTCATCACAGGTTTGATCAAAGCGAATATGCCGAGCCGGATCGCGTTTGCGGTGACATCCGGCACCGACTCAAGGACAATCCTGGATATGGTCGGCGCGGAAAAGCTGCTCGGAAAGGGCGATATGCTGTTCCACCCGCAGGGCATTCCAAAGCCGGTGCGCGTGCAGGGCGCCTTTGTATCGGATACGGAAGTGACAAATGTGGTTGAATTTTTAAAGGAACAGAACGGCCAGGTGACCTACCGGCCGGACATGGAGGCAAAAATGAGCAGCCTTGGCGCTGCGGGCAGCGGCGTCGGTATGGATGCCGGCGGCGGAGACGGGAGAGATTCCTACTTTGCGGATGCCGCCAGACTGATCATCGACAAGGATAAAGCGTCGATCGGCATGTTACAGCGTTATTTTAAAGTCGGGTTTAACCGCGCGGCCAGGATCATGGATCAGCTCGAGGAGGCCGGCATCGTCGGGCCGGAGGAGGGGACAAAGCCCAGGCGGGTATTAATGTCCCCGGAGCAGTTTGAGCAGTATGAGGAGGACTACCTATAAAAAAGTGATGCAACCGTAAACGGGCTTGCGCCGGGCCGGAGCAAACGCCGGGAGATGCGCAGAATGGAGGGAACACATGAAAACAGATATTCAGATTGCACAGGAAGCGACGATGGAGTCGATTGCGGACGTGGCTGCAAAGCTTGCGATCCGCGAGGACGAGCTGGAGCTGTACGGAAAATACAAAGCCAAGCTCTCCGATGAGCTGATGAACCGCGTGAAGGACGAGCCGGACGGAAAGCTGATTCTGGTCACTGCCATCAATCCGACGCCGGCGGGGGAAGGAAAGACGACGACAAGCGTAGGGCTGGGGCAGGCATTCGGAAAGCTCGGCAAAAAGGCCGTGATCGCGCTGCGCGAGCCGTCGCTCGGCCCGTGCTTTGGGATCAAGGGCGGCGCCGCGGGCGGCGGATATGCGCAGGTGGTGCCCATGGAGGACTTAAATCTTCATTTTACCGGGGATTTTCATGCGATTACCTCCGCGAACAATCTGCTCGCCGCGCTGCTCGACAATCACATCCAGCAGGGAAACGAGCTTCGCATCGATCCGAGACAGGTCGTCTGGAAACGCTGCATGGACATGAATGACCGCTCGCTGCGCAATATCGTGGTGGGACTGGGCAGCAAGGCGGACGGCATGGTGAGAGAGGATCACTTTGTGATCACAGTGGCCTCTGAGATCATGGCGATCCTCTGCCTCGCGGATGATATGAACGACCTGAAAAAACGGCTTTCCAATATCATCATCGCCTACAATTTTGACGGAAAACCGGTGACGGCGGGAGAGCTCGGCGCGACCGGAGCCATGGCGGCGCTCTTAAAGGACGCGTTAAAGCCGAACCTGATCCAGACCTTAGAGAACACCCCGGCGATCGTCCACGGCGGCCCGTTTGCCAATATCGCGCACGGCTGCAACAGTGTGCGCGCCACAAAGACGGCGTTAAAGCTGGCCGACTACGTGGTGACGGAGGCGGGCTTCGGCGCGGACTTGGGCGCGGAGAAATTCTTTGACATCAAGTGCAGAAAGGCCGGGCTGGCGCCGGATGCGGTCGTCCTGGTGGCCACGGTGCGCGCGTTAAAATACAACGGAGGCGTGCCGAAGGCGGAGCTTGGCACGGAAAACCTCGCGGCACTGGAAAAAGGTATCGTGAATCTGGAGAAGCACATCGAGAACCTTCAGAAGTACGGGGTTCCGGTGGTCGTGACCTTAAACTCGTTTGTCACGGACACGAAGGCGGAGACGGATTTTGTGGAGAAGTTCTGCCTGGAGAGAGGCTGTGAATTCGCGCTCTCCGAGGTGTGGGAGAAGGGCGGAGAGGGTGGTATCGCCCTCGCGAACAAGGTTCTGGAGACGTTAGAGCAGAAGGAGAGCCATTTTAAGCCGATCTATGAGGACAGCCTTTCCCTGGAGGAAAAGATTGAAACGGTCGCAAAGGAGATCTACGGGGCGGACGGCGTGACCTATGCACCCGCCGCAGCGCGCGAGTTAAAGCGGATCGCGGACATGGGAATGTCGGATTTCCCCGTCTGCATGGCAAAGACACAGTACTCGCTGTCCGACGACCAGACAAAGCTTGGCCGCCCGACCGGGTTTACCGTAAATGTCCGTGAGGTCTATGTGTCGGCCGGAGCGGGATTTGTCGTTGCCGTGACCGGAGCGATCATGACGATGCCCGGCCTTTCGAAGAACCCTGCGGCCTACGGGATCGATGTAAATGACGACGGCGTAATTACCGGACTGTTTTAATCGCCATAGAGTGGAAAGGAAGAATGTATGACGCAGATCATTGACGGAAAACGGATCGCACAGGAGATCAAAGACGAGGCAAAGCAGAGAGTGGAGCTTCTGCAAAAAGAGGGAAAGGAAGTGGCGTTAGCGGTGATTCAGGTCGGGGCGGATCCGGCCTCCACCGTCTATGTAAACAATAAAAAGAAGGCATGCGCCTATATCGGGATCCGGTCGCTCTCCTATGAGCTGCCGGAGGAGACCAGCGAGGAGGAGCTGCTCGCCCTGATCGAAAAGCTGAATGAGGACGATACGGTAAACGGGATCTTAGTCCAGCTGCCGGTGCCGCCGCAGATTGACGCGGACCGGATCATCCGGGCGATTTCCCCCAGAAAAGATGTGGACGGGTTTCATCCGGAAAATGTCGGAAAGCTCGCGATCGGCGAGCCGGGCTTCGTCTCCTGCACGCCGGCCGGGATCATCCAGCTCTTAAAGCGCTCCGGCATTCCGATCGCCGGGAAGCACTGTGTCATCATCGGCCGGAGCAATATCGTCGGAAAGCCGATGGCGCTTCTGATGCTGCGCGAAAACGCGACTGTGACGATCACGCATTCAAAGACACAGAATTTAAAGGAGCTCTGCCGGGAGGCGGATATCCTGATCGCCGCGCTCGGGAAACCGCAGTTTATCACAGCGGATTATGTCAGAGAGGGCGCTGTGGTGATCGATGTGGGGATTCACCGGAATGCGGACAATAAACTCTGCGGGGACGTAAAATACGATGAAGTGTCGCCGCATACATCAGCCATCACACCCGTTCCGGGCGGCGTGGGACCGATGACGATCGCCATGCTGATGAATAATTGTATCGAAGCTGTGCTGATGTAACGGAAAGGGATTTCCTATGAAGTGTGCAAGATGCGGCGCGGAGCTCAAAGAAGGACGCGTCTATTGTTCCGTGTGCGGAAAAGAAGCCCAGATCGTACCGGACTACAGCCTGCTGGAGGATGATTATCTGCGTTCTCTTTTAACGGAGGAGGACGCGGACAAATCCGGCGGAAAAAAGAAAAAAAAGAAAAAGAATCCGAAGAACGAGTACCAGATCAGCGGGAAAATGCCGATTCTGCTGGTGTGCGGCCTTTTATTCGTCTTTATCGTGGCGGGAGTCTCGATAAAGCTTGTCATAGATTTTAAAAATGCAAATTCGTACGACTACCAAATGGCGATGGCGGAGCAGAGCCGCTCCGGCAGCCGGTATGAGGACGCGCTGAACTATTATGAGACGGCGCTTGCCCTGCATCCGCAGGACCCGGAAGCCCGGATGGGCATAGCGGAGGTCTGTATCGCACAGGAAGACTATGACGCTGCCATGGTGGTACTGATGGACGCGATACAGGCAAACGGCAATCACCTGCAGGCATACCAGCGCCTGATTGAGGTCTATGAGGCAAAAGGCGACTTCGACGGGATTCTGGCGCTTGAGGAGACCGTGCGGAATGCGGAGATCAGAAAACTGTTTGCGCCGTATCATGTGAAGGCGCCGGTGATTTCTCCTGTTGCCGGTACATATGACGATTTTATGGACGTCGTGATCGTCTCGATGGAGGGCTGCGACATTTATTACACCACGGACGGCTCGACCCCGGATCAGAAGAATGGCATTCGCTACGACGAGGAGTCCGGTATCCCGCTCGACGAGGAGGGTGAATATGAGATTTCCGCTGTCTGCGTCAACGAAAAGGGGATCTGCAGCGAGGTGAAAAGCGCAACCTATGAAATCCGGTTTGAACCGCCGGATCCGCCCTCTATCTGGCCGAACGGCGGGGAAGTGACAGAGCAGACATTTATTGTGCTCCACACAGAGAGCGACTGTGAGATTTATTATACCTGGGACGGCTCGGATCCGACGCGTCAGTCGGCCAGATATGAAGGTCCGATCGAGGTTCCCCCGGGAAACAATATTCTTTCCGTGCGCGCTGTAAATACGAAAAACGGCCTGCGCAGCGGAGTAAACCGCGCAAATTTTATCTGGTATCCGGACGGCGTGGTCCCGGAAGGGGAAGGCATGCCGCAGTGAGGGATCAGACGCAGCCATGCGTTGTGGATGGTGAGGGCCGAACTTTTTAGGAAAAATGGGAGATGAATATGAAACTGGCGGAAGCGGAGCGCAGAAAAGACGAGAAGAATGACGCTGGAGGAAATATTTGAGGGGACGGATCAGATCAGAATCCGACAAGGGCCGGGATATCAGTACCTGTGATATCCCGGCCCTTGTCTGCTGCGGCATGTCATACATCTGCGATCTGACCGAAGGGCACTGTGACATGTCATACATTCGCGATCTGACCGGTGATACATTCAGTGCGCATCGTCCGCCGGCAGAAATTCGATCCGGTCTTTTTCCAGTCTGCCGATGCGGGCCAGGGCATACACTTCGTGACCCTGCTCCGTCAGTTTCTCCCGGCCAGGCTGGAAGGATTTCTCGATGAGGACGCCGACGCCGGCGACCGTCGCGTGGGAGAGCCGCAGCAGACGGATGCATCCGGTCGCCGCTTCCCCGTTTGCCAGGAAATCGTCGATGATCAGCACATGATCCTCCTCCGTGAGGAAATCCTGCGCCAGGGTCAGCTCATAGCTGGTGCCTTTCGTAAAGGAGGTGACGACCGTCTGACGAAGGTTGTCGTTTAACACCCGGGAGGGCTGTTTTTTGAAAATCACCAGCGGGACTCCCAGGGCGAGCGCCGTCATCTGCGCCGGGGCGATGCCGGAACTCTCAATGGTCACTACTTTTGTAATGCCGCGATCTTTAAAATGTGCGGCAAACGCTTCGCCGATCTGCTGCATCAGCACCGGATCCACCTGGTGGTTGATGAAGCTGTCCACTTTTAAAATCTCTTCACTGACTGCTTTTCCCTCTGCGAGAATGCGTTCTTCGAGTAATTTCATAATCTTCTCCATTTCCGCGCTGCTTTTTTATGACGGTAGTTTGTGTCTGCGCTGCAGATGCCATGGCTGTGCAGCGTCAGAACAGCTCTGCATACAGCGTCTCGATCACGTGGTCGAGAAACGATTCCTCCAGCGACGGGTAGCGCTCCGTGATCAGGCGGCTCAGCACCTCATAGCGGGCGAAATAGATCATTTCCTCCCCGCTGCCCTCCGCAGATACCGGATCGCGGGCCGCGTCGATCTCCGCCGCCGTGTGCGATGCGGGAAACCATTTCATAATCTCATCGTACAGCGCCTCTTCCTCGTCCGCGGCCTGTGTGATTTTCTTTATCTGGCGGAAGGAATGGATCCCGACCAGCAGGAAAACAGAAAACATGGCTCCCATGACCAGGCAGATCATGATTTTTGAATAGATCGCCGGGTGAAAGGGCAGGATGCCTGCCGCAAACAGCACGAGAAGGATGAGCCCGGCGCCTCCGATCAGGGTGAACGTGTACGCGGTGGACTTCATATCCTCGGCTCTGGTGCGCTGTGATACATAGGCATGCGCGGCGGTGACCGGGGACGCCGTCTGTCCGGACAGATCGTCTGGGGCGAAGCCTGCGGATATCAGGTCTGCCGTCCCGGGATCCGGTGTAAAGCCGGCGGCTTCTTCCAGCGCATCGACAAGGGGGATGCCGCAGTCGGCGCATGTTGTAATCCCCGGGACATATTCGTTTTTACAGTTCGGACACCACATATCGGTTTACCTCTTCTTTTTGATAGTTTTATTATAGAGGATTTCGGATGTATCCGCAACCGAATTGTAGGGAAATCTGCCGGAGACTGTCAAAAAGTACATGGACGGTCACAGGCGCATATGGTATAATCCGGTTATGAAGATTACAATCGTATGTGTCGGAAAAATAAAAGAAAAATTTTACCGGGATGCCGTCGCTGAGTATGAGAAGCGGCTGGGGCGCTACTGCGGGCTTTCCATCGTCGAGGTGACGGACGAGCGGACGCCGGAGTGCGCCAGTGCGGCGGAGACGGCCCAGATCCTGGAGAAAGAGGGAGCACGCATCCACGCCCGGCTCGAGAAGCTCCGTGGGGAGGGCTGCCGGCTGATCGCCCTCGCCATCGACGGGCAGGAGATGGATTCCGTGGCGTTTTCCGGCCGGCTTGAACATATGTCTGTCAGCGGAACCAGCCACATCGTATTTCTGATCGGTGGATCCCTGGGCCTGTCGGAGGAGATTTTATCCATGGCGGACCAGAAGATCAGCTTTTCCCGGATGACCTTCCCGCATCAGCTGATGCGGGTGATCCTGCTGGAACAGGTTTACCGTGCGTACCGGATTATGCGGAATGAGCCGTATCACAAGTAAGGGCGGAATTTTGTGGAAGCGCAGAGATGCCACATACAACGGGAAGAAGCAGTCTGATCTGACACAAGAACAGACGACAGGAGGATGGCGATGGGAAAAGATACCGGTCTTGTAAACATCTATCTCAAAATACATCATAAAAAACCGCTGACCATGGAGGATCTGCGTTACCTGGCGAAGTATGATCCCGAATGCTTTGCAAAAACCTGTAAAAATGTTGTATATAACATTCCGGAGGCAAAACCGGTCATAGAGCCGGCCGCCGCGGAACGCCCGGGCGACGAATCGGAGACGGAAACGCTTAAGTGGCAGGAGATCGAGGAAATATTAGAGCGGTTAAAGGGTTTGGAGAGGAATGACTTTCCGGAACTTTGTGTTGACAATGAAAAGGTAAAGAGCCTGCTGGGAGACCTGTATATGGAGCTGCTGTTCCCGCATAATGACAAACATAGCTTCATGCGCCTGACAGGGGAGGAGACGGCATCTCTGTTCGATAAAAAAGTCTGACCGCACCGGATCCCCGGGCGAAAAACCGCTGGGAAACGTTAGCAGAAAGCTTCCTTCCTGCATAAGATATCAGGAGCGCGAAAAAGAAACAGCGCTGATATCCTGAGACAGGAGAATTTAAAATGGAGAGAAGCAATCTGCTCACAAATGACTGCAGCCTCGGCGGAATCCGGCCGATTATGGTGGACCTTCCGTATCCGCCGATTCAGGTGAGAGAACAAAATCAGAAGTATGCGGATTTACTGACGTTCGACTATTGTGGTTCAGTATCGGAATTATCTGCAATATTACAGTACATCAATAATGAAAACCGGATGTCCGGCGAAGCGTGTTCCCTGGTGCGGACGATTCTCGGCATCGCGATGGCGGAGATGATGCATCTGCAGAAGCTGGGGGAGCTGATTCAGCTGCTCGGAGGAACCGTCGGCTTTGAGACAAAGCAGCCCCACGGCCTCTGGTCGCCGGCCTGCCTGACGCTGCCCGTGAGGATTCCGCAGATGTTACAGGCGGATATCGAGGCGGAGAAGGCCGCGATCCGGCAGTACCAGATGCATATCCGGGCGATCCAGGACGACTGTGTCAACGCGGTACTCCGGCGCATCATAAAGGATGAAGAGTACCACATCATGATCTTACAGTCGCTGATGCAGGACGGGTGTGAGCCATCCTCCTGCCGTTAAACATACAGGAAGGAAAACGGAAGATGAAAACACTATATGTCACGGACCTGGACGGCACTCTGTTAAATACGAATGACCGTATCAGCGAAAAAAGTCTCGGGATCCTCCATGCGCTGTCAGAGCGGGGGATCCTGTTTACTTATGCGACGGCACGGTCATTTTCGTCGGCGTCCGTCGTGACAAAGGGACTTACGGTAAATCTGCCGGTGATTGTATACAACGGCGCTTTTCTCGTGGATTCCGGCACCGGTGAGCGGATCTCATCGCTGGGGTTTACGGCGGAGGAGGCCGGGTTTGTGAGAAGCATCTTCGAACAGACGCCGGTCAGTCCGCTGGTGTATGCCTTTGTCGATGAGGCGGAGCGTGTCTCGTGGGATACGACGCGGGAAAACGAGGGCATCCGGCGCTACCTCTCAAACCGGACCGGCGACCGACGGCTCCGCCCGTTATCCGGCAGCGAGGGTCTGTATGACGGAAATATTTTTTACTACACCTGTATCGGCGAACGCGAAGATCTGCTGCCTCTGTATGAGATTTTTTCAGGCGACGGCAGATTCCGCTGTACGCTCCAGCAGGAGCTGTACCGCACAGAATACTGGTGTGAGATCATGCCCAGTAAGGCGACAAAGGCCGAAGCCATCCGCAGCTTAAAAAACATGTACAGCTGTGACAGGGTGGTTTCCTTCGGCGATGCGGTCAATGATCTGCCGATGTTTGCCCTCTCGGACGAGTGCTATGCGGTGGCGAATGCCGTGCCGGAGCTCATGGCAGCGGCGACGGGCGTCATCGGCAGCAACGAGGAGGACGGGGTAGCGGTGTGGCTGGAACAGCATGCGGATATTTTCAATTAAGGCTCCTGCCACACCAGCCGGATCTCGCTGGTGCGTAAGATCCCGTCCCCTTCCTCTGTCAGGTACTTCAGGTATTCGCAGGAGGGATCCGACACCTGATAGCGGTCCCCGCCCGCTGCCGTCCGCTGGCAGAGCAGGAGATAGGCCGTGCCCGGGACAGGCGCAAGAGCAGGCTCCTCCAGCTGAAAAAGGGCCTCAAGCTCCTCCGCGGAAAACCGTGCCAGGATCTCGTGATCCTGGTTCATACACAAAAGCTCCGTGGCTGCCGGGGCATGTTTTGCGATGATTGTAATAGAAAAACGGTCGCTCTGGGTGACGGTTTCCCCGTTTTCTGTCTGTTCCACGGATGCGGAAACATCGTGGCTCAGGCTGGCCCCCTCCGCCAGGGAGTCCGAGGAGATCCCCTGGCCGGGCAGCAGATAGATCTGTCCGTCCTCCTGCTGGTAAATCGAGTGAAAGTAATAGCGCTGCGGCTGGTCCGCCGTCACATACAGGGAACCGGAGACGCTGTCCGCTTCGTCCGTCACCTCATAGTGTACGTCGGAAAAGACGGGATCGCAGGTGACGTAATCTGCGCCGTCCTCCGGCATCCGCAGGTGATAGATGCCAAAGCCATGAAGCCCCGGGAAGCTCACATGGGAGTCGCCGTCGACGGTGTCCATGGAGCCGCCGTCGACGCGGCTGCCGGTCACTCCGCGGATCGTCCCGTAAATCCGTTCGGAATCCGGATACACGGCAGCGATATCGCCCCGCAGATCGGACCGCAGGGTGGGAAGCTCCGGCTCAATATATTCCTTCGTCACATAGATCCCGGCCAGCCGGTCCTCCGTGGAGGGCAGCTCTTCCCTGGCCAGCATAAACCCGTCAGGAATCGGGCCGCAACCGCTTAGGAGCAGGGAAAGGCTTAAGGCAGAAAGTGCATATAATATGTTTCGTTCAGATCGACGCAGCATCATGATTCCTCCTCATCCAGTTTTCCGTCAAATTTTAAAATATCCCCCACATCGCACTGCAGGTAGTAACAGATTTTGTTGATCGTGCCGAAGCGGACGCCCTTTGCCCTGCCGCTGCGCAGGATTGACAGATTTGCCTCGGTGATATTTACCAGCCGGCAGAGCTCTTTTGACGTCATATGACGTTCCTTTAAAATCTCGTCAAGATATACGCGGATTGCCACTTTTCTGGTTCTCCTTTTCTCTTAAATAAACATCTCATTGTCTTCTTTCATCTGTTTTCCGTCCAGGTACAGGAAGCTGAACATCCGGATCCCCAGCACCACCAGAAGCCCGGATAGCGGAAAGAATATCCGGTGGTGACTGCTTAAGATGAATCTGGAACAAAGGAGCTGGAGCACATTAAAGCCGACGGTGACGGAGAGAATCAGCGTCAGGAAATGCCCGCTCGCCGTGCCGAGACGCTTCATCCAGCGGCAGGACGCTTCGCTGTAGGCGCCTTTTTTGTAGCTGCCGAGAAAGCCGGATACCAGCACGAGCAGCGCCAGATTGCAGAACTCCGGCAGAATGCCGACAATTGTCTGTAAAATCAGAAAGAAGACGCTGAAGGAAAGCAGGGCGTGGGATACGCCGGTGTTCCCGTCTTTTAATGCCGTATATTCTCTGGCCGTCTGCGTGACCGCCTGCCAGAGGAGATTTCCCGCCGACAGTCCGATATAGACGCCCAGCAGGACCCGAAGGCCGGACAGGATTCCGCCCTGTTCCAGCTTCCCGCAGCACAGGATGCACCGGAGCAGGATCCAGGTGAGCAGAAGACTGTCCATCACCGCCGCCAGGGCATATTTTGCCATTCCGCCCGAGGGAATCGGCGAGAGATAACGGTTCATGTAGGTGGGGTTGATAAAAAACCAGAGGCCTGCCCAGATCGCGGCGGATGATGGCACGAGCAGAAGGTCCGCTTTCACGGCGCGTCTCCTGCGCCACAGGTAAAATGCCGCAAAAAGGGGCAGCGCGCCGGCGACGAGAAAGAGGATCCAGGCGATCCCGTTGCCCGCACCGCCGGAAAGGGAGAGCCTGCGCAGCAGCCCGCCTGCCTGTTCCCAGGGAAATGTCAGATCAATCATGGCGTCTCCTTTCGATGAATTATTGTTATTCGATAATTTCAGGGACAGGATAGCATGATAATTATTGTTTGTCAATAATGTTTTTCTTCAAAAGTTCAGCCATACTCTGCGGGATGGGCGAATCATGCTCGCATGAATGAGCACATGTTGCAGAGTATGAGCGGAGCGCCCGTATATGAGCAAAAATTAGCCGTGAAACGGCGGAGAGCGCTGTAAGCGCGGTTTTGCGAATGGCGCGGGCTGAACTTTAACTTTTGCAAAAAAAGCTCAGCCAGTCGGAAGCGCATGGGTGAAAATCGTGCTCGCACGAATTTTCATCCATCGGTTTCGACTGAGGGAGCGCCCGTATATGAGCAGCGCATAAAAGAACACGCCGAGTTACCATGAAAAACAGCGAAGAGCAGAAATGAGAGATCATTATGGGAATCTATCTTTGGAAAATCAATGGCGGCGGATATGCTGGCTGCGTATTATGACCGGAAGGAAGATACGCATGAGCTTTTTGACCGGTTTGCAGTCAGCCGGACAGCCACATACAGGACACATCTGAACCAGTATGATGTCATAAAAATTAACATGCAGGAATTTATCAGTGCGACGGGCGATGTGGATGAAATGCTTGCAATGCTGCAGAAAAGGCTGATTGCGGATCTGAGAGGTCTCTGCCCGACAGATTCGGACAGCACGCAAGGCTGACGCCGACGCGCCGGATGGAGAAACTTACTGCCATACCAGCGCTTTCGGCGGGGCCTCCGATTTCAGTCCTTTTCGTTTGGTTCAGCCACTTCTAACAGTATGCTGTCAAACTCATTTTCGAGATCTTCTCTGCGATCCTGCGGAACAAGTTTTAACAGTTTTCTCACAAAAACCGTTAATCTGTTAATGTAGCACAATTGTTTATCAGTCACGCAATCACCTGCTTTCTGTATTTTTTCAGATAACTAAAGCATATCACCGTTAAGGTGCAACGTCTATGTGAAAGTCTCTCTCTGCGGGTTGCGCGTCGCCCCCGTCACTCGATCAGCGTAAGCCCGGAGATATCCGGGTGGATCGTCAGGGAATAATTCGTATAGTACACGACAAAACCGGGGGCGCTGCCGTTCGGCTTTTTGACGTTTTTGCGCTGTAAATAATCGATCTCCACCTTTTCGCTGTCGCGGCCCTTCGAGTAATATCCGGCCAGCTGTCCGGCTTCCTCAAATACCCGGTCCGGGAGCTCGTCATTTCCCGATCTGACGATGACATGGGATCCCGGCATTCCCTTGGCGTGGAACCACCAGTCGTTTCCGGTGGCAACTTTAAAGGTCAGCTCCTCATTCTGATAATTATTTTTCCCGACGTAAATATCATAGCCGTCCGTGGAGCGGTAGTGGAAGGGCCTGCTTTTGATCTTTGCCTTTTTGTCGCTGCGTTTCCTGCGGATATAGCCGTACTCCATCAGCTCCTCCCGGATCTGCACCAGATCGTCCTCGTTTAAGGCGATGTCCAGGGAGGTGGAGATGCTCTCCAGGTGGGCGATCTCGGCCTGCGTCTCCGTGATCAGGGTGGAGAGGGCCTCGTAAGTGCGCTTTAGCTTGCCGTAGCGGTCAAAATATTTCTGCGCGTTCGCTTTTGCGTCAAGCGTCGGATCGAGCGGGATCGTGATCATCTCATTTGTGTAGTAATTGAGGGCAGTGAGCTCCTTTGCCCCCTCGTCGAGGTTGTAGCCGTAGGTGTGGAGCAGCTCCCCGTAAACCTTGTATTTGTCGCGTTTTTCCGTGTCCTTTAGCTGGCGCTCCTGCAGCTGGTATTTCTTGCGGCTGCGGTCTAAGGCAGTGCCGACGATTTTGCGCAGGTCGACGGATTTCTGCCGGATGCGGGTGTAGACATTTTTCGCGGCATAATATTCCTCGAGCACCTTTGACATGGAGGCATACTCTGTCATCGTGTACTGCGGGGCGGGATTGTCAACCGTCTGTGTGTCCGGGTTGACAGTCCCGACATATTCCGTCAGCACGAAGCAGGAAAAGTCAACCGGTTCTTTTCCAAGGTTGACAATGTTCGGACAATACCGGTTTTGCGCAGCATCCTCCATCATCCATGCAAAATTGTTGTATAAATGCTTCCTGGCATCTGCGTCCAGGGAAGCGGCCGGCGCATCGCCGTCAATGGAAGCGCGGTAGCAGATCTCATTAGCGATGACCGGGCTGATGCCGGTAAACGTTGTGTAGATCGCTTTTGCGGCGGCGATAGGCCGATTCATCGCGGTTTCCGTAAAGTCCGTCTCTGTGGCGGCGAGGGGATCGAGCTTGTCGTCCTGGGTGGAGGGGATTTCATACATACGCCCCGGCAGCACCTCGCGGACAGAACTCATCAGGGACGACACATGCTTGATGCTGTCGATGATCATGCCGTTTTCATTGCAGAAGATGATGTTGCTGTGCTTGCCCATCAACTCGACTACGAGTGTCTTGGTGCAGAGATCGCCCAGCTCGTTTAGGTGCTCGATCTCAAATCGGATGATGCGCTCCATATGGGGCTGCGTGATGCGCGTGATGCGCCCGTTTGCGATGTGCTTGCGCAGCACCATGCAGAAATTCGGCGCCACGAGGGGAGCCTGCTTATTGCTTTCCGTCAGATACAGAAAAGGCAGGGACGCGCTCGCCGACATGGCAAGCCGGAACTGCCCTCCCTTTCCCTTTAAAGTAAAAAGAAGCTCGTCGTTTTCCGGCTGTGCGATTTTGCTGATTTTCGTATCTATGATTGTCTGGTTTAATTCGTGCACCAGAGCGGATATGACCAGTCCGTCAAATGCCATAATGTACTCCTTTCTCTGCCGCGTTCCATTCCGCTTCGGCGGGACTGCCGTAAGGGGCGGCTACCAGGTTATTATAGACAATTTCCGGTGCTGTGTCAAAAAGAAGTGTGAAGCGTATCCCTCTGAAAATCAATCGTATCCGGACGGATTTTTGACAGTATGACGGGAAAAATTGTATTATACTGATCATGTATGCCTGTCCGATCAGGCAGATTCGGTTATCTGAAAAAAATGGCAGGGAGGATGCGGCCTGTGCAGAGATATTTCGGAAAAAAGTATTCAGAAAAAAACAAACCACATATGTTCAGCCTGAACCGGCAGATCACAAAAATTGTCCTGACGGTATACCTTTTCTTTTTCGCGACCATCGCCTTTTTCCTGGCAGGAAACGTGCTGAACTATCAGGAGAAGCGCGACGACCGGATCCGGGTCATGCTGCAGTCCTCCATGAACCGGATCACCACATCCATCGACCGGACGAAGACGCAGACGCTTCGGATTTTTAACCGCAGCAAGGAGCTGTATCAGCTGGAACACTATGTGGACAATACGGTAAATCACGCGTCCCTGATC
The DNA here is from genome assembly GCA_947642555.1 of uncultured Roseburia sp. Taxonomy (GTDB): domain Bacteria; phylum Bacillota; class Clostridia; order Lachnospirales; family Lachnospiraceae; genus Roseburia. The sequence continues at coordinate 16,341 of CANRSX010000048.1, read as the reverse complement.
AGCCTGAAAACCGATATCGACGAGGTCTATACGATCCTGGGAAAATATGACGGCATCTGGGTATTTTATGACAACCTGAATCAGATGCTCTACCGGATTTACGACGGCATGAAGGTCGACGAGATCGAGGGGCTGAAAGAGGACTGCCGGACGATCCTTGACATGGAAACGGGCGGCTACGGCATCCATCTGCTTTCCTACCCGGAGCATATCTATTATGCGGCCTGTTACCGGAGGGACCGCGTCGCCGCAGCCGGGCTGACGGAGCTGACCAGCCTGCTGCCGGAGGGGGAGGAGTACCGGTTTGGCGTGATCTTAAACGGACGTATCTACGCAGCGGGGGAGGAGGCGCCCTTTTACGCGTCGGATCTGCCGGAATCCGCGGCAAAGCCTGTGACTGTGAAGGGATATCTGGTTTACCGGCAGACAGCCCCGCAGCAGGATATCGCCGTCGTGGCGTGGAAAAAGAATGATCTGCGGACCCATATCCGCCCGGTGCAGCTTCTGTCCTTCTGTGCGCTGCTTGCAACCGTTCTGCCGCTGTCCGCGTTTCTGCATCTGCTCCACAAACGGCTGATCCTGCCGCTGCGCAGCATGACGGACACAATGTACCGGATCCAGGAGGGGCACTTTGAGGGGTTTGAATATGAGACGAATGTAGAAGAGATCGAGGAGGTGCGGAAATCCATTCAGACCATGACGGAGGAGATTTTAAACTGGCAGCGGCGCACCTACGAGGAAAAGCTGGAGCGTCAGACGATACAGATGCAGTACCTCCAATTGCAGCTGGGCCCTCATTTTTACCTGAACTGCCTGAAAAATGCGAATGCTGCCCTGATGGTGCGCAAATACGACTATGTGCAGGAATATCTGTTCCAGGTGTCGGCCCATCTGCGGTATCTGATGCGGGACTGCATGGATTTTGTCACTGTGGAGGAGGAGCTGGCCTTTGTCTCCAATTATCTTTCGATGATGCGGCTGGAGGGGCAGTGCCGGATCTCCTCCGAGGATGGGGCGGCGCAGGCGCTGATCCCGGTCCTTTCGATCCAGCTTTTTCTCGAAAATTCCATGAAATATGCCACGGCGGATCCGGCGGCCCTTAAGATCCGCGTGAACATCCGGCGTCTTGTGACGGAGGAGGGGGATTTTTTAAACATCGTCATACACGACAACGGGAGGGGCTATCCCCAGGAGATGTTAAAAGCCCTCAATGCCGGGGAGATCCCCAGGCAGAAGCATCATGTGGGGATCATCAATCTTCGGATGCGCATGAAGCTTTTGTATGAGGACAGGGCCCAGTGCTTTTTTCACAATCAGGACGGGGCGGTGAGCGAGCTTTTGATCCCGTACCGGGAAGGGGGGAGTGACGGTGAAGATACTGATCGTTGACGATAATCCGGATATTCTGGAGGGCTTATCCGGCGGCATCGCATGGGAGGAGAACGGCTTTGAGCCGCCGTTTCTCGCGGAGCACGCCATGGCGGCGAAGCAAATCCTGACAAAGGAAGGGATCGATATCCTGATGACGGACATCGAGATGCCGGGGGAGAGCGGTCTTGCGCTCTTTGACTGGCTAAAGGAGTACGATCCCGGCATCCCCTGCATCTTTCTGACCTCCCACGCCAGCTTTTCCTACTGCCAGCAGGCGATGCGAAACGGCGGCTACGACTATATCCTCCAGCCCGCCAGGCTGTCCGAGATCGAGAGCGTGATCCGGCGGTGCAGGGAGGAGCTGATCGGCCGGCGGAGGAACCGGGCGCTGCTGGAAAAGGGGCTGGAATATGACCGGGTATTTCTCGTCGCCTTAAAGCAGCTGTGCTATTCGCTTTTCACAAAGGGCGACGCCTTTGGCAGCCAGATGGAGGAGTGGACGGCGCAGACCGACCCGGACGGGGAGCTGTCCGGATATCTGCCGGCAGTTTTTGCGCTGATGGACAAGGGAGACCGGGCAAAGGCGGAGGCGTTTCAGGAAATGCTATCCGGCCTGCTCGCCGGGGCGGTCGGGGCAAAACGGTATATCCTCACAGAATTAACGTCCGGGGTCTTCGGGGTGGTGCTGTTTAGCGCCCCGGACCGGGAGGAGGCTGCTGAACTCAGGATCCTGGCGGAAGCGCAGGCCGGATGCCGGGACGCCCTCGCAGCGGAGTCGGCGCTCTATACCGGCATGCGGGCGAAGCGGGACCTGCCGCATATGGCCGGGCGTCTGATGGCCCTGCGGAGAGACAATGTCTACGAGCGGTCCGGCATTTTTTCGCTCACGGATGAGACGGCGCTGGTACAGATCAGGGATCCGGACCGGAAGAAATGGGAGAATCAGATCGTCTCCGGGGACGGCGTGCTCGTCCAGAATCAGATCCGGAATCTGATCCGCCATGCGGACGCGGAGGGAACGCTGTCGCTGGAATATATGAAGCTGCTTGCCGGAAGCTACAGGGAGGCCCTCACCGGCGCCTGCCATCAGGCCGGATTTCATTTCCACGAGCTGTTTGAGGGAAACCGCGGCCTTCGGCAGTTTGAGGAGGCATATCAGCATGTGACTACATTTATCGATGCCGTTGAGCGCACGCGGAAGGAATTTGACCGGCGCCGCAGGGAGAATGACCAGGTGCAGGCCATGTCCATGGAGGAGCGGATGCAGGCCGTCTGTGAATACATCGAGATGCATCTGGCGGAGCCGCTATCGCGGGCGGATCTAGCGGGGATGGTATTCTTAAGCGAGGATTATTTTGCGCGTATGTTTAAAAGCGTCTGCGGACGGGGCGTGAAGGAATACGTGATGCAGTGCCGGATGGAGTACGCGATGACCCTGTTAAGGGAGACCTCCTTTCCGGTCAGCGTCGTCGCCTCCAGGGTTGGGTATGACAATTTTTCCAATTTTGCCCAGGCGTTTAAAAAATATACCGGGGTTCCGCCGAAGGAGTATCGCAGGAACGCTGCGGAAGATGGAAGCTAAAGAGGGGACAGCCTCTGAAAAACCGCTTGATTTTTCCTGTATTTGCGTGCATAATAATATCAAATCAGGATTCAGTAAATCAGGATTAGGTATTCTGCAGGAACAAGCCGCACGTCTTTTTTTCCTGCACACAGAGCACGGACAGGGTGCAGCTTGCAAAGTTTTCAATACAGATTCTGCGGGAGGATTTCCCTGCAAAACAGTATATCTCTGAATTTTCAGATTGGGAAAACGCCTTCCGCGCAATCTCCGATCTGCCATATGGGGATAAAAAGAAACTGGTTGTCATCGACGAGTTCCCCTATATGTGCAGGGGAAATAAAAGTATCCCTTCCATTCTGCAAAACCTTTGGGATACGGAGCTCAAAGACAGCAATGTGATGATTATTCTGTGCGGCAGCGCAATGAGCTTTATAGAAAAAGAGCTTTTGGCGGAAAAAAATCCGTTATACGGCAGAGCGACGGGCATATACAGGATGAATAAAATGGGATTTTACGACGCCGCCCGCTTTTTTCCGGACTATTCGGAAAAAGACAGGGTGCTTGCTTACGCGGTGCTCGGCGGCATTCCGCATTATCTGAATCAGTTTAACCCAAAGCTTTCCGTTGCGGAGAATATTAAGCGGAATATCCTGACCAAAGGCTCGGTACTGTATAGTGAAGTGGATTTTCTGCTTCATCAGGAACTCAGGGAGACTCCGATCTATAACTCCATTATTGAAGCGGTGGCCCTTGGCAGCACGAAGCTGAACGACATCAGTCAGAAATCGCTGGTGGAGGACACCTCGAAAACCAGCGTCTATCTGAAAAATCTGATAGAACTCGGTATTGTGGAACGGGAATTTTCTGTTGATGCAGGGGAGAAAGAAAGGATGAATACGAGCCGGGGATTCTACCGGCTGACCGATCATTTTTTCCGTTTCTGGTATGCCTTCGGTTTTGCCAATTTTTCACAGCTGGAGGACGGGGATGCGGAGGGCGTTTACGAGTACATTGTAGGGCCGGCTCTGCACGAATTTGCCTCGCTGGCATTTGAGGATATCTGCAGGGAATTTGTGCGGGAACTGCAAAAGAAAAATGCCCTGCCCTTTCGTTATACCAGGATGGGGCGCTGGATGGGAAAAACCACCGTGCGCGATAAAAATGCGGAAAAGGGCTTAAGAATAGCGGAAACGGAAATCGACCTGCTCGGCATTGGAAGAGGTGCAAAGGAGTATCTGGTGGGTGAGTGTAAATTCCGACACAGCCCCTTTGGCTATTCCGAGTATCTTGATACTGTAGCAAAACTGGCCCCGCAGAAAGAAAAGGCGAAATTTTACTATGCCCTGTTCTCTGAATCCGGTTTTGATGACAGAATCAAAGCAGAAGCCGGGACTTCGGAAGAAATCTGTCTCTATGATCTTGAGACAATTGTAAATTTCGAAAACTGATATCCTGTAAACCTTAGCGCCTGCCTGGTAATCCAGGCGGGCGTTTTGCGCGGAAAATCGTGTCACAATCGTTTCAGACACGTTGACACGATTGAATTGATTTGCTAGAATAAAATCATTCGGGAGAATGAAGGAGATGGCGGTATGCTTTTTCGGGAAAGTGAGACCATAGAACTGAAAGAAATTGTGGTGGATGAAATCAAAAAGGAAATCATTGCTTTTGCGAACTGCGACGGCGGAACGCTTTATATTGGCGTTCAGGATGACGGTACGGTAGTCGGGGTGGACGATCCTGACGGCGTATCCCTGCAAATCAGCAATATGGTAAGGGATGCGATCCGCCGTATGATTAAGGAAACAGATGGGGATCGCTTTGAAGCGATGCGCTGTCTGAACCAGGAACTCACATTTGAAGCCGCGAAAAAAGAATTTGAACTTCGGAATATAGAATTTGGTCCACAGCATATGCGTACTTTGAAGCTGGTCGATCAGGATAATCTTTACAGCAATCTGGGTCTGCTTTTGTCTGACCAATGCGTCCATACGATCAGAGTCGCTGTTTTTCAGGGAACGGACCAGACGGTATTTCGGGATCGCCGGGAATTTAGCGGGTCGTTGCTACGTCAGATGAATGAAGTGTATGATTTTATTGATTTCCGCAATCAGACCCGTGCGACGATAGAAAAACTGCTGAGGTCTGACGTCAGGGACTACCCTGAAATCGCAGTCAGGGAAGCATTGCTGAATCTACTGGTCCACAGAGAGTATTCCTTTAGCGCCAGCGCGCTAATCAGTATTTATACTGACCGGATTGAATTTGTATCCATTGGCGGGCTGATGCCGGGAATTGATCTGGAAGATATTATGGCAGGTATTTCTGTATGCCGGAATCAGGATCTTGCGAATGTGTTTTACCGTCTGCATTTGATTGAGGCTTATGGTACCGGATTGGCAAAAATTATGAAGGCGTACGAAGGCATGGAAGAAAAGCCTGTGATTGAAACTACAAAAAACACCTTTAAGATCAGACTGCCGAATATTAACGCAAAATATGAAAAAGACACTGAACCTGCACTTTTTGCAGAGCCGCCGGCAAATGCTCCTGTTGACACACCGTTTGGCGAAAACAACAAAAAAGTGCTGGAATATGCCCGGACGCATGGCATTGTCACGAGAAACGACGTGATCGGATTGCTTGGAGTGAGTGCATCCACTGCTGCCAGAGTCCTGAAAAAACTGGTAAAAAGCAACCTGTTAAAGCAGAATGGACGAGCAAGAAGCACCAACTATACCATTGTAAAATAATCAAACGAAAACCTTAGCGCCTGCCTGGTAATCCAGGCGGGCGTTTTGCTGGAAAAGTTAAAGTTCAGCCCGCGCCATTCGCAAAACCGCGCTGTCGCGCTCTCCGCCGTTTCACGGCTGAACTTTTGCGCGGAAAATCAATCGTTTTCGGACGGGTTTCTGACAGAATGACGGAAAATGGTGGGTTATAATGTCCTTATCAGGTAATAATCACAATACCACAGCAAAAAGGAGAAGAAAAGAATGGCAGAAATGGATATAAAGGCAATACTGGAAATGATGAAGTATTCGGAAAAATTTTACGCACAGGTGGACGACGGCGTGTATCTGATCTCGGAGGATCGGCCAGCGCTGCCGGGCGGGATTGCAATGGGAAAGGATACCTCGCATTTCGGAGGCGCGACGGGCAATTCTTATCTGATCTGCGGAGATGAACAGGCACTTCTGATCGACAGTGCGCTGATGGCGGAGCATTTCAGGAAGTACGCGGAGGAAATCGCAAAAATGCCGGTTATGCTGGCCTTGTCCCACGGTCACATTGATCATATTTGCCGTCTCTGTGAATTTGAGGAATTCTGGGTACATCCGGCGGATGAAGCGTTGATCCGGGGTGCGTATGGAAACGAGGCTTACCCGGGAATTCCAAAACGCGTACATTATCTTATGGACGGCGATGTGATTGATCTTGGAGGACGGCTGGTGGACGTGATCTGGCTTCCCGGTCATACGGATGGGAGTATCCTGTTTTACGACAGGCGGACAAAGCTTCTGTTTTCGGGAGATACAGTAACCCGGAGACTGCTCTATGGAAGCTGCGGCTGGGTGCCGTTTACGAATTTTGCCCGGAGTCTTTATCGATTAAAGGAAGTTGATATCGCCGGTGTGTACTCGTGCCATGACAGGCCAATGCTGCAGAAGGATCAGGCGGTGCATATGATTCGTGAGATTGTAGATAAACTGCCCGCTGTGAAGTCGGTGATCGACATGGCGGTGGGACGTCATAAGAAATATATCTGGCTGAAAACTGTAGAAGAAAACGATGCCCATATGATAGATTTTTCGGCACCGACGGTACATCGTGAAGAGCTTCTTGCAGATATAAAAGAGATCAGGGAAAATCCGGTTTATGCAGAAATATTTCAGTGAGAAGTATTCAGAAAAAGCAAGCCGCATATGTTCATCCAGGAGAAGACTATTTTGCGCGCATGTTTAAAAGAAAATGCAGATATACGCGGAAAATCAATCGTTTTCGGACGGATTTCTGACAGAATGACGGAAAATGGTGGGTTATAATGTCCTTGTCAGGTAATAATCACAATACCACAGCAAAAAGGAGGAACTCTATGAAAAAAGAATTTTTGAAACGATTGTTCACGGCAGGCTTATGCTGCTGCATGGCGGCGGGACTGCTGGCGGGGTGCGGGACGCCGAAGGAGGAAAGCCCGTCCGGTGGAACAGGCGCGGGAGCGGAAGCTTCCGGCACGGAGGCAGGCGGCGCGTCAGGGGGCGGCGACGCGGCTTCAGGAGATGTTCCGACTGTGACGATGTATCAGCTGCAGTTTTTCCAGAACAGCGAGAATGCAGTTGCGAGAATCGAAGATGAGCTTAATAAAATCTTATCAGAACGGTATGGTGTGCGGCTGGATCTGGTGCTGCTATCGATGTCTGATTATGCTACACAGACAAATCTTGCGCTGGCCTCAGACGAGGTGGATATTGTCAGTTCATATTCCGGATTTAGCCCGATTATTAATATGGTCGATAACAACCAGCTGATCCCCCTGGACGACTATTTTAACGGCGCTTCGGAGGAATTCAAATCACAGTTTACCCAGGACGAGCTGGCCGGAATGACCTTTCATGGAAACCTGTACGCCCTGAATCGGAAATACTTAGTTGCTGGCGAAATGCGGCTGACAATGAATGAGGAGATCGTAAACGAACTCGGGATTGACGTTGAGAGTATAAAGACCTGGGATGAGATCGACGCTGTGCTGTATCAGGTACATGAGGCTTACCCGGAAATTTATACACTGGTGCCTCAGGCTAATAACAGTATGGCTGAAGGTGGCTGGTTTTATGGGGATATTTTAAGCGCCGGGAATAATGTCGTCTCGCTCCCGGCAGGAAATACGGATGAGATTACCTATATCTATGAGAACCCCAAATTTGTGGAATGGTGCACATGGATGCACAAGTGGTATCAGGACGGGTTGATTATGCAGGATGTCCTGTCTAATACCACATCAGGACAAGCCTATGTAACGAGCAAAAAAGCGTTCGCATATTTCCAAAATGGGGATATCTATGATGCGATGCCGGGGACAGTTCAGGCGCATCCGGTACTCTCGGATCCACGTGTACTGGCAACTGGATATACAAACGTAGGATATGCAATTTCTACGAACAGCGCCAACAAGGACGCCGCATGGAAGGTACTCGAAGCGCTCTACACTGACCCGGACGTGGCGAATATGGTAGCTTACGGTATTGAGGGGACGGATTATGTGGTAAATGACGACGGTACAGTCAGCTATCCTGAGGGTATCGATGCAGATAATGCGGAGTACGCCGGGGTAACCGAGCCCTTTATCTGGCCGAACTACACGATTATGTATCCGACAGATCAGCAGGGGCCTGATTATGTGAAGACGGTGGAAGAATACAACGCAAATGCGATACCGTCTCCGGCTACCGGATTTCTCTGGGATACCACAGGCTACACGGATCAGATCACGGCCTGCAACAACGTCAATGAAAAATATTTCAATTCCCTGCTGTGCGGTATGGTGGATCCGGAGGAAATGCTTCCGAAAGCGTTAGAGGAGCTTAAGGCGGCCGGCGGAGAAGATATTTTTAATTCCGTTTCCGAACAGTATCAGGCATTTCTTGAATCAAAGTAACCGATGAAAGCATGCGGGGTGGGGATGGACCGGCAGAAGCCGGACATCCCCGCTCCTGTCATAGAAAGAAGGTCACGATGAAGAAACATGCGACAGCGATAAAAAAAGACCGGGAATGGCAAAAATTCCGATACAAAAGAAACCGTATCCTCTACCTGATGCTCCTTCCCGGAACCATTTATCTGATCATCAACAACTACATACCCATGGCCGGCCTGCAGCTGGCTTTCAAAAAATACGACTATGCCCAGGGCATGTGGAAGAGTCCCTGGGCCGGATTTTCCAATTTCGTCTATCTGTTTAAGACAAAAGACGCCTGGCTGATGACCCGCAACACGATCTGTTACAACGCGGCGTTTATCGCCCTGGGCACCCTGCTGGCCGTGACGGTGGCCATCATGCTAAACGAGCTTAAAAACCGGCTGGCGAAAAACATTTATCAGATTTTTATTCTGATCCCGTACCTGATCTCCATGGTGGTGGTCAGCTATATCGGATATGCGTTCCTGGCGACGGACGCAGGTTTTTTAAACCACGTCACCGGGGGCAGTACAAACTGGTACGGGACGCCGGGGGCATGGCCCTTTATCCTTGTCGTTATCTATCTGTGGAAAAGTTTCGGGTACAACTCGATCATCTATTACGCTACGGTGATCGGCATCGACGGCTCCCTCTATGAGGCGGCGACCATCGACGGGGCGACCCGCTGGCAGCGGATAAAGCACGTCACCCTGCCGGGGCTTAAGGGAACGATCTTAACGCTGGTTCTTTTGGCCATCGGAAAAATCTTTTATTCGGATTTCGGACTGTTTTACCGTGTCCCGATGAATTCCGGCCTGCTCTACGATGCAACAATGACAATTGACGTATATGTGTACCGCGGACTGACGCAGTTAAACGATATCGGACGTTCCTCGGCCGCCGGATTTTACCAGTCCATGCTCTGTTTTGCCGTGATTTTAACGGCAAATGCGATTGTGCGCAAAATCGACCGGGAAAACGCACTATTTTAGGGGAGGTGAATACAGAATGGTTGAAAATAATAAAATCCAGCAGACGGTGTTTCATACGGTTCTGATCCTGCTGACCCTGTGCTGCGTGCTCCCGTTCCTCCTGCTGTTCATCTCGTCCTTCACCTCGGAGGATGCGCTGATCCGAAACGGGTATTCCTTTTTCCCGCAGGAATGGAGTATTGCGACCTATCAGTATCTGTGGAATAATATTTCCCTGATCGGCCACGGATATTTTATGACGATTGTGGTTACAGTCATCGGGACGGTGTGCAGTCTTGTGCTCACAATCCTGTTTGCCTATCCCCTGTCCAGGCCGGATCTGCCTTACCGGAATATCGTTTCGTTTTTTGTCTTTTTTACAATGCTCTTTAACGGGGGACTGGTGCCGACCTACCTGATGTATGTGAATACCTTTCATATCAAAAATACGATGTTCGGGCTGATCGTCCCGTCGCTTCTGATGAACGCCTTTTACGTCATCATGATGCGGACCTATTTTACCAGCAATATCCATGATTCCCTGATCGAGGCGGCAAGGCTGGACGGGGCGGGGGAGGGAAAGATCCTGGTGCAGCTGGTGCTTCCCCTCTCAAAGCCCATGATCTCCACCCTGGCGCTGATGGTGGGCCTCGGGTACTGGAACGACTGGATGAACGGCATGTACTACATCACGGACAGCAGGCTTTACACGATCCAGAATATTTTAAATAACATGCTGACAAACATCCAGTTTCTGGCCAGCAGCTCCGAGATCACCGGCGGCGCATCCATCGCGGATCTGCCCAGCGTCGGGATCCGGATGGCTATCGCGGTGATTGCGGTGTTCCCGGTCTTATGTGTCTACCCGTTTTTCCAGAAATCCCTGATCAAGGGCATTGCCATCGGGGGCGTGAAGGGGTAAGATGAGATCAGATATGGCGGAATGGAGGTTATTATGAATGTAGAATACAGTTTTGAAAGCAACTATGTGCGGACCAGAAACGGCTGGCTCCACGGCGTGACGGACGATTACGGGAACCACGTCTACAGAGGGATTCCCTTCGCGGCGCCGCCGGTGGGGGAGCGCCGTTTTAAGGATCCCGCACCTGCCTTAAACTGGCAGGGCGTCCGGGAGGCGGATCATTACGGCCCGGAGGCGGTGCAGATGTACGGGGCATTTGACGCGGAAAAGAATACGTTTGTCGATGACCCCGACGGGAGGACGGCGGAATATTCCGGCGAGGACTGCCTGTACTTAAACATCTGGTCCCCGGCAAAATCGGAGGCGGAGAAGCTACCGGTCTTTGTCTGGATCCACGGCGGTGCCTTTATGGGGGGATCCGGCTCCGGTTTTCTCTACCGCGGCGGCAGCCTGGCACAGCGGGGCATTGTGGTGGTGACCATCAACTACCGCATGAGCGTCTTAGGTTTCCTGTCTCATCCCTCCTTTGCGCGGCACGGGAATTTTGCCATCATGGATCAGACCATGGCGCTGCGCTGGGTAAAGGACAATATCGAAGTCTTCGGCGGCGATCCGGATCAGATCACGGTGGGCGGCCAGTCCGCCGGGGCGTGCAGCGTGGGCTGTCTGATCAACTCGCCGTACACGGAAGGGCTGTTTTCGCGCGCCGTCATGGAGAGCGGCACGATGTACGGCTGCATGCTGGGCGCGACAAAGGAGAAAGCGCAGATGGACGCCCTGGGGGAGGAATTTGTCAGCGCATGCCTGGGTGGCGTCGTCACAAAGCTCTATACCATGGATGCGCTGGAGCTGACAAAGCTTGGAAATGCATTTGTGATGGGAAAGGGGGAGGGTCTGCTGTGGCGCCCCTGTATCGACGGCGATGTCATCGAAAAGCCCATGGATCAGCTTTTCCGCGAACAGACGCGTGGTATTGACATCCTGACCGGGTGTACGGAGTATGAGTTCCTCTCGGACTATTCACCGGAGGCGCTGAAGGAAGGGATTTCGGAGGAAGAATTCACCCGGCTTGCCGATGCGCTGCGGTCGGATACCGATACCTATGACGCGCTGAAAAAAGCGATGCCCTACACAACGAAAGAGGAATCCCTGTATCAGTACAGCCGGTTAAAGGCCGCCGCGATCCTATCCGACATGAAGGATATGGCATCGGTAAATGCAGAGAAAGGGAACAAGACATTTGTCTACCAGTTCCGCAAATACACCGCGGATCCGAAGGGCCTGTACAAAAGCCCCCATTCGGCGGAGCTGCCGTATCTCTTCGGTGTCGTCGGCCGCGGCGGAGCCTTCCCCTGGATCGAGAGCCCCTGGACGGCGGCGGATTTTGCGATGATGCACGAGGTACAGACCCTGTGGTCAGATTTTGTGAAGGGAAATCCGATGAAGACGGCGGATGGCAGGGAGTGGAAGCCCTGTGGCGGCGCGGATGAGGATGTGATGATCCTGGGATAACGGTACAGAGGATTCCGGGATGACGGTACGAAAGAGATCAGCTAAAAAAGGAGGCAGACTCAGATGGATGAGAAAAAGAAACCGGATTATCTTGATTTTGACTGGACGGCGCTGATTGCGGACCGTCAGAAAAAGTGGGCGGGTATGCTGAAGGAATATGAAGAACGGGGGATAAAGAAGATTCCTCTGTGGGAAAACCGGGATTACCCGGTACCCCATGTGGAGGGCTTTGTGCCGGGGCTGGTGCTCTATCCGCCTCATAAGGGGAAAAAGCGGGGAATCCTTATCATCTGTCCGGGCGGGGGCTTTGCCTTCAAATCCTCCAACGAGGGGAAGGAGATCGCGGAGTATTTTTATGAAAAAGGAATGAATGTGGCGATTCTCGATTATGCGGTAAACGGGCCGGAGGGCGGCGATGCGGGTCCGAAATCAGATCCGTCGACCCTTCGGGCGGCATGCGAGGATGCCAGACGCGCGATCCGCCTGCTGCGGTATCACGCAGAGGAATGGGGCATTCTGCCCGATAAGATCGGGATTGGCGGATTCTCCGCCGGAGGTATGGTGACATCCCTTCTGCTGACCCATTATGACAACGGGGATCCGAAGAGCACAGATCCCGTGGAACAGGTCAGCTGCAGGCCGGACGCGACGTTCCAGATGTACGGCTCCTTCCGAAACAGCCCGGGAGTCGGAGCGGCTGCACAGGGCGGCCTGGGATTTGAATTCGCGCCGGTGCAAAAGGCGGCGGAGACCGATTTTATCCTGCATCTGCCGGTGGATCTCCCGCCGATGTTTATGGCGCAGACCGACGCGGATTACCCGGGAAATATCCTGGATATGGGCAGGGCCTACCTGGATCGCGGTGTTCCCTTTGAAGTGCATCTGTTTCACGGCGGTCCCCACGGAGGCGGCCTGTATGATGGTAAGCACGAGGATGCACCCGATTTTCCACATACGGCGCACTGGGCAAAGCTGGCGGCGGAATGGTTTGTGATGCAGGATTTTTGAAAAATCTATAAAAAGTCGCCTGAAAAATATGCCATTTTATCGCAAAAGTCACTTGAAAAAAATTCTGCCTTTCTCTATACTGTGATCAGAGGGATGAGAGGGAGGCGGTAAAACCATGCTGAAGCGTAAAATCGAACAGCGTCTGTCTGACTGGAAGGAGACGGAAGGCCATAAACCACTGCTGATCAAAGGCTGCAGGCAGTGTGGAAAGACGTATTCCGTCCTGGATTTTGCAAAAAAGAATTATAAGCATGTGGTATATCTGAATTTTTTTGAAAACCCGGACTATGCATCCGTTTTCGCCGGGTCTCTGGAAATCGATTATCTTATTATGATGCTGTCTGCACTGCTGGGAGATAAGGCGGTTTTTGAGGCCGGCGAGACGGTCCTGATCCTGGATGAGATTCAGGACTGTCCGGAAGCGCGGACCGCCCTGAAATTTTTTCACATGGACGGGCGTTATGACGTCATCGGAACCGGCTCTCTCCTGGGGGTTCAGGGGTACGGAAAGGAGCCCCGGTCGATCCCGGTCGGCTCCGAGACGGTGATGGACATGTATCCGCTGGATTTTGAGGAATTTCTGTGGGCAAACGGGGTCACGGAAGCGCTGGTCCGTATGCTGGATACCTGCCTGGAGACGGAGCAGCCGGTGCCGGAGGCGCTACACAACCGTATGCGGCAGCTTCTTCTGCAATATGTGGTAGTCGGCGGGATGCCGGATGCCGTACAGACATTTGTAAAAACAAGGCAGATGAATGATGTGCTGCGGATCCAGCGCGATATTGTCCGTTCCTATGAGGATGATATGGTAAAATACGCGGAAAAAAAAGACAAATCACGGATCCGGGAATGCTTTTTATCCATTCCGAAACAGCTGGGCAGAGAGAATAAAAAGTTTCAGTATTCCGCGGTAAAAAAGGGCTCTTCCGCTTCCGATTACGCGGGAAGCCTTAAGTGGATTGAGGATGCCGGCATCATCCGCCGCTGTTACAGGCTGTCGATCACGGAGCTTCCGCTGGACGGCAATGCTCAGGAGGATATATTTAAGGTGTATATGCAGGACTGCGGCCTTTTTATCAGCATGCTTGAGGACGGGACGCAGTATGACATCCTGCAGGGAAATCTGTTCGGATATAAGGGAGCCATTTTTGAAAATCTGATTGCCGATATTTTTTCCAAAATGGGACGAAAACTATATTACTTTCATAAAGACAGCGGTCTGGAGATCGATTTTGTGATCCGCTACCGCGGGGAGTGCGTGCCCGTGGAGGTAAAAGCGGCGACCGGAAATACCAAAAGCACGAAGACGATCCTGAATCACCCGGAAAAATACCATGTACAGCATGCGATAAAGCTCGGGGATTACAATGTCGGCAGAGCCGGACAGGTGCTCACTCTGCCGCTGTACATGGCGTTTCTGCTGCGGGATTGTTAATTTGAAACCGCTGCAGACGCAGTATTTATGCGGAATGCAGCGGTTTCACTCTATTTCCTTCCTTTGCTTTTTTTCTGTATCCCCCAGACCATCCCCCCGATGCCCATAGCCAGCCCGGCCACCAGCAGATACACAGCGATGGTCAGGTTCAGCGGTGACACGTTAAAGGGCTGTCCGAGAGTGACCGAGACCACCCCGTTTGTAGCGGCGCAGTAGACGGCGCAAAAGATCAGCGCAATCCCGGCCCGGGTTAGCGGATGCACCCGCAGGTAGCGGATGACCAGAAAGCAGAGCCAGGGCAGTATGACGCAGAAGGTTGTGATCTTTAAGGCGACGGGCCAGTAGAGCGGGCTTTTCGCGTGCAGGCCGCAGACGAAAATGACCGCGTAGAGCCACACCGTATCCCACAGCATCACAAGCACACCCTTTGAATGGGAGAGCGGCGCCGGCAGCGGAATCTGATAAATCACATAGGGCAGAAACAGCACCGACAATCCGAAACACACGGGAACCGCCGCGAGGAAGAACCAGTCGCCGTGCACATAGATACAGATGACGAGCAGCAAAAGCAGCAGGGAGGACGTAAAGCTTCCCATGGTCCACAGCAGCCTGTGATCCGGCGCCATCAGCGGAATCGCCGTGACCGAGGCCACCAGAAGCAGAGAGGCGAACACAATAAAAAACCAGTCGAGCACGTGGCCGGTCGCTAAATTGACGATCAGGCAGATGATCATCGGTACCGAGAGAAACGCTGCGGTGCCCGCGCCGATGAAAAAGGTGCGCCGCCGCTCTTTTTTTGCATAGGCCGATAGAACAGTCTCTTTTTCATTTACAAACGTCTCGTCCACTGCGGTGGATGCCAGTTTTTCTGCGATGCCCCGGCAGGATGCGCATCCGGCCAGGTGTTCCTCCACAAACGCACGGCTGTCCGGGCTGCACGCGTTGTCGTGATACAGCGGCAGCAGGTCGCGTATAATTTCGCATTGCATGATGTCACATTCTTTCTTCTGATCCATGTTTCTCCATCCTTTCCATGAGTTTTAAGCGTGCGCGGTGATAGGTCACGCGTGCCCAGACTTCCGTTTTCCCGAAAATCTGTCCGATGTTCTGAAACGACAGTTCCCCGAAGGTGCGCAGGTGAAAAACCTCCTTATAGGGCTCCTCCAGGTCGTGCAGCAGCTGGTGCAGCAGGAGCGAGCACTGCGCATCCTCCACGATCTGTTCGACATTCTGCGGGGAGATTCCCTGATCCGGCGCAGCGCGGGCGGCCATCGCTTCCTCCGGCGCATCCTCCGACGCCGCATCGTTTCCCAAAGAGAACCCCGACAGACGTCTCTGTCGTCTCTGCTCGTCAATGCAGGCCCGTTTCGCGATCGCGCACAGCCAGGTAAATTCACCGGAGCGGTTTTTGCAGGGCGACTTCGTCTTCAGCGCCTTAAAAAAGGTCTCCTGGGTGATCTCCTCCGCCAGATGCGGATTGCGTACGAGGGTCATCACATAGGAGTAGACCTTCATATAATAAGTGCGGTAGAGACTCTCGAAATCCACGCGGCATCGCCTCCTTTCATTTGAATACACCGGTTAGACGGAGCTTTTGGAAGTTCGTTACAAAATTTATTGTAAAAGTTCAGCCATGCATCGCAAAATGGGTGAATCATGCTCGCATGAATGAGCACATTCTGTGAAGCATGAGCGGAGCGCCCGTATATGAGCAGCGCATATGCCTGTGGCATTTGCGCTAATGAGCTGCGTCAGCAGCGGAAAGCGCTGAAAGCGCGATTTTGCGAATGGCGCGGGCTGAACTTTTACAATATAATTTCGACAGGCAGCTCTGACGCTTAAAATTTTTTCGCAAAAAAACCTCCCATTTTATGGGAAAAT
>CANRSX010000047.1 GCA_947642555.1 uncultured Roseburia sp. | reverse complement strand
CGCTTGAACAGATAGCCGTTGCGACAAAAAAAAGCGTAGAGGAAGTTAGTGCTATTATTAAAAAGCGGGAGCCAATATTGGCATAACCGCAGTAACTTAATAACACAAGCAGTAAAGCAGTGGATTTGTTTTTATTGGAAAATAATTCACTGCTTTTTCTGCTTTCGGAAAGAAGCGGGGGGCCCATCCCCGCCCTCACCGTCTCTCTTTAATAATTCGTGGCATTCAGCTCAAAGTACGCCTGCGGATGCGCGCAGACCGGGCAGATGTCCGGTGCGTCTGTCCCGATGACGATATGGCCGCAGTTGCGGCACTCCCACACCTTAACCTCGCTCTTTTTGAAAACCTCTGCCATCTCCACGTTTTTCAGCAGGGCACGGTAGCGCTCCTCATGATGCTTCTCGATGGCTGCGACCATGCGGAACTTCTCGGCCAGCTCGGGGAAGCCTTCCTCCTCTGCGGTTCTGGCAAAGCCCTCATACATATCGGTCCACTCGAAATTTTCCCCGTCAGCGGCTGCCGCAAGGTTCTGGGAGGTCGTGCCGATGCCGGCGAGCTCCTTAAACCACATTTTGGCATGCTCTTTTTCGTTGTCCGCTGTTTTCAGAAAAAGCGCTGCGATCTGCTCGAAGCCCTCTTTCTTTGCCGCGGATGCGAAATAGGTGTATTTGTTTCTCGCCTGCGACTCGCCGGCAAACGCCGCCTCCAGATTCTTTTCGGTCTGCGTCCCCGCATACTTGTTACCCATGATGGTACCTCCTGTCTTTTCCTTTGTTTTTTGGAATATATTCCTATAATTCAGCATAACCCTTTTCCGGTTTCTGTCAAGAGAAAATCCATCATTACGGCCCAGGTCCGCAGCTTTCCCGCGTTACGGGATAGTAGGGCAGGGAAATCTTCATGGGAAGCGTGTGGCCGCCGCGGATGCGGTCGATCAGGATCTTTGCGGTCATTTTCCCCATCTCCCCGATGGGGATATGCATGGTGGTCAGCATGGGAGAGACAAACTGCGCCAGCTCGATATCATCCATGCCGATGAGAGAGATGTCCTCCGGGATCCGGTACCCCTTCTCCTGGATTGCCTTTATGGCCCCGATGGCGGTGATGTCGTTCATGCAGAAAAATGCGGTGATATCGTCCGTGCGCTCCAGAATCCGCCCGGCGCCCTCATACCCGCCTGCGGAGGATGCGGCTGCCTGCGTGATGATGCGGTTGTCGGCCAGAATCCGGTGATCCTTAAGAAAATTTCGGTAGGCCTGGTACCGGACCTCATTTTTGGTGTCCCCGATGTAGCCGATTCTGGTGTGACCCTTTTCCCACAGATAATTCATCGCGTCATAAGCAACGGCGTATCCGTCGCAGACGATCTGATCGTAATCGGCATGCAGCATATTTAAGCCGCTGTATACCACCTTTTTAAAATGCTGTTTTAAAAATTTTAACGTCTCCTTATCGCAGCGCCCGAGAATCGCCACGCCGTCCACCCTGCTGTCCGTCACCTGCCGGATGGTGGCCGGGGAATGGAGGTCAACGGCGGAAAACGAGTATTTTACGATAAAACCCTCTTTTAACGCCGCCTGCTCGATGCTGCGGATCAGCGCGGAAAAAAAGGGGTCGTCCGGGGCGTCGGCGGAACGGGCAAACAGGCAGGCGATGGAGTTGTCCGTCTGCCGTTTCGCGTCGCCGCATCGTAAGGCCTGGGCGGAAGTATTCGGGACATACCCGTGGGCGCGGGCGATGCTCCAGATCTTATCCCGGGTCTCCTTTCCCGCGGCGGAGGTGGAATTTCCGTTGACAATGCGCGAAACTGTGGAGACGGAGACGCCGGCCTCTCTTGCGATATCCTTTAATGTCATATCGTGTCCTCCTCCCATGCGAAACGTCTGCTTTCTCATGCCTGGCGGGTCACAGACGCATGTGTTTTGCACCTGCAAAAAACACATGCATCTGCGGCCATGGCATCATTTTATCACAGATCCCGCTGATATCATAGCGAAACTACGCAAACGTTTGCGTAAAAAGGCCATGAATTTTTTCCGGCCTGTGCTATATTTGGAATGAAGGGAGGAGGAGGGAAAATGGAGGAAAATCTTCTGGTGGTACACGGCGGCGGGCCTACGGCGGTCATCAATGCATCGCTCTACGGCGTGATCAGAGAAGCGAAGCAGTGTCAGAGGCTCACGCATCTTTACGCGGCGAAGGGAGGGACCGGCGGCCTGCTCGGGGAGGAGCTGATCGAACTGGAGACAATCCCGGAGGAGAGGCTGAGCCTGCTGTTACAGACGCCGGGAAGCGCGATCGGCACCTCGCGGGATCCGTTGGAGCAGGCGGATTACGAGCGCATGGTACAGATTCTGGAGCGAAAAAAGATCCGCTACGTCCTGTTTAACGGGGGAAACGGCACGATGGACGCCTGCGGGAAGCTGTACCGGGCATGCAGGGAAAAAGGAACAAAGATCCGGGTCATGGGAATTCCCAAGACCATGGACAACGACATCGCGGTCACGGATCACAGCCCGGGCTATGGAAGCGCGGCGAGATACCTGGCGCAGAGTGTGAGGGAGGTCTGCGCGGATGTGAGGAGCCTTCCGATCCATGTGGTCGTGATCGAGGCGTCAGGGAGAAACGCTGGATGGATCACAGCCGCGGGCGCGATGGCGGCGGAGGGCGATATGCCGGGGCCGGATCTGATCTATCTGCCGGAACGCCCCTTTGACGAGGAACGGTTCATCGGGGATGTGGAAAAGCTTCTGCGGCGGAAAACGGGAATCGTGGTGGTGGCGAGCGAGGGCTTAAAGGGGGCGGACGGGGAGCCGGTGGTGGAGCCCGTCTTTCAGTCAGGGCGCTCGACCTACTTCGGGGATGTGAGCGCGCACCTGGCAAATCTGGTGATCCGGCGCCTCGGGTACAAGGCAAGGAGCGAGAAGCCGGGGCTTTTGGGCAGAGCTTCCATCGCGCTGCAGAGCCCTGTGGACCGGGAGGAGGCAGTTCTCGCGGGCAGGGAAGCCTGCAGGGCGGTGTTAGATGGTGAGAGCGGGAAAATGGTGGCGTTCCGGCGGGTGTCGGACGATCCCTATCGCATGGAACCGTTTCTCGCCCCCATCGACGAGGTGATGCTGCATGAGCGCACCATGCCGGACTTATATATCAACGAGGCGGGAAACGGCGTGACGGAGGCGTTCAGGGAGTGGTGCAGGCCGCTGTTAGGAGGGCCGCTTTCGGGCATGATCACTCTATGATAAAAAACTATTATTGCAGTATTCGCGCGTTACGCTGACATGATAACTATATTTTGTGGCGGCCGGCGCGGATGAAAAGCAATCAGATGAGGAGGAAGAAGGTATGCTGGTACCGATGAGAACGATTCTGGATACGGCGGACCGATACGGCTATGCGCAGGGGGCGTTCAATGTCAATGCCGTCTGCCAGGCGGAGGCGGTGATCCAGGTCCATGAGATGTTCCGCAGCCCCGCGATCATCCAGGGGGCGGATCTGGCAAACGGATTTATGGGCGGGCGCATGGATTTTATGAACGCGACGCTTGCGGACAAGAGGAAGGGCGCAAAGCATATCGCGGATGCGGTAAAGCGGTTCGGGGCGGACAGCCCGGTTCCCATCGCGCTCCACCTCGACCACGGCAGGGATTTTGAATCCTGTGTCGCCGCGATCGAGGGCGGATACACGAGCGTCATGATAGACGGGAGCGCGCTTCCCTTTGAAGAAAATGCTGAGCTGACCAGGGAGGTGGTGCGGTACGCACATGCCCGCGGCGTGACGGTGGAAGGGGAGCTTGGGGTGCTGGCCGGGGTGGAGGACCATGTGTTTTCCGCGGAAAGCACTTACACCAGCCCGTTGCGTGCGATTGAATTTTTCAGGAAAACGGGTGTGGACGCCCTGGCCATCAGCTACGGAACCATGCACGGGGCGAACAAAGGGAAAAACGCTCTGCTGCGGAAAGAGATTGCCATCGCGATCAAAGAGTGCATGCGCCATGAGGGGATCCGGGGATATCTCGTGAGCCATGGTTCCTCCACCGTGCCGCAGTATATTGTGGATGAGATCAACGGACTCGGCGGGGAGCTGGCGGAGACAAACGGCATCGACATCCGGCAGCTGATTGAGGTGTCTCACTGCGGAATCAGCAAGATCAACGTGGACACGGATATCCGGCTTGCGGTGACGCGCAACCTGAGGGAACTGTTTGCAAAACATCCAAAGCTTCGGGACAGCGCCTCCGTCGGAGCGGTGTATGAGCTTCTGGAGAAAAACAGATCCGCGTCGGATCCCAGGGTGTTCCTCACGCCGCTCATGGATACGGTGATGTACGGAACCGTGCCGGATGCGGATGTGGAGGAGATCTGTCGCTGCATCCGAAACGGGGTAAAGGAAGTGGTGGGCACGCTGATCGTGCAGTTCGGCAGCGTCGGAAAGGCGCAAAAGACTAAGCCGGCCACCTTGGAGCAGATGGCGGAATACTATAAAAAAGCAGGAGGAGAAGGATGAAGCACATTTATCTGAACCTGAAACGGTTTGACGTCCCGGCGGAGTACGGCGGGGTGAACCGACTGGCGCCGGTATCGGAGTGGGCGTCCCATATCGTGAAGCGGACACAGGAGGCGCTGGCGGCGTACCCCAAAGAGGCGGCGGAGTTTGCCATGTTTTTCCCGGAGCTGCATCTGTTATCCGCCGTGGCCGCGAAGTCTGCATCCTGCCCCATTCAGATCGGCTGTCAGGGAGTACACCGGGCGGATCTGTCCGCAGGGGGCAATTTCGGGGCCTTTACATGCGGCCGGCCGGCTGCGGCCATGGCGGCGGCGGGATGTGAGACGACAATCATAGGACACTGTGAGGAGCGGAAGGATCTGACCGGACTTCTCGCGGAAGCGGGGGTGACGGACCCGGAGGCGGTGAACCGGATTCTGAATCAGGAGATCCGGTGTGCGGTATCCCGTGGGATGAAGGTGCTCTACTGCATCGGAGAGACCAGTGAGGAGCAGGAGCGATGGCAGGACGTGCTGGGGATGCAGCTTGAGACCGGGCTGCGGGACGTGGATACGTCAGATATCGTGATTGCCTACGAGCCGGTGTGGTCCATCGGCCCGGGCAAAACGCCGGCGGACCGGGACTACATCACAAAGATCGCCCGCTTCGTCAAAGAAAAGACGAACGGAATGGATCTCGTGTACGGCGGAGGTCTGAAACAGGAAAACGCGGCGATGCTGGCATCCATTGAGGAGATCGACGGCGGGCTGATCGCGCTGACCAGATTTTCGGGCGAGATCGGGTTTTACCCGGAGGAATACTTAGAGATCATCCGGATCTATCTGGAGGAAGGAGAGTGGACACGATGAGACTGGAATTTGAGTACGGGCAGGGGAGGATGGCGGCGGAGCTGCCGGATAGCACAGATGTTTTTATCCCCGGGGAGACGGTAAAGGATCCCGCCTGCATCCCGGAGGATCAGCTGGAAGCGGCATATATGGAAAGTCTGGCCCATCCCATCGGCATGCCGGCATTCCGCGAGCTGGCGCACAAGGGGAGCACGGTGACCTTTATCGTGCCGGACCGGGTCAAGGGAGGAGAGCAGGCCACAAGCCACAGGAAGTTAAGCATCCGCTATATGCTAAGGGAGCTGTACGCGGCGGGGGTGGAGAAAAAAGACATCCTGTTCATTATCTCAAACGGGCTGCACCCCAGGAGTAAGGAATCCGACGCGAAGGCGATCTTCGGGGAGGAGCTGTTCGGGGAATTCTGGCATACGGGACAGATCATCAGCCACGACAGCGAGGATTCGGAGCACATGGTATACCTGGGGACGACCAGAAGGGGCGACCCGGTCTATATGAACCGGTATGTGTACGAGTGCGATCTCCCGATCCTGGTGGGCCACGTGCAGGGCAATCCCTACGGCGGGTATTCCGGGGGCTATAAGCACAGCGCCACGGGTATCACGAACTGGAGATGCATTGCGAGCCACCATGTGCCCTCCGTGATGCACCGGGAGGATTTTACCCCGGTCAACGGCGGCAGCCTGATGCGCAATAAATTTGACGAGATCAGCATGTACATGGAGGAAAAGATGGGACATCCCTTCTTCTGCTGCGACGCGGTGTTAGACACCCGGTCCAGGCAGATCGCGATCTACAGCGGCTACGCGAAGGAGATGATGCCGGTCAGCTGGAAGATCGCGGACCAGAGAACCTATGTGCACTGGGCGGAAAAGAAATACGACGTGCTGATTTTCGGGATGCCGCAGAAATTTCACTACGGCGACGGCATGGGAACCAACCCCATCATGATGATGCAGGCGTTAAGCGCCCAGGTGCTGCGGTACAAGAGAATCATGAGCGACCGCTGCGTGCTGATCTGCGCCTCCACCTGCAACGGATATTTTCACGACGAGCTGTGGCCGTATCTGCGGGAACTTTACGACGCATTCCAGCACGACCACATGAATACCCTGCCGGATATGAACCGCCTGGGCGAGTATTTTGCGACAAATGAAGAATATATCCGGAAATACCGGTTTGCCAATGCGTTTCACCCATTCCACGGATTCTCCATGATGTCCTGCGGGCATATCGCGGAGATGAACACCAGCGCCATCTATATTGTGGGGGCGCAGGAGCCGGGCTATGCAAGGGGTATGGGGTTAAAGACGCGGGCGACCTTTGAGGAGGCGCTTGCCGACGCGAAAAAGAAATACGTGGGGGACACGCCGAATATTCTGGCGCTGCCCATGACCTTTCAGAAAGCGGCGGTTCACCTGTGTATGAAAAATCCAAAAGACGACTGTATGGATGCATACGGGCACAGAAAGTGAGGAGAAGACAATGAGAGAACAGACAATTCGTCCCTTCGGGATGAGGGACAAAGTGGGATACGCCTTTGGCGATGTGGCAAATGATTTTACCTTTATTCTGTCCGCAAGTTTTTTGATGAAATTTTATACGGACGTCATGGGAGTGTCGCCGGCTGTGGTGGGACTGATGATGATGGTGGCCCGGTTTGTCGATGCCTTTACGGATCTGGGAATGGGCCGCATCGTGGATACGGCAAAGGTCGGAAAGAACGGAAAATTCCGCCCGTGGATCCTGCGGGCTGCCGGGCCGGTGGCCTTTATGAGTTTCCTGATGTACGCCACATGGTTCCGGGATATGCCGATGGGCTTTAAAATCGTCTGGATGTTTACGACATATCTGCTGTGGGGCTCCGTATTCTACACCATGGTAAATGTGCCCTACGGCTCCATGGCCTCCGGCATCACGGACAGCCCGAAGGAGCGCACCCAGCTGTCCACCTTTCGGACCGTGGGAGCGACGATTGCCGGCATGGCGATCGGCATGGGCGTTCCCATGTTCGCCTATTATACGGACGAGGCGGGAAACCGGGTGTTTGACGGAAGCACATTTTCGGTCATCGCACTGATCTGCTCCGTGCTGGCAATCCTCTGTTACCTGGTCTGCTACTTCGGCTGTACCGAGCGGGTAAAGATCGAGCCGCCTGAAAAGACGCCGGGGCAGAGCAGCAATTTTGTGAAAAATATCGTTACGAACCGGGCGCTGTTAAGCCTGATCTGTGCCAATATCTGCCTTCTTCTGTCACAGCTGACCATGAGCCAGATGGCAAATTATGTATATCCCAACTACTACGGGAATACCCAGGTGCAGGTGATGGCAACGCTGGCAGGATCTGTCGCGACCTTTTTGATCGCACCCTTTGCCACGCCCCTGGCCACCAGATACGGGAAAAAGGAGATCGGCGTGGTCAGCTGCGGATTTGCCGCTCTGGCGTATACGGTCTGCCTGATCGTCCGGCCGTCGAGCGCGTGGGGATATATGGCGTTTACGGTGCTGGCGATGATCGGGATGGGATTTTTTAACATGCTCTGCTGGGCCTATATTGTGGACGTGATCGATTATGCGGAAGTGAAAAACGGAGTCAGGGAGGACGGGACCACCTATTCCTGCTATTCCTTTGCCAGAAAGCTCTCGCAGGCTGCATCCAGCGGGCTGGTGGGCGCTCTGCTCACCTTTGCGGGATACACGGAGGCAAAAGCCTTTGACCCGGCGGTGACGAGCCGTATTTTCGTGATCGCCTGTGTGATACCGGCCATCGGGTTTGCTCTGGTTGCACTGATTTTTGTATTCTGGTATCCGCTGAATAAGAAGGAAGTGGAACAGAACAGCGCTGTCTTAAAGGAGAGAGCGGAAAAGAGACAGGAGGGGAAAGCATGAGTGAGACGATGATTTACAAGGACGCCGCAAGGCCGGTGGAGGAGCGGGTGGAGGACCTGCTCTCCCGCATGACCTTAGAGGAAAAGGCGGCCCAGCTCTGCGGCAATCTGCCCGGGAGCGTTGTGGTGGACGGAAAGGCGGACAGAGAAAAATTAAAGCAGCTCTTTCCAAATGGCCATGGGCGGTTTACCCAGTACTCCATGGCAGGGCTCACCAGCCCGGAGAGGATCGCGGAGCTGACGAATGAGATCCAGCGGTACTTCGTGGAGGACACCCGGCTCGGGATCCCGGTGGCATTACAGAGCGAGAACCTCTGCGGGTATCCGGCTGCCGGCGGGACGCTGTTTCCGTCCATGTTAAATCTGGCTTCCACATGGGAGCCGGATCTGGCGGAGGAAATGGCACAGATCATCGGCCGGGAATCCCGCGCGGTGGGGATTAACTCGGCGATGAGCCCGGTGATCGACGTCTCCCGCGATCCGCGCTGGGGCCGCACCTACGAGACCTTCGGGGAGGATCCCTATCTGGTGACCCAGATGGGCGTCCGCTACATTCAGGGGATGCAGGGGGATAAGGAACACGGCGTGGCCTGTATCGCGAAGCATTTCCTGGGATACGCGGAGACCCAGGGAGGGCTCAACTGTGCGGCGGCGCGCATCAATGACCGGGAGCTCTACGAGGTGTTTGCCACCCCCTTTGAGGCAGCGGTAAAGGAGGCGGACGTCAGCGGCATGATGGCCAATTACGGCGAGATCGACGGGCTGAACATATGCGCCAATCCGAAAATCGCGAAGACCCTGCTGCGGGATACCATGGGCTTTCGCGGTATGCTCACCAGCGACGGCGGCGGGGTGATGCGGCTGTGGAATTTTTACCATCTGACGCGCACCTACCCGGAGGCGGGGCTTCTGGCGAAAAAGAGCGGCGTGGATACCGAGATCCCGGTGGGGCTTGGCTTTGCAGCCCTGCCGCAGTATGTGCGGGAGGGGAAGCTGGAGGAATCGGTGCTGGATGAATCCGTGCGCCGCATCCTGACGATCAAATTCGAATACGGCCTCTTCGAGCACCCGTATGTGGACCCGGAGGATGTGAAACATCAGATGACAAACGGGCAGAAAAAGGCGCTGGGGGAGAAAATCGCGGAGGACTCCCTGATCCTGTTAAAAAATGACGGGATACTGCCGCTGAAAAAAGGCGTTAAGGCCGCGGTCATCGGCCCGCACGCCGACAGCCTGAGGGATCCGGTCAGCGGATATACCTACCCGGCCTACATCGAGATGATCGAAGGATTCACGAAGCAGGCGAATGTCTCCTTCGGCGGAATCGGGGACGAGGTTGCAAAAGGGAAAAAAGAGGAGAATCCCAATCCGCTTGCGACAATGTTTTCCGTCGTTCCGGCGGAGGAAGTGGGAAAGCTGGGAGACAGGAACAGCGTCCTGCGCTCCATGGGGGCGAAGAGCTTAAAGGAGGCACTGGAAGAGCGGTTTGAGGTGAACTATGCGAAGGGCTGTACGATCATGGGGACAGAGACGGACGGTTTTGCGGCGGCAGTGCAGGCGGCGGAGGAAAGCGATGTGGCGATCCTTACGCTGGGCGGAAACTGCGGCTGGGTCAATGTGACAGGCGGAGAGGGGAAGGACCGCTCCTCGCTGGAGCTTCCGGGGGTGCAGCAGCAGCTTCTGGAGCGTGTCGCGGCCACGGGAAAACCGGTCGTGGTCGTCCTCTACGGGCCGGGATGCTTTGCGATCCCCTGGGCAGAGGAACACGCGGCCGCCATCCTTCAGGCATGGATGCCGGGACCGTCGGCCGGAGACGCGGTGGCAAAAGCGCTGGAGGGCACGGTGAATCCGGGCGGAAAGCTTCCGGTCACGGTTCCCCGCAGCGTGGGACAGGTGCCGATTTACTACAACCATAAAGTGGGGAGCGGCTACGCGGACGGAGCGGATGCGATGATCGAGATTTTTGGCGGCGGCTATGTCAACGAGCCGGGGACGCCGCTGTACCCCTTCGGATACGGGCTTTCCTACACGACATTCGAAGTGGACGGGCTTAAGATCGAACAGAAGGAGGTGCCCACCCGGGGCGTGGTCCGCGTATCCTGCCGGGTCCGGAATACGGGCGCGCGAGCCGGGAGCGAGGTGGTGCAGCTGTACACGCACTTTGCGGACGCCCATGTGACGCGGCCGAACAAGTCCCTCTGCGGTTTTATCCGTGTGGAGCTTTTGGCAGGAGAGGAGAAAAGGGTCTGCTTTGCACTTGATACGGCGCAGCTGGGATATTACAATGAGCATATGGACTTTGTGGTGGAGCCGGGAGAGCTGGAGATTATGGTCGGGACGAGCGCCCATGATCTTCCGCTGAGAGACAGTGTATGGCTGACCGGAGAGCCGGTCTGCGTCATGGGGGAGCGGAAGTATACCTGTGATGTGACGGTGGACGAAGGAGTGGTGAAAGAAAATGCTGACATTTGAGGTTTGCAATCAGAGCGAAGAGACGGAGCGGAGGCTGGCTGCCCTGATGCAGGAGAACCGGGAGATCCTGACGCTGGCGCAGACGGGGGAAGCGTGCCATGCGGACAGCCTGGGCTGGCTGGATACAAAAGAGTGGGCGGGTGACGCCGCCCTCGCAGAGCTGGAGGCGCTGGCGGCGGAGATCCGGGCGAATGCGGATGCCTTTGTCTTAATCGGCGTGGGCGGCTCGAATAACGCGGCGCGCTCCGTCATCGAGGCGCTGCAGACGGACGGCGGCGTGGAGATCATCTATGCGGGGAATACCTTATCCCCGCATGCGATGAACCGGATGCTGCGCCGACTGGAAGGAAAGTCCGTCTACATCGACTGCATCGCGAAAAATTTTGAGACCCTGGAGCCGGGAGCCTCCTTCCGTGTGCTGAGACAGTACATGGACCGGGTATACGGGTATGCCACCGCGGGGCGCATCATCGCCACCGGGACAGCGGGCAGCACACTGGAGCGGCTGTGCCGGGACAACGGCTATACCTTTTTAGAGTTTCCGACAAACATAGGCGGACGCTATACGGCTATGAGCAGTGTGGGACTGCTGCCCATGGCGGTGGCGGGCGCGGACATCCGCGCGCTGGTCAGCGGGGCGCGGGACATGCAGCTTACACTGCGCACCCGGGGACCGGAAGAAAATATGGCGTACCGCTATGCGTGCCTGCGCAACCTGTATTACTGCGACGGTTACCGGATGGAGATGCTTTCCTGTTTTGAACCGCAGTTCCGGTATTTTTACAAATGGTGGATCCAGCTTTGGGCGGAGAGCGAGGGCAAGGACGGGAAGGGGATGTTCCCGGTGTCGGGAGAATTTTCTGAGGAGCTGCACTCGGTCGGCCAGTTTATCCAGGACGGGACGCCGATGTTATTTGAGACCTTTTTAACGGTGAGAGAGCAGCAGGACTCCCTGGCGGTAAAGCCGGACGAGCGGGCGGATTATTTTGACTACCTGGAGGGAAAAGATTTCTGGGAGATCAATCAGGCGGCATTGCAGGCGACCATACGGGCCCACAGCAAAAAGCTGCCCTGCCTGAAGCTTGAGGTGGAGCGCATCGACGCGTACCACTTCGGCCAGCTGTTTTACTTTTTCCAGTTCGCGTGCTATGTCTCGTGCAGGATCATGGGGGTTAATCCCTTCGACCAGCCGGGGGTGGAGGCCTATAAGAGGCGGATGTTTGAGGCGCTGGGGAAAGAGCCGGCCGGATCTTAAGGGCATGTTCGTATCCGCAGGCAGACGGAAGCGGAACTGAGCGTCCATGCGGACCGCTCAGTTCCGCTTTCGGCGTGCAGACACCGCGGCCATTCTGCCTGAAATCACATCTTCCGGAGCTGTATCATATGAAAGCTCTGCTTTCCGAGTACGACAGACAGGCGCCCGCCGTCAGACGAACTGCCGCTTCCCTCCTGCGGCGCGACGGTGTCGGGTGCGGTCTGTGTATTGACTGCCTTCAGATCCTCATGATGGAGCAGGACATGGCGGCTGACCTGATATCCCTCATACTGGCGCAGGTCGCAGGAGAGTTCGATATCGTCGGTGAGGCTTTTGTTTACCGCAAAGATCGTGAGCGCATCCTCGTCATCATTTTCGACGACAACCGCATCGATGTACGCGGATTTCCCGTCGCGCCCGTGGCAGCTCTCAAATACCGGAGAATTTACCAGCGTATGCAGCACATGGCCGCGCCCGTGATTGCTGATCAGGGCGAACGGGTGGTAAATCGTCTGCTTCCATGCGCCCGTGTCCGAGGTCATGATCGGCGCGATGACATTGACGAGCTGCGCGAGACAGGCGATCTTCACGCGGTCCGCGTGGCGGAGCAGGGTGATTAAGCTGCTGGCGACCAGAAGGGCGTCCTCGAAGTTATAGACATCCTCCAGAAGGGGCGGGTGCTGTGACCATGGCTCGATCGCTTTGTCCTGTTCGCCGGAGTGATACCAGACGTTCCACTCGTCGAAGGAGATGTTGATTTTTTTGCCGGCATGCCGTTTTGCCTTTACCGCATCGCAGACGCTGATCACGGCCTCGATAAACTGATCCATCAGGTCGGAATTTGCCAGGAAGGTCTGGCTGTCGTTGTCGCGGTTGGCAAAATACTGATGCATGGAGATATAGTCCACCTGATCATAGCAGTGGGAGAGCACCGTGTATTCCCATTCGCCAAACGTAGGCATGTAAAAATGGGAGCTGCCGCAGGCAACGGTCTTGATCGAGGGGTCTAAAAGCCGCATCGCTTTGCCGGTTTCTTCGGCGAGCCGCCCGTATTCGTCCGCCGTTTTGTGTCCCTCCTGCCAGGGGCCGTCCATCTCGTTTCCCAGGCACCAGAGCCTGATATTGTGTGGCGCCGCATGGCCGTTTTTTTTCCGGAGATCGCTGTAATACGTGCCGCCGGGGAGGTTGGTGTATTCGATCAGATGCTTCGCGTCCTCGATGCCGCGGCTGCCGAGGTTGACTGCCATCATGGGAGCGGTGTCTGTCTGCTTCGTCCAGTCCATGAATTCGTCGAGGCCGAACTGGTTGGACTCGATGGTGCGCCATGCGAGATCCGGCCTTAACGGGCGCTTTTCCTTCGGCCCCACGCCGTCCTCCCAGTGATAGCCGGAGACAAAATTGCCGCCCGGATAGCGCACCACGGGCACGTTTAAATCGCGGACGAGCGCTGCGACGTCCTGGCGGAAGCCGTGTTCGTCTGCTGTCCTGTGACCGGGCTGGTAAATGCCCTCGTAGACGCAGCGCCCTAAGTGCTCGACGAAGGATCCGTAGAGACGTTTGTCGATCTCGGAGAGCACAAACTGCCGGTCGATGATAAGTTCTGCTTTTTTCATGATTCTGATTCATCCTTTCATGTCTTTTTTTCCGAACATGTCTGTCAGACATGGTTTTAGTATAGCGTCAGATCGGAAAGAACGGAAGGAAGAAACGTGCAAAAGAATTGACTTATTTTCCGATTATGGGTATGATAGAGGCGATATGGAGATACATTTTTGCGGATTTCATACGCGCAATATTGACTGCGACCGGATTTACCGGCCAGATGGGCAGGAATGGTATCTGTTTCTGCTTGTCTTATCGCGGATGCGGTTTACCTATGCAGACGGAAGAAGGGAGACGGCAGAGCCGGGAGCCTGCATCCTGTACACGCCGGGAGAGCCGCAGGATTATTGCGCGGAGGGGAAATTTTTAAACAGCTTTGTGGAGTTTTCGTATGACGTGGAAAAGATAGACCGGCTCGGACTGCCCTGCAACCGGATTTTTTATCCTGTCCGCTATGAGATCTACAATGAACAGATCAAGCGGATCCATCAGGAATATCTGGGGAAGGAGCCCTACCGGGAGGAGATGATGGGGCATTATCTGGATCAGCTGCTGCTGTTGCTCGGCCGTCTGGTGAGAACCGCCGGAGACGACGGGGAGACGGATATGGAGACCTACCAGCGGTTTGTTTCGGTGCGCCATATGATGCTGTGGCAGTGCCAGAAGAGCTGGACGACGGAACAGCTCTGTGCGGCTGCGCATTTTGAGAAAAGCCGGTTTTACCAGCTGTACCAGAAATTTTTTAACTGCACGCCCAGGGAGGACCTGATTTCCGCCAGGCTGCAGCTGGCGCTTTACCACATGACCAATTCATCGCTTGCGGTCTCGGACGCGGCATATCTGGCGGGGTTTGGAAATATCAGCTATTTTAACCGCCTGTTTAAAAAAAGGTTCGGGTGCACGCCGGGGGAGTACCGGAAATCCGCAATGGCAAAAAAACGGGGGAGGGTGACATGGCAAAAATACTGATTGTGGAGGACGAGGAGCCGATCAGCCGGCTGATTCGTCAGAATTTAGGGCTCGCGGGGCATGAGTGCGTGCAGCTGTACGACGGGGCGGCGGCGCGGGAGCATCTGCGCTCCGGGGCGCAGTACGACCTGATTCTTCTGGATGTGATGCTGCCGCATGTGGACGGTTTTACGCTGATCGGCGATGCCGGCGGGATGCCGGTGATTTTTCTGACCGCCCGGGACGGCCTTTCGGACAAGCTGACCGGACTGACCTCCGGGGCATGGGATTATCTGACAAAGCCGTTTGAGATGCTCGAGCTGATCGCGCGGGTGAATCTGGTGCTGGAGAAGACGAAAAAGAAAAGCAGCCGTATCAGGATCGGGCGGACGGTGATCGACTTAGACGCGCAGACCGCGGAGATGGACGGGGAGCCGGTCAGTCTGACCAGACAGGAATACGAGCTGCTTTCCGTGCTTGTGAAAAACCGCAATATCGCGCTTTCCAGGGAAAAGCTGCTCGAGCTCGCCTGGGGATTTGACTACGAGGGGGACACGAGAACCGTGGACGTCCATATCACGAAGCTGCGGAAAAAGCTGGGGCTGGAGCAGCAGATCAGAACGGTCTATAAGCTCGGATACCGGCTGGAGCTGTGAAGCGTTCGCGGGAAGGCCTGCCGTCTGGCCCATGGCGTTTTGTATCAAAAAGGGGGAACCGCCGATGAAGATCTGGCAGAAAGTATATCTGGCGGCACTGGCCGTATTTCTGATCATGCTCAACACCGGACTGTTTCTTGCAGCCGGTTTTATTTTTCAGCACAATCTGACCGCGGAGCAGGAGCAGGCGAAGACGGAATGTCATTTTCTTTCACAGAACCTGGAGCATGATTTTTCCATTTTGGAAAAAACCGGGCGTTTTGAGGACGAAATTATCGACACGCTGGTGCAGGGATATCAGAATTATTATGCGGAGAGGGACAGTCAGATCAGCCTGAAAAAAAGCGGGACGGATCGTCGGGATTACATCGAAACCAGTTTTTCGCGGGAGAGCAGAATGACGGTGCGTCTGGAGCAGGCGCTGGCGGAGCCATACGGGGAATATGTGCTCACGTATCAGAAGGAACTGAGCGCGTTTGAGGCGCTTTGGCGCAGCGTCAGATGGATGTTTGCCGGGATCAGCCTTCTGATGTCGCTGCTGCTTAGTCCGCTTTTATATCTCCTGCTAAAAGCGCTGTTTCGGCCGCTTCAGGATTTAAGCGACGGTGTGGCGCGGATTGCGGAGGGAGACTACGGATGCAGGATTGAGTGCCGCGGGAAAGATGAGATCGCGGCGCTTGCAGGGCATGTCAACCACATGTCGGAGGAGATCGCGCGTCAGATGACAGCGCTTCGGGAGGAGAGCGGGAAGAAACAGCAGCTGATGGACAATATGGCGCATGAGCTGCGCACGCCCCTGACCTCGATCTACGGCTACGCCGAATATCTGCTGCGCGCAAAAGCCTCGGAGGAGGAGCGCTACGACGGTCTTTCCTATATTATGAGCGAGAGCACGCGGCTTCTCAAGATGGGGGAGCTGATGCTTTCCATGCGTCTGTATCAGCGGACGGATACGGAAATTACAAGCGTAGACATATCGGATCTGACCGGACATGTCAGAAAGCTGCTCGGGAAAAAACTAAAAGAGCAGGAGGTTACGCTCTGCTGCGAGATGCCGGAGGCGTCGGTGGCGGGCGAGGAGGAGCTGCTCGTGAATCTGTTCCGCAACCTGCTTGAAAATGCGGTGCGTGCGAGCAGGCCGGGGCAGACTGTCCGGTGGAAGGGATATGTGAGGGAAAACGGCGATGACACGGGAGCAGCCGCGCTGGCCAAAGCTGCCGGAAACCGGACGATTGTGTTTACGGTGGAAGATGAAGGGGTCGGCATGAATGAGGAGGAGCTTTCGCGGATCACGGAACCGTTTTACCGGGTGGACCGTGCGCGGAGCCGGGCACAGGGCGGAGCCGGGCTCGGGCTTTCCGTCGCGGACGTGATCGTAAAGCGGTATGGCGGGAGCATGTCATTTGCGTCGGAGTCTGGCCGGGGGACACGGGTGACGGTGGAACTGCCGGGTGCGCAGCGCTCCTGACACAGCTTTCCATGCGGGCAAAGTTTTACAACTTCCTAACAGGATGATAAAACAGGAAAAATAATTGTCTGATATGATCTGTCATGTAACGGGGGAGGAACATGACTGCATGACAGAAAGGAAGTAACATGGACGAAAAAAACAAAAACGAAAAGAATGAAAAGAATCAGAACAGGGCCAGGACATTTTTTCTTGCGGGCGTCATCTGTATGGTATGCATTGCCATGCTGCTTGGCGGTATGAGCCTGTATGCCAGGTGGAAGGGAAACGGCGCGGAGGAGATCAGGGGGGCGGATCCGGGCGATACAGAGCGGCCGATAGATGTCATCGGGGATGTGCTCGCGGAAGAAATGCAGACAGACACGGAAGAGCTGTCCGAAGGAACCGCTGCGGCCGATGATACCGGTATGCCGTATGCGACGGTGCCGATCTTAACCTGGGATGAATATTATGCGTTGGGACCGTCCGGGAACAATGATCCAAACATCGACGGGCAGGGGATTATCGGAACCTGGTCTGAGCATGAGCTGACGATGGAGGAAGCCGGGATGCTGGGGCTGCGTGAGATTTACCGCGTCTTTGGGGATGATGTGGACTACAGTCAGATGTATCTGACGATGATGCTGCAGAACGCGGCAAACAGAAGCGACAGGACGGATACCTGGTACGGGTATATGATGGATTGTGTCAACGGAGAGACTGTGGAGCCCGGCTATCAGATGAGAAGTTACGCATTCGAAATAAATGCGGTGACAGGGGAGATCGGTCTGCTGGAGAGCAGCGTGGATGAGAGAGAAGCGGGATACGCGCAGCAGGGGCTGGTCACGCGGGAGGAGCTGACGGACAGCGCGGCGGGCTGGCTGGAGCAGCTTGCTCTCGCGGACCCGTCGGAGCTTACCGTCGATACTGTGCGCATCGACTGGGAGGGCAGGGATGGCAGCGCGGTGATCTACAGCAGGGACGGCGAATTTTATCTGGAGATCCTGATATGGCCGTACAGCGGACGCCTGCGGGGCTACCGGTACCATACGAAGAGATGAGAACATCCGGCCGGAGCGGGGAAGCTGTCTGCAGAACATCCGGCCGGAGCACTTTAGTGATAGTCCGCAATGGCGTCATATACAGCCCGGGCGATCGCCGCAGCGCCGTCATTGTCCGGGTGGATGCCGTCTTTTTCAAACCACTCCGGGTGATCCGCGGTCAGCGCGTGGATGTCGATCAGCGGATACCCGCGTTCCTCCGCCACTTCGGCGATCGCCTGCGCGATCTCATCGACAACAGCGGGCCGGATGTCAAAACTGGCGATTTCCCCGCCGGTATTCTCTGTAAAATATGCGGTGGCACTGGTGCAGAGGAAGATGACCGGTTCCCGGTCCCCTGCGACATAGGAATCCAGAAGGCTGTTTAAGGCTTCCTTGAACTGCGCCGCATCGTGCCAGTTTTCAGGCTTGGAATCATTGGTTCCCATCATAAAAATCAGGATGTCCGCGTCATAGCCGAGGCTGTCCTGATACTGGTCCGTCGCGCTGTACGGCTGGTCGGAATCCAGCTGCACCGCCCGTCCGGATACGCCGAAATTCTGCACGTGATATCCGTCCCCGAGCAGACCGGATAACACGGCGGGATACTGGTTTCTGGGCCAGTTGCTTATCCCGTGCCCGTAAGTGATGCTGTCCCCCACACAGGCCACGCGGATCTGTCCGTCGGACGGGCTGCTGTGAGACGTCATGCCGGAAAGACCGTGCAGATACAGCCATACAAAGGAGGCGGTCAGCGCGATCGCGGCGAGGATGAGAATCAATACAATAATACGCAACGTCTTTTTCATAAAAATCTCCCTTCTGCTATATTGCGAAGCATATCACGGATTCTGCGTTTTTTCAACGTTTTTTATCGTCTACATATCGCTTGACACATTCCACGAGGTAGTTCACAATATAGATAAGGAACTGGATGCCTGGATGACCTTTTTAAGCTCGGACCGCCCGGCTGATATCGTGCGGCTGGTTCAGGCGTATCCGCAGTTCGCAGAATGTTACCAGGACATGACGCCGAATGTCTGCGCGGTCTTTGTGGAAGAGAGGTACCGTTGTCAGGGGATCGCCGGGCGGATACCGGACTATGTTTGTAAAGATGTGAAGACGCAGGGGGACGGGGAAGAGGATCCGTCCAGGATGTATGTCCACAGGGAAATGGATCAGGAGCGCCGGCCGGCATATTACCGACACGATGCTGCGGGGGAGAAGATACGATGAGAGAGAAAAAAGAAGCGGTCGCATTCTGTCTGACCTTCCCGGAGGTCTACGAGGACTATCCGTTTCGCGATACCAGCTGGTGCGTGATCCGGCATAAAAAGACAAAAAAGATATTTGCCTGGATTTTTGACAGGAACGGGGCGGTGTGGATCAATGTGAAATGCGACCCAGAGTGGCGGGATTTCTGGAGGGAGGCGTACGCTTCGGTGATCCCGGCTTATCATCTGAATAAAACATACTGGAACTCCATTATCTTAGACGGGAGCGTGCCGGAAAAAGAGATCCGGCGGATGATCGGGGAGAGCTATGATCTGACAAAAGAAAAGAAAAAAGCAGGCGGTAGTTTTGCAAAATTACAACATCACTATCAGAATATATTTAAGCAGCACAAAGAAGCGCTTCTGCGCGGCGGAACCGGCGATCCGTATCTGCTTGCGGACGCCTCCGACACGAGGATGGCGCTGGCGCTTTTAATCCGTCTCACACCTGAGGTGACGGAGCCGATTCTGGCCTGGATGGAAGAACTCAGACAGACGGAGCCGGATCTGTACTATTATCCGAAGGAGGATCTGCACCTGACGGTGCTGGATATCCTGCGCGGTGAGCCGGGAAGAGAGATCCCGCCGGACATTGGAGACTACATCCGGTGTATCGGGGAATGCGCGACGGATATTGAACCGTTTTCGATTGATTTTACCGGTGTGACGGCGAGCGATAACGCGGTGCTGGTCTGCGGGTATTACGAAAACGGTTTAAACGAGCTGCGACAGTCGCTGCGGAGCGGCCTTTCGGCCGCCGGGCTGAAGCTTGAGGAACGGTATGAGACCTTTTCCGCGCACGCGACGGTGGCAAGGATTCCTGAACGCCTGTCGGATCCGGCGGAATTTTTAAAGCGGGTGCCGGACAATCGCGTATTCGGCCGGATGCGGGTGGACTCTGTGAGCCTGGTCTTTCACAACTGGTATGATTCCGTGAAAATCACGATGGCGGAGTTCCCTCTGAAAGCGGATGCGCGGCAAGCTTCTTTAACAGCAGACTGACGTCAATGGGCTTTGTCACAAAATCATTCATTCCGCTTGCAAACGCAAGATCGCGGTCTTCCTGGAACGTGTTGGCTGTGCAGGCATATATAATGACAGTTGACGCGTCCGCGCGGTTTAATCCGCGGATCGCGGCTGCGGCCGCACAGCCATCCATGACGGGCATCTGCATATCCATGAGGATAAGGTCAAATTCGCCGACAGCGGAGCGCTCAAACAGCTCCAGCGCCTCCCTTCCGTCTGACGCGTGGACCGTTTCAAAGCCCTCCATTGCGAGGATGGACAGAAGGATCTCGGCATTTAACTCCACGTCCTCCGCGACAAGGATTTTAAGCGGGCGGCGCGCTGTCTGACCGGCGGCGTCCTTTTGACCGGTGTCTTCTTTTTCCTGTTTCAGATAATCGGGAATATCCGTTACGATCCGTGAGGGGATCGTGACGGTAAATGTGCTGCCCGCATTCAGCTCGCTCTCCACGGTGATGTCGCCGCCCATCGCATTTGCGAGCAGCCGGCTGATGGCCATGCCAAGTCCGGTTCCCTTCGCCGCATCCGTATGGCGGTTTTGCTCCTGGCTGAACGCGTCAAAAATATTGCCAAGGTATTCCTTTGACATGCCGATCCCGGTGTCCGCGCAGATGAATATCGTGTTCACATGCTCCTCGTCCGTCTTTTCCTGGCGGACGGTAAAGCGGATGGATCTGCCTTTGGGCGTAAACTTGGCGGCATTCCCGAGAATATTCATCAGAATCTGCTTGATGCGGGTGGCATCCCCCTCAATGCACGGCGCACACAGATCTGTCTCTATGGTAAAGGTGATGCCGCGGCTTTTAATATTGTCCGCCTGCATGGCCCCGGTCTCGTCCACCAGGGAGGAGAGCAGGAGCGGTTCGCAGACCAGATCCACCCGTCCGGCCTGAAGCTTTGACATATCCAGGATATCGTTGACCAGCGAGAGCAGATAATTGGCGGTGCTGTGGGACTTTAACAGCCATTCCTGAATCTGCGCTTTTTTGCTGTCGTCGTCGATGTGCGCCATGATCAGATGATTCATGCCGATCAGCCCGTTCAGCGGCGTGCGGATCTCATGGCTCATATTGGAGAGGAATTCCTTCTGGGAGCGTGCCTTCTCGGATGTGCGGATGGTTTTGCCCTGATAGTGCATGACGATCAGAAGCATTGTGATCACGGTCACGGTGCACACGGCGAGCATGGTGATGCTCATCGTGACAAACACCCGGCTCTGCTCCATGAAGACTTCCTCATTGACGGACATGATAAAATACAGATCCATGTCATCCCCGAACGGTATGAAATAAAAGAGCTCCTGATAACGCTCCCCTTTATGGGAATGATAGAAGCCGAAGGTTTCCTGATTCTTTAATTTCTGGCCGAGCTCCTCATTGGTCAGCTCCGAGTGTTCGGATTCGAGCAGATGCTCGTAAAGATTGTTGCGCTCATTGAGATACACTTTTTTGTTTATATTAACGATGTAGTTTCCTGATGTGTCGATCAGAGCGCTGTGTCCGCGGTATTCTCCGTTTTTGTAAAAGCTGTCGATGACCATTTTATCCTGAATCGAGGAGAGATCCGTGATCCCGATGAAGGCTGACATGGCCTTTCCCTCAACCGTACAGTCAGAAAGACGGATGCCGTAGAGCATGGCGGCCCGCCGGGAGGGGTCGTTTCCGGGAATGTCGTCCGTCCGCATCACGATCCTTTCCTGGTCCTCCCGGAAAAAGGACAGAAAATCAGGGTAGCGGTCTGTGGCGCCGCCCGGGACGCCGGTGTCATACTGATCCGTGTAGACGGTGCCGTCCTCCGCGATCAGGTAAATGTGAGTGAACTCGCTGGTGGCGGTCTCCAGATTCATCCGTTCCTGCACCTCACGGATGGTCTGACAGCCGTCGCGCCGGAAACGCTCTGCGATATCGGAAAGATCCGCCCAGCAGTGCTCGATGTAGGACTGGATGGCCTGCCTGTCGTGTTCCGCGATCTCGCTCACGGAATTTGTGATATTGTCGGAAATCGTCCGGTTTAACTGCCTGATATAAAAAAATGTGGCGAAACAAATGACTGCCAGCGTGGAAGCTGTCAGCAGGAAATAGAAATAAATGCGTTTCTTTTCCATGATTTCTTCCCCCGTCAAATGATGATAGCCTGGTGAGAGCAGAGTCTCCCGGGCAGATCCTGCCAGATTCTGTCATTATCTATAGTATATGACGATTGGATCAAAAACACAATGTTCCTGTGAGATTTCTTTTTTGACTTTTCTCTGACGTTTTTTTGTGCTATACTGAATCCGATTTTGAATTTGCGACAGCGTCTGCGGGCGCGGACATGCGTTTTGGAGGAGTGAACGATGTTTGTCTTCTATTTTCTTGTCTGGGTGATATTTAACGGACAGCTGACGGTGGAGATTGCGGTCTTTGGAGTTTTTATCGCGGCGGCCGTCTATGCTTTTACATGCCGGTTTATGGGCTGGAGCCCGGCGAAGGATCTGCTTCTTCTGAAGAAGAGCGTGCTGCTGGCGCAGTATGTGATCCTTTTGGTCCGGGAAGTGTTCCTGGCAAATATGGCGCTGCTTCCCCTGATGCTTGCGCCGGAGAAAGAGCCGGAGCCGGTGCTGGTGAGTTTTCATACGAGACTGCGGTCAGACACGGCGCGCGTGATGCTGGCGAATGCGATCACGCTGACGCCGGGGACGATCACGGTGTCGCTGGAAGCGGATGAGCTGACGGTGCACTGTCTGGACCGGTCGCTCTCCGAGGGTCTTTCGGACAGCTCCTTTGAGCGTCTGCTGCTTAAAATAGAAGAAAAGAGGTAGAGGAGATGACGAATCCGGTATTGCTGAATGCACGGCACGTATTGTTTGTGATCGGGCTGGTCTTTCTGGCGATCCTGCTGCTGTGCTGCTTTATCCGGGCCGTGTTAGGGCCGAAGGTGGCGGACCGCATCGTCGCCACAAATATGATGGGAACGATCGTGATGGTGATGATCGCAATTCTGGCGCTCCAGCTTGACGAGGGATATCTGACGGATATCTGTATCATTTACGCGATGATCAGCTTTCTCGCGGTCGTCGTGCTGACAAAGATTTATGTGCGCGTGTATAATGAGAGAAAACAGCGGGCAAAGCATCCGGACAGCGATGCGGGTCTGAGCGATAAAAAACAGATTTCTGATGTGGAAGAACAGGGAGGGTGAACAGAATGTGGGAATGGATTCGATTTCTTGCGGGCGCAGTGCTTCTGTGCGCGGGACTGATCACATTTGCACTGGAGGTGTTCGGCGTCTACCGGTTTCATTTTGTGATGAACCGGATGCATGCGGCGGCTATGGGTGATACACTGGGTATCGGTTCGTCAATGCTTGGGCTGATTCTTATGTCAGGATTTAATTTTACGAGCCTGAAGCTGTTCCTCGTTGTCGTATTCTTATGGCTGGCGTCCCCGGTGTCGTCCCACCTGATCGCGAAGCTGGAGCGCTCGACGGACGAGGAGCTTAAGGACTTCTGTGAGGTGAAACGATGAATATACTGACTTATATCCTGCTGGGCTTTCTCGTGATCTGTGCGATCTCAGTGACATTTTCAAAGAAATTATTAAATTCCGTTTTGATTTTTATGTCCTACAGCCTGGTGATGTCGATTATCTGGATGATGCTGGAGTCGCCGGACCTGGCGATCACGGAGGCCGCGGTCGGCGCGGGCGTGACGAGCGTGCTCTTTTTCGTGACGCTGCGCAAGATCCATGCGATGGGAGAGGAGGACGTGGACGATGAAGAAAGATAGCGCGTTTTCCCGATGGTTCTACGGGGAGCGGGATACGCTTCTTGACCGGGTGGAGATGAAGCCGCAGACCGGCCATGCGCCGCGGGCGGGCGAGATCCGCGAACTGATGGAGGAGCGCAGGCTGATCCGGGAGCATATCTATGATGTGGAGGATAACCAGAAGTTAAAGCTGTTTCACCGTCTCTATCAGGTTGCGGCCGTCGTGTTCTGCGCGACGCTGATGCTCATCATGTTAGTGGCGGTCTCCTGGCTGCCGGAAAACGGCAATCCGGACAATCCGGTGAACAATGAAGTCTCTGCACGCTATATCGAAAACGGCCTTCAGGAGACCGGGGCGGTCAATATCGTGACGGGAATGATTCTGGACTACCGCGCGTTCGATACCTTCGGCGAATCAAACGTGCTGTTTATCTCCACCGTGACGGTCCTGATCCTGCTTCATAATAAGAAGAAAAAGGAAACGGGCGCAGAAGATGTCGCGGGAGGGCGTGCCAATACGGCAGAAAAGAGCAGGAAGAGCGCAGGTCCGGCGGAAAAGAGCGGGAGCATCTACGAGGAAAATCTGATTTTACAGAAGATCGCGGGGATCCTGGTCCCGATTATCGTCATTTTCGGCGTCTATGTGATTTTAAACGGTCATCTCTCCCCGGGCGGAGGCTTTTCCGGCGGCGCGATCATCGGCGCAGGCCTGATCCTATACCAGAATGCCTTCGGCTTTGAGAAGACGGAGCGGTTTTTTACGGAAAAGACCTATAAGTGGATCTGCTTTTTTGCCCTGACCTTTTACTGCCTGGCGAAGAGCTACTCGTTTTTTACCGGCGCAAACCATTTGGAGAGCGGGATCCCGCTGGGGAAGCCGGGGGCGATCTTAAGCAGCGGCCTGATCCTGCCGCTGAATATCTGTGTGGGCCTGGTGGTAGCCTGTACGATGTATACATTTTTTGCGATGTTCCGGAAGGGGGATTTTTAAATGTTCGGTCCGAATCTGTTTACAAATTACGGGGAAGCGGTGTCGGTGATCCTCTTTGTCATCGGGTTTTCGAACCTGCTTTTGCAGAAGAACCTGATTAAAAAGATCATCGGCCTTAACATCATGGACACGGCGGTGTACCTGTTTCTCGCGGAAAAAGGCTATATCAGGGACCGGGTGGCCCCGATTGTCGTGGACGGCATACAGGAGGTGGAAGCCTATATCAATCCGGTTCCGAGCGGCCTGGTGCTCACCGGCATCGTGGTCTCGGTGTCCGTGACGGCGATCATGCTCTCCTTAACGATCCGCCTTTACCGGAGATACCACACGCTGGATCTGGACGAGATTTCGATGCTGTTAAAGAAGGAGGGGCGGTGATGGATTTCATACAGAACTTTCCCTTTTTCTCCATCATCTTATCGATGTTTTCCGGGATTGTCAGCTCCGTGCTTCCGGTAAAGGCGGCGAGGAGGCTGAATACCTTCCTGATTGTCGCGGTGGGGGTGATGTCCGGGATCCTTCTCGTGTATCTGACCGGGACGGGGGAGCCGTTTGTCTACTGGATGGGGCATTTTCCGGCGCCGTGGGGCAATGAGATCCGCGCGGGCGTTTTAGAGGCCGGGATGGCGCTTTTTTTCTGCCTGATCATGTTTTTGTCCATGCTCGGCGGCAGGAGGCAGCTGGCCGAAGAGGTGGCGGAGAACAAACAGAATCTTTACTATATTTTAGTGGATCTGCTCCTTAGCTCGCTGCTTGCGCTGGTCTACACGAACGATCTTTTTACGGCTTATGTTTTTGTGGAGATCAATACGATCTCGGCCTGCGGTCTGATCATG
Source organism: uncultured Roseburia sp. (assembly GCA_947642555.1). Lineage (GTDB taxonomy): Bacteria > Bacillota > Clostridia > Lachnospirales > Lachnospiraceae > Roseburia. The sequence continues at coordinate 9,225 of CANRSX010000047.1, read as the reverse complement.
GTCCGCGAGATCGGGCGCACCTTCGAGGCGGCGATCCGGTATATGATCATGAGCCTGCTCGGGTCCGGGCTTTTCCTGGTCAGCCTGTGCATGCTTTACGATCTGACCGGACATCTTCTGATGAGCAATATCAAAGAATCCGTGGCGGCGCTCGCGGCGCGGGGAGAGTACACGGTGCCGCTGATGACGACGATCGGCCTTCTGTGCGCGGGGCTTGCGATCAAAAGCGCGCTGTTCCCGTTTCACTCCTGGCTGCCGGATGCTTACGGGTATTCCACGGTCTCCTCGGCGGCAATGCTCTCGAGTCTGGTGTCGAAAGGGTATATTTTTCTGCTGATCAAGATTTTTTACCGGGTCATCGGGTTTGAGATTATCGCGCAGAGCAAGATCATCAACGTGCTCTTTATCTTTGGCCTGCTCGGCATGATTTTCGGATCTACCAGCGCGATACAGGAAAACGACATACGTCGCATGATCGCGTTTTCGAGTGTGGCGCAGATCGGCTATATTTATATGGGGTTCGGGCTCGGGACGGAGGCCGGGATGACGGCGAGTATTTTTCACATGCTCTCCCATGCGGCGACGAAATCGCTTTTGTTTGTCGCGGCGGTCGGGCTTACCGACGCCTCGAAGGGGCGCAGGGAGTTTGTCGAGCTCACCGGCTCGGCCTACCGGAATAAAATGGCGGGGATCGCGTTTACCGTGGGCAGTCTCTCGATGGTCGGCATGCCGATGTTTTCCGGGTTTGTGAGCAAGCTCCTCTTTGCGGAGGCGTCGATCGGCCATGCGCACAAGATGCTGCCGGCCGTTCTGGTGCTGGCGCTTTCCACGATCTTAAACGCGATCTATTTTATGAAGACGGTGATCCGCATCTATGTGCCGGACTACCGGTCGGACTGCAGGACGATCACGATAAAAAAACAGAAGGCGTATGCGTTTACACTGGTCTGCTTTATTCTGTTAAATGTCGCGCTTGGCATGCTCTCAAAACCGCTCGAGGGCTGGATCCACAGCGGGCTTGCAATGTTCGGATAGAGGAAAAGAGGGGACACAATGAATACAGCTGTAGCAATTCTGCTGCCGGCGGTGGCGCCGGCGCTGGCAGGTTTTTTATTACTGACATTTCGGGAGCCGAAAAAGCAGGGGATTGTGACCGTGTATACGGCGCAGGCGCTGGTGCTGACCGTGATTCTGCTCGCCGTATGTCTCTTTGCGGCGGACGGGGAGGTCACCGTGGGATATCTGATGCGGCAGGTGCCGGTCAGCTTTCGCGCGGACGGGCTGGGAAAGACATTCGCGCTGGTTGTGGTCGTGATATGGATGCTGACGGGATTCTTTTCTTTTTCCTATCTGAAAGAAGGAAAGCGGCAGAAGCGGTTTTACGGTTTTTATCTGATCGTTTGCGGGCTTTTAATCGCGCTGTCCTTTGCGGGAAACCTGGTCACGTTTTATGTGTTTTATGAGCTGACGACGCTGTGCAGTATGCTGCTTGTGCTGCACGAGCAGACGCGGGCCGCGGTGATGGCGGGGCTGAAATATCTGCTTTATTCGTTCTGCGGGGCGTATATGGCGCTGTTCGGGCTGTATGTGGTCTGGCAGTACGCGGGAACACATGCTTTTACGGGAAAAGGGACGCTGGATCCGGCGCTGGTATCCGGGCATGAGGGGATTCTGCTTCTGGCAGCGTTTTTCCTGATCCTGGGCTTTTCGGTGAAGGCGGGGATGTTTCCGATGCACGGCTGGCTGCCTGTGGCGCACCCCGAGGCTCCGGCCCCGGCGTCCGCGGTGCTCTCCGGACTGATTGTAAAGGCCGGGGTGCTGGGGATTATCCGGGTGATTTTCTATACGTTCGGCGCGGATTTTCTTCGGGGGACATGGGTGCAGACGACATTTATCGTTTTAAGCCTGATCACGGTACTGATGGGCTCCATGCTGGCATATCTGGAAAAGGGATTCAAAAAGCGGCTGGCCTACTCGACGGTCAGTCAGGTGTCCTATATCCTGTTCGGCCTTTTTCTGCTGGAACCTGCCGGGCTTACCGGCGGCCTGCTTCACGTCATTTTTCACGCGTGCGTCAAGTGCGGCCTGTTTCTGTGCGCGGGCGCTGTGATTCATCAGACGGGGAAAAAGCGGGTGGATGAGCTGACCGGAATCGGGAAAGAGATGCCGGTGACGATGTGGTGCTTTGCGATTCTTTCGCTGGCGCTGATCGGGATACCTCCCGCCAGCGGTTTTGTCAGTAAATGGTATCTGTGCATGGGAGCGCTTCGGGCCGGTATTCCTGTGGTTTCCTGGCTGGGACCGGTGGTGCTGTTAGTCAGCGCACTGCTCACGGCAGGATATCTGCTGCCGGTGGTGATCCGCGGGTTTTTCCCGGGGGCGGACTATGATTACACACAGTGCAGATACCGGGAGGGCAGTGCATTTCTTACCGTACCGGTGGTGCTTCTCGCGGCGGCGGCTCTGCTGGGCGGGATCCTGACCGGCGGTCTGACCGGGTACTTAAGCGGTCTGGCCGGCACGGTGCTGTAGTCATGACAGAGGCCCGCCGTGACGCGGCGGGAAGGGCGGACATGGGTTGTCCGACTGTGAGATCAGGTTGAGAGAGAAATGAGGGTGACAATGAGTCCTGTGATAATGCTGACGATGAGCCCCGTTGTGATGCTGGCGGCGATTCTGCTGCCGATCCTCGGGGGGATCCTTCTGATGGCGCTGCCGTTCCGGAAACGGTGGCAGATGGAAGTTTACCTGGAGACGATTGTAATAATTACGAGCGCGCTGGTCTGGCTGATTCTGATCGGGAGGCCGGAGGAAGGGCTGCCGGTTGTAAAATTTGTCAACAACCTGTCCTTATCGCTGCGGCTGGACGGCTGCGGAATGGTCTTTTCCGGGCTGGTGTCCGCGCTCTGGCCCCTGGCGATGCTCTATGCGTTTGAATATATGGAGCATGAACGGCATGAGAAGCTTTTTTTCATGTTCTATACCATGACCTACGGCGTGACGCTCGGAATCTCATTTGCGGAGGATATGCTGACCATGTATTTCTTCTACGAGCTGCTGACGCTTGTGACGATGCCGCTCGTGCTGCATACCTTAACGCGCGAGGCGATTCTGGCGGCGCGCAGATATCTCTATTATTCGCTGGGCGGCGCGGCGTTCGCGTTTATCGGGCTTGTCTTTCTGCTCGTGTACGGGACGACGGTGGATTTTACGTACGGGGGCGTGCTCACGCCGGAGTCGGTGGGGGATCAGGCGAATGTCCTGCTTCTTATTTATGTGATCGCATTTTTAGGGTTCGGCGTGAAGGCCGCGGTCTGTCCCTTTAATTCCTGGCTGCCGCAGGCCGGTGTGGCGCCGACGCCGGTGACGGCGCTTCTGCACGCGGTGGCGGTGGTGAAGGCAGGAGCCTTTGCGATTATCCGTCTGACCTACTATATGTTTGGCGCAAAGTTTCTCTCCGGCACATGGGCGCAGTCCGCGGTGATGGGGATCGTCATCGTCACCATTCTTTATGGCTGCAGCCGCGCGGTGAAGGAGACGCATCTGAAACGGAGGCTGGCATACTCTACGATCAGCAATCTTTCCTATATCCTGTTCGGCGTGACGATCATGACGCCCGCCGGGCTGGTGGGGGCGCTGTGCCACCTGGTGTTCCATGCGGTGATCAAAATCTGCGCGTTCTTCTGTGCGGGAGCGGTCATCCATCAGACGAAAAAGGAATATGTCTGGCAGCTGAACGGTATGGGAAGGAAGCTGCCGCTTGTATTCGGTGCGTTTACCGTATCCTCGCTTGCGCTGATGGGCGTGCCGGGGCTCTGCGGATTTGTCAGCAAGTGGTATCTGGCGGATGCGGCGGCATCGGGCGGCAGTCCCATGATGTACGCCGGTGTGGGTGCGCTTCTGATCTCGGCTCTGCTGACGGCGACTTACATGCTTACGATTGTCGTGAGAGCCTTCTTTACGGAGTCGGAGGATCCGAAGATCGAAACGTACCATGACCCGCGCTGGCAGATGCTTGCGCCGATTGCGGTTTTTGTCGTGGCGATGCTGATTTTCGGTCTGTATTCGGGACTTCTGGTGGATTTTTTTGGCCAGGTGGCGGGCGGAAGCCTGTAACCGATATCATAGAGTGAGGAGTGAGGAGGATGGAGATGAATGATCTGCTGCCTGTACTGGTACTGTTCCCCTTTGCCGGGGCGGTGGTTTCCTGGCTGATCGGAAGAAAAAGTAAGACGGGCCGGAACCGGTTCGCGGAGTTTGTGGTGATGGCGGAGTGCGCCTTCTGTGCGGTGCTGTTTGCGGGTGTGGCCGGCGGCTGGCTGACGGCTGCCGGTGACGCAGTGGGGGCAGCCGGAAATGCCGGCGGCGCAGCCGGTGTGGCCGGGAATGCAGCGTCAGCTGCATTGGAGTTCTCCTGCCCGGGCTTTGGCATGGGGCTTCATTTTGTCCTGGACGGGTTCCGCGGGCTCTACAGCCTGATCGCCTCTTTTATGTGGATGATGACCGGGCTGTTTTCGCGGGAGTATTTCGGGCATTACCGGAATCGGAACCGGTATTACTTTTTTATGCTGATGACGCTGGGAGCGACCGTGGGAGTCTTTCTCTCGGCGGATCTCTACACGACGTTCCTGTTTTTTGAGATCATGTCCTTTACCTCCTATGTGTGGGTGGCGCATGACGAGAGCGAGGGAGCGCTGCGCAGTGCGGCGACGTATCTGGCGGTGGCGGTGACCGGCGGGCTCGTGATGCTGATGGGGTTGTTTCTGCTGTATGATCTGTGCGGTACCCTCTCTTTCACGGAGCTTCCGGCTGCGGTGGCTGCGGTCCGGGAGAGCGGCGGTCTGACGGCGTCCACACAGGGGGAGGACGCTGTGTTAAGCCTTTCCGGGGGAAGCGCGGCGGGAATCCCGCCCCTCACGCAGCTGTATCTGGCGGGAGGCTGCCTGCTCTTTGGCTTCGGTGCAAAGGCGGGAGCCTTCCCGCTCCATATCTGGCTGCCGAAGGCGCATCCGGTTGCCCCGGCCCCGGCCTCCGCGCTGCTGTCCGGTATCCTGACAAAGACCGGCGTCTTCGGGGTGATCGCGGTGACAGTGACACTGTTTGCCTGTGACGGGAAGTGGGGCTCGCTCGTGCTGCTTCTGGGTGTGGCGACCATGGCCCTGGGTGCGCTTCTGGCAGTCTTTTCCGTGGATTTAAAGCGGACGCTCGCCTGCTCCTCGGTCTCCCAGATCGGGTTTATCCTCACCGGAACCGGCCTGCTGGCGGGGGAGGAAAAGGAGCTGGCTGCCCGGGGGACGCTGCTTCATATGGTAAACCATTCCCTGTTTAAGCTGGTGCTGTTCCTTTCGGCCGGTGCGGTCTACATGTGTATTCATAAGCTGGATTTAAATGACATCCGGGGCTTCGGGCGGAATAAAAGGTTTTTAAAGGCGATCTTTTTACTCGGTGCGCTGGGGATCGGCGGTGTGCCCGGTTTTTCCGGGTATATCAGCAAGACGCTGCTGCACGAGGCGATTGTAGAATCTCATGTGCCGGCAGCGACAGAGTGGATCTTTTTAATCAGCGGAGGGCTGACGGTCGCCTATATGACGAAGCTGTTTGTCGCGGTTTTTGTGGAGAAAAACGCGTCCGCAAAGGTGCAGGAGGCGTATGACCGGCAGGGGAGTACGTATATGAGCCCGCGCAGCCGGATTGCCCTGGGGGGCGGCGCGGTGTTTATCCTCCTTTTCGGCCTGCTGCCGCATGTGTTTATGGATCCGCTGGCAGCGATGAGCGCCGGATTTTTCGGCCTGGCGGAAGCGGGTGAGCCGGTCGCGTATTTTTCCCTGGGGAATCTTTCCGGTGCGTTTGTTTCTCTTGCCATCGGCGCGGCGGTGTATTTCGGGATCGTGCGCACGCTCCTGATGAAGGAAGAGGGCGGAGTGCGGGTGTATGTAAACCGCTGGCCGGACTGGCTGGATCTCGAGAATCTCGTGTACCGCCCGCTGCTGCTTACCGTCCTTCCGTTTGTCTGCGGTACGATATGCCGTTTCCTGGACCGGCTTCTGGACGGGATTGTGGTACTGCTGCGCAAAACAGTCTATAAGGACAGTCCGATCCCGCACGAGCTGGAGCAGGGGACATGGTTTACGCATGCGCTCGGGACGTTTCTCGACAACCTGGCGCTCGTGTTTCATAAAAAGACGAATTACAACCATAAGCTGGCAATGGCGTATGAGGATCTGTCGGAGAACAGCAGGATTATCGGACGCAGCCTGTCGTTCGGCCTGTTTATGGCCTGTGTCGGACTGATCCTGACGCTTTTGTATCTGCTGGTGTAGGGAGTCAGTGCGTGGGGGTGAAAAATGTACAACGAATACGATAAGGAATCCTTTTTTAAAGAATATGCCAGAATGCCCCGGAGCAGGGACGGGCTTGCAGCCGCGGGGGAATGGCATCAGTTAAAGCCCCTGTTCCCGCCGCTTGCCGGGAAGTCCGTGCTCGATCTGGGCTGCGGGTATGGCTGGCACTGCCGGTTTGCTGCGGATCAGGGGGCTGCGCGGGTGCTGGGGATCGATGTGAGCAGGAACATGATTGAGGAGGCCGGGCGGCGGAACGCGGATCCGGGGATCGAATACCGCGTCTGCGGCATAGAGGAATATGAATATCCGGAACACGCCTGGGATGTTGTCGTCTCGAACCTGGCGCTGCATTATATTGCGGATATCGGGCAGGTTTTTAAACACGTATACCGGACCTTAAAGCCGGGCGGTACCTTTTTATTTAACATCGAACATCCGGTGTTTACAGCCGGGGTCGGACAGGACTGGATTTACAGAGAGGACGGGACGCCGCAGTACTGGCCGGTGGACGATTATTTTAAGCCGGGGGAGCGAAAGACTCATTTTCTCGGATGTGATGTGGTAAAGCAGCACCACACGCTCACGCAGATCCTGACAGGCCTGCTGGATGCCGGATTTAAGCTGAACGCGGTGGAGGAGGCGAAGCCGCCGGAGGAGATGCTTAACCTCCCCGGAATGAGAGACGAGCTTCGCCGCCCGATGATGCTGCTGGTAAAAGCGGAAGCGTAATCCGTTACGCCGGACTACTCATCGATCCGATCCGGATCATAGACGATATTTCCGACGCCGCCGTCCGAGCGCTGCCCGTTCGGCAGATAGGCCATCGCCAGCAGGCCCCTGCGGCCGCGGGATTCGTAGGGAACATTGTCCACCGTCCCGGCTTTGATCTTTTCACACAAATCGATGACGCCCGCGACCAGCTCCTTCGGGGAATCGCCGGGGCCGTGGGATACATAAACCCTGTCATAGCGGCCTGCGACTTTTTCCTCCAGACGGCGCAGGTTCTCCTCATAGGTCGTGAGGCCAAGGCTGCTTTTGTCAAACAGGAAGGTAAAGCCGTTGCAGGCATCTCCGGTCAGCAGCGTCCGCTCCTCCCGCAGCAGCAGAACCATGCTTCCCTTTGTGTGTCCCGGGCAGGAGAAGGCCTCGATGGTGACGCCGCCGAGGTCGAAGACATCGCCTTCCTTTAAATCATGGAAGGTGTCGCAGGAGCCGACCGGTATGTAGTCGGATTCCTCGATCAGCGCGAAATCGGGAGCGCCGGATAAAAACCCTTTGCGGAACTCAAAATCACGGCGGGACATGTAGGATTCATTGTCGATGCTGCTCATGCAGACGGTGTCAAATTCCGGCGCGCCCATGGCATGGTCCACGTGACCGTGGGTGATCAGGACGATGACCGGCAGGCTGGTGAGGGAGGAGACATAGGTCTTCAGGCTCCCGGCGCCGCTCCCGGTATCGATTAAGGCGGCGCGCTCGCTGCCCTCCACGAGATACATCAGTTCCCCCATCAGACCGTAGATTCTCGTCACGGTGGGGGAAATCTTTTTGGAACGAAATGTTACCATATCAGGATCCTCCTTTTGTCAGTCAGACAGAAAACTCAAACGCGGTGAAATCAATATACAGATCGTTGTAAATGCCGGCTTTTATCTGATCCTGAAAGGTATAGGTTTTCACGCAAAAGCTTGTCTCTTCCAGGTCATACACATAGATCTGCCCGGATGCCGGGTCGACGATCCAGTATTCCCGCACGCCTGCATCCAGGTACAGATTCAGCTTTCGGACATAGTCATGTCCGGGATTCCCCGGGGAGACGATCTCGATGATCCAGTCCGGCGCTCCGTTGCAGCCTTTGTCCGTGAGTTTACCTGGATCGCAGATCACGCTGATGTCCGGCTCAACGACGGTTTTTCTGTCCGCGAAAAGCCTGACCGCAAAGGGGGCGGGATAAACGCGGCAGGAGCCGGCTTTTGAGTGGATATAATTGTAAATCGTGGCGTGCAGTCCGCTTAAGATCTCCTGATGGATCCGGCTGGGAGCAGACATGGCGTAAAACTGTCCGTCAATCAGCTCTGATCTGATGTCCTCCGGGAGACTGTAGTAGTCTTCTTCTGTATAAGTTTTCATCTGTGCAGGTGCCATCATGCATTCCTCCTATCTCTTCCGGTTCGATTTCTTTCAGTCAAAAATCCTGGCCATGTCCTGATAGCGATTCACCACTCTGTATATTTCTACAAATTCTTTTCCGATTTTATATATAATTACATAATCATTCCATACTGCATACTTATAATCTGTACGAAAATTCACACGTTTTGAAAGATCGGATTAATCCCGAATCTCTTTTAAGTCCGCAACAACGAAAGGGTTAATCCGAAGTTTCATCATATCTGATTTTCCATAGCTGCCTTAAGTTCATTCAGACTAAGCCAGCCATCCCCTTCCCGCACAGCTTCTTCAGCCTCCTGAAGCTTCCTCAAAAGTTTTTTACCGCTCTGTCTTTTTCGTAATCTTCAATATCAAGAACAACAAATTTTCCTCTGCCATTTTTGGTCAGAAATACCGGTTCTCCTGCCCGGCAGTTTTTTAATACTTCATTAATAGTTTCTTAAATCTGATACTGGTAAAATCTGAGACATATTTGCACTCCTTTCCCGTCCATTACTATTATACACCAAATGCTGTAGGAATCAACGTACATTTTTACAGCGTTCTGCTCATGTGCCGCAGAATGCGATCATTCATGCGAGCATGATTTGCCCGTTTCACAAAGGATGGCTGAACTTTTTCAAAAAAATTACACTTGCATTTTCCTTCCATATAATATATACTACATTTATCATGTAATCGGATTTTCTATTTATTCTTTTATCCGGCGTTT
>CANRSX010000046.1 GCA_947642555.1 uncultured Roseburia sp. | reverse complement strand
GCATAAAAAAAGCGGCGTTCCTGTTCTCCCGTGTTGGGATAGAGAAACGCCGCGTCTGCGTCGTATTCAGTTTTCATTTATTCTTTCTCAATGCTGTGTGCTGGTGTTTGGGCTTGCAGGGTTCCGGGCGGCATATCAAGGCTCTTTCCCTCAAAAGTAGTAAATTGGTAGTAAATTCAGCTTGAAATCCTGCGTGTATGCCCGTAAATCAAGGCTTTTTTGAGATAATCAACCATTTTGGCTGAAAATCCTTCCCATCCGTCACTGCGGACCAAACGCATCCAGGGCACCACGGACCTTTTCGAGTGCAGCGTCAACATGGACATCCGCATTATTTGGTATTACGAAGGCGATAAAATGATTATCCTGGTGGACGTAGGGCATCACGACATATTAAGGCAGTTTTAAACAGCGGGGCGGTATGCTATGACGGCGTACCGTTTTTTGCTGCCATTCTTTTATTTTACCCTGCAATCCCCCTGATATGCCCAATCCCACTACCAGCGATAAACCAAGAATCACTCCCGGAATGTCACTTTTTTATTTTCCTGTACTTCCAAATCCATCCGTGCCGCGCTGCTTGTCCAGCTCCGAAACAAAGTCCGCAATGACAACCGGGGTGATCACAAGCTGTCCCACGCGGGAGCCTTTGGAAAGCTCCTGTGTCTGGCTGCTTACATTGCTGATGATCGCGTGAATCTCCCCGCGGTAGCCGGAATCCACCGGCGGCAGCTCACAGACCAGCCCTTTTACCGCCATGCTGGTGCGCGGGAATACATAGCCCGCATATCCGTCCGGTACTTCAATCCCGAACCCAAGGCAACAGGGATGACGGCAGGCGAAAGAATCGCCTGCCGTCTGACTGATGTTACAAACACCTGATTACCTGTCACAGATCTGCATGTTCTAATTATCGCTCTCGCTGTCCGCGGACATGGAGTACACCTGACGCTTTCTCGCCATCGCGTCGCTCTCCAGATATTCGTCGTAGGTCGATACCTTATCCACAAAGCTGCCGTCCGGCAGAAACTCGATGATCCGGTTCGCGGTAGTCTGTACGACCTGATGGTCGCGGGAGGCGAAGAGGATCACGCCCGGGAATTTGATCAGGCCGTTATTTAACGCGGTGATGGATTCCATATCCAGGTGGTCGGTCGGCTCGTCTAAGATTAAGATGTTGCTGCCCATGATCATCATGCGGGAGAGCAGCACGCGGACGCGCTCGCCCCCGGAGAGCACGCGCATCTTTTTCACACCGTCCTCGCCGGCAAAGAGCATACGGCCAAGGAAACCACGCACGTAGGTAGCGTCCTTGATCTCGGAATACTGGGTCAGCCAGTCGACGATCGCCAGATCCGTGTCAAAAATCTGTGTGTTGTCCTTTGGAAAATAGGACTGGCTCGTGGTCACGCCCCACTTGTAGCTGCCCTCGTCCGGCTCCATCTCCCCGGAGAGGATCTGAAACAGCGTGGTCTTTGCCAGCTCATTGCCGCCGACGAAGGCGATCTTGTCGTCATGCCCCACGATAAAGGAGACATTGTCGAGGATCTTTACGCCGTCGACGGTCTTTGAGATTCCCTCGACCGTCAGCACCTCGTTGCCGATCTCGCGGTTCGGGCGGAAATCGATGTACGGGTATTTCCGGCTGGAGGGACGGATCTCCTCAAGCTGGATCTTCTCTAACGCACGCTTCCTGGAGGTCGCCTGCTTGGACTTGGAAGCGTTTGCGGAGAAGCGGGAGATGAACTCCTGCAGCTCTTTGATCTTCTCCTCCTTTTTCTTGTTGGCCTCCTTCATCTGCTTTACGAGCAGCTGGCTGGACTCATACCAGAAGTCGTAGTTCCCGGCATAGAGCTGGATCTTGCCGTAGTCGATGTCCGCGATGTTGGTGCAGACCTTGTTTAAAAAGTAACGGTCGTGAGATACCACGATGACCGTGTTTTCAAAATTGATGAGGAACTCCTCGAGCCAGTCGATCGCGTCGAGATCTAAGTGGTTCGTCGGCTCGTCCAGAAGCAGGATGTCCGGATTGCCGAACAGCGCCTGCGCAAGCAGCACCTTCACCTTTGCGGCGGAGGGCATGTCCGCCATCTGCGTGTAGTGATCCTCGGAAGGGATGCCAAGACCGTTTAGGAGCGTGGCGGCGTCCGCCTCCGCGTTCCAGCCGTCCATGTCGGCAAATTCCGCTTCGAGCTCGCTCGCGCGGATTCCGTCTTCATCCGTGAAGTCCTCCTTCATGTAAATCGCGTCCTTTTCCTTCATGATGTCATAGAGCCGCTGATTGCCCATGATCACGGTGTCAAGGACGGAATAGCCGTCGTATTTGAAATGATCCTGCTGCAGGAAGGAGAGGCGCTGTCCGGGCGTGATGATCACGTCGCCGTTCGTGGGCTCTAACTGCCCCGATAAAATCCGCAGGAAGGTTGACTTACCCGCGCCGTTCGCACCGATTAAGCCATAGCAGCCGCCCTCCGTAAATTTGATATTGACATCCTCGAATAAGGCTTTTTTGCCCACGCGAAGCGTGATATTGCTTGTACTGATCATAAATCCTCCATAATCTGAATCTGAAATTTTACGGCAGACGGGCCGCCGCGGACACATTGATTCTATTATACATAAAAATACCGCGATTTCAAGGGAAAAGAGGGGTAAATTTTATAGTTGACAAACTGGTCTATGGCAAGTAGACTTTATGCATAAGAATATTTGATGCATACAGGTGCGGAAAGGATTTTCGATGAAAAAACAAATGACAATGTTTCTATACGGTACGGCGGCGCTTCTTCTTCTGGCTTCCTGCGGCGGGAACCCGTCAGGGATGGGCGGAGCGGAACCTGCGGCGGAAAAGGAGGACGTAAAATCGGACCGGGAGGATGCCCCCGGTGCGGATCATGCGGGAGACGACAGATCACCGGAGAATTCGTCTGCGGCAGAAGGCGACGGGGACAGCGCGTCTGTGGCAGGAGGGGAAGACACCGGCGCGTCGGAGGACTGGAAGCAGGCGTATCTTAACTGGCTGTCCGCTTCGGAATATGCGGATGCCTGCACCTACAGCCTGATTTATGTGGACGAGGATGAGATCCCGGAGCTGGTGGCGGACACGGGGGTAGAAGCGGGGGGATGTCAGATTGTGACCTGGCATGACGGGAAGACGGATGTCCTGCAGACCGATCGTCTGTATTTTAATTATCTCGAGAAGGGGAATCTTCTCTGCAATTCCGAAGGACATATGGGCTATTATTATGATAATATCTATACGATAAAGGACGGGGTGTGGGAACTTTTGTACAGCGGGACATATCACGACCCGGAGTCGGGGCCGCAGCTCGATGAAAACGAGATTGATTATATTTATGAATATGAGTGGCAGGGGCAGCCGGTGGAGCAGTCGGAATATGAGCGGCAGCTTGCCGCGGTTTATCCGGCGCAGCAGGCGGCGGAGCCGGAGAAGTATTATATTATGGACGAGATGAGTTCCATTCTTAAGACAGGGGAGACGACGTCTGTAAACCACCGTTATGAGCTGATCGTCGACGATCTCACCTGGTCTGAAGCCTGTGCAGCCTGTGAGGAAAAGGGCGGTTATCTGGCGACCCTGACCTCATGGGAGGAATTCGAGCGCGTGCAGGCGCAGATGATATCGGAGGAAAAGACCTCCGTCACCTTCTTTGTCGGAGCCGCCGACCGGGAAGACACCTTCGGCTATGCGTGGCTCGAGCCGGGCGTGGACGGGGGCTATAATATTCTGGCGAACTATAATGCGCTGTTTGAGGGATACTGGCTGGAAGGAGAGCCGAGCTATACCGGCATCGCGGAGGATGGCCGGGAGGTGAAGGAGGACTGCATGGCGATCATTTACCGTTCCTCGGAGGGCAGGTGCTATCTCAACGACGTGGCGGACGATATCTTATCGGAGGCCCCCTCGTTTGCGGGACGGGTGGGTTACATCTGCGAATATGACGAGTGACGCTGCCTGAAACCGGACAAAACAAAGCAGAAAAAATCGGGCGAAGACCCGGCGGATGAGATATACTGTCTGTACAGGAGGTGATACGGATGGAATGGACGGATGCCATACAAAGCGCAATCGAATTTATCGAGCGGCATATCGCGAAGGATATCTCCGCAGCGGATGTGGCGGATCATGTGCACATCTCGCCGTTTTATTTTCAAAAAGGATTTCGTATGCTCTGCGGTTTTTCGGTGGCGGAATATATAAGGAACCGCAGGCTCTCCCTCGCGGGCTCAGAGCTCGCCGCGGCGGATGTAAAAATCATTGACGTCGCGGTAAAATACGGGTATGATTCACCTGACAGCTTTGCAAAGGCATTCTCAAGATTTCACGGGGTATCGCCGTCCGCGGTGCAAAGAGGCGGCGCTGTCATAAAAACATTCGCGCCGCTGAAATTAGAGATTTCACTGAAAGGCGGGTATCTGATGAATTACAAAATTGTGAAAAAAGAGAGCTTTACGGTGCTGGGTGTGCAGCAGATATTTGACTACGAGACCTGTAAGCAGGAAATCCCGAAGTTCTGGGAGGAGCATTACGCAAAGGGAAACGGCAGATATGTCTGCGGGATGTTCGGGATCAACATTGACGGGACGATGGGCCAGGACCGGTTTGAGTATCTGATTGCGGATCCTTACAATCCGGCCGTGGAGTTCCCGGAAGGGTTTGTGACCCGCACGATCCCGGCGTTTACCTGGGCTGTCTTTTCCTGCGACGGGCCGCTGCCCGCAGCGCTTCAGGACGTGAACACAAAGATTTTTTCCGAGTGGCTTCCGGCGTTAAAGGAATATGAGTTTGCGGCCGGGTACTGCGTGGAGATGTACGACGCGGCGGACAAATATCCCGAAGGGACGCAGGATAAGAACTATCATTCCGAGATATGGATCCCGGTGAAAAAGATCGCGGAAGCCTGACATGATCCGCAGACTACGGGAGGTGGTGGATTGATCCGCATTGCAATCTGTGATGACGACAGTACGATGGCTGGAAATATCCGGGCAATGGTGTCTGAATTTTTCCGCAGGAAAAACAGGGAGATCGCGGTTTCCCTGTTCTCCTGCGGAGAAGAACTATTAAACTACAATAATAATATCGATATTCTGTTTCTGGATATTCAGATGAAGGAGATCGACGGGATGGAAACGGCGAGGAAGCTGAGGGAAAGGAAGTTCCGCGGAGCGCTGATTTTCATCACAGTATTAAAAGAGATGGTGTTTTCATCCTTTGAGGTGCAGGCTTACGATTATCTGGTCAAGCCGGTGGAAGAGGCGCAGTTTGAGAAAACGATGGAGCGCCTCTGGGCCTCCATGCAGAATGCCAGGGAAGACAGCCTGCTGATCCGCAAGGGATCTGAAAGCCGTATTGTCTTACTGGACGAGATTGTGTTCTGCGAGAGCATTGACCGGAAAATCTACCTGCACCTGGATTCCGCGGAGGTCATCGATTATTATGAGCGGATCGAACAGCTCGAAACCAGGCTGGGCGACCGCTTTTTCCGGTGCCACAGAAGCTACCTGATCAGTCTGAAGCATTTAAAAAGTTATAAGAACGGAGTGGCATATATGGATGACGGCGGGGAAATTCCCGTATCGCGGCTGCGGAGCAGGGAGTTTTCCGGCGTTGTGTTACAGTATATGAAAAACATGTAAAATGGCGGAGTTTATCGATTTTTTTAATATATTTATCATGGGAAGCGTTGAGGTGCTGCTGCAGTTTTACTTTCTTGCCGTTTTTTTAAAAAAGAAGGTAAGGCTTGTTTTTTCTGTCCTCTTTGCGGCGGGCGCGGCGGCCGTGATCCATTTTATTCAGGACAGCACCGTCACCGGATTCGGGGTGCATGTCGTTTTACTTACAGTGGGCGGGATCCTGATCTGCCGTGCGGATGTGAAGTCTTCCCTTTTCTATGCGTCGCTGACGACGGAGATTATGACGCTCTGTTACGGGATTGTGAATTCCCTTTCCGGGATGCTGTATCTGCCGCTTCTGGATGCGCTTCCTGAGAGCTCCGGTATCGTATGGATGGTGGCCGGGCAGGCGGTGTCGCTGCTTTTTACCGGGACCTGTTATGCCATAGTAGAACGGTATTTTTCCCGGGATATTCTTTCTCCTGCGGACGCCCTTTCTTCTGCTGGTGCTGAGCGTCCTGCCTGTACTGCCGCGGAAATGCAGTATCTGTTTCTGGTGTTTATCCCCATTCTGATGATCTTTATCATGAATGATTATATCAATTCCCTTGAATACAGCATTGAGGTTGTGGTGAGCGCGGGACCTGCGGAATATCTGTTCAGTCACGGGCAGATGCTTTTCATGCAGCTTCTGGGGCTCGCCAGCCTTTTCTGCATTCTGTACGCTTACAAAAAGCTCCTGCAGGGCTTCTGGCTCCGGACCAAAATATCCCTGTCAGAGCAGGAAGAGTATTACCTGAATCAGTATGTGGAGGAGGCGAAGTCGCGTTACGAAAAGACAAAGTCCTTCCGCCATGATATCAGGAATCACATTTCGGTGGTAAAAGAGCTTCTGGAAAACGGAAAAACGAACATCGCGCTGGACTATATCGTGGATATGGAAGAGATGGCAAAAGAGCTGTCATTTGCGTGCAGCACCGGCCATCCGGTCGCGGATATTCTGCTGGGAAACAAGCTGGGGCTTGCGGAGAGTATGGGAATTGACGTCAGCTGTTCCCTTGTGCTGCCGTATCCCTGCGGGCTGCGCGATATCGATCTGTGTATTGTCCTGTCAAATGCCCTGGACAACGCCATTCATGCGTGTAAGGGCATGGACGGCACAGGCGCCTGCATCTGTATTTCAGGGCGCATCCAGGGCGATTTTCTGATGCTGGAATTTGAAAATCCGTTCCAGGGGGACGGGCCGGTTCGGAGGGGAACCGGCCTGTCCAATATAAAATCAGTCGCGGAAAAATACGGAGGAACTATGAATGTGGAGATTCGGGAAAATATCTTTGCGCTTCAGGTCCTGTTTATCCTTCCGCAGCAGCAGAATGACGCCGCGGTTTCCTCAGGCCAGAAAACCGGTATCGTTCCGTAAGCGCTCCGTCTCCTGCCCGATCACGTTTTTATCAATCCGCCGGAACAGGATCTCTGTCTCCGGAAGTACGTAACCGGCCGGGACAAACTGCCGTTCCCATCTGCCGGTGACAGGAAGCCACCCGGAAATTTTTTCGGATGAAAACGGCAGAAACGGGGAGAGCAGCGCTGCCAGATTTGCGATGATCTGGACGCACTGATACAGTGTGTTATCACAGGCAGCCCGGTCCGTATTTCGTGTCATCCAGGGCTGTTCGGTATCAAAATATTTATTTGCGCTTCTCACAAAGTCAAAGATTTCACCGAGCGCATCCTTAAAACAGCCAGACTCTATGCGTTTCCCGACCGTGACGTACAGGCGGTCGGTCTGAGCACATCTCCCGCTGTCGTCCGTTCCCCGCGGTATGACGCCGCCGCAGTATTTCTGAATAAATGCCAGGGTGCGGTTCACAAAATTTCCGTATGCACCGAGGAGCTCGCCGTTATGGCTGTGAACATATTCCCGCCAGGAAAAATCCGCGTCCTTTTTTTCGGGACCGTTTGCGAGAAAAAAGTAGCGGATCGAGTCTGCCTCATAGTGATCCAGCAGATCCTTCACCCAGATGGCATAATTCTGACTGGTCGATATTTTTCTGCCTTCCAGGGTCAGATATTCGCTGGATACGATCTGGTCGGGCAGATGCCAGCCACCTCCGTGTCCGAGCAGAAGCGCGGGTAATATAATGGTGTGAAACGGGATATTGTCTTTCCCGTGGACGTAATAATGCCAGGCGTGTTCTCCCCACAGCTCGGAAAAATCAATCCCCGCCGCCTCAGCGGCCGTTTTGCCGGCCGACAGGTAACCCAGCACATTTTCCGCCTAGATATAAATGGTTTTCTGTTCATAGCCCGCTTTTGGGACAGGGATTCCCCATTCCAGGTCGCGGGTCAGCGCGCGGTCCCTTAATCCTTCCTCAATATAGCGTTTTGTGAATGCAAGCGCGTTTTTTCTCCATTCCGGGCGGCTGTCGGCCAGTGATTCCAGCTCGTCCCTAAGCTTTGAGATGGCGATGTATAAATGCGTGGAACGCCGAAAGCCAATCGGGTTATGACACACGGCGCAGACCGGCTCCACGAGCGTTTCCGGCTCCAGAACCGCGCCGCAGGCATCACACTGGTCGCCCCTGGTATCGGCGCCGCAGTCCGGGCATTTTCCCAGCATAAAGCGGTCCGCCAGGAAGGTATCGCAGTGCCCGCAGTAAGCCTGGGGCGTTTCCTTTTCATAGACATACGGGCTTTCGTATAAGGTCCGGTGAAATTCTCTCACAAATTCCCTGTGCTCCTCTGCGGACGTTTTACTATATACGTCGTAGCTGAAGCCCAGCCTCTGAAAGCATTCTGTAAATTCCCTGTGATAAAAATCACTGATCTCCTGCGGGGATCTGTTTTCCTGCCGCGCGCGGATTGCCACCGGGCTCCCGTGGCAGTCGCTCCCCGATACATAACATACCCGGTCCCCGACGGCCCTGTGATATCTGGCCAGTACGTCTCCGGGCAGTAAACCTGCGATGTGTCCGATGTGCAGCGACCCGTTTGCGTAGGGCCATGCGCCTCCGATCAGAATTGTTCTCATTTTCATCCCTCATTTCTTAAATTTAGTGTGATAATGTGTTCGTTCATGCGGGCATGCTTCGCCCGTTTTTGATTCCAGAAGTAAAAGTTCAGCCCGCGCCATTCGCAAAACCGATGGCTGAACTTTTGCAATAAAAAAGCCCTCCTCTCTGAAAAAATTTTCAGGGACGAGAGCTTACGCTTCGTGTTACCACCCTAAATTCACCTGTATCTCGCGATACAGGCCTCATCAGCTACGGATGAGAAATGATTCATCGATAGCCCGGCACTGTAACGGGTGCACCCGTCGCAGCCTTGGCCAGAAAGCTTCGGTGCGCGGCTCCGGGACCATGTTCGGCAGTCTTTTCTGTGCCTGCTCTCACCTGATCAGGCTCTCTGTAACAGATCCGGCTGCGTACTCTTCCCTTCACGGCCTTTTGCAATATTTCCATCAAGTTTACAACGGGTGCACCGGTTTGTCAACCGGTTTTATTTTTTCATCGCCGCCCGCTTGCGCAGCGTGGGATCTAAGATCCGTTTGCGGATGCGCAGGCTCTCCGGCGTGACCTCCAGAAGCTCGTCCACGTCGATAAAATCAAGCGCCTGCTCGAGGCTTAAAATCTTTGGCGGCACTAAGGTCAGCGCTTCGTCCGCGGAGGAGGAACGCGTGTTGGTCAGATGCTTTTTCTTGCAGACATTCAGCTCAATATCTTCCGCGCGCGAGGAGGAACCGATCACCATACCGGCGTAGACGCGCTCGCCCGGTCCGATAAAGAGCGTGCCGCGGTCCTGCGCGGAGAAGAGGCCGTAGGTGACGGATTCCCCGTTCTCAAACGCGATCAGCGAACCCTGCTTGCGGTAGGCGATCTCGCCCTTAAACGGCGCGTAGCCGTCAAAAATCGTGTTGATGATCCCATTTCCGCGCGTGTCGGTTAAAAATTCGCCGCGATAGCCGATCAGGCCGCGGGAGGGGATGACGAATTCGAGTCTGGTGTAGCCGCCGGTGATGGATTTCATCCCGCGCAGCTCGCCCTTGCGCTGGCTTAATTTGTCGATCACAGACCCGGTAAATTCGTCCGGCACATCCACGTAGGCGAGCTCCATCGGCTCGGTTTTCTTTCCGTTTTCGTCGGTGTGGTAGAGGACCTCGGCCTTGCTGACCGCAAACTCGTAGCCCTCGCGCCGCATGTTTTCAATCAGAACAGACAGATGTAATTCGCCCCGCCCGGACACTTTGTAGGAATCCGGACTGTCCGTCTCCTCGACGCGCAAAGAGACGTCCGTATTCAGCTCGCGGAACAGCCGGTCTCTGATATGGCGGGAGGTGACATATTTTCCTTCCTGTCCGGCAAACGGGCTGTCGTTTACGATAAAGTTCATGGCGAGCGTCGGCTCTGAGATCTGCTGGAACGGGATTGCGGACGGAGCTTCCGGCGCGCAGATCGTATCGCCGATGTGGATATCCGCAATGCCGGAGATCGCGACGATCGAACCAACCTCAGCCTGTGCGACGTCCACCTTATTTAATCCGTCAAATTCGTAGAGCTTGCTGATGCGGACCTTTTTCTGCTTGTCCGGCTCGTGGTGGTTGACGACGACAGCGTCCTGATTGATCTTCAGGCAGCCGTTGTCCACCTTTCCGATGCCGATCCGGCCGACATATTCGTTGTAGTCGATCGTGCTGATCAGAACCTGCGTATTCGCTTCGGGATCGCCCTCCGGCGCCGGGATGTAGTCTAAGATCGTCTCAAACAGCGGCGTCATGTCTTTCTTTTCGGCGCCGAGATCCGCCGTGTCCCGCACCGCGTAGCCGTCTCTCGCGGAGGCGAAGAGGAACGGGCAGTCTAACTGTTCCTCGGATGCGTCGAGATCGATAAACAGCTCGAGCACCTCGTCCACCACCTCGTCCGGACGCGCTTCCGGGCGGTCGATTTTATTGACGCAGACGATGACCGGGAGCGCAAGCTCCAATGCCTTCATCAGCACGAATTTGGTCTGAGGCATCACGCCCTCGAACGCGTCCACGACGAGGATGACGCCGTTTACCATTTTGAGCACGCGTTCCACCTCGCCCCCGAAATCGGCATGGCCCGGGGTATCGATGATATTGATCTTCACATCGCCGTAGGTGATCGCCGTGTTTTTGGAGAGAATCGTGATGCCGCGCTCACGCTCAATGTCGTTGGAGTCCATCACGCGCTCCTGCACGGCCTGGTTCTCCCGGAATACGCCGCTCTGCTTTAACAGCTCGTCCACCAGCGTGGTCTTGCCGTGGTCGACATGGGCGATGATTGCGATGTTGCGGACATTTTCTCGTTTTATCTTCATAACAAACCTCTTTTCCTTATAAAAGCACAAGTGGCGCTGCCTGCGGGCAGTCTGTGGAACAGCCGGTGCTCCGCAGTGCGTGTATATTTTATCACATTTGGAGAAATGCGCAAGAAAAAATTTGCGGAAGTGCTGTGATGGAAGTTTTCAGGAAGTAACGGGGTCGCTTTGTGGACGTTACAAAATGAAAATGTAGAAAAATATAAATTTATATTATGACAAATTACGTCAATACATGTGTTTTCTTATCGACATAATAATACGTATCTTACTGGAAAAACATGGTAAAACTATGATGTCAGGCAGATCATGCGGCAGGATGGACGGAACGGGAAGAAGGTACGGCAGACATAAGCGGCATGATCAGAGGAAGGGAGAAAAATTCATGACAGATAAAATTCTTGAAAACAACCAGGTATCAATTGTAGGGGAGATTGTGTCCGATTTCCGGTTCAGTCACGAGGTGTATGGAGAGGGATTCTACATGGTGGATGTGGCAGTAAACCGCCTGAGTAATTACATGGACTACATACCGCTGATGATTTCAGAACGTCTGATTGACGTGAGTCAGAATTATGTCGGGCAGGAGATTTACGTCACAGGACAGTTCCGCTCCTTCAACCGTCACGAGGAAAAAAAGAACCGGCTGGTGCTCTCGGTGTTTGTAAGAGAGCTGGAATTTCTGGAGGATGTGGAGGAAGAGATTAAGAGCAATCAGATCTTTCTGGACGGTTATATCTGCAAGGAGCCGATTTACCGCAAGACGCCGCTCGGACGCGAGATTGCGGATCTTCTGATTGCGGTGAACCGCTCTTACGGCAAATCCGATTATATCCCGTGTATCTGCTGGGGCAGAAACGCGAGGTTTGCCTCGGGCTTTGAGGTGGGCGGACATGTGCAGGTATGGGGAAGGATCCAGAGCAGGGAGTATGTGAAAAAATTGTCGGAGACAGAGACGGAAAAGCGTGTGGCGTATGAGGTTTCTGTCAGTAAAATAGATTTTCTGGAGGAGTAAAACACGGCAAAGTAGCTGTTGACAACAGGACCGTATCGTGCTATGGTTAGTAAAAATAAAGATTACACAGATAGAGGTTGCGTGCTCTAAGAGTAGCGTTCCGGATGTGGCAGGCACAGGCGACGGGAGCGAAAGGGGAGGACGCCGAAAGGGTCAGCGCCTGCGGCTGTATCACTTGGGCATGGAGTTAAGAGCTCCATGACTGTCATCTTTTACGGATGGGGCGCTATCGGTTCGACAGGATTACCTGAGATATCAGATGCATCGGAGAATCAGACCGGCTCATTCGGGCCGGTCGTTTTCTTTGCACCGAAATTCTCTGTCTGCGTATACTTAAAGCAGGATATGATAGGAGGACTGTGATGTCAATTTTTAAAGGGGCGGGTGTGGCGATCGTCACACCGATGAAAGAAAACGAAGAGGTCAATTATGACAGGTTAAAGGAGCTGATCGACTGGCAGATTGACCAGGGGACGGACTGCATCATCATTGCGGGGACAACCGGGGAGAGCTCGACGCTGACCACGGAGGAGCACAATGAAGTCATCCGGGCGGCGGTGCGGTTTGTCGGCCACCGCGTGCCGGTTGTGGCCGGAACCGGTTCAAACTGCACGAGAGAGGCGGTTCATCTCTCGAAGGAGGCTGAGGCGGCGGGGGCAGACGGGCTGCTTGCGGTGACGCCGTATTATAACAAGGCCACCCAGGGCGGACTGATGAAATATTACACCGAGATCGCGGAGTCGGTGAAGCTCCCGATCATCATGTACAACGTGCCGGGCAGAACCGGGGTCAATATCCTGCCGGAGACAGCGGCGAAGCTGTTTACGGAGGTCGAGAATATCGTCGGGATCAAGGAGGCCAGCGGCAATGTCGCACAGGCCGCAAAAACGATGTATTTGACGGACGGCAAGATCGATCTGTACTCCGGTGAGGACGGAATCGTGGTGCCGCTCCTTGCGATCGGGGCAAAGGGCGTGATCTCCGTGTGGTCAAACATCGCGCCGCGTGAGGTGCACGATATGTGCGCGGCATTTGAGGCGGGCGATCTTTCGCGTGCGATGCAGATACAGCTTCGCGCACAGCCGCTGGTGGAGGCGCTTTTCAGTGAGGTCAACCCGATCCCGGTGAAGAAGGCGTTAGATCTGATGGGAAAAGGAGCCGGGCCGCTGCGCTCTCCGCTGACGGAGATGACGGAGGCCGGCACGGCAAAGCTCGCGGAGGCGATGCGGGCGCACGGGATCGCGCTGGCATGACATGACGTGAAGCAAAACGGCCCTGCGCCGGCTGCGCATCAAAACGGCCCTGCGCCGGCTGCGCATCAGAACGGGCGCAGCCGGCCGGCAGTACGGGCCGGTGCCACGATGCATAAGATACGGGGGAGAAAACAGAATGATAAAGGCAATTTTACATGGGTGCAACGGAAGAATGGGACGTGTGATCACGGAGATCTGTCGGGAGGATCCGGAGATTGAGATTGTGGCAGGGATCGACACGTACGACGGGATCGCAAACGAATATCCGGTATTTCCCAATATTTCCGTCTGCGACGCGAAGGCACAGGTCATCATTGATTTTTCCACGGCAAAGGCGGTGGACGATCTGCTTGTATACAGCGAGGAGCGCGGGCTTCCCGTCGTTTTGTGCACGACAGGACTGTCCGATGAGCAGCTTGCGCGTCTGGAAGAGACCTGTAAAAAAACGGCGGTGTTAAAATCCGCCAATATGTCTCTTGGCATCAATATGCTGTCAGAGCTTCTTAAGAAGGCTGCGGTGACCTTAGCGCCTGCGGGGTTCGATATCGAGATCGTGGAGAAGCATCACAATCAGAAGCTTGACGCGCCGAGCGGTACGGCCCTTGCCCTTGCGGATTCCATAAACGGGGCGCTCGACGACGCCTATCATTATCGCTATGACCGCAGCGGGGAGCGGATGAAACGGGACCCGCATGAGATCGGAATCTCGGCGGTGCGCGGCGGGAATATCGTCGGCGAGCATGAAGTGATCTTCGCCGGGCTCGATGAGGTCATCACCTTTCATCACACGGCGTATTCGCGCAGCGTCTTTGGAAAAGGGGCGGTTGAGGCCGCGAAGTTTCTGGCCGGAAAACCGGCGGGCCGCTATGATATGCGCGACGTGATCCGGGCGGCGACCGGGCAGGCGTGACCATCCAGTAGAAAAACAGAGAAACTCCCGGGGACACGGACCGATGTGTTCCCGGGAGTTTTTTTGATGTAACTTAAACGTCCTGAATGCGGCTTGCGCGCAAAGCATTGCTTTTCTGTTCTTTTTTCATTAGAGTAGAGGTGACGGGTCAGATCTCCCAGGTGGTGAGCAGGAGCTTCTTTTCAATATATTCCTGTAGTTTTGCCTGGACAGAATCAATGTGGGCGAAGGCATTCACGGGGGAGGGATTTTCCTTAAAATAATCGGCGGCAGCCACCTGATTTAAGTGGAAAAATTCGGTTCCGACATTAAACTTATTGATCCCTTTTCGGAATGCGACCTCAAGCTGTTCATGCGGGATGCCGCTTCCGCCGTGCAGGACGAGCGGGACGTCGGTTGCATGGTTGATTTCCTCTAATCGGTCGATCGCAAGCCTCGGCGTGCTGGTATAGAAGCCGTGCGCGCTGCCGATGGCGACGGCAAGGGAGGCCACACCTGTTTTTTCGGCGAAGACCCTCGCTTCCTCTGCCGTGGTATACTGATCCTCTTTTTTATCATCGCCGTCGGTTGCGCGGCCGACATGGCCCAGCTCCCCTTCGACATCCACGTCAAAGGCGTCCGCGACAGCCACGACGGAGGAGGTGAACGCGACATTCTCCTCAAAGGGCAGCGTGGAGCCGTCGGCCATAACGGAGGTAAAGCCAGCGCGGATTGCCCGGAGAATGTAGGAAAAATCGCTGGAGTGGTCTAAGTGAAGCCCGACCGGGACGGAAACCGTTGCGGCCAGCGAGCGCACCATGGCGGCAAATGCCTCTAAGGGGATCAGCCGGTCCATGGAGGGGTAGAGCATCAGGATAACCGGGCGGCGTACCGCCTGCGCGCCATAAATGGCGGAGGAGATTGTGGGGTAATCCATCGCGTCGAATGCGATGACGGAAGCGTTGCGGGCGTCCGCATCCTTTAAAATGTCTCTGACTTTTTCCAGTGCCATAATGTTCTCCTTTCAAAATAAAAAATGTCTGTATTCTGACTGATCATAAGATAAGACATGAAAAGAATCCATAGAAAATGCGCATCATACAGAATTGAGGGATCAACATACACTGGGAGGGCGACAGAAGATGAGAAAGCTGATTCAGCAGATCGGAACGCTGCTTCTTGGAATCTGCAGCGCAGGTATCGTTTATGTGGTAACGCAGGAACAGATCGCAATTTTTAAGCACGCATTGTTTGTAAAGCGCAGCTTTGTGAATGCCGACAGTATTGTGCAGAATTTTTTCGCGGGGAAATCGACGATGTCGGTGGTTCTTCTCGTTCTCGGGCTTGCCTGCTATATGGTTTATTTTATGGCGATCGAGGATAATTCGTTTCTCCATGTGACCGGAATTTTATTTCTGTCCGCCGCCGTTTTGTGTACGGCATGGGAGAGGGATACCATTTTTTATCTGGATTCCTTTGCGCGGGTCTGCTGGATCAAAGGAAATCACATGCTCTGGATTTCGCTGACAGTGGTCTGTTATTCTCTTCTTTTAAAGGGCGGAACGCTCGTGGAGAAATTGATCAAACTAATTTTGTGGATTAATGCATCCGGATTTATGATCCGCATCCTTCTGTCACCCGCGGCACAGGCATTTCAGATGGCAAAGGTTTATACGTGGATGACTGCGGCTGTATCCGCCGGGCTTCTGGTCTGGTTTGCGCTGAATCATAAAAAGAGAGGCTTCTGGTTTCCGGCGCTGCTTCTCGGGCTGATGTCCGCAATGAATGTAAAATATCTGGCGCTGCGGCAGGGGGTGGATGTGAGGGAGCAGACGAGACAGCTCCAGATGTTTTTGTATCTGCTGCTGATTCTCAATGTACTGATTTTTTTCGAGCAGTTCCGGACATACCGCAGCCGTATTTTTTATGATAAGAGAATGAACCGGAGACTCAGCGAACTGGATCGTTATAAGAATGAAATGATCGAACAGATCACGGATATCATTCAGAAGCCGGTGGAAATTATACACGGATTAAA
The DNA here is from genome assembly GCA_947642555.1 of uncultured Roseburia sp. GTDB lineage: Bacteria > Bacillota > Clostridia > Lachnospirales > Lachnospiraceae > Roseburia. Next base: position 18,662 of record CANRSX010000046.1, on the reverse strand, counting down.
CGGACTGCTGCTGGAGAAAAAGGAAGCGGTAATGGAGGAGGAAGAGCGTTTTATCTTAGAAAAGATCCGGAGTGAGAGCGAGCAGATCCGGCGGTCGATGGAGTGGTATCGGAGTAATGCGATGCTGGTGCGGGATGAGTTAAAGCTCGACCGGATGAAGGTGGGGATCCGGGTGATTTTTCAGAATGTGTTTGATATTCTGCAGAAAGAAAATCCGGGAATTCACGACGCCATACAGCTGCCCGGACCGGAACATGAGGTGTATATCTATGGCGATCCGTATCTGTTTATGGAGAGTCAGATCAATCTGTTTCGGGAATTATACGATATCTGCCGTGAGGACGAAACGATCCGTGCGAAGGCGGATTATGATGAGAATAAGATCAGGGTAAAGTTTTTTGTACCTGTGGCTGAGGATGCGCACAAGAGAGCCAGGCGGATGATGAAAATATTCCGGGAGGAACAGATGATTTCGGCGGACAAGCAGGAAGAACTGCCCCTGATCTTTGCCCATAACCTTCTGATCTCCCAGTGTGAACGTATGGCGGCCCGCATAGAGGAGGGGAATCTTTTTATATGGTATGAGATCCCGGTATGGGAAGAACAGCTTTTTAAAATGCAGCGTTCTTCGCTGGAAAATCAGGAAGATGAGACATTACTTTCCGGAAAGCACAGACGGATGCCTGTGGTGATCCTGGTGAGCACGCTGCCGGAGCAGATTGAGCTGATCCGCACATATTCCATGCGGGAATCCTATCGCTTAAAGGTCTTTAATACCGGTGAGGACGCGCTTTCTTATATCGAAAAGCATCCCCTTGTGGCAGTCATTTTTATCGGGACCACATTTGAGCGAATGACGACGAATCAGATCTGTGATAAGATCCGGAAAAGGTATTCGCTGGGACAGCTGCCCATTATCCTGATTCGTCCGTATAAGCGCAGAAATGTTCAGGAAAACATCCGGCAGCATATCAACGATATTCTGGAGGAGCCCTTCAGCAGGGAGGATTTTCTGTTAAAGGTGTCGATGTCCATGTATCTGAAGAAATCGGTGGAGGAGGCGCTGGTATCACGGATGGATTTTTTACAGTCGCAGATGGATCCGCATTTTATTTTTAATACCATCAGCACGATCCTTCCCCTGTGTCTGGAGAATCCGGGGAAAGCATATGATCTTCTGGTGTATTTCAGCGACTACCTGCGCGGGAGCCTGTTCGGAAATAATCTGTTTAAAGAAGTCGGGATCGAGCAGGAAATCAATCTGGTAAACGCATATCTTGCAATCGAGGAGGTACGGTTTGGAGAAAATATCAGACATTCGATTCACTGTAACTGTATGGATGATCCGATCCGGATTCTGCCGCTTTCGATCGAGCCTCTGGTTGAGAATGCGGTAAAGCATGGAAGAAATAAGGAAAAACCGCTGGAAATCAGGGTAGACATCATCCGGGAGGAAGAGTGGGTCTATGTCCAGGTGCAGGATAACGGCATGGGGATGACGCAGGAACGGATTCATGAGATTCAGGGGATGAACGATGAGAAATCCATCGGACTGGCTAATTTAATAAGACGGCTTAAGATGTATTACAGGGAGGACCTGCTGATCCTAAGTGAACGAAATGAGGGTACGACGATTTCTTTTCGGATTCCGGCGGACAGTGGAAATGAGGAGCGTTATACCGGAATTTTTGATCTGACGGGAAAATGATCAGACTTTTCAGGAAGAGGAGGGATGAGTATGTTAAAGGTAATTCTGCTGGACGATGAGGAAATGCTGCTGCGTCATCTGAGCAGCATTTTACAGCAGTTCCCGAACGTGGAGGTGGTGCTTGAGACGGACAGTCCGGCCGAAGTGCTCGCGTGCTTTCGGGAGAAGGATGCAAACCTGATTTTTGCCGACATCTCCATGCCGGAGATGAACGGGCTGGAGCTGGCAGAGCGGATTTTTGCGCTGGATCCGGCGATGAAGCTGATTTTTATCACTGCCTATGAACAGTACGCCCTGGAGGCATTTCGGGTAAATGCGGTGGATTATATTTTAAAGCCGGTCACAACGTCAAAGATCCGGAAGGCGCTTGAGAAGCTGGAACGGATCGATACGGCTGTAGAAACAGAGAGTATGTCTTCCGAAAAGAAGGAGGAAGTCCTGCGGATCATCGGGATGCAGAATAATAAATATTATGTCTTCCGGCCGGAGGAGGGAAAGCTGATTAAGACCGTACTGCGTGAGCAGATCCTGGTGACGGCCAAAGGCGAGTATGTGTTAAAAAACAGCCTGGCATACTGGGAGGATAAGCTGAGAGATCATGGCTGGTTTCGCTGCCACAAGGCCTATATCATCAATATGAATGAGATCGAGGAGGTCTACCCCATGTTTAACTACACATATAATGTCCGGATGAAAGGGGTAAAAGAAGATATACCTGTCAGCAGGACATTTTTAAAACGATTTAAGGAGATTCTGGATATCTGACGGGCATGTGGACTGCCCAAAAAACAGGCGCCTTGCTGTGAGCTGCAGCTGGGCGTCTTTTTTTGTGAAAGTTGAAGGGCACTGGCTGTAATATAAAACCGGATCTGTGTAAGATGTACAAAAAATATTGTGGAAATGGACGTGTAAGGGGTAAATTGGACAAAAGAAAACACGACAGATTGCAGGAAGGAGATAAACATGAACAGTATCTTTCGCGTGAACGGAAAACCATATTTTACCGTTGGGGGACAGACGCACAATTCCAGCTCTTATTCGGAGGAGACGATGGAGAAGGCCTGGATCGCGGCGGAGAAGCTGGGGATCAATACGATCGCGTCACCGGTCTGGTGGAGCATGTTAGAGCCGGAAGAGGGAACCTATGATTTCAGTCAGGCCGATCTGCTGGTAAACGGAGCCAGGGAGCACGGGTTAAAGCTGGTAATCCTCTGGTTCGGCAGCTGGAAGAACGGGGCGTCCCAGTATATTCCGAACTGGGTAAAGGAGCAGAAGGACCGCTTTATCTGGGTGGAAACCGTGCAGCATAATGCGACGAGAGTCTTATCGCCCCACTGCGAGGCGTCCAGGGAGGCGGACAAACGGGCTTTTTCAAAGCTGATGGCGCACTTAAAGGAAATGCATGCAGACGATGTGCTATTGGGCGTGCAGGTGGAGAACGAGCCGGGATCCCTGGGAAGCCCGAGGGATTACTCGAAGCTGGGAAACGGTGTATATGAGAGCCCGGTTCCGGAGGAACTGATCCGGTGGCTTAAGGAGGCAGAGGACTGCTGCGAGAAGAGACTCTGGACGGAGAACGGCGCAAAGGAGAGCGGCAGCTGGGGAGAAGTCTTCGGATTTTACGGGGCGGAGATGTGCACGGCATACGGGTTTGCCAGCTATATCAATGCGGTATCCAGAGCGGGAAAGGAACAGTTTGATATTCCTACTTACGTAAATGTGTGGCTGGGTGAGATGTACAACCGTGTGACCGGGGTGGATTACCCGTCAGGAGGAGCGGTGGGACGTGTGCTTCATCTGTGGAAGCATCTGTCGCCGGATATCGATGCGGTCTGTCCGGATGTCTATTTCCCCGATGCGCGCACCTATGATAAGGTCTGCAGCGAATATGCGATCCCGGGAAATATGCTTTATATTCCGGAATCCGGGGCGACCGAGCTGAATGCGGTGAATACCATGAGAGGGATCGCGGAATTCGGGCTGACCGGAATTCATTTCTTCGGTATCGAGAGCGCGATCACGAACGACGGAGAGCTCCGTGAGAGCGCGAAGGAATACCGGAATGCGATACGGATCCTGACCGCCATGAAGCCGCTGATCGAGGAATATCACGGGACAGGAAAGATTTATCCGGTGGCACAGTACGAGGGATCCGGGTATGAATATATCGATTTTGGGGATTTCTATGGACGGGTGATCTACTATAAGGGGATCTGCAATCCGCGGATGGATGAGGAAAGCCGTGCGGCGGATCATTACCACCGGGATGACAGTGTATTCCAGGTTCGCGGGAAAGGCCTCATCATCTATAAAGGGAACGGTGAGTTCTGGCTTGGCGGCGAGGGCTTCCGCCTGAACCTGATCCGGAAGGATACGATTGAGGGCATGAGCAGCGGAGTCCGCTCTTCCAGCTTCCAGTGCGGACGCCATCAGGGATATCTGGCTCTGGAGGAAGGACATTTTAACGAGAAGGATGAATTTGTGACAGACCGGATCCGCACCGGGGACGAGTGTGACGCCGGACTGTGGATGGATTCGGACATCGGGGTTCTGCATGTGCGCCTTGAGGTATAGCGGAAAGGGGAATGCTATGAGAAAAAAGAAATTTTCTTCTCTTCGGACATCAAAATATGTGTTTGCGCTGCCGGGCTTCTGCTTTTTCGCCTTCGCGATCCTGATCCCCTTTCTCATGGGTGTCAACATCGCGTTTACGGACTGGAACGGGATCACGAAGGATTATAATTACGTGGGCTTTAAAAATTTTATCGACATGTTTCAGGATAAACGGATCCTGCAGCCGATGCGCAATACGCTTATTTTCGCACTGCTGGGCGTGACGGGCAATAACATCATTGCATTAAGCTGTGCGCTGCTGGTGAACCAGAAGTCGTCGAAGCTGGGAAGCGTCGCCAAGGTCATATTCTTTATGCCGGTGTGTTTTTCCGCGATCCTTTCCTCCTTCCTCTGGGGCTTTATTTACCGGGAAGTGTTTTCCCAGCTCTTTGCGATCAAAAATCTGCTGGGAAATAAGAGTCTGGTAATCCCGGCCATCACGGCCATCGGACTGTGGAATTCCTGCGGGATCAATATGCTCATTTACCTCTCCGGGTTAAAGAGCATCCCGACGGATCTCTACGAGGCCGCGACGGTGGACGGCGCGACTGCGGTCCAGAAATTTTTCAGGGTGACCCTGCCGCTTTTAATGCCGTCCTTTAGTGTCTGCGTGACCCTGACCCTGACCTCCTGGCTGCGGGAATTTGCGATGACGCTGGCGAGCACAGGCGGTGGACCGGGGGGAGCGTCCCGGACGATCTCGATCTATATTTATGAGAACCTGTACAAATACAGCAAGGCGGGGTATGGCCAGGCAGTGTCGCTTTTGTTCGCGCTGTTTCTGATTCTGATCGGAAATGTGGTATCAACCTTCTTCCGTAAGAGGGAGGTGGAGCTGTGAAAAATAAAAGCTATGCGAGAAAGAAGAAAATTACAAACATTGCCATTACGTGTGTGACGCTGCTGGTTATGCTGGTGTTCTGTTTCCCGATTGTGCTTGCCATTCTCACTTCACTGAAAACAGAACCCGAGATCGCGAAATCGGTGCTGGCGCTGCCGTCGTCACCCCACTGGCAGAATTATGCGGACGCCATGGAAAAGAGCGGATTCTCAAGATCCCTGGTCAACAGCTGTATCGTGACCTTCCCCTCTGTGGTTCTGATCGTGCTGTGCAGCGCGATGGGGGGCTATGCGATTGCAAGGGGATCGTCGGACAGAAGAGTGTTCCGGTATCTGGACCGTTTTTACCTGGCTTCCCTGATGATTCCGTTCCAGATTCTGATGATTCCGGTGTATAAGGTGTTTAAATCCCTGAATCTTCAGAATAATCTCTTCGGGATGATTCTGATGCTGACGGGTATGAGTATCGCCTATGCGACCTTCCTGTTCGTGGGCTTTGTGAAATCGGTGCCCAGGGAGTTGGAGGAGGCGGCGTTAATCGACGGCTGCGGGCCCTACCGGACCTTTTTCCGGATCGTATTTCCGCTGTTAAAGCCGATCACCGCGACAGTTGCCGCACTGCACGTCATGTGGCTGTGGAACGACTTTAATGTGGCGCTGATCCTGTTACAGAAGGAGGAGGTGCGGACCCTGACCGTCAAGCAGTTTTATTTCTTCGGCCAGTACACGGCGAATTACGGGATGGCTTTTGCGGCCTCCATTCTCTGCATGATGCCGGTGATCCTGTTCTTCATCGGGGCGCAGAAATATTTAATCGAAGGAATTTCCGCGGGGGCGGTCAAGAGCTGACGCATCCTGACTGCCGCGGGATTTTCGACCGGGATCCGGGTACCGCAAAACCGGACTCCTGGAACCTATACACATATTCTTTTAAAAGAGGAGGAGAAACATGAAGAAAAAAGTTGTTGCGACACTGCTGGTGCTTACCATGGCGGCCGGATTATTTGCCGGCTGCGGCGGGGGCGGAGACGAAAAACAGCCGGATGCGGGCGGAGCGGGAAATGCCGCGGATGCCGGAGCTGGCAGCGACAGCTCTGCAGGCAGTGCCGACGGTTCAGACAGTGCCGGTGGGTCTGCATCGGATGCCGGATCGGGCGGCGCGTCGGACGGGAAGGTGATTGAGATCACCTGGATGCATCACTTCCAGGAAGCCGGGATTCAGGCCTGGGTGGATGACATTATTACGAAATTTGAGGCGGAAAATCCGAATATCAAAGTCACGACAGAGGTACTGGGCGCGGATTCTTATGACCAGACCTTAAAGACCAAGATCGCGTCGGACGATGCGCCGATGATCTTTGACCTGGGCGGCTACGCTTACTATAAAGAATACGGCGATGCCGGACATCTGTATGACCTGACGGGAATGGAGGGCCTTTCCAATATTGATCCGGAGGTTCTTCCGGCAGGCCAGGTGGACGGAAAGCAGTATGCGATTTCAACGGATCAGAATGCGTATGCGGTGTTCTATAACAAGGACATGTTCGAGGAATACGGCCTGGAGGTTCCGAAGACACATGACGAGTTTATCAAAGTGTGCGATACCTTACTGGAAAACGGGATACAGCCCATCGCGGCAGGCTACCAGGAGCAGTGGTGTACACAGTGCCATTTTGATATTATCGCCAGCCCGTGGTACGGAGATGACGAGTGGTGGACGAAGAAGATGGATTTATCCTCCAGCTTCTCGGATGACGCGGCCTGGAAGGGATTTGTGCAGCAGTTTTATGACGAGAAGAAATACTGGGGCGACGATCCCTTCGGGACAAACTGGGATACCGCGCAGAATATGATGGCAAACGGAGAGGCGGCTATGATCTTAAACGGCTCCTGGACCATCGACGGTGTGACAGGCAAGAACCCGGATATCAAAGTCGGCGTGTTTGCTTATCCGACGACCAATAACCCGGATGAAGTCACGATGCAGATGCGTCCCGGCAACGGGTTCTGCCTGTATAACAGTCAGGATCCGGATAAGCTGGAGGCAGGAAAGAAATTCATCAATTTCATGTGCTCGCTGGAGTCCGGACAGTCCTTTGCGAACCATGCGTCAAAGCTTTCCACGGTGGAGGGAGTGGATTTATCCTTCTCGGAGCCGCTGTCGGAGATCATGGCGTATGAGAAGGTGTGGAGTACCGCTTCCGTGAAGCTCTTTACGAGTGAATATCAGCAGCTTACGTACGAGACGCTGACCAATTATGTGATGGAGGACACACTGGACGTGGACGGGCTGGCGGAAAGCCTGGACGCTGACTTTGCGGCAATCGGAAAGTAATGGAGAAAACCGGCCGCGGCCGGCAGAGATCTCTGCCGGTGCGGCCGGCTTCCTGTAAATGGAAGCTGGAAGGGGAACGGGAATGATGTGATGAAAGGGAAGTGGAACCTTTTTGCGGTAAATGGTATGTACTGGGTGACGACGGCAGTCTTTCAGCCATTTATCGGCGCCTATTATACGTCCATCGGGATGAGTGAGAGCCAGGTCGGGATTCTCGCGGCGGTAATCCCGCTCTCATCCCTGCTGATACAGCCGGTATGGGCTTACATCAGCGACCGGACAGGAAAGCGGAGGACTGTGATCATGCTGCTGTGTATCGGATGCGCCGGCTCGATCCTTTTGTTTTCCCGTGCCGGTACATTTGTTCAGTGTCTGGCCGGGATCCTGCTTTACGCGTCTTTTTTCAGCGCGCTGCTGCCGCTAAGCGATGCGCTGGTGGTCAGAGCCGCGAAACTGGCGCATGCGGATTTTTCTTATATCCGGATGTGCGGAACGATCACCTATGCGGTTACCGTGATCCTGATCGGGCGTCTGGTAAAGGATCACTATTCCGTTATTTTTAAGATCAGCTGCGCGAGCTTTCTTTTGTTCCTCCTTTGCTGTACAACCTTAAAGGATGAGCCGGGAAGGATATCAGAGCCGGCACGTGAAAAAGCAGGCGGGGCAAAAGAGCAGATCCGCCGGAAACAGGAACTGTTTGACAGCAGGCAGATCATAGCGGTTTTATTATTCGTGTTTGCGATGCATGTCGGACTGAATTATCACGGCACGTTTTTCAGCGTGTATCTGATCAGCCTGGGATTTGACAATGGAACGATCGGGATTATGAACTGCATTTCCGCCTTAAGCGAGGTTCCGGTGCTCTTACTGATGAGCCGTATCCAGAAAAGATTTTCCATCATGCAGCTGCTTCCCATGACAATTCTGCTCTGCGCACTGCGTCTGCTGCTGGTATCGGGCGGGAATATTTATCTGATGACCTTAGCGCAGCTGCTGCAGGGACCTACCTATATGATCTGCTATTTTTCCTGCGTGATGTATATCAGCGAGCATGTGCTTGCAGGGAGAATCTCCCAGGGGCAGAGTCTGCTGGCGCTGGTCCAGAGCGGGATTGGATGTATCTTTGGAAGCCTGGCAGGGGGAATGCTGGCGGAGAATTTCGGGATCCGAGCGGGTTTTCGGGTCGTGAGTGTGATGATACTGGCGCTGGGGGCGGCTGCGATGTGGCTGGATCGGTATTTGCAGAAACAGAATAAGAAAGGGGGAACTGTGGATGGCAGTATTTCAGTGTAATGTGATTTCGTATGTGCTTGTGAGAACGGTGGATATCACGGTAATCATACCGAGCGCCACGATTCCGGAGACGCTGGCGGCCATGGAGGAAAACGGGAATACCTCGGCCTTAAGCCATGCGGTAAAGGAGGAGTATCCGGTGCTGTATCTGATGCACGGGATGGGAAACAATCATGCCCAGTGGCGCGGCTATACCAATATAGAATTATTTGCGGAGGAGCACAACATAGCGGTGGTGATGATTTCCGGGGAAAACAAATATTATCGCGATATGGACGGTGAAGACAGATTTTTTGAATTTGTATCCAGGGAAGTGCCGGAATTCGTGACAAATTATTTCCCCATATCCGGAGCGCCGGAGCACAGCTATATCGCAGGGCTTTCCATGGGAGGATACGGTGCACTGCTCCATGGGCTGACGCATCCGGAGCGCTATGCCGCCATCGGATCGTTTTCCGCGACAATGCTGCCGGCAGATACTGTGAATGATTCAGAGCGGGAAGAAAAGTATGCACAGGGTCCGTTTGATATGATCTGGCTTGCAAAGACGGCTTTCAGGGAGGGAAAGAAAGTAGCGCCGCTCTATATTGCCTGTGGAGAGGATGACTCCCTGTATGAGTCAAATGTAGAACTTATGCATGTATTAAGAGAGCATCATGCGGATGTCACATGGGTGTCCGTCCCTGGATTTGCCCATGTGTGGCGGTTCTGGAATCTGCAGGTGGAGGAGTTTTTAAAATGGATTCCGCGGACGGACGGTTATGCGGAAAAAGGGCTGCGGCAGATCTGATGCCGGAGCCTGTAAAGCAGACAGAGAGGAGAAAGTCAGAATGAGATATAAACAGTTTCAGAATGCCGGGGTAAAGGTCTCGGAGCTTGGAATCGGGACCTGGGCCATCGGCGGGGTGAATTTTGGCAGGGTGGACAGACAGGGCGCGATCTCTGCCATTCATGAGATGATTGACAATGGCGTGAATCTCATCGACACGGCGCCTGTATACGGAAACGGCGCGTCCGAGCAGATTGTGGGGGAAGCGCTGCGGGACATCCCGCGGGACCAGATCCTGATCTCCACCAAGACGGGGATCGCGCCCCGGTATCCTCTGGGCACGGTGAAGAATCTGAGCTATGCGGAAATCATGCGGGAGGTGCAGAGCTCCCTGATGAATCTAAAAACAGATTATCTGGACTTTTATTTCTGCCACTGGCCGGACGTGACGACGCCCATCAGCGAGACGATGGATGCGCTGAACCGGCTGAAAAAAGAGGGTGCGATCCGCTTTATCGGGGTGTCCAATTTCAGCATCGAACAGATCGAAGAAGCGCAGAAATACGGGCAGATTGATGTGCAGCAGCCGCCGTTTTCCATGGTGGATATGAGTTCATCAGAAGTCATAAAGTGGGGATACGAGAGGGGAATTGATTCCATGACCTACGGTTCCCTCGGGGCCGGGATCCTTTCCGGTGCGATCCGTTCCATGCCGGAGTATGACAAAAATGACTACAGGGTCACATTCTATGACTTTTTCCGGGAACCGAAATTCTCGAAAACGATGGAATTATTAAAGGTCATGGATCAGATCGCGGAGAAGCACGGCCGCACGACGGCGGAGGTTGCCATCAACTGGAGCACGCAGAAGCCTTATGTGGGATCCGCGCTGATCGGCGCCCGGGATGTGCGCCATGCGAAGAACAACTGCCAGGCCTTCGAGTGGGAGCTGGCGGAGGAAGAGATCAGACAGCTGGATGAGGAACTGGCACGTCTTGGGATTGGATAAAAAAGAGGAGGTACATACATATGTTGCGTTATGAGAGAGACAGGAATGTGGTGTTAGGGTATGTTCCGATCCGCAGGGATATGTTTCCGGTGGCAACGGCGAAGCGGCTGGAGGAAAAGATCCGGGCGCGGGTGACAGAGATCGTCGCTGGGCTAAAGGGCGTGGAGCTGGTCAATATCGACAGCGTCGTGGAAGGCGGCATGCTCTGGGATCACAGGGATGTGGAGAAGGTGGTACGGCTGCTGCAGGAGAAACGGGTGGATGCCCTGTTCTTCCCGCACTGTAATTTCGGACAGGAGGAGGTCGCCGCGCTGGTGGCAAAGGAGCTGGGAAAGCCGGTCTGTCTGTGGGGGCCGAGAGACCCGTCGCCGGCGGAGGATAAAAGCGGTAAGACCGGCCCGAGAGACTATGATACGCAGTGCGGTATGTTTGCCACCTCCCGGGCGTTTCACCGCTATGGGATCCCCTTTACCTATATCGAGAACTGCTGGGTGGAGAGTGAGATTTTAGACCGTGAGCTGGAGAAGTTTATCCGGGTGGCTTCCACGGTAAAAGCCTTCCGGGGCATGCGCATCGGACAGCTCGGCACGAGACCGCGTCCCTTCTTAAGCGTGAAAATCAACGAGTCCGAGCTCATGAGACGTTTCGGAATCGATATTGTCCCGATCTGGCCGGAAGAGGTCGAAAACATGGCGAAAAAGCTGCGGTGCGGGGCAGAGCCCAACACGACGGGCAGTGAGCTGCGACTTCCGAATGATCTCGTACAGGGAGAGCCGGATCCGCGTATCGCGGAAATCATGGAGGATATCAGGGCGCATCTGGATCTGTCGGAGCTGTCAGCTGAAAAACTGGAGCAGATGGCAGTCATGGAGCTCTCGATCCTGGAGCTGGCGAAGATCAACCGGCTGGATGCCATCGCGGTGGAGTGCTGGGGATTCTCCCGGGCGGCCTTTGGCGTGAGCAGCTGCTTCGTCCTGGGCGATCTCTTCGACAGAGGGCTTCCGGCGGCCTGCGAGACGGATCTTCACGCTGCCATCGGCGCGGTGCTGTTAGAGGCGGCGGCCCGGTATGAGAGCCCGGCATGGGTGGCGGACGTCACGATTCGGCATCCGGAGAACGACAACGCGGAGCTCTTGTGGCACTGCGGACCCTTCGCAAAGTCCCTGAAAAAAGAGGGCGTGCGGGGCAGCATCCGCGATGAGAAGGGGATGTATGAGATCAAGAGCGGCCCGATTACGGTGGCGCGTTTTGAGCAGGACAACGGAAACTATATGCTGTTTGCGGACGAGGGTGTGGGGACGGACGGTCCCGCCACCACCGGAAACTATGTCTGGTTTGAGGTGAAGGACTGGGTGAAGTGGGAGAAGAAACTGATGTATGGTCCCTACATTCACCATATTACCGGCATGCACGGCTCCTATGCGGCGATTTTAAAAGAGGCGTGTAAATATTTTGGCGACATTGAACACGACAGCGTGGAGCCGGTAGAATACTAAGTAATAACGCAGAAACGGGGGAAAAAATGGAGAAACGATACGATGTGATCGGGGTGGAAAACCTGATCATGGATCTGGCGCTGCGCATTGATGTGCTGCCGGAAACCGATGGAATTGTATCCTTAAAGGATTTCCTGTGGCAGTCCGGGGGGAATGCCTCCTCCGCGATTGCCGCGCTCTCCCGCCTCGGGGCAAAATGCGCGATGGTGGGACAGATTGGCAATGATGAATTCGGCCGGTTCTGCCTGAATGATATGAAATATCACGGCGTGGATGTTTCCCATGTATACGAGCGCGAGGGGATGACCGCCCTGTGCGTCTGCCTGGCGGAGGAGGCGACCCAGGGAAGGAGTTTCCTTGGCCGTAAGGGAGATAACCCGCCCATGAGCCCGCAGGAAGTGGACGAGGCGTTTATTGCCTCCGCGAAATATATTCACATAAGTGCGGCGGAGACTTCGGCAAAGGAGCTGGCGATACAGTACGCCAGGAAAAACGGCGTGACGGTGTCCTTTGATGCAGGGGGCTATTCGGAGCGGGCAGCTGCCCTCATCGACCTGACCGACATCCTGATCATGTCCCACCAGTTCTACCGCGGGCTGTTCGGGGAGGATGAGAACTACATTGCAAACTGCCGCAGCCTGTTAAAACGCGGGCCGAAGATTGTAGTTGTGACGCTGGGAGCCGCGGGCTGTGCAGGGACGGACGGAGTGGAGGATTTTACATTACCGCCGTTTTCCGGATATCCGATCGTGGATACCACAGGGGCGGGAGATGTCTTCCACGGAGGATTTCTGTTTGCGCACAATCAGGGCAGGAGCTTAAAGGAGTGCGCGCGGTTTGCCAGCGCGGTGTCCTACATCAACTGCACAAGCCTGGGCGGACGGGTCGGAATCCCGGATCTTGAGATGGTGGAAACCTTTCTCGCCACCGGCGTGATCGAAGCGGAGAAGCTGGAGCCGAGAAAGGCGCATTACCGGAATATCATGCGCTTTATCTAAAAGAGGAGGAACAATTTGAAAACGATAAAGGTACAAAAGCTGAAGGATGAGGCATTCCGCAAATACGGGGTATATCAGAATCTCCTGGACAGTGAGGGGATGAAGGCGAGAACCTTTCCGATGGGAAGCTTCCGCCCGGATCTGATCACGCTGGATTTCGGGAACGACATGCTGCCCACGATCTCGGTCTGTGACATCACAAAACCGGAGAAAATGGAAGTCGGATTCCTGGAGTATCATTCCCGCACCTGTGAAGGGATTCTGCCGCTGGATGACGATGTGGTGATCTTTGTGGGTCTCTGTACGGGAGAGCTGACGGCGGACTGTATCGAGGCATTTTATGTGCCCGTGGGAACCTTTGTGAAAATGAACCCGATGGTGGTCCATGGCGTACAGTTTCCGGTTCATAAGGAAGGCGCGCATGTGGTCTGTATGCTGCCGGGAAGAACCTTCCATAACGACTGTACGATCCGGGTGATAGAGCGTGAGGAGGAGAAGGCACAGCTGGTACTGTGAGAATGGGGGTCTTTGCGGAATTACGATGATTGGAGGCTGGAAGGGAATGTCGATATCAAAGGAACGATTCGGGGTCACGGAACAGGGGTTCGCGGTATCAAAATACAGGATTCAGAACAGCGGTAAGGCTTACATGGAAGTGACGGATTATGGTGCAATGCTGCTCTCGGTCTGCGTGCCGGATCGGACAGGAAGATTAACGGATGTAGTATTAGGATTTGATGATCTGGCCGCGTATGAGAAGCGTTCCCCGTTCTTTGGCGCCGTTGTCGGGAGAAACGCAAACCGGATTAAAGACGCGCATTTTGTACTGAACGGGACATTGTATCAGCTGGAGGCAAACAGCAGAGGATGCGACAATCTTCACAGCGGGAGCGACGGATATTTAAAACGCCTTTGGGAGGTGAAGGAGGCGCAGGGAGACCATGTGGTGTTCTCCCTGTCAAGCCCCCATATGGATCAGGGATTTCCGGGAAATTTTAAGGTGGAGGTCACCTACACGCTGACGGAGCAAAACGAGGTCGTGATCGATTACCGGGGAAGGGCGGATCAGGATACTGTTGTCAACATGACGAGCCACACCTATTTTAATCTGGGAGGGCATGACGCAGGTTCCATTCGGGATCATGTCCTGTGGATGGATGCGGATGCCTATCTTCCGGCTTCGGATGAACGGCAGATCCCCACCGGCGAGGTCCGCGCTGTGGCGGGAACGCCCTTTGATTTTACACAGGAACAGAGCATCGGCAGCAGGATTGACGAGGCGGATGAACAGCTTCGGATTGCCGGGGGATATGACCATCATTTTGTGCTGAACCGGTGGGACCGGACGCTGCGCCTGGCGGCAAGAGTCCGGTGCCCGGAAACGGGGATTGTGATGGAGATGGAGACGGATCAGCCGGGGCTACAGCTTTACACGGCAAATGGTATGCAGATACCGGAGGGTAAGGGAGGCGTCGCTTACGGAAATCAGGAGAGCTTCTGCTTCGAGACCCAGTATCCGCCGAATGCGGTGAATACGTCGGCATTCCCGAATCCGGTGCTGCGGGCGGGGGAAGAATATCACACGACAACGATCTTCCGGTTTTCGTGTGTGGAATAATGATAAACCGGAGCTGATTCCGCAGCGTTTGTTTCTGGCTGCGGTGAGATGGAAAGGAAGGCAGACTTATGAAAGTAGTGGCGGTTTTGGGCAGCCCTCACAGAAACGGACCTTCTTCCACAATAGCGGAAGAAGTATTGCGGGGTGCGAAGGACGCAGGACATGAGGTTGTAATTTATCATATCAACGATATGAATATAAAGGGCTGCCAGGCCTGTGGATACTGCAAAAATAATCGTGCGGACTGTATCCTTGACGATGATCTGAAAACATACTGGAAAGACCTGCATGAGTGCGGCGCACTGGTCGTGTCAGCGCCAAACTACTGCGCACAGGTGGCCGGGCCCATGATAACATACATGAACCGTCACTATTGCCTTATGATGCGTGACGGTCCCCGTATCAGACCGGGAATAAAGCTTGTCGGAGTGTTTTCCCAGGGGCAGCAGGATCAGGATATGTACCGGGAGAATTATAAATGGTATCTCCACGATTTTGAAGAGCGGAGGATGGTGCTTACAGATATGATCATACATACCTCCCAGACGCCATATGACAGAGAAAGTGAAATCATGAAAAAGGCGTATCAGATCGGAAATGCGCTGTGATAAGAAGGATGGTAAATATACGGCATTGCCGGAACAGGCAAAATATGCATGACCATAAACCCGTGCCGGCAGTTTTGCCTGTTGCTTCAGTCCTGCGATTTCAAATCGTCCTCAAAATCCATCTCAATATCCAAATCGTCATCGGCAGGATCCGCCTTATACGGCCTGCTGTATCCGTATTCTTCTTTTAAGGACGCACCGTTTTCTCTGTCATAGTGGAAAGAACTTATAAGTTCCGCAGATGAGGGGCGGTAATCCAGGTGCCGTTTTTTTGCTATATGATTGGAAAAAGCCAGGAACCAGGGATACAGGTTCGCTTCCCCATAGCCCTCCATTTCATAAACCCAGTCGGCGTTTTCCGTATCTGAAAAAATGTCTTCGCCTTTTTCCTCCAGTGCGCTGCAGATCTTTGCCAGATCATAGCCCTGCTGGTACGGGACGTATTTTTTGGCTTCTTTTAACAGCCGGAGTAAGCTTTTGGATAAACCGCTTACATTTTCAGGAGGGTAGCCGATATAATCCGGATCCGCCTCGCCCGTCTGGTCCAGATCCTCGTCATAACGGATGTTATACGATATTGTCAGATGTAGTTTTACAATGTGTTCTGATTCGTCAAGATCGAATTCGTGAATATCGCCCTCCTCCCACGGGAACATATCTGTTTCCACGGTTTCTTTACCTACCCTTGCCGCGCGTATGATCTCTGTCAGTTTCGGGCTTTTAATGCTTATCGTGACAAAATTGCTGCTGCTGGAATTGGTCACAAAATCAGTTCTGATTTTCATTGTCGTCAGCTCCTTTCATCGTTCCATTTTTTCTGTGTTCACTGTTGCAAAAAACGATTTCCGGCATCAGCGGGCAGCCGCCCAGGCATAGCTCCCGTTTTTTACAGTCCGGGCATGCGCTGCGCATATGGTTCCGGAAACGTTCAAAGGGTTCGCTGTTCCACGCTTCTTCGATTGTGCGGGGCCGAAGCTCTGCCCCATACAGCCCCTTCTGGTCAAAGCTGCAGGCTGACATCACCATGTCGGCGCCGATGTAACAGCTGAACCGCCCGCCCTCGCAGGTATCCAGGGACTGCGGCAGGATGTTTTTGCAAAAGCGGATGGCTCCCGGCACGTTACAGCTGTCCATGCCTGTCCGGAAAGAGTGGTCTCTGTCTATCTGCGCAAAAAAACGCTTCACTTTCGGATCCTCCGGTGCAAGTACATTTTCCCGGGATCCCTGCCCGACAGGTTTGTGGAGGAGAAAAATAACGGCGTTGATGCCTGCCGGAAAATCGTCCCTCTCCAGGCGATCTATGGCTTCGTCAATACTGTTCTGACCCAGGACAAAATGAATATTCGTCTTCACTCCGGCCTCCAGGAGCATCCGGATGGCGTTCTGCGTATAGGTGCTGCGGTACCAGCTCACAGCCACCGCCCCGCAGTATTTCCGGCAGACAGCCGCCAGTTCCGGCGTCAGCCCGTAGCCGGAGGTGGTAAAGTTGGGAACCAGGCCGTTTTCCCGGCAGATCTGAAGCAGCTCTTCAAAGTGCTCGTGCTGGTCCGGGTCACCCCGTCCGCCCAGTGCAAACTGATTTGTCCGCCCCCGGCACTGCGCCGCAATCCATCGAAAATCGTCGACTGCCATATTGGGTTTTTCCGTTATTGCGCCGTTCTGGTAGCAGCCGATTCCCGCTTTCCGGCAGAGCCCTGTTTTCCCGTGGACACAGTGCCCCATCACCCCCACGTCGATGAGATGGGGAAACGATGCCATAAACGGGTCAATGCCGGTATCGCGGCCATTTTTGATGATGCCGGTACGGACATAGGCGCCTGTTTCGTCATCAAACAGAGTGATAAAGTGATATTTCGGATCTATTATCTTATAGTTCATCTGCTTACTGTTCTTCTCCTTCTTCCGGCCGCACTATGCCGCTGATTTCTTTTGGTGCGTGCCTGACTGAAAATAAGTATAACAGGCCCCTGCATACGGGTTCGTAATCATTATGGCATAACCGCAGGATACTTTCAATATGATATGTGCCCCCGGCCAGGAAAAACGCATGCATGAATAAATTGTGAACAGACATCACCTTTACAGGAAAATAGATTGTTTTCATTGAGCAATCAGCTATTTCAGTGTATACTGGATGCATCGGATGGATGTGGTTTTCAGACAGATGAAAGGAATCGGCTATGGGGAAGGGACAGTTAAAATCTAAAATAGAAGAGCAGCGGATCGTCTACCAGGCTCTGAAAGCAGGAAATGATGATACCGTCCGCTATAAGGAATTTCAGAACGGGGAATGGGGTACGGATGACCAAAATTATACGAACCGCCTGCGGCTGGCGTATTACCTGCTGTACTGCCATATCGAGGATGAGGAGGCGGTTGCTTTTCTCTTTGGGGAGGAACTGAAGGACAGAGAGCGGAATTCATTTCAGGGGATAGGGAGTACGCTCCAGATACTGACTCACCTGATCAGAACATACAATAAAGATGGAAAATATGCCGGTTTACTGGAGCGGGCAAAGAATGCGAACTTTGACTGTGCCTGCGGCTATGACCCGGACGGACAGATGGAGGAAGACCTTGGGAGCAACAGCATTTTGGACTGCATCTATCTGTGTCGGGAAATGGAATATAAAGATGTGATGGGAGTCCTGGTGGATGAGTGGAAGAGGAATATAACGGAATGGTCAGCCTCTGACCGCAGAATGCTGATTGATTTTTATACATTTCTGGGAAGGGATGTGGAAAATGAAAGGCTTTATCAGGAACAGCTGGAAGAGATTTTATCAGCGGAAAACAGCAGTACGAGAGATATTATTTCCGGATACAAAAACCTGATCAGGTATTACTTACATATGGGTAATTATGAGAAGGCGCTCTGTTTTTGCAAAAAGGTAATAGAAACAACGGATTATGATCAGATCAGAACCCTGCGGCTGTTCAGGGATATCCTGGAAGCCTGTTTTGAACTTACGGCCAGTGATGTGAAGACAGGCGCCGGTCTGTGGAGCTGGGCGAAGGCAGAATTTCAAAAAGTGCCGCAGTCAGGCCGATACGGGAATTTATATAAAAAGGGGATTGCGGCGGCGAAGGCCATGAATGATCCTTATGGGAAGCAGTTAGAGCAGGAGTATGAAAAGTTTCTTCAGAGTGTCAGGATTGGCTGACAGCAGATCAGAAGCGCTTTATGGGGTCGGCGGAGGTACGAGGATGAACTTTCAGGATGAGATGAAGCAGATTTTTTTACGCGTTGCAGCAGGGGAAGTGGAACCAAAAGAATGGGAAGCGTGGTGGAACAGCAATAGGGTTAAATTGGAAGAAGTCCTCAACCGGGGAGACAGAGGGCGGATGATGCCTGCCCTGTGGAACGCCAGCTAT
>CANRSX010000045.1 GCA_947642555.1 uncultured Roseburia sp. | reverse complement strand
CTGGATCGGATCCGAAAGGACGCGGATGCGTACCTGTCCTTTTCGGGATTTCCGAAGGAGGAACAGGAAAAGATCCTGGACTTCATTCAGGGAAACCGGGGTCTGCCCATTCTGTACGACAGCTTTTTTAAAAGGATCATGAATCCCGACACCCATCCCGAACGCCTGGAGCAGTTCTTATCCGCCCTGTTAGAGCAGCCGGTCCGCATCCGCTCCGTGCTTCCCGTGGAGGGCACAAAGCTCTCCGACGGCGGAAGCCTGGTGATTATGGATATTCTCATGGAGCTTTCCGACGGAACGATCGTCGACGTCGAAATGCAGAAAATCGGCTACGCCTTCCCGGGCGAGCGGAGCAGCTGCTATCTCTCGGATTTTATCATGCGCCAGTACAACCGTGTCAGAAGCGAGCGCAGACATCTGTTTTCGTTTCGCGATTTAAAGCCGGTGTGGCTGATCATCCTCATGGAGAACAGCTCCGGCGAATTTCGCGCGGCTGCACCGCACTACATCCACAGGAGCAGTATGGTCTTTGACAGCGGTGCAAAAGTGCGGTCGCTGGAGCATATCGTCTACATATCGCTTGACACATTCCACGAGGTAGTTCACAATATAGATAAGGAACTGGATGCCTGGATGACCTTTTTAAGCTCGGACCGCCCGGCTGATATCGTGCGGCTGGTTCAGGCGTATCCGCAGTTTGCAGAATGTTACCAGGACATCGTTGACTTTCGCAGACATCCAAAGGAGCTGATCGGTATGTATTCAGAGGCACTGGCGATCATGGACCGCAATACGGTTCTGTACATGTGTGACGAGCAGAAGAAGGAGATTGAGGCTCAGGAAAGGGAGATTGAGGCTCAGGGAAGGGAGATCGAGGCCCGCAGGAAGGAGAATGAGGAACTGACAAAGCAGCTGCATTCCGCAGCGGCGGAAAATGAGAGGAAGGATGCTGCCCTTTCGGAAAAAGACGCCCTCATTGCGGCCCTTCAGAAAGAAATCCAGCGTTTAAACCAGTAACCCTTCGTGTCTCCCGCTGACATGCAGCTTTTGGGCGCAAATGCCACAGGCATATGCACTGATTTTGTTGGAAAAGTTCAGCCCGCGCCATTGGCGCCCTTGCGAATGGGCGTGAGCTGAACTTATATCGAAAAAAAATCCACTGCAATGCAGTGGATTTTTTCGGGTTGGGCTGTTTTGTAAAAAACAGTAGCAGTTCCTAGGGGAATCGAACCCCTGTTTCCGCCGTGAGAGGGCGGCGTCTTAACCGCTTGACCAAGGAACCATGGCGATTATGTAACAAATATGAGATTCTGAGCAGTTCCTAGGGGAATCGAACCCCTGTTTCCGCCGTGAGAGGGCGGCGTCTTAACCGCTTGACCAAGGAACCGGACAACGACTATTATATCATGTGTCTGAAAAAAAGCAAGCACTTTTTTAAAAAATTTTGAATTTTTTCTTTTTGCTGATTTTTGGACGAAATTATAGTATGATGATGGGCAGAGAACATGCGGGAAAAAACCGCGGCGGGGAGGATGCGATGGCGGTCATCGGAATTGATCTTGGAACAACAAACAGTCTGGCGGGGATTTACCGGAACGGGCACACGGAGCTGATCCCGAATGCGTTCGGGGAATATCTGACGCCGTCTGTGGTCAGCATCGGTCCGGAAGGGGAAATCTATGTCGGAAAGATCGCGCAGGAGATGCGCATCACGAATCCGTCCTGCACCTTTCTGGAATTTAAGCGGGATATGGGCACGGACCGGCAGTACCGGGCGGGAAACCGAAGCTACCGCGCGGAAGAGCTCTCGTCCTTTGTGCTGCGGCGGCTGAAGGAGGACGCGGAGCATTATCTCGGCGAGCCGGTGACCGAGGCGGTGATCAGCGTGCCGGCATATTTTGACGACGATAAGCGCTGTGCGACGCGGAATGCCGCAAGGCTTGCGGGGCTTAAGGCGGAGCGTCTGATCAATGAGCCGTCCGCGGTGGCCTTAAAGCATCACGGGATGTCGGACGTGATGGAGACATTTATCGTGTTTGATCTCGGCGGGGGGACGCTTGACGTTTCGCTCGTGGAAGCCTTTGACAATATGGTGGAGATCCGCGCCGTGGCCGGAGACAATTATCTCGGGGGAAAGGATTTTAACGAGGTGATCGCGCGGGCGTTTTATGAAAAAAACGGGCTTTCGGCGGATCAGTTCTCCGCGGGGGAGCAGGGAATCGTTCTCAGGGAGGCGGAGCGCTTAAAGCGGATGCTCTCGGAGTCGAATGAGGCCAGAAGGACGGTAAGGCTGGGAGACCGGGACTATGTGATGGAGATGACCAGTCAGGAGCTGGTACACCGTGCCGCGCGGCTGCTCGGGCGCATGAGCGAGCCGATCCGGAAGGTGTTAAACGACAGCCGGATGTCGCCGGAGGATGCGGACTGTGTGATTTTAACCGGCGGTTCCTCGCGGATGCCGGTGGTGCGGGAATACATAAAGAGTATATGTAAGGAAAAGACGCGCGTGGAGCCGGACGATGCGCCGGAGGAGAGCATTGTGACCGGCGTCGCCATGGCGGCGGCGATCCGGGAGCGGACCGGCGATCTGAAGGACGTGATTCTCTCGGACATCTGCCCGTTTTCGCTCGGGGTGGAGCTGTACGACGGCACATTTTCCCCGATCATCGAGCGCAACGACACGCTGCCGTGCAGCCGTACGAAGACGTATTATACGTATCAGGATCGCCAGACCGCGCTCGAATTTCAGGTGTATCAGGGCGAGAGCCTGATCGCGGCGGAGAACCTGTTTTTAGGATCTGTGCTCATCGACGGAATCCCGCCCGCGCCGCGCGGAAAGGAGGGGGCGTCCGCGACCTTTCTGTACGATATCAACGGAATTCTTGATATCCGGATTAAAAACCGCGGACACACCGTGCACCGGGTGATGTTAAACCGAAGGATGGGCCTGTCCGACGAGGAGCTTGCGGCGCGCTTATCGCAGCTTGAGAAGCAGTCGCTGCACCCGTCCGGGAAAGAGAGATACCGGCTGCTCGCAGAGCGCGCGAAGCGGCTTTATATGGAGACAGGCGCGCAGACGAGGGAGCGCATCGCCTGGCAGCTTCGGCTGTTTGAGGAACAGCTGGCCACAGGAAGCGCAAAGCAGATCCGCGCGGCTTATGTGCGTCTGCTGCTGCTCTGCGAACAGATCGAGGGGAATCAGATAACATTCGGGGAGTTTGACGAGAGCTTCTGGGAGGAAAAGGATTGAGTACGAAAAATAAAATTCTGCTTAGCGCTGTGATTCTCCTGAACGTGACGGCTGTGGTATGGTTCGCCCTTTTTCCACCAGCGTTCTGGAAAGGGCAGAGCAGGGAGGAGACGGATCCGCGGCCTTTTGCGGCTGCGCCCTCTGTGACGGACATCCCGAGGGAGCCGGCCTTCGGGTGGGACAAACGGCTGTCGCTTTCCCGGTATGAGACGTTTGTCTTTGACGACGCCGGAAACCAGACCGGGACATACCGGTACGGCGCGGACGGTGAGATGGACTATTATCAGGAAAAGACATATGACGAACATGGAAGCTGTACCGGGGAGATCTATGAATTTCTGACGCTGGGAAACGGGGCGACAGAACACGCTTACCGGTATGAGTACGATGAAGCGGGCCGTGTGCTGCGGAAAATCACATACGAGGGGGATGCGGTTTCCTATGTCTCGGATTACCGCTATGAGGGGGAAAACACGTTCTGCGCGACGTCGTTTCCCGAAGCGGACGGGACGGTTTCCTCCGGCTATGCCACGGTAAAAAACGCGGACGGGACGACAATGCTGGAATACCAGTATGACGCGTTGGGAAATATCACCAGCTACCAGACGGCGGAGTGCGATGAAAAAGGGCGGATCATCCGGCGGACGGTGGGGCATGGAACACCGGACGGCGAACCCATGAAGGAGCTGGTCACGGAATGGGACGACGGGACGCAGACCGGCACGGAGACGCTTTATGAGCCGGCGGGACATGTCAATGCCGTCCTCCAGAGCAGCTATACAGAGGGCGGGAACCAGATCAGCGGCATTCGCTATGTGAGCGGCTATCAGGGGGCGGACGCGTCGGAGTGGAACCAGCAGCTGCAGTTTACGGAAGCGTACCTGGCGGAGTACGAGGGGGAACAGAAACAGTGTGAATTCCGTTATGCGTATCAGGAGATCTCTTATTACCGGCTGTTTTTATACGACGAAACCGGCCGCTGCGTGACGGAGGCGGAGTATGATAACGACGATCACGCGCACGCCGCGTATGTGTACCGCTGCCGGTATGACGACGCCGGGCGGCTGTGCGAGCGGTATACCTACCGGATCGAATCGGATATCAGCTTTACGGGGGAGGACGGGACCGTGACGTCACTGGAATTTGACGGGGACGGGCATCTGTCCGCTGTCACAAGGGAGATGGCGGACAAAACGATCACGCATCAGTACCGGTTTGACGGGGAAGGACGGCTGTGCAGTGAGGAGCCGTGGGCGCCCGGGATCCTTTGGAAGGCCGACGGAGAATGAGTGAACGTGTGAGAACGGCTGTGAGACAGGCGGGTGAGTGAAATGAACGAACATATCTGGGAGATCCTGAAAACAGAAAAGACGACAGATGTCGCTGTAATTAAACGGGCCTACGCGGCGCGGGCGAAGGAGTGCCACCCGGAAGAGCATCCGGAGGAATTTAAACAGCTGCAGCGCGCATACAGGGAGGCCGTGGCCTGGGCGAGGGAAGCCGCGGAAACGCCGCCGCGGGAGGCTGTGGAATGGACCCGGGCGAAGGAAGCCGCGCCGCCGCCAGATCCGGAAACCGCCGGGACGGGAGAGGAAGCCGCCGGTTCCCCTGGCTTTACCGCGGTGACCGACGCAGTGCGCGAGGCGGAGAAACAGGGGCGTAAGGAGCGGCTGGCGGAGGAGATGTGGCTTGCCGTAAAGAACCCGTACCTTCAGAACTGCCCGGCGTACTGGCGGCATCTGTTCGCGCGGGAGGAATACCGGGAGCTGTTTGCCGACGCCGCGTTTATGGGGAAGATGGCGCGGATTCTGGCGCGGCAGGGCGGCTGGTACCGCAGCACGATACGGATGATCGGGCGGCGGCTGGCCCCTGAGGATCCGGGACTTCGCTGGAAGTGGCTTCTGCACCGGCCATATGACAAACCGCCGCTCGCGGAGGGCGTCAGCTCCACAAAGCTGATTCAGATTCACGGGATGCTGCTGGGCCGTATCCGGGAGACCGGCGTTTCGGATGACATTGAGCACGACAAAGAGGCCATGGCATGCTATCTGGAGCAGTATCTCGCCTTCGCGGATCACAATGCGGCGCTTCTGGACCGATGCGGCAGAAACATACGTATCACGCGTGTCCTGGCGCTGGCGCTGTTTTTTGCGGGGCTGACGGCAGTGACAGGCATGATGTTTGCTGGCCGGGTATCGGAGCGTGGCGGTGTCCGGCCGGGGAATGGGCCTGGGAGCCCGGCCGGGCAGGAGAGCGCGGGGGAAGAGAGGCCGGGGACTGGGTCCGGGCAGGAGAGCGCCGGGGAAGAGAAGCCGGGGAATGCCGGGGAGAAATCCGGTGCAGCGTCGGGAGCAGCCGGGGCAAAAGGGCAGGAAGACCCGCCGGCCGTCCGGGCGGGAAGCGACTGGAATCAGGAGCGGCTTGACGGGCTGATGAAGGAATTTTTGCGGGGGAAGGCGGAAGAATAAGAATGATAACAGGATCAGGAGGAGAAGCTCATGCAGACAATAAAAAAAGGAAATAAGAGCATTGTCTTTACCCGTTTCTTTCTGTCCTATCTGGCGATCCTCCTGATCCCGTTTCTGATATTTTCAGGTCTGATTTTCGGCCTGATGCGGGAGATAAAGGAGAATTCGATCCGGGAGAGCAGCTATATGCTGGGCGCGGTGCGGGACGAGGTCGATTATAAAATGAAAACCGTATACGCGAGTATTCTGAATCTGAACTACAATGTGACCATCAGGGATCTGCTTAACTCACCGGAAAAAGAAAAGGACATCGCAAAGCTTCTGACGGCAAGAGACGAGATCGGATACCTGGAGGATGACGGGGATACCATCTATATTTACCTGCCGGACGAGGAGGCGCTGCTTTCCTCCAAAGGAGTTTACAGTCAGATCGAAAAGCTCTACGGAAAGATTTTTTCCTACGGGGATATGGATTATCAGGAATTTTATGAACAGATTTTAAACGGGGACGCGTATCATGCCGTTCTGCCGGAAACCCGCGTGACGACCAATTCAAGAGAATCCTCCGCGATTCTCTATGTCGCGCAGATCCCCTTCGGGCCGAAAACCGGAAAAAAGGCAAAGGTGCTGTTTTTTATCGACAGCGGGAATATTCATGCGATGACGGAGGACTACGTGCAGAACGGGAACAGCTGGTTCGGCATCTATACAAAAGACCAGACGCCGGTCTGCACGACAAATGGCGATCCTGGAAACGGCGGTCTGTTACCTTTGGAATATGATGCGTCCGGGGAACCGCGCTCCGATTATGAGATGGACGGATATCTCTATACCACGGCGCAGTCCAATTATAACGGCTGGGTATTTGTGTCGGGGATCGCGAAAAAGGATCTGTTTGCCCAGGTGACGAGAATTCAGATCGGCATCCTCTTTTTGTTTTCCGTGTACGCGCTTGCGGGCTGCTGCGCGGCGTATTACATCGCCGCACAGAATCTGCGGCCCTTAAGGACGATCCTCTCCGGATGGAACCGGGAGCCAAAGGCGGCGGGAGGAAGAATCAACGAATATCAGATGCTGGAGGATTATTTTCAGGATATTATCCGTCAGAATCAGGAGCTGACCATCTCGAATGAGGATTATATGGAGCGGATGAAAGAAATCTGGCTGCAGAACCTCATCTGCGGGCGGTACAACACCAGGGAGGAGATCGAGGAGCTGAAATTGTCGGAAATCTCAGAGTATCACTGTTTTGCGGTGCTGATACTCGACTTTTCTTCCGGTTCTCTTATGTTAGAGGGCCAGTCCATCGATGATCTCAATGCCAGGAGGTACCTGGTGAAGAAATGGCTGAAGGAGATGGAATTCTCACAGACAGCGGCGACGGAGATTGATCTGTGTCAGGTGGGCATTCTGTTTTACTCCAACGCGGCGCAGGAGGACTTTGAGGAGGAGACCGGGCGAAGGGCCGGCGAGCTGCTCGCGGAGCTGAAAAAGTCCATGGGGGAGGACATGCGGGCAGGAAAAGGGGAGGCTGTGACAGGGGCTCTGCGGATCGGCTACTCGTTTATCCAGGCGAGATGCGCCGTCCGGGCCTGCCTGGAATACCGAAAGGACTACATGGCCTACGGAGGGATCCCGAGAAAAAATGAAAAATATTATTTCCCGGACCAGCTGAGGGAGATGCTGATCGACGCGGTCCCGAAAGGGAACCTAAAGCAGGTAAACAGTATCTTTAAGGTGCTGAAGGTGGAAAACTTTGATACCAGGGATCTTTCCGCAAAAGAGGAACGCCAGTTTTTAGAGGAGATCTGGTCCGTGATGCTCCATCTAAAAAACAAGGATCTGATTTCAACGGAGGAGATGGAGGTGGAGGAACGCATCCGGGGGGAGGATCTGTATTATCTGTATGTCCAGAAGATCCAGTCGGCCTGTATGCAGAAAACGGAGCAGGCGTTCTCCGAAAAAAAGAAAATCCAGCAGGAGCTGATGCAGTTTATCGACGAGCACTATATGGACAGCGGTCTCTGCTTAAGTATGGCGGCAAAACAGTTTCATCTTTCGGAGTCGTATCTGTCCTATCTGTTTAAGAAGAGCTACGGGATCAATTTTTCCAGTTATCTGGAAAATAAGAGGATCGGCCAGGCGAAGCTTCTGCTTCTTGAGGGGACCTATTCCATCGAGGAGGTGGGGCGTATGACGGGGTACAACAGCGCCCATGTGTTCCGCAGGGCGTTCCGGAAGGTAACGGGGTGCAATCCCAGCGATTTACTAAAAACGTAGAGCAAAGGTACGTTTCTTATTCTTTTGCTGAAATAAAAGGTACAAAATCTTTGATTGCGCAGAAAATCATGGATTTTGTACCTTTTTTGTGTGGAGATTGAAAAACCAGAACCTTTCAGAACCGCGGGCGGGGACGCTATAATCGGGGTACAGACGAGGAAGACGCAAAGGAGGGAATACACATGGAAATCAACAGCATGGAGCGTGAACAAGCAAAAGCCGTGACCGCATCCATGACACTGGAGGAGAAAGTACATCTGTGGACGGGAAACAGTTACTGGAGCACGTATCCGATGGAGCGTTTCGGGCTGAGCGAATGCATCCTGTCCGACGGGCCTCACGGAGTGCGCAGGGTAAAGGAACGGGATCACCTGGGCCAGGCCGTAAACGAACGGGCAACCGGATTTCCGGCCTCCGCGGCCATGGGAGCGACATGGAATAAGGAGCTTTTACGGGAGGTGGGGGAAGCGCTGGGGAGAGAATGCCAGAGCATGGGGATCGACATCCTGTTAGGGCCGGCTGTCAATATGAAGCGTTCCGTGCTGGGAGGGCGGAATTTTGAATATCTCTCGGAGGACCCGGTGCTGGCAGGAAAGCTGGCGGCGCAGATCGTAAACGGGATACAGAGCACGGGAACCGGGGCATGCATGAAGCATTTCGCCTGCAACAACAGCGAGGCTTACCGGATGACAGCGGATGTAAATGTGGATGAGAGAACGCTTCACGAGCTTTATCTGAAGGTGTTTGAAATTATCGTAAAGGAATCCGGCCCGATGGCGGTCATGGGAGCCTACAATAAGGTAAACGGAACCTATGCCTGTGAAAATAAGTACCTGCTGACCGATGTGCTGCGAAACGCCTGGGGATTTACCGGAATGGTCTTATCCGACTGGCTGGCTGTGGACGAGTGTGTGGAAGCAGTCAAAGCCGGGCTGAACCTGGAGATGCCGCAGAATCCGGCTGTATATGAGAAGCTCGAAAAAGCGGTTTTGTCAGGGGAGCTGCCGGAGGAGCTTCTGAATAAACGGACGGAAGAGCTGCTCGGCGTCCTGTTTACCTTACAGAAGAACCGGAATCCGAAGCCGGTCGACTGGGAGAAGCACAGAGCGATCGCCAGGAAAACGGCGGCGGAGAGCATGGTGCTGTTAAAAAACGAGGGGAATCTTCTGCCCGCTGACTGGAGCCGGACAAAAAGCCTGGCGGTGCTCGGGGATTTTGCGGTTCATCCCAGGACTCAGGGCGGGGGCAGCTCCAGCGTAGAAACAGAGCAGCAGGCGACGATTTTAGAGGAACTAAAGCGACAGGCTCCGGAAGGGCTTAAAATCCGTTTTGCGGCGGGATATGACCGGGAAGGGGATACGACGGAGGAACTGTTAAAGGAAGCGGCAAAGGCCGCGCAGGACTGCGACCGCGTGATCATCTTCGCGGGGCTCCCCGAGAGCTATGAGTCGGAGGGCTACGACAGAAGCCATATGAGGATGCCAGAAGGGCACGTAAGGCTGATCGACGAAATCGCCGCGATCCGGACGGATATCCTGGTGGTGTTAAGCAACGGCTCCCCGATTGAGATGCCGTTTCTGGAAACCGTGGACGCGGTGCTCGAAGCGTGGCTTCTGGGCCAGGAGACGGCAGGCGCGCTGGCGGACGTCATTTTTCATCGGGCGCAGCCTTCAGGGAGAATGCCGGAGACGTTTCCGAAGCATCTGGAGGAAGAGGCAGCAGGCGTTCACTTTTCTGTGGATGAGGGAACGCTGTACTACGGCGAGCGCATGATGACCGGATACCGCTATTATGAGAAGCGTGGGATGACTCCGGCCGTGCCGTTCGGCTTCGGGCTGTCATATACGACATTTGATTATTCGGACATGACGGTCACAAAAGAACGCGTCACGGAAAAGGATGAGCTGGAAGTCCGGGTGAAGGTGAAAAACACAGGCTCTTATCCGGGATACGAGGTCGTGCAGCTGTATGTATCCAATCGGCAGACCAGAATGCTGCACCCGGAAAAAGAATTAAAGGATTTTGAAAAGCTATATCTTCAGCCGGGGGAAGAGCGGGAAGTCCGCTTTGTGTTAAACTGCGACGCGTTTTCCTGCTACAGCAGGAAAGCGGGCGGCTGGATCACAGAGCCGGGAGAGTACGGGATCTTAATCGGCGCATCGGTAAAGGATATCAGAGGAAGCGTCCTGATCCGCCTTGAGCAGGAGGAAGAAAGGCATGACAGGCTTACGGAAAAATCCACGCTGGAGGAGTGGCTCGCCCATCCGTGCGGAAGAAAAGAGGCGGAGCGCATGTTAAGCCATTACCGGGGATTCGGCATGGGAGAAGGCAGAAGCTTTGAGGAGCTTTCTCATTTTGTCAAAAGAATCATGCTGGAAATGCCGATGCCGGGGCTGATTACGGCGTCAGACGGCAGCTTTACGCACGAGGAGCTTTCCGCCATGGTGAATAGGGCTGCAGGAAAGGAGGAATGCAGATGAAAAAAACACTGCTGTCAGTAAAAAGAAACTGGTTTTTATACCTGATGCTTTCAGTGCCAATTACATATGTAATTATATTCAAATATCTGCCCATGGCGGGGATCCAGATCGCATTCCGCGACTACCGGGTGGTGGACGGCATGTTTAAAAGCCCCTGGGCGGGGATGAAGTATATGAACATGTTTTTCGACTCGCCGAATTTCTGGCCGGTGTTAAAAAACACGATCATTTTAAGCGCGTACAATATTGCGTTATCCTTCCCGTTTGCCGTTATTTTCGCGGTGATGGTCAACGAGGTGTCGCACACGAAATTTAAGAAGGCAGTGCAGCTGGTATCCTATGCGCCGTATTTTATCTCCACGGTCGTTCTGGTGGCCATGGTGATGGATTTTGCCAACTTAAGAACCGGGCTTTTTAATCAGATCATCGGTGTGTTCGGCATTGACCCGATCAACTTCTTCGGGGAGGCAAAATATTTCCGATCCCTGTATGTGTGGTCCGGGGTGTGGCAGACGACCGGATATTCCGCGATCATTTATATCGCGGCGCTGACCTCCATCGATCCCACGCTCTATGAGGCGGCGAAAATCGACGGGGCGACCAGGCTGCAGAAAATCCGGTATGTGGATATCCCCTGTTTAAAGCCTACCATTATCATTCTGCTGATTGTAAGCGTTGGACAGATTATGAATCTGGGATTTGAAAAGGCGTTCCTGATGCAGACGCCGTTAAACCGGGATACCTCGGAAATCATCGCGACATACTCGTACAAGATCGCGTTTGAGAGCGGGCAGTACAGCTTTTCCACGGCGATCGGACTGTTTAACTCGGTGGTCAACATGATTCTGCTTCTTTCGGTCAACCGGATTTCCAAAAAGCTGACCGAGACAAGTCTGTGGTAGGAGGCGTAAAATGAAAAAAATACTGAGATCAAAAGATGACCTGATTTTTAACATCATCAACTACACCCTTCTGGGACTGGCGCTGATCATCTTTTTATATCCGCTGATTTTTATTGTCAGCTCCTCGTTCAGCTCCGTGGACGCGGTGGTCACCGGAAGAGTGAGGCTGCTCCCGGTGGAATTTTCACTGGACGGATATAAAGCGGTATTTCAGTCGTCCAAAATCTGGACCGGCTACCTGAACTCCTTTCTCTATATGACAGTGGGGACGGCCATCAATATTTTTGTGACGCTGCTGGCTGCCTATCCGCTGTCCAGAAAGGATTTAAAGGGCAGAAATGTCATCATGATGTTTTTCACCTTTACCATGATTTTTAACGGAGGGATCGTACCTACGTATTTAGTCGTGAGTAAGCTGGACATTCTGGACAGTATCTGGGCGATGGTGCTTCCGGGAGCGATGAGCGTGTACTTTATGATTATCGCAAAAACATTTTTCCAGGAAACCATTCCCGTGGAATTACAGGAGGCGGCGCAGATGGAAGGCTGCAGCACGCCGAAACTGATCTGGCATGTGATTCTGCCGTTAAGCAGGGCCATTATCGCAGTGCTGGTACTGTTTTACGCCATCTCCCACTGGAATTCCTATTTTGACGCGCTGATGTACTTAAACACGGAGGATAAGCAGCCGCTTCAGATCGTGCTGCGGGAGATTCTGATACGAAACCAGCAGAACGCGAGCATGATGAAGGACGCGGTTCTTTTGGAAAAGAGCGAGGGATTAAAGCAGCTCTTAAAATATGCCCTGATTGTGGTATCCAGCCTTCCGGTGCTGTGCATTTACCCCTTTGTGCAGAAATATTTTGTGAAGGGCGTAATGATCGGCTCCGTGAAAGGTTAATATAAGATAAAGGAGAGGAAAAATGAAAAGAAGACAAGTAGTAAGCGCAGCGCTGGCTGCGGCACTGACGGCAGGCATGTGTTTTAACGCCTGCGGAAGCGGACAGGGGGAAGCGGGGAACACAAAAAGCGCTGGCAATGCAGGAGGCGCAGGCAGCACGGAAGCGTCTGGCGGTATCTCGGCCAGAGGCGAATTCCCGGTCTCTGATGAAAAGATTGAGCTTACCGTATTTACAGCCAAGCCATCCACGCTGGAGGATCTGAACACAAACCTGTTCACGGAGGAGTTAGAGGCACTGACGAATGTGCACATCACCTGGCAGACCTGTACGGAAGACGGATTAAATGAAAAGAGAAACGTACTGTTTGCCAGCGGCGATTACCCGGATGTGCTGTTAAGCGCAAACATCACAAAAGAAGAGCAGATGCTCTATGGATCACAGGGAGTGCTGATCCCGTTAAACGATCTGATCGACGAGCACACGGTGGAGCTGAAACGGCTCCTCGATGAAATCGAATGGCTGCGCCCGGCCATCACGGCTCCGGACGGAAATATCTATGCGCTGCCGCAGATCAACGAGTGTTATCACTGTACCATGGGGCAGAAGCTGTGGATCAATCAGACCTGGCTTGACAACCTGGGGCTTGAGATGCCGACTACAACCGAAGAATTTGAGGCGGTGCTTCAGGCGTTTAAGGATCAGGATCCGAACGGGAACGGGGTGGCGGACGAGATTCCGCTCTCGGGCGCGATTTCCGGGTGGAATACAGGCCTGGAGGACGCACTGTTAAACGCGTTTATCTATAACGACGGCTCCTCGGACGCTTACCGCGTACTGTTAAAGGACGGGAAGGCAGAGTTCGTCCCGGATCAGGAAAAATACAAAGAAGGTCTGGAGTGGCTGGCAGGTCTCTATGAAAAGGGCCTGATCGACCCGGCGGCCTATACGCAGCCTGCGGACCAGTACAAGCAGATGGGTATGAGCAGCGACGCGGTGTTCGGCGTGGCGGCGGGCGGTGCGCCGATTGCGTTTACCCAGATGGGATCGGAGAGAATGGGCGAATATGTCGCGCTGCCGCCGCTTACCGGCCCGGACGGGGTCTCTTATACGGCGTACAATCCGATCGGCATGACGGGCGGCGCGTTTGCGATCACGAATGCCAATCAGAATCCGGTGGAGACGATCAAATGGATCGACTACCTTTATTCAGAAGAAGGGACGCGCCGCGCAAACGAAGGACGCGAAGGCGAGGAGTGGGTGAAGCCGGAGGAAGGCGTCTTAGGCATCAACGGTGAGCAGGCGGAGTGGCAGAGAGCCAGATCCTTAGACGACGTCCAGAATGTGGTGTGGCAGGGAATGTCGGTCGGAGCCGTCACAGAGCATTACCGCTTATCCGAGGTAGCCGGGGAAATCGGCACGACGGAGGGATTTGAAGCGTTTATGTATCAGGAGACAAAGAACAAATACGACGGACATCAGCCGGAGGAATTCCTGCCGGAGGTATATGTGCTCCCGGAGGATCTGGACGAGATGGCGCAGATCAAAGGACCGCTTCACGACTATGTGGAGCAGAGCGCGGCGAAGTTTATCACCGGCGCGATGGATCTGGACACCGAGTGGGACAGCTACATCGAAAACTTAAAGAAACTGAAGTGTGATCGCTATGTGGAAATTCTGCAGACGGCATACGACAACAGCGCATTTAACAAATAAACAGTACGATGACAGAGAGGAAGCCCTTTTCGGGCTTCCTCTTAAAAAGGAGACTGCATATGTCTGAAAAATTTAAATCCTCGTTCCGGGGGTATCTCATTGACCACCACTCGCCGGCGCCCCCGATCGTTTCTTTTGATAAACTGGACATGGCGGAATATGAACGGTTTTATGAGGAGGCCGGTATTAACAGCTTAATGGTCTACACGAAGGACCATTGGGGCTACAGCTACTATGACACAAAGATCGGGACAAAGCATCCGGGACTTTCCATCGACTATATCGGAGAAGTCAGCCGGATTTTAAAAAAACACGACATCGAGTTCAACGCCTATTACTGCCTGGAATACGACACGCTGGCGCCGGTGCAGCACCCGAAGTGGGCGATCCGCGATAAGGACGGACATCCGGTGCGGCTTCGCAACCGGATGTCCCCCGCGAAATGGGGAATGCCCTGCTATGAGACGGGATACCGGGACTATGTGCTCGGCCAGCTGAAAGAGGTCGTAACCCAGTATCATCCGGACAGCCTGTTCCTCGATATTTTCGGGAAAAGCCTGTGCTACTGCGACAGCTGTAAGAAGAAGTTTAAGGAGCGCTACGGATACGACCTGCCGGAAAAAGAGGGGACCGTGGAAGGCGAGCGCGTGTATTTTGACTTTGGATGGCAGGGGCACGACGTCAATGAATTTCTTGAGGACTGCGCGTATGAGATGCTAAAAGACGTCATGGATACCGTAAAAGCGATCGATCCAGAGCTTAAGGTGACCATCAATTTTGCCGCGCTCTATCCGAAAAGGATCCGGGATCTTCTGGACTATCAGTTTACGGAGCCATGGGCCGGGAACTGGCTGTCCGCGGCATATTCAAGAGATACCTCGCCGGCGCCCTGTCCGCAGTTAGGGCCGGGGGATGTGTCGGAGGTCTACAACTACCGCCCGGACGCGGTGTATGAGCTGGCCGGAGCGCAGATCGCGGCAAACGGCTGCCGGGCCTTTTTCTACAGCGGAAGCCAGCATGTGGACGGAACGCTCGAACACACGGAGGCCCGCAGGGTGGGGAAGGCGTATGAGGAGTTAAAGCGCTATGAAAAATATCTGACCGGCCGCGAGGTTCTGGCGGATATCGCGATCATTCAGAGCGATTCCTCCACCATGGCAAAATCCGGCTCCAGGGTGGTCTTAAACGCCATTGGGCGCGTGCGCCAGCCGGATCCGCACAAGGAGGCGTTAAAAGGCGCCATGACGCTCTGCGATTATGCCGGATACACCTGGAGGATCGTGCCGGAGCAGGAGATGACGAAGGAAGAAGCGGGGAAGTATAAAGGCATCATCCTGGCGGGCATGTTCCATGTGACGGACGAATTAAAGGGAGTGCTCGAGACGTTCCGGCGTGACGGCGGCTTTGTGCTGGCGGCGGGAGAGTGTGGCCTCTATGAAAAAGACGGAAGGAAGCGGGATAATTTTGCACTGCACGAGATGTTCGGCTGCGATTACAGGGGCGCGATTACCGATTACAGCGACCAGGCGTACGGCGGCTATCTGAAGATGGATGACAGCCGTATTTTCGCGGACATGCCAGAGACGTATCCCCCGATGGGAAGGATCCAGTATCGGGTCAGCCTGACGGAAGGGAAGGGCATGGGAAAGATCGTAAGCCCGTGTACGCCTGTGACGGACACGACGTGGGTCAACTGGTGGTGCCCGCCGCCCGCAGAGGAGGCGCTTTCTGATCCGGCAGTCGTGGAACATGAGAACTGCTGCTACATCGCCTATGACATCTTTCAGACATATGAGCTGAATTTAAACCGGAACCTGTTCTGCGGGATCTTAAAAGCCTGGATCAAAACACCGTCCTGTTATCTGAAAACCCCTTATAAGGAAACGGTTTCCTGCTGCGTATACAGCCGTCCGGACGGGGACGATACGGAACAGATCATCCATATCGTGTCGAACCTGGCGGAGAAGACAAACGGCGACGCGCCGAAAATCAGACCGGGATATCTGTATCTGAACCGTGCGCTGGCGGAAGGAAAGGTGATCCGGCAGGTGTATCCGAAAAATACCCGGCTAAAGGTTACGGAGGAAGACGGATATGTAAAAGTGAAGCTTCCGAAGCTGACGATTCACACGGTACTTACCGTAAAGCAGGAGGAGGATCAGGGGGCATAACGCCCCCTTCTTTAGCATTCCACATAAAACTCCTCCATGGTCTCTAAGCATAAGCACGCCAGCCTTCCCTCAAACCCGGCGCCGCAGTCGATCGCGATATGGTTTGCATTCTGATAGATATAGCCGGGTCTGGGATTCGAGTCGATGGTCATGGTCGGCGTGTGGCCGGTGATCACATACCGGTCCGAAAAATAGGGCTCCTCATAGTCCGGCCGCTCCCACACGAGGTCATGCAGGTCATAA
Source organism: uncultured Roseburia sp. (assembly GCA_947642555.1). Lineage (GTDB taxonomy): Bacteria > Bacillota > Clostridia > Lachnospirales > Lachnospiraceae > Roseburia. Next base: position 19,778 of record CANRSX010000045.1, on the reverse strand, counting down.
TCCCACAGCTTTCTTCTGGGGCTGAAATTTCCCAGCCCGGCGTGGACGAGGATGTAGTCGCGGCCCCGGACCGATACCTGCTCGTACAGGCTAAGCTCCGAGAGAAAATCCACCACCTTTTTCCGAAGCTTCGGGCTCAGCTCGTGAAATTCATCCATGGTGGTAAGTCCGCCGTTTAGCTGCCAGGTGAGAATCTGCTCCACCATGCCGGCCTGAAGGGCAGAGATATTCTCGTCGGTAATCTGCTTTAGGAGGAACGGCAGGCATTCCATCGCCATGTACTCGTGATTCCCGGCCAGGCAGACCACGTTCGGCCGCCGCATCAGGTCGAGGACGACCCGGATGGGGTGCGGTCCCCGGTCGATCATATCGCCGAGCACATAGAGGGTGTCATCCTCCGAAAAACAGATCTCCTCCAGCATTTCCATGAAGGCGTCATAACAGCCGTGTATGTCCGACATTACAAATGTTCCCATGATAAAAGTCTCCTTTTTCTGAGGCAGGATGATAAATGTGACGCGATGTGTATGCAGGCGCTACAGAAGGCCACGGCACGCGTTTGCGATCCGCACGGAGCGCGCTGCGATCCGGATGGTGATCTCCGTGAGTCCCCGGTTAATCTCATCCCGGCTCTGCGGCAGGCCGGGATTCCTCCAGCTGTGCCCCTCCCAGAAGGGCTTTACGTTATAATCCGCGTCGACATAATCCTGCAGCAAAAGCGAATCCACAAACGAATGCCAGCCGTCCTTTCCGGGCAGCGCGCCTCTGCCCTCAAACCAGCTCAGCCAGGCCCTGCAGTTGTCCGCGCGTCCCTCCCTGTGGCCATGCAGCAGCTGTTCCGTTAAGAGGATCCGGTCGCTGTCCGGGCCCGGCTCATTCTGATACCATTCGCGGAGCTTCATCAGCGTCAGATCCCAGTAATCAGAACGCCCGTAGTCGCTTCGCGGCCCATTAAAGCCTGTGGGAACCGGGCAGTAGTTGCCGACGGTAAAGCAGCCTGTTAAGAAGCCTGCCATGGCGGGATATTCCCGGTTGATCATCCGGTAAAATTCTGTCTCCAGCCCGACTTCCGATAAGTCCGCGGTGACCAGCGTGAAAAAGAGACGGGTCCACCATTTCTGCCTGGGAGCTATCGTCCGGCATCTCTCATAGATCTTTCGGATCCGGGCGGTCATGGCAGGATCCGCGTGCTCTGGCGCCGCGGTGAGAGAGAAGCTCTGCTGCAGGGCATCGGAAAGCCGGGTGAGGGCGGAGGTCATGGCGTCGGAAGCGATCCGGGAGCCCTTCCCTTCTTCGTACCGCATAAAGGGCTGTGCGGTCAGCTCTGGCCAAAGCGTCTGATACAACGCCTGCAGCAGCGGGCTGGCCAGATCAGGGTCATGCAGCGAATAGCGTCCGATTTCCCGGTACATCCCCTTTCCGGCGGCCATGGCCCATTGCTCTGGCGACGGTTCTTCATATTTATAGAAGAAAAACTTCTGATACGGATTCCGGATCTCGTGAAAGTCGCTGAATGTGTCCGGATCCGACGTTTCCGGCAGATCCTGCGCGTCCTCCGCGAGGTGGTACGATTCCGGCGAACCGCTGTTTAACCATGTTTCGAGTCGTTCTGTTGTTTTCATACGTTTCCTCTCTTTTTTCCGGTCATTTGGGCGTTTGCAGAACGCTACAGCCCGCTAATCGCAGGCAGGGACGGCCTGTGCGGCCTCCTCAAACAGCAGGCGGACCGTGCGTTTCAGTTCCTCCTGGAAGAGAAACTCCTCAGAAAAATCGCGGCCCTGTCGTTCAAAGTCTTTTTCTGCCTCTTTAAAATACGCGTTCCGCTCTGCGACCAGCTCCGGGTCGGGATAGCAGGAGAGCGAAAGGCCGGTTAAACCGCGCTGTATGTCCCGGTAGGTATCCGGACAGCTTTCCATGAGCGTGAAGGCGCAGTCAAAATAAATCAGCCTGGGATTGATCCGTTTCCAGCGCGTCACCACGCCCGGCACCTCGCACTGGCGGATAAAAAATTCGGTCTCGTCGAGGATCTGGTATACATCCGACGCACACAGAAGAACCTGCCAGAGGGGCGTCTCTTCTGCGGGATCGCGAAGCATCTGATGCATCTGTCCGCGGATCCGGTCCAGCTCGCTTAACGCGTAATCCCACGCGTCGCCGCCCTGAAAGGCTCCCTGAAGACCGTCCGTCTCCTCATACAGGGATAACAGCGCCAGGAGTTCTTCCCGTGCGTGTTCCATTGCGGTTCTGATGTCGTTTTTCATACATGTACCTGCTTTCTGTTCATGAGGGCAGCTCACAGAGTGTGAGTTCTGCCGCGCCAACTGGTTGATGAGCTTATTATAGCAGGCAGAACCGGTAACTTTGGGCGGGTTTATTTGTATTGTTTCAGGAGTGCCGCAGCTCTTTCCGAAAGCTTTTTCCGCAGGAGGTTCGGGCGGATGATCTCCGCACGGCCGCTGTTCTGGATGACCCAGTTTATGACCGCCTGCTCGCTGCTGTATACCTCGACCTCGTCGTGCTCCTCGTCGACGCTTCGTTTTACCGTGTAATGGCTCCCAAAGCTGTCGTGAAACTGCGTGTAGACGTCACGGTGCAGCTTAAGCGTCACGGTCCGCGGCTCGTCGTAGCTCATGCTGAGGTGCCGCTCCATATATTCCATGGCGCCGGAATGGCGCAGCTCCTTTATCTCGCGGATGCCTGTCCGCTCCTCCTCCATCACCTGAAGGTCCGTCATGAGATCAGGACGATAAATGTAGGTTTTCTCCGAAGTCCCGTGGCCGCAGAGCAGGTAATACTTCGGCCCGTACTTTACGATGTGATACGGGCTGACCTCGTAGCGGGCCTCACGCACCGGGACGAGACGACCGTCCCTGTCATAGCGGTTAAAGACAAAGGAGACGCGGCGGTTCTGCTTTATGGCAGCGCCAAGGGTGCGGATATTCCGGCGCAGCCCGTCCGTGCGGATTGTACTGTATTCCGGGACGGCGGTGAGGGTCTCCGTGTGATAGGTGTAACATCCGCTGCCGAGCGCTTTGATGCGTTCGGTCAGGCGGTTTTTCTGCGCATCGCCGATTTCCGTGCAGGTGCACACCAGCGTAAGAAGCAGCTCCAGGTCGTCATTGGAGAATTCGTGGACGTAGCGGATCCCGCTCATGCGTTTTCTGCCTTCTTCGATCCCGTCGTAGCGGATCCGGAACCGGTCTTTCTGTGCGTCATATTCCGTGACGGGCGGGTTTAAGAGTTCCATCAGGCAGCGCAGGTCGGTGCGCAGCGTCTTTTCAGTGCAGCTGCCGTCTTTTTTCTGCATCAGGTCAAGCAGCTGCTTCTGCGAAAGACTGTGTTTGTCGTCCGTTTCTTTTTTCAGGAGGTCAAGCAGAGTCAGCGCCCGGATGATGCTGTTGGTCTGTGGGTTCATGATTTCTCCCTTCGCGCGTCTTTTGTCCCTGATATCATAACATAGTTTCAGGGTCAAAAGCCAGGCATAAAAGCATTTGCCTCTGCGAAGAGTTTGTTGTAAAATAACAGAAAAGGCAGGATACCGCGGGAGGCATGGTCCTGCCGGAACGGAGGGGGATATGGAACATAAGAATCCACTGACTGTCGGTCAGGAAAACGGGGGAAGATTTATCACGATCGGCGAGATCATGCTGCGCTTAACGCCGCCGAACTACGAGAAGATACGCATGACCCACAGCTTTGAGGCCAGCTACGGCGGCAGCGAGGCGAATATCGCCTTAGCCCTTGCCAACCTCGGCGTGGACAGCACCTTTTTTACCGTGGTGCCGGACAACAGTCTGGGGAAGAGCGCGGTGCGGATGCTGCGCAGCAACGACGTCCACTGCACGCCGGTGATTTTAACCACCGAGGAGCAGACGCCCAGCCACCGGCTCGGAAGCTATTACTTAGAGACCGGCTACGGGATCCGGCCCAGCAAGGTGATCTACGACAGAAAGCACAGCGCGATCACGGAATTTGATTTCGGTACCGTGGACCTTGACGCGCTGCTGGACGGCTACACCTGGCTGCACTTAGGCGGCATCACGCCGGCGCTGTCAGACAATTGTAAAAAACTCACAATGGACTGCCTGCGCGTCGCGAAGGAAAAGGGGATCACGGTCAGCTTTGACGGAAATTTCCGCAGCAGGCTCTGGAGCTGGGAGGAGGCCAGGGATTTCTGCACGGAATGCCTGCCCTATGTCGACGTGCTGCTGGGCATCGAGCCCTACCATCTGTGGAAGGATGAGAACGACCACAGCAAAGGCGATGTGAAGGATGGCGTGCCCTTACAGCCGAGCTACGAGCAGCAGGATGAGATCTTTCAGGCGTTTGTAGAACGGTATCCGAACCTGCGCTGCATTGCCCGGCATGTGCGCTATGCCCACAGCGGGAGCGAGAACAGCTTAAAGGCGTTTCTGTGGTATGAGGACCACACCTTTGAGAGCAAGCTGTTTACCTTTAACATCTTAGACCGCGTCGGCGGCGGGGATGCGTTTGCGAGCGGACTGATTTACGCGATGCTGCACGACTATAAGCCGATGGACATGGTAAACTTTGCGGTGGCCAGCAGCGTGATCAAACACACGATCCGCGGGGACGCAAATATCACGGACGACGTGATGGGGATCCGGAACCTGATGAATATGAATTATGATATCAAAAGATAACTGTAAAAAATCCCGTAAAACGCTTGCATTTCCTATTATGAAGTGCTATAGTATATACGATAACATTGATGATTCGGTTGAGAGAGGGCAAAGGTCCTCTCTCAATTCACGTTTATCGCCAGACAGGGAAGGGGTATGGATGTCAAAGCACGAAGAGTATGAAGCGCGCACGGAAGCGCTGATTGGTCCTATTTTGGAGCGGATGAAGTTTGAGCTTGTGGATGTGGAATATGTAAAGGAAGGCGGGGCCTGGTATTTAAGGGCTTATATCGATAAGGAGGGAGGCATCACCGTAAACGACTGCGAGGCCGTGGCGCGGGAGATGAACGAGCTTCTTGACAGGGAGGATTTCGTGGAGGAATCCTATATTTTTGAGGTGAGCTCGCCGGGGCTCGGGCGGCCGTTAAAAAAAGAAAAGGATTTTGCGAGGAGCCTGGGGAAAGAGGTTGAGATCCGGACCTACCGGGCGATCCATAAATCAAAGGAATTCCGGGGGGTTCTGACCGCATACGACAAAACCACCGTGACCATTCTGCCGGAGGGGGAGGAGGCGCTCGTCTTTGAGAGACCAGAGATCGCGCTGATCCGGCTTGCATTTGACTGGTAAAGCTTCTGCGTCATAATAACGACTAACAAGAGGAGGATAATAAAAATGAGCAACACAGAGTTATTAGAAGCGTTAACGATATTGGAACAGGAGAAAAACATCAGCAAAGAGACGCTGCTGGAAGCGATCGAGAATTCTCTGATCACCGCCTGCAAAAACCATTTCGGCAAGGCGGAGAACGTGAGGGTGACGATCGACCCGGAGACCTGCGAATACCACGTATATCTGGAGAAGACTGTGGTGGAGCAGGTGGAGGAGCCGGCGGAGGAGATCAGCCTGGTCAATGCAAAGATGATCGACAGCAAGTATGAGCTTAATGATATCGTAAATGTGGAGGTACAGTCGCGCGAATTTGGACGTATCGCGACGCAGAATGCCAAAAACGTGATTTTGCAGAAGATCCGTGAGGAGGAGCGAAAGGTGCTCTTCGACCAGTATTACAGCAAGGAACGTGATGTTGTGACAGGCGTAGTTCAAAGATATATCGGCAGAAATGTCAGCATCAACTTAGGCAAGGTGGATGCGATTCTGACGGAAAATGAGCAGGTGAGAAACGAGGTGTTCCAGCCAACCGAGCGCATCAAGCTCTACGTCCTGGAGGTGAAATCCACGTCAAAGGGCCCGAAGATCCTGGTGTCCCGGACACACCCGGAGCTGGTGAAGCGCCTGTTTGAATCCGAGGTCACCGAGGTGCGGGAGGGGATCGTCGAGATCATGGCGATCGCGCGCGAGGCCGGAAGCAGGACGAAGATCGCGGTGTGGTCAAACGACCCGGACGTGGATCCGGTCGGAGCCTGCGTCGGAATGAACGGCGCGCGCGTCAATGCGATTGTGAGCGAGCTGCGCGGCGAGAAGATCGACATCATCACCTGGAATGAAAACCCGGCAATGCTCATCGAGAATGCCTTAAGCCCCGCGAAGGTCATCTCCGTGATCGCGGACGCGGAGGAGAAATCGGCGAAGGTTGTGGTGCCGGATTACCAGCTCTCCTTAGCGATCGGGAAGGAAGGTCAGAACGCGAGACTTGCGGCGAGGCTGACCGGGTTTAAGATTGACATCAAGAGCGAGACGCAGGCGAGAGAGTCCGGCGATTTCCTGGATTATGAGAACGATTACGACGACGGGTATTACGAGGACGAGTATCTGGAGGACGGCGAATATGCCGAAGACGGTGAATATGCCGAAGATGGCGAATATGCTGCGGACGGTGAATATGCCGAAGATGGCGAATACACGGACGGCGAATATGCCGGGGACGGTGAATACGCGGACGGTGAATACGCGGACGGCGAATATGCCGAAGACGGTGAATATGCCGAAGACAGTGAATATGCCGAAGATGGCGAATATGCTGAGGACGGCGAATACGAAAGCGATGATATCGCAGACGACGGGGAAGACACGGACGATATCGAAGACGATAAGTGACAGGGGTTGAGAACAGATGGCAAATAAAAAGATTCCAATGCGTCAGTGTGTCGGCTGTCATGAAATGAAGGCGAAAAAGGAGATGATCCGTGTGATAAGGACCCAGGCGGAAGAAGGCGGCGCCGGTCAGATTCTTCTGGATACGACCGGGAGGAAAAACGGCAGGGGCGCTTATCTTTGTCCGTCGGGCGAATGCCTGCGTGCAGCGATAAAAAATAAAGGACTGGAACGATCATTGAAAATGCCGATTCCAAAAGAAGTATACGAAATGCTGACAAAGGAGATGGAGGAGTTTGAAACCTGACAGGGTGTTATCCATGCTTGGACTTGCCGCAAAAGCCGGTAAGGTTACAAGTGGTGAATTTTCTACAGAGAAGGCGGTCAGAGCCCACAGCGCATATCTGGTAATCGTGGCGGCGGATGCGTCGGAAAACACGCAGAAGCGCTTCGCGGATATGGCGGAATACCATGAGATCCCGATGTACCGGTACGGAGAGAAGGAGGCGCTCGGGAGAGCCATCGGAAAACAGTTCCGCGCATCGCTTGCGGTGACGGATCAGGGGCTGGCCCATTCGATTGAGGATAAATTAAAGCAAATGTTAACAACTGAATAATGGAGGAAACAGGATATATGGCAAAAATGAGAGTTCATGAGCTGGCAAAAGAATTAGGGATTGACAATAAGAAAATCATAGAGTTTTTAAGCACCACGGAGCACGCGGTCAAGACGCACAGCAGCAGCGTGGAGGAGCATGTGCAGGAGCTGGTGCGAAGAAAATTCGGCAGGGCAGGCGGCGCGGCAGGGCAGACCGCAGCGCAGACGCCTGGAAAGACGCAGAGCGCGCCGGTACAGGAAAAGGAAAAGACGCAGGATGCGCCGGTACAGGAAAAGGAAAAGACGCAGGATGCGCCGGACGCAAAGGCAAAGCAGCCGCAGGCAGATGCCGGCAGTGCCGCAAACCGTCCGGCAGGCCGCGAGACAGCGGCCGGGAAGCAGCAGGGAAACGGCCGCCCGCAGCGTGCGGAAGGCGCGCAGGGCAGACCCGGCGACCGCCCGAAGAAGAAATCGAGTATAACATCCGTGTTTAATGCGCAGTATAGTAAGCAGGGATCCATGCACGGCGGAAGAAGACAGGGAGGCCAGGGAGACAGAGACCGCAGGCCCCAGGGAGACCGGGATCGCAGACCGGGTCAGGGAGGCCGCCCGCAGGGCGCGAGACCGGCGCAGCAGTCAAGGCCGGTGAGCGATTACGATGTGAGAAAAGCATTTGACCGCGTGATCAATCCGGAGGCGGTAAAAGCGGCGGAGGAGGCGGAGCGCCTTTCCGCGGAAAAAGCGCGCGCAGAGGCGCGTGCAGAAGCGCAGGCAGCACGTACGGATGTACGCGCAGAGGCGCGTGCAGAAGCGCGTGCAGAGGCGCGTGCAGAAGCGCGTCCGGAAGGCGCGCAGGCGGAGAGCGCGCAGGCCGCGGCCAAAACGGAGGCGCCGAAAAAGGAGAGCCGTCCGCAGAACAATATTTTCGGAAATATTTATGATCAGATGGCGGCAGCGCGTCCGCAGAGCGGGGACCGCCGTCCGGGCCAGGGAGACAGAGACCGCAGGCCGGGCCAGGGGGACAGAGACCGCAGACCGGGCCAGGGAGGCCGTCCGCAGGGAGACAGAGACCGCAGGCCGGGCCAGGGGGACAGAGACCGCAGGCCGGGCCAGGGGACAGACCGCAGACCGGGTCAGGGAGGCCGTCCGCAGGGAGACAGAGACCGCAGACCAGGTCAGGGAGGAGACCGCAGACCGGGCCAGGGAGGATTCGGCCAGAACAGAGGAGGAAGAGATGGCAGTGCGAGACCTTTCCAGAATGGCAGACCGGGTCAGAACGGCGGCCAGGGTGACAGAAACAATAGCCGGGGCAATTCGTATCGCGGCGGCCAATCTGGCAGACTCGACCGGGAGATCGACCGCTTCAACAAGGAATCTTCTGCCCAGGCGGAGGAGCTTCGCGGAAAAGAGTCCAGGGACCGCGAGAAGGATCGCAATAAAAATAACAGACAGAGGAGCGATTATGACGCGCTCGGCGGGAAGAAGCAGGAGCGTTTTATCAACCTCGAGAAGGGCGGCGGAAGGAAGCGTCCGCAGCAGCCGCAGCAGCAGAAGCAGGAAGAGGAAGTAATCCGCACGCTGGTGCTTCCGGAGAAGCTCACGATCAAGGAGCTCGCCGAGAAGATGAAGCTGCAGCCCGCTGTGATCGTAAAGAAGCTGTTCCTAAAGGGAACGATGGTGACGGTGAACCAGGAGGTGGATTACGACACCGCGGAGGAGATCGCGCTCGAATTCAACTGCATCTGCGAGCCGGAGGTCAAGATCGATGTGATCGCAGAGCTCTTAAAGGAGGAGGACGATCCGGAAGATACGCTCGTGGCGCGTCCGCCGGTCGTCTGTGTGATGGGTCACGTCGACCATGGAAAGACCTCGCTTCTTGACGCGATCCGCTCCACACGCGTGACCGATAAGGAGGCGGGCGGTATCACCCAGCACATCGGCGCGTCGGTGGTATCCATCAACGGACAGAATATCACATTCCTCGACACGCCGGGACATGAGGCGTTTACCGCGATGCGGATGCGCGGCGCGAACTCGACGGATATCGCGATCCTTGTCGTCGCGGCGGACGACGGCGTGATGCCGCAGACGGTTGAGGCGATCAACCACGCGAAAGCGGCGGGGGTTGAAATCATCGTCGCGATCAACAAGATCGACAAGCCGAGCGCGAACGTGGAGCGCGTGAAGCAGGAGCTCTCCGAATATGAGCTGATCCCGGAGGACTGGGGCGGAAGCACGGTGTTCTGCCCGGTATCCGCGCACACGAAGGAGGGAATCGAGAACCTTCTCGAGATGATCCTTCTGACAGCCGAGGTGCTCGAGCTGAAGGCGAACCCGCAGCGGAACGCGAGAGGTCTGGTCATCGAGGCGCAGCTGGACAAAGGCCGGGGCGCGGTTGCGACCGTGCTGGTGCAGAAAGGAACATTAAAGGTCGGTCAGCCGGTGGCATGCGGAAGCTGCTACGGCAAGGTGCGCGCCATGATCGACGACCAGGGCAGAAGGGTAAAAGAAGCAGGACCGTCCACACCGGTGGAGATCTTAGGGCTTTCCGCGGTGCCGGAGGCCGGGGAGACATTTGTCTCGACCGATACGGAAAAAGAGGCGCGTTCCTTCGCGGAGACCTATATCTCCGAGGGCAAGAGCCGTCTGATCGAGGACACGAAGGCGAAGATGTCCTTAGACGACCTGTTCTCGCAGATTCAGTCCGGAAATGTGAAGGAGCTTGACATTATTGTGAAGGCGGACGTACAGGGTTCCGTGGAGGCGGTAAAGCAGAGCCTCGTCAAGCTTTCCAACGACGAGGTTGTGGTAAAGGTAATCCATGGCGGCGTCGGCGCGATCAACGAATCGGACGTCAGCTTAGCGTCCGCTTCCAACGCGATTATCATCGGATTTAACGTCCGTCCGGACCCGACGGCGAAGATTACGGCGGAGAAGGAAAACGTGGATGTCCGTCTCTACAAGGTCATCTACAATGCGATCGAGGACGTGGAAGCAGCCATGAAGGGTATGCTCGACCCGGTGTTTGAGGAGAAGGTGCTCGGCCATGCCGAGGTGCGCCAGATCTTTAAGGCCTCCGGCGTCGGAAACATCGCCGGCTCCTATGTGCTTGACGGTATTTTCCAGCGGAACTGCAAGATCCGCATCACCCGCGAGGGCACGCAGATCTATGAGGGCGAGCTGGCTTCCTTAAAGCGGTTTAAGGATGACGTGAAGGAAGTGCGCGCGGGCTATGAGTGCGGTCTCGTCTTCGAGGGCTTTAACGATATCGCGGAGCTTGACGTCGTGGAGGCATACACGATGGTGGAGGTGCCGCGGTAGGAGCCGGATCAGATCAGGGAGAAGAAAGTAAAGCCAGGCGGATGCATGGCCGGGAGTGGGAAATGAGAAAAAACAGTATCAAAAATACAAGAATTAACGGCGAGGTGCTGCGGGAGCTGTCCAATATTATCCGCGGCGACATCAAGGATCCGCGGATTCACCCGATGACAAGTGTGGTGACTGTGGAGGTCGCGCCGGATTTAAAGACCTGTAAGGCATATATCAGTGTGCTCGGGGACGAGGAGGCGCAGAAAAATACGCTTCTGGGCTTAAGAAGCGCGGAGGGCTATATCCGCCGCGCTCTGGCCCGCAGCATCAATTTAAGAAACACACCGCAGATCACGTTTATCCTCGATCAGTCGATCGAGTACGGCGTGCGGATGTCGAAAATGATCGACGATGTGACGAGGGATCTGCATGAAGAGGATTGACGAATATCTCGGGCAGGTAAAAAGCGTCGCGATTGCCGGCCATATCAGGCCGGACGGCGACTGCACGGGATCCTGCCTCGCCACCTACAATTATATAAAAACGTATTACAAAGAGATCCGGGTGGATCTGTACTTAGAGCCGATCCCGAATATTTTTAAATTTCTGGCGCGGTCGGATGAGATCCGCTCCGAGGTGCCAAAGGATGCGGCGTACGATCTTTTTATCGCGCAGGACTGCGGGGACGCCGCGCGGCTCGGGGACGCGGGACGGCTGTTTGAGACAGCCGGGAAAACGATCTGTATCGATCACCATATCAGCAATCAGAGCTTTGCGGATGTGAACCATATTTTCCCGGAGGCGAGCTCTACGTCGGAGCTGATCTACGGGCTGCTTGCGCCGGAGCGGGTGACAGAGGAGATCGCGGAATGCATTTACACGGGCATCGTGCACGACACCGGGGTCTTTCAGTACTCCTGCACCTCACAGCGGACGATGCAGATCGCGGGCGAGCTGATGCAGCGCGGGATTCCCTACACGAGAATCATTGAGGAGACATTTTACACAAAGACCTATCCGCAGAACCGGATTTTAGGGCTTGCACTTTTAAAAAGCAAGCTTCATCTGGACGGACAGTGCATCTCGAGCTTTATCACAGCCGCGGAGATGCGGGAATACGATGTGCTGCCAAAGCATTTTGAGGGCGTGGTGAGCCAGCTGCGCGTCACAAAGGGCGTGGAGGCGGCCGTCTTTTTGTATGAGACGGCGGAAAACTCCTGGAAGGTGAGCCTGCGCTCAAAGGAATATGTGGACGTCGCGGCGATTGCCGTAGCGTTTGGCGGCGGAGGCCACATGCGTGCGGCGGGCTGCACAGCGGAGGGCGAACCGGAGGAGATCATCGGGCGGATTGTCGCCGAGGTTTCGAGCCGTTTGTAGTAAAACAGAGGGAGGAACGCCATGATCAGTGGGATCGTCAACGTTTACAAGGAAAAGGGGTACACCTCCTTTGATGTGGTGGCGAAGCTGCGCGGGATCTTTCGGATGAAAAAAATCGGACACACAGGGACACTCGATCCGGATGCGGAGGGGGTGCTGCCTGTGTGTCTTGGCAAAGCGACAAAAGTCTGCGGAATGCTGACGGACGAGGATAAGGAATACGAGACGGTGATGCTGCTCGGTACGGTTACCGACACGCAGGATATCAGCGGGACGGTGCTGCGGCAGCGGGAGGTCACGGTCACGGAGGAAGAAGTCAGAGCGGCTGTTATGCGCTTTGTGGGAGACTATATGCAGGTGCCGCCCATGTATTCCGCAAAAAAGGTCAACGGGAAAAAGCTGTATGACCTGGCGCGGGCGGGCGTGACGGTGGAGAGAAAGCCCCGGCCGGTCCATATCTCCTCGATCGAGATCCTCTCGCTTTCCCTGCCGCGGGTGCGCATGCGCGTCGCCTGCTCCAAAGGAACCTATATCCGGACGCTCTGCGAGGACATCGGACAGGCGCTTGGCTGCGGCGCGTGTATGGAGGAGCTGCTTCGGACAAGGGTATCCCGTTTTTTTCTGAAGGATGCGCTTTCGATCGCGCAGATCGAGGAGCAGGTGCACGCGCTGGCGGGGAATCTGCCGCCGGAGCAGTGGAGCGCGGATACGTTTCCGTTTATCCTGCGCACGGACGCCGTTTTCTGGAAGAATCCGAAAGCTGTGGTAAAAAAAGAGGCGGAGCGGCTTTTGTATAACGGGAATCCGCTGCCGCCGGAGCAGTTTGACCCTTACAGCCCGGCGTGGGAAGAAGGGGAGCTGTGCGTGTATGACGCCGCGGGGCATTTCGCCGGCATTTACCGCTACGAGGAAGAAATGAGGGCATATCGTCCGTACCGGCTGTTTTTCGAAGCATAAATCAGTACATATGGGGAACGTTATGAAATACATCCAGGGCACGACAGACTTTTATATTGAAGAAAATACGGTGCTTTCGCTCGGAAAGTTTGACGGGATTCACAGGGGGCACGAGCTGCTCTTAGAACATCTGTCAGCAAAAAAAGAGACCGGGCTTGCCGCCGTCATTTTTACCTTTGACATCCCGCCCCGCAGAAATGTGGCGCATGTGGAGGCAAAGGTTCTGACGACAAACGAAGAGAAGAAGGAGATGTTTGAGCATCTCGGGATGGACTATCTGGTCGAGTGTCCGTTTACGGAGGAGATCATGCATATGGAGCCGGAGCGGTTCATCGAAAAGCTGGTCCGGCAGCTTCATGCCCGCTGCATTGTCGCGGGGGAGGATTTTCGTTTCGGGCACAACCGGGCCGGGGATGCACAGACGCTGCGCGACTGCGCAAACCGTTACGGGTACGAGGTGATCGTGGTCGGCAAAAAAAAGGAAGGGGATCGCGACATCAGCAGCACCTATGTGCGGGAGGAGATCGAGCAGGGGAGGATCGGGATGGCGAACCGCCTGCTCGGCTACCGCTATTTCGTGACGGGCCTGGTGGAGCACGGCAATCAGCTCGGCCGCCGGCTCGGGATTCCCACGATCAATCAGCTGCCGCCACAGGAGAAGCTTCTGCCGCCGAACGGCGTGTATGTCACCGAGGTCTATATCGACGAAAAAAGATACAGAGGAATTACAAACGTGGGTAAAAAACCCACCGTCGGAACAGACAATCCGACCGGGGTGGAGACGCATCTTCTGGATTTCCGGGAGGATGTGTATGACCGGATGGTCACGGTCGAATTTTTAACCCGGATCCGCGGGGAGCGGAAATTCCCGTCCGTTGACGCGCTGCGGGAACAGATGATGAGCGATATTGCGTTTGCGCGGGCATTCTTTAAGTAAAAGCTCCGCCACAGGAGGACACACCATGGAATCACGGGAAACCTATATGAAACAGTTAAAGCAGTGGCTCTCCGAAACATCCGGCACCCCGCTGGAAGAGATGTCCGATTTCTTTACGGCGCGGCTTGACGATTACGAAGCGCACATGTCGGTCTGGGCGGCATCCTATCAGAGCTTTGCCGGAATGCTTCCCGAATCATGCCGGGAAGTTCTGGACTTAGGGTGCGGAACCGGGCTGGAGCTCGACCACATTTGGCAGAAAAACCCGGATATCGCGGTCACCGGCGTGGATTTGTGCGGGAGTATGCTGCAAAAGCTTTTGGAAAAACATTCCGACAAACCGTTTACCGCGGTATGCCAGGATTATTTTGAGTACGACCCGGGCTGCGGGAAATGGGACGCGGTCATCTCGTTTGAGAGCCTGCACCATTTTCTGCCGGATCGAAAAAGAGACTTATACCGGAGAATCTTCGGCAGTCTGAAACCAGGAGGCATCTTCCTGCTGGGAGACTACATCGCCTGCTGCGAGGAAGAGGAAACGCTTCTGCGCAGTGTATACATACAGAAAAGGGAGCAGTCCGCCATACCGGACCATCGCTTCGTCCATTTTGACATCCCGCTGACGCTGGAGCATGAGACGGAATTATTGCGCGACGCCGGATTTGTGATCGAACACGTGCAGCCCAATCCCGACAATGCCACGATCATCACGGCCAGAAGGAGAGGATGAGATGAACGAGACATTTGTAAGACTAATAAAAGAGAATACGGAATTTCAGGTATCCTGTAATGCAGAGCCGGTATATCGCCTGCAGGATGAAGCATACCGGTTCCTGGAGGAGAAGTATCATCTCCCGGAAATTGCGGGGGAGCATGATCTGGATAAGGCTGTGAACCTGCTGGCCTGGGTCAGCCGTCATATCCGCCACACCGGGAATTATGCGAACACGGACTGCCAGGATGCCCTGACGCTTCTGGGGCTTGCATTTGACACGGACTACGGGATCAACTGCCTGGCGATGTCTGTCGTGCTGTGCGAGTGTCTGCTGGCGGTCGGAATGAAGGCGAGGGTGATGTACATGATGCCCAGACATCCGGAGGACGACGACAATCATGTGGTGGTCGAGACCTTTGTTCCGGACCTGGAGAAATGGATCATGCTGGATCCCACTTACGGAAGCTATTGTATGGATGCCGGCGGAAGTATTTTAAACCTGTATGAAATCAGAACCTGCATCGTGAAGGACGAGCCGTTTTTCTTTTCGGATTCCATCTGCTATAACGGAGCGGCCGTGGATGATCTCGGGGACGTGAAAGACTATTACGCGAAAAATCTGTTCTTTTTCCGATGCAGGCGGATCCAGGGCTACGGGGAGCACAGGGAGTACCGCAATATGTCAGAGATCGCCCCGAAAGGCTTTGACGTACATAAACGGATGGTCGAAAATCTGCGGTTCCGCATAGAGAAATACGGAGCGTTTGAACTGCTGCTAAAATGGCTGGAGTATGAAGAGGGGCTGCAAAACAGATATCTGGATCCGGATACCTTCTGGTAAAAACCGATCCGCGGGAAAGGGAAAACGGATATGTATATGTATGTGGATAAAAACGAATATGCGCCTGTGCGAAAAGAGCTGGAGGATCTCATTCTCCGCGTTCAGACCGGTATGCGGAGCAGCCACGGGATATCGTTCCGGTTCCGGCTGATGGGAAGCGGACGCAAACACCTGATCGTGAAGAATTGCTGGGTAGACGGGGGATATGAATTCGATTTTGATCTTGTGATGCTGCATCCGGGAGAAAAGGAATACAAGGCTCACCTGATCATGAAGTATTTTATGGATGCGTTTAAGGAGGCGTTAAAGGGAAGTGAATATTCAAACCCGATGAACCCGACGACTTCCATCACGTTAAAGCTGGTGAATAAAAATACGAAAACGGTCCGCTGCATCTGCAACTTTACGATTCTTTATTACGGAACCTGTGAGGAGATGAACGGATTTTATTACCTGCGCTACAACACAAAGCTGAAAATCTATGAATTTGCCTTTCGGGAGATGGCGTCCGATATCGGGGAAAAGGTCGATGCGATCATGGAACAGGATGGCTGGAAGCTGTTCCGAAGGGAATACCTGAAGATAAAAAACATCAACGAAGGGAAGGTGAAGCCCTCGTATTCCATCTATGCGGAGGCGGTGAACAATACCTATAATCAGATGTTTAAGCCGCTGGCCGGCGGATTCTTAAGCACGGGAGAAGCAAAGGAGAAACAATGAAGGTAATTATGGTAACATACGATTCACTGAATCGTCACATGCTTCCCAACTACGGGAACGACTGGGTGATCGCGCCCAATTTTAAGCGCCTGGGCGAGCGGGCAGTGACTTTTACCAACAGCTACTGCGGCTCCATGCCCTGTATGCCGGCGAGGCGGGAGCTGCACACCGGGCGCTACAATTTCCTGCACCGGCCCTGGGGTCCCATGGAGCCTTACGACGATTCGATGCCGGAAATGCTGGCGGAGCATGGGATTCACACGCACCTGGTGTCGGACCACGCACATTACTGGGAGGACGGCGGGGCGACCTATCATACCAGGTATACGACCTGGGAGTGTAACCGGGGGCAGGAGGGCGATCCCTGGAAGGCATACCTGTGCCCGCCAGAGATGCCGGAGCACTTAGGCAGCCTCTGGAGCCAGGACTGGGCGAACCGCCAGTTTATCCGGAACGCGGAGGAGATGCCGCAGACAAAGACCTTTTCCGGCGGGCTGGAATTCCTGGATCAGAACCACGATCAGGACAACTGGTTTTTGCATATCGAGACCTTTGACCCCCACGAGCCCTTTTACGCCATGCCGGAATTTAAAGAGCTGTATGAGAAAAATTATGACGGGCCTCTTTTTGACTGGCCGCCCTACCGCGCGGTGTCGGAGGAGGAAAGGCCCTATGTGGAGCATGTGCG
Organism: uncultured Roseburia sp.; assembly: GCA_947642555.1. Taxonomy (GTDB): domain Bacteria; phylum Bacillota; class Clostridia; order Lachnospirales; family Lachnospiraceae; genus Roseburia. Next base: position 2,940 of record CANRSX010000045.1, on the reverse strand, counting down.
CCGCATGTATGCCGCGCTTCTCACCATGTGCGACAACAGTCTTGGAAAGGTGCTGGATAAGATGGATGAGTACCATCTGTGGGACGACACGCTTCTGATCGTGAATACGGATCACGGGTTTTTTGTCGGGGAGCACGACTACTGGGGCAAGGGAACGGACGTCTATATGAGGGAGGAGGTCGCCCACACGCCCCTGTTCATTTACGATCCGGTGTCAAAGAAGACGGGGACAAACGACGCCCTGGTGCAGACCATCGACATGGCCCCCACGGTGCTGGATTATTGCGGAATCGAAAGGACAAAGGATATGCAGGGCATCTCGCTGCTGGATACGGTCCGGAAGGGGACGCCGGTGCATGACGCCATTATCTACGGGGTGTTCGGCGCACAGATTACATGCGTCGATGGAAGGTACAAATATGTGCTGACGCCGAAGGAGGACAACTGGCCTCTGTATCATTACCTGCTGATGCCGACGCATATGCGGGCCATGTATGCGCCGGGAGAATTCGAGGGGATGGAACTCTCTGAGCCCTTTTCCTTCACCAAAAATATCAGCCTGATGAAGCTGCCGGATCACAACTATTTCGGCGGTTCCATTCCTAAAAAGGAACGGGCGGGGAAGGATTTTTTACAGAAGGTGTACCCCCACGAGCACTGGCCGAAGGAGCTTGCCACCGTGCTCTATGATCTGAAAAACGATCCGCAGGAGGATCATCCGATTGCGGATGAAGAAGTCGTCGGACGCATGCGGCGGCAGATGGTCCGTCTGATGATGGAGAACGATGCGCCAGAGGAGCAGTACGAGAGGATGGGACTCTTAAAAGAACGGGCGGAGTGCCGGTAGAAAAAAGGTCAGACCGGAGCGGAGGAAAAACGCTTCGGTCTGGCCTTTTAATCCAGCAGATATCCGGCCTGGTACGAGCATTCCAGGTAGCTGGGATTCTGATAGTAGAGATCCGTCTGGAAATCGGAGATCCTGTCGCTGATAAAGGAAGAAAAAATAGAGATCAGCTCGTCCGTTTCCTGTCCGGGAAGGGCACAGTCCTCGATCATAATACTGTATAATTTCCCGATGTCCATAAAAGACGGGATTGTGTAGCTGCAGTCTGTAATCGTATCGAAATCGCCATCTGTAATACCATAATGTTCGATGATTTCATCGCTGACCTGCTCAAAAGAGAGGCAGTGATTCACCTCTGCGTCATACAACTGTTTTTCGATTCCGTCCCTGCCGAGCGCGCGGACAATCACGCCACGCCTGTTTTTCGTGCGGCGCGCCGTAAATTCAATCAGGGAACACACATAGAAATAATCATTTCTTTCTTTTTCTGTCATAGACGATCTCGCTCCTGTCAAAGGTCAGGCAGTTTAGTGCCGATAATGTGTGAAAACTCATCTGATGGGTCGGATAGCGGAATTCCGCCAGCACCCAAAATTGTTTTCGGTTAATCCTTCCTGTAAGAAAATCGTTTACATAATTCCATATGGTATCGTTTGCCATCGGGCCTTCCACAATATCATAGGAATGCGTTTTACCGCTGCGGCATTCTGCAATAAAATCCAGCCACTCATCCGTCATCTGATCGAATTTTAAAACAGACAGTGTATCGTCCGGTTCGTAATCGTAGTAATTGATGACAGGGCTGCCGTCCCCTCTGTTCGCCCAGCGCACCGCCTGCTCAAAATTATTGGTGCAGTAAAAGCCCCATGAAAAATCTTTTGTATATCTGGTTTTGCGTATTTCAGGAAATTCGACGGTCTCCTTCCCCGCGTGATAAAGAATCATGGTGTTGTCCCTTCCTGATATACGTGCCGAATGATCCGCCGCATATCCGAAATATAATTCATATGGATTTCTTCTGTCGTAATTATATCACATAAAAAAGATCCGTTCCAGTGAATCTTCCGTCCCCGGTTTCTTTGTCGCTCTGCCGGTGTCAGCCGCGCCGGGAAGATCCTGTCCGCGTAAGATACGCCAGATAGTGTTCCGATACCGTTGCCTTTGTATAAATCTCCGCATATTCCTTCGGCGACAGGTTCACGATATAATTCGCCGGGAACTGCTTTTGGATCCCCGCCGCGCGCGCAAGATCCGCAGCCTTGTTGTAGGCGACGGCAGCCTCCTCCTCCGAGGAATAGACGCCGAGCCGGTAAACGCCGTTGATGTGAATGTCAGCGGAATAGCAGGTCTTTCCCTTTTTCTGAAGCTTCTGCACGCCATGATACGGATTTATCACAATGATATTGGAATAACGGTAATCCAGCGGATCGCCGTTGGCGAAGCGGTAATCGCGCCCGGCCACCGCATAGGGCCGGATCCCGTAGCGCGCCGCGATGGAATACTGCATGCCGTAGTCGCTCACAAACAGATGTCCCTGGCGCTTCTGGATCTTGTGGCTGGAATAGTAGAACAGATCGTCGATGTCAAACTTTAACTCCTCCGAGGGCGAGAGAAAATAGCTGAAGTATCCTTTTCTTAAATAAATCGGGGTTTTAAAATAAATCTGATTGTCCCGGAAATTCAGCAGAACCACCGATTTTTCAAAGGAGAGCACGCCGGCGGAATCGTGAATCCGCATCAGATCCACGGACGGATCGGACAAAAGGACAGCGGCCTCCTGATAGGCGCATGCTGCTGCGTCCTCGTCGGAAAAGCTGCCGAGGCTTACGTGCTTGCCGCGGTACGTGATTCCGGCGCGGTAATACACGGTTCCGTTTTTCTGTTTTGCGGCGGATACTCCCTGCGGCATACGGCCTCCTGTTCCTTTCTGCGGTGTTCCCCCGCCGGGGAAGCGCTGGTGTGACGGGTTTAGGATAGCAGAGATGCGGGGAAAATGCAAGGGCGGCGCAATTCTTTGCATCCTCCCGTGAAATGTGGTACAACCCGAGTTTGCCATTTTCTAATCCCAATTAAATAAAAAAGTTCCTTATTTTGCA
>CANRSX010000044.1 GCA_947642555.1 uncultured Roseburia sp. | reverse complement strand
TATATCGAGAAAAAGGGCCAGCTGTCCTTTAAGGAGGCGGTCAGCATCGCGATCCAGGTGGGAAGGGGCATTGAGGCCGCGCACAACAAAGGGATCATTCACCGCGACATCAAGCCGCAGAATATTATTATTTCGACGGAAGGCAAGGTCAAGGTGACGGATTTCGGGATCGCGCGCGCGGTCAGCACGAATACGATCAATTCCGACGTGATGGGATCCGTGCACTATTCTTCCCCGGAACAGGCCAGGAACGGCTTTGTGGACGGCAAGAGCGATATCTATTCGCTGGGAATCGTGATGTATGAGATGGTGACGGGACGCGTGCCCTTTGACGGGGATACGACGGTGGCGGTCGCGATCCAGCATCTGCAGGAGGAGATGGTGGCGCCGAGCGCGTACGCGCCGAATCTCCCGGTCAGCATGGAGAAGATTATTTTAAAATGTACCCAGAAAAGCTCGGACCGCAGATACGAGTCCATGACAGCGCTGCTGACGGATTTAAGGAAAGCGCTTGTGAGCCCGGATGAGGATTTTGTGGTGATGGTGCCCGCGGTCCGGCAGGATAAGACGCGCGTGATCAATGCGGAGGATTTAAAGAAGATCAAAGAGGAGACCGGCAGCGTCTATTTAAAGACCGAGCAGGCCGTGCACGCGAAGCAGGAGGATCACAGGCCCGCAAGGGATGAGGATGATGACGAATACGAGGATGAGGATGACGACGATGAGTTTGACGACGATGATCTGAATCCGAAGATGGAGAAGGCGATCACGATCATGGGAATCGTGGCCGCGGTCGTCATCGTCATCATTATCGTGGCGCTTCTTGTCAATGTATTCGGCAAGGGAAAAACCGGGGGCGGCAAGAATACCGAATCCCAGCGGAGCGAGACGCAGCAGACCGGGCAGTCGGAGACGCAGACGCAGCAGGTGCAGAAAATCGACGCGCCGGATCTGCGTGGAAAGACATTTGACGAAGCGAAGACGGAGGCAGAGGGACTGGGACTTAAGATCGAGAAGGTGGGGGAGAATTCCTCAAAGGATTATGACAAAGATCAGATCTGCCTGCAGGATCCGGAACCCGGTACGAAGGTGGATCCGGATTCCACGATAAAGGTTGTCGTCAGCATCGGCGAGGGAACCGTCGAGGTGCCGAATGTCGTGGGAGAGCGGGAAGCGGATGCCGTTTCCATGCTTGAGGACGAGGAGTTTGACGCAAATAAGACGTATTCCTACAGCGATACGGTGGAGGCGGGCTATGTGATTTCGCAGACGCCGGATCACAATACCAAGGCGAAGCCGGGCGAGGCGGTGACCATCGTCATCAGCCAGGGCAAAGAGATGATCACAGTGCCGGATATGAAGACGACCTACAAGTCCGAGGATCAGGCGAAGCTTGAGCTTGGCCAGGCGGGTTTCCAGGTGTCCGTGCAGTCGCAGACCAGCGAATCGGTGCCGGCGGGGATCGTAATCGATCAGAATCCTGCGCCGGGGAGCCAGGCGGAGCGGGGCAGTACGATCACGATCACAGTGAGCTCAGGCCCGCAGCCCTCGCAGAGTGTGACGGCTGCGACCTACCAGTTCCGCATGACGATCAAGCCGCCCGCAGATACCTCCAATGTATCCGGCGCCAGCATCGTGCTCTATGACACTGCGGGGAATATCCTGGAGCAGTGGAGCAATAAATCGATTCAGGAATTCGGCACGGAGGGCCTGACGCTCACAAAATCCGGCCTTCTTGTAAATAACGGAAAGGTGATCATTACCTGGCTGGATTTAAACGGAAACAAGCTCAACGATCAGATTGTAAATGATATCTCGGGAGCATTTGCCAGTGAGTGACAGGTACAGTGGAAAAATCATCAGGGGAATCGCGGGGTTTTACTATGTGCATGTGGAGGACGCCGGAATTTACGAGTGTAAAGCAAAGGGGATTTTCCGCAATCAGAAGGTAAAACCGCTGGTCGGGGATAATGTGGAGATCATGGTGCTCGACGAGGCTGACAAGGAAGGGAATATCGAGCGCATCCTGCCCAGGCAGAGTGCGCTCATCCGGCCTGCCGTGGCAAATGTCGATCAGGCGCTGGTTATTTTTGCCGCAGCCCGGCCAGAGCCGAATTTTAATCTGCTGGATCGTTTTCTGGTGATGATGGGCACGCAGCAGATACCGGTCGCGATCTGTTTTAACAAAGCGGATCTTGCGGACGGAAAGGAACGGGAACGACTCGCGGGAATTTATGCGGCGTCAGGATATCCGGTGCTGTTTACCTCGGCGAAGGAGCGTGAGGGGACAGACGGGCTGCTGGCGCTGCTTGCGGGGAAGACGACCGTCGTGGCCGGACCGTCCGGCGTGGGAAAATCCTCCCTGATCAACTGTCTGCAGAAGGGAAGGCAGATGGAGACCGGGGAGATCAGCGAGAAGATCGGGCGGGGCCGTCACACGACGCGCCATTCGGAGATCATACCGGTGCGTGGAAGTACGTATATTATGGACACGCCCGGTTTTTCCACGTTACAGCTCCAGATGGAAAAAGAAGAGCTGAAACGCTTTTATCCCGAATTTGCGGCGTATGAGCAGGACTGCCGTTTTGCGGGCTGTAATCATATCAGGGAGCGGGACTGCGGTGTGAAGGCGGCGCTGGCCGCCGGGGAGATCAGTGAGCAGCGCTACCGGAATTATCAGCAGATCTATGAGGAACTGAAGAATTTCAGAAAATACTGAATGCAGCGGGTTTTGTAAGAGAACAGGAGGATTCGTCATGAATTGTTTGTCACCATCCATACTGGCAGCGGATGTCAGCACACTCGGAGAGCAGGTGCGGCTTCTGGATCAGGCAGGTGCGCAGTACGTACATATCGACGTGATGGACGGCATGTTTGTGCCGAGCCTGTCGTTCGGTCTGCCGGTCATAAAAGCGATCCGCCCGTGGAGTGAGAGGATGTTTGACGTTCATCTGATGATTGAGGAGCCGTCCCGGTATATTGCGGAGTTTGCGAAGGCGGGGGCGGATCTGATCACCGTTCATGCCGAGAGCTGTACGCATCTGGACGGCACGATCGCAGCCATCAAAAAGGAAGGGCTTCTGGCGGGCGTTGCGCTCAATCCGGCCACCCCGCTGTCCGTGCTGGAATATATTCTGCCGCAGGTGGATATGGTGCTTGTCATGACGGTCAATCCGGGATTCGGCGGACAGGAGCTGATTCTGTACACGATTGACAAGATCCGTGATTTAAAGAAGATGGTCACAAAGCGGGGGCTGAAAACCGATATTGAGGTGGACGGCGGGATCCGGCTGTCGAATGTGCAGACTGTGCTCGACGCCGGGGCAAATGTCATCGTTGCCGGAAGCGCGGTTTTCGGGGGTGACGTCGCAGAAAATGTCCGGCAGTTTCTGCATATTTTAAATCCGTGACGGGCTGATGTGAAAGGAAGGCTGGGCCGGGCGGCGAAAGCAGCAGGGACTGACCGGGAGAGGATGGATATGAAACAGACAATTATAGTTTCAGGAGGCAGCGTTGACGATGCGTTTGTCAAACAGACGATTGACACGGAAAAGCCGGACTGCCTGATCGCTGCGGATGCAGGAATTCATTTTTTTTACCGGAATCAGATCATGCCGGACGTGATCGTCGGGGATTTCGACTCGGCGGACGATGGGGCGCGGGCGTATTTTGAGAACCGGCCAGAGATAACATTTGTGCGGCTTGATCCGGTAAAGGACGACACGGATACCGAGTCGGCGCTGCGGCTTGCCATCCGCATGGGCGCGGAACAGGTCACGCTGCTCGGCGCGACCGGGGGACGGATTGATCATCTGCTCGGCAACATCGAGCTTTTGGGGATCGGGCTCACGGAGGGGGTGCCGGTCACGATTACAGATCCCTGCAACCGGATCCGCATGACAGATACCGGGCTTGTCATCCGGCGCGCGGAGCAGTTCGGAACCTACGTGTCGCTCCTGCCTTATACGCCGCAGGTGACGGGACTCACGCTTCGCGGAATGAAGTATCCGCTGACGGAGTACTGCCTGAAAGGGTTCTGCTCCCTTGGGATCAGCAATGAGATCACAGGCGAGGAGGGTGTGATTTCCTTTTCGGATGGGATCCTGCTGGTGATTGAGTCGAAGGATGCGTGAAAAAGGATGAAAAGGCGTAGTAAATACAGAGAGAAAGGCGAAATGATATGAAACTGGGCATAGTCGGGCTCCCCAACGTGGGAAAGAGCACATTATTTAATTCACTGACAAAGGCGGGCGCGGAGTCCGCAAACTATCCGTTCTGCACGATTGATCCGAATGTGGGGATCGTGGCGGTGCCGGATGAGCGGATCCGAAAGCTCGGGGAGATGTACCAGTCGAAGAAGGTGACCCCGGCCGTGATCGAATTCGTGGATATCGCAGGTCTGGTGAAGGGCGCGAGCAGGGGGGAGGGCCTGGGAAATCAGTTTCTTGCCAACATCCGTGAGGTGGACGCGATCGTGCACGTGGTCCGCTGTTTTGAGGATGCAAATGTCGTGCATGTGGACGGAAGCGTGGATCCCGCGCGCGATATCGAGACCATCGGGCTGGAGCTGATCTTTTCCGACATTGAGATTTTAGAGCGCCGCATCGCAAAGGTGGCGAAGCAGGCGAAGATGGACAAGACGCTGGCAAAGGAGCTGGAGCTTTTAACCGCGGTGAAGGCTCATCTGGAGGACGGAAAACCGGCAAAGACGTTTGAAGTCGCAGAAGATGAGGACATGCAGAAATGGTTTGCCTCCTACAATCTTCTGACCGCGAAACCGGTGATCTATGCGGCGAATGTGGCCGAGGATGACCTTGCGGACGATGCGGCGTCGAATCCCCACGTGAATGCGGTGCGCGCCATGGCGAAAGAGGAGCACAGCGAAGTGTTTGTAATCTGTGCCCAGATCGAGCAGGAGATCGCGGAGCTGGACGAGGATGAAAAGGCAATGTTTCTGGAGGAGCTCGGCTTAAAGGAGTCGGGACTGGAAAAGCTGATCGCGGCGAGCTACAGCCTGCTGGGACTGATCAGCTATCTGACGGCCGGGGAGGATGAGACCAGGGCGTGGACGATAAAGAAGGGCACGAAGGCGCCGCAGGCGGCAGGCAAAATCCATTCGGATTTTGAGCGCGGATTTATCCGCGCGGAGGTGGTGAATTATCAGGATCTCCTGGACTGCGGGAGTCTGGCCGCGGCAAAGGAGAAAGGAATTGTGGGCCTTGAGGGCAAGGAATATGTCGTGCAGGACGGCGATGTGATCCTGTTCCGTTTTAACGTATAAATTCAGCCGGGACTGGCACCGGCCGGCGCAGAACGCATATATTTTTTCCAAGGAGAGTATTGTCTGGGAGAACGATATGCGTTTTTGTGAGCTGGAGAGAAAAGAAGTGATCAATGTGCGGGATGGCAGGTGCCTTGGAAATGTACGCGATCTGGAATTTGACGAATGTAAGGGCTGCATTCAGACGCTGATTGTTCCGGGTCCGGGAAAGTGGCTCGGATGTGTGTGCCGCGAGTTTGAGATTTTTATCCCGTGGTGCGATATCAAACGGATCGGGCCGGATATCGTGCTGGTGGATATTGACGAGAAGGAATGCCGGCATAAGATCAAATAGAAATCAGAGTACATTTGGAGGTGGCAGAGATGGAACATATGGTAAAGATGGCAGAACATTTCTGGATTTTTGAGGAAGACGGCGTCCGTTCTTTTTTCTTTGAGGGCGATGAGAGAGCGATGCTGGTCGATACGGGGTTTGGCACGCTTAAGCTGCGGGAAATGACGGCAGAGCTGACTGATCTTCCTGCATTTGTAGTCAATACTCACGCGGACCGGGACCATACGGGCTGTAACAGGGATTTTACAGAAATCTATATGCATCCGGCGGAAATGGATCGCTATCAGAACGGGCTGCCGGAGGGCTGCGGCATGGAGGGCGTGCTTCCGCTGTGGGAAGGCGACGTCATCGATCTGGGATCCTGGAAGTTTGAAGTGATTTTAACGCCGGGCCATACGCCCGGAAGTATTATGCTGCTGGAACGGGAAAAGCGCATGCTGATCTCAGGGGATACCATTCAGGACGGGAATATCTTTATGTTCGGAGCGGGGCGCAACCTTCCGGCATTCCGGCACAGCCTCAGAAAAATGATTGCAATGGCGGATATGTTTGATTCCGTATGGCCGTCTCACGGGAGCTATCCGCTGAAGGGAGATATCATTCCGGGTATTCTAAAGGGAGCGCAGGATCTGGCTGCCGGGAAACTGCCGGCCCAGGAGCCGCCCCGGCCTATGCCGTGCAGGAGGTATGTCTGCGATGTGGCGGCGTTTCTGTATCAGGCTGGTTCGTGAGAATACTGAAAGGCGCAGACATCGCGGCAGACATTGCCTGTCCGTCAGGAAATATGCGCCGGGATTACCTGGACGATAAAAAACAGAATATCAGGAAAACCACTGAAATAAGGGCTTCCGGTACATTCGATGTGTACGGGAGCCCCTGTATTTTTTACAGGCTCCTGACAGCGGCATGGGAAAGCAGCTCAGAGATCAGGGCTGCTTAAAAATGCCTGGATATAAGGGAGCGCTGCGCCAATGGAAATGTTGTGTTTTGGCATTTTGCTTATAAGGAGAAAATCATGTGCTTCTGTAAATGGCGTCATCTGCTGAATCTGCGTATGAAGAAAGGAGATGTCTTCTTCATGCAGATACTGGGCAAGGTATCCGCCAAGGATAAAGTCGGTGTCATAAATCAGGTGGAGCATGTTGACTGCTTTTGCCAGATTTGTCAGAAACAGGTTCCAGCGGCTCAGGGCAGATAGTTCTTTCTGCCTCACACTGGCAAAAAAGGATTCAGGCGTTTCGGATTCTGCAAGGAGTGATGTCAGAGACAGCATTGTTTCGGAGTATTGGAGAAATTCGTGAAGGAGATGAATATACAGGGTATCGTGTTTCATTATTGGCAAATTATCCGCCCATGGCAGTTCCTCTGAAGCTGGATATTACTACGGGTGATAAGATAACGCCAAAAGAAATAGAATATCGGTTTAAACTTCTTTTAGAGGACAGAAGTATTTCTGTGTTTGCATATAACCTTGAAACAATATGCATTGAAAGCGACAGTGGAAAAACGCAGTTTGACAGAAGTAGTTAAGTATTATCGTAAAATTATGAATGCGGTAAGGAATAGTGAAGTTATGCAGAAGCAATGGTATAATTATCAAAAGGATTTTGAATATGCAACAGATATTGTATTTGAGGAAACGTGTGATGCGGTAGTACAGTTGATGGATTTGTTTACAGATATTTAAGACCAATTATGAAAGACAAAGTCCAGGGCTTTACCGGCTCAGGGAAGACATATCTTGCCTGTGCGCTGGGCAAGCAGGCCTGCCTGCACCAGATCCGCACCCGCTACATCCGGCTCCCGGTTCTTCTGATGGAGTACAGCGATGCCGCCCTTGTACCCGGAAAACAGAAGCAGCTGCTGGACAGATATGGGAAGATCCCTCTCCTTATCATTGCTGAATGGCTGGTTTCCGACATCTCAGACAGTGAACTGTACTTTCTGTTTGAACTCATGGAGCGGCGTTCAGACTCCACCTCCACCATTTTCTGTACCCAGTACCGGAAAGAGGACTGGATCAGGCGCCTGGGAGAAGGGGTACAGGCAGAGGCAGTTGCAGACCGGTATGCCTATACTGCATTCTGGATAGAAACCGGCAGCATGAATATGCGGGAATACTTCGCTGGAAACGCAAAATAACCTGCTGGCAGGCGGATCCTAAAAGAGAAATGCCGGATCCCCTGCCGCGAAATAATCACAAGACACAAAAAATGAAAAAAGCGCCTGAAAGCTTGAAAAAATACGGTTTGAAGGCTTATGAAGGGATATAAAAGATATGATTAAAATACTATTCATCTGCCACGGCAACATCTGCCGCAGCCCCATCGCCGAGTTCGTTCTAAAAGACATGACCCTGCGCCGCGGTATCGCGGATCAGTTTCAGATTGCGTCCGCCGCTACCAGCAGGGAGGAGATCGGCAACCATATTTACCCGCCTGCGAAGGCCGAGCTTGCCCGGCACGGGATCGGCGGTACGTGGAGAGCGGACTGCGGGCTGCCGCAGGATGTATGGCAAAAGCTGTCGGCCGAGGTATCGGCGAAGACGGCGCGGCAGATCCGTCGGGATGATTATACGACATATGACTATCTGATTGCCATGGAGCGGTTTAATATCCGCAATATGACGCGGGAGTTCGGCGAGGATCCGGAGCATAAGATCTGCCGTCTGCTGGATTTTACCGCACAGCCGAAAGATATCGATGATCCGTGGTATACCGGGCAGTTTGACCGGGCATATCAGGAGATCGTGCGCGGCTGTGAAGGATTGCTGCGCCGGCTCGGGCTGAACGGACGTTAACTTTTCTGCAAAAAGTTAAAGTTCAGCCCGCGCCATTCGCAAAATCGCGCTTTCAGCGTAAATGCCACAGGCATATACGCTGCTTTCTGCTGCTGACGCAGGCTCCAACGCAAATGCCATAGGCATATGCGCGGCTCATATACGGGCGCTCCGCTCATGCATCGCAGAATGCGCTCATTCATGCGAGCATGATTCGCCCATTTTGCGACGCATGGCTGAACATTTCCTAATCAAAAGTTAAAGTTCAGCCCGCGCCATTCGCAAAACGCACCTGCCGGCGCTCTCCGCTGCTACGCAGCTCCTTTTGCTCATGATCGGGCGCTCCCTCAGTCGAAACCGATGGATGAAAATTCGTGCGAGCACGATTTTCACCCATGCGCTTCCGACTGGCTGAACTTTTATCATCAAAATCCGGGATTCGCGGTCTGCGGGGTGTCCCTTTTTGTGCGAATCTGCTATGATCAGAACAGGAAGGCAGGAGATGAGGGCCTGGACCAGGAGGAGATGGCAGAATGGATACGCGTAAGATCGGAGCATTTATCGCGCTAAACCGGAAAAAACAGAATCTGACGCAGGCACAGTTAGCGGAGAAGCTTGGCGTGACGAACAAGACGGTTTCGCGCTGGGAGAACGGCAATTACATGCCGGATCTCTCGCTGCTGCTTCCCTTAAGCCGGGAGCTTGATATCACATTAAATGAGCTCCTGACCGGGGAGGCGATTCCGGCGGAGCAGTCGGGAACAAAGGCGGAGGAATCGCTGGCAGAGACGCTTCGGTATTCCGATCGTCTGCTTCGCAGGGAGAAACGGAGGTTTTGGGCAGCAATCGGGATTTTTATCCTGATCGCAATCGGCGTGGCGCTGCTTCTGGATGCCGTTTATTCCCGGGGTGTACCGTATACGGAGGGCGATGTCAGCGCATGGGAGGGGCAGTTTCCAATGCATTCCGCTTATGCGATGGGGATCAGTTACAGCGGCAGGCCGGTTTTTCAGGATCCTGAAAAAGCATTTGCCCAGGCCAGGACGGACTATAGCGACGCGATCCGGGCCATACAAAAACAGTATCACCTGCTTCCGATGTCAAAATATAATTACCGGTCCTACGGCAGATACGCCGGGCAGACCGGCAGCGATGATATGGCGGTGACGGCACAGGGAAAGGGTCTGGCAGCCTTTGCGGAAATTTACGGAAACAGCTTCGCCTGGAAGGATGCGCCGGGTCCCGGACACAGAGATGCCGCTGCCAGAGACGGAGAGGGGGACGGCGGTATGACGGAATATGAGATGTTTGTAGCAGGCTGGTGGATTCCGCTTATGACGGGGCTTTTGGCTGCAATGTATCTGGGATTCGCACTGTATCATCTGATCCGCGAGCGGAAGATGAGGTCGCTGCCCGGGCATACTACGGGGGTGATCACAGGCATGGTGCGGTCGCTTCCGTTCCGCAATCAGGTGTACGGCAGTGTGCCGGATGCGACGATGCTCGGCTGGGGCGTTTCCCAGGGAGACCAGGCATGGGGCAGCCTGATGCGGGTGCGGATTCCGCCGTGGTTTCCGTGCGTAACATTTGATGTGGACGGAACGGAGTATACCAGGCTGACCGGGGAGGGCGCCCGAAAAAATACCTGGCAGACCGGGCAGCGTGTCACGGTGCTCTTTGACCCGGCAAATCCGCGTGTGAGCACAATTGAAGGGGATGATTCCCTGCGGATAAAGGCGGAGCTGAATGCCGCGGTCGCGGTGGTGTCTGCGGTCGCATGCGCCGTCTCATGGATTTTATTCTGCATTGGGTAGCATTGCGGGCTGAACTTTTAAAAAACCCCCTTGAAATCTGTCAGCGGTTGTGGTATAAATGTTACCAACATGAAACGGCGGATGGAAAAGTATCGGGGATACTCACCGAAGCCGAAGCAGAAAAGCGATGAAGGAGACTCTGACCGTCAGAGGCCGACAGGAATACAGCGTCACCGACTGAGAGCGCTGTTTGGAAGAGAGGGTTAAGGGAACGCTCTGGAGCAGACTGGCTGAACCGGATCTGGCGTGCGGATCGGACCGCAGGGCGACGGATCGGAAAAGTAGGTCAGTACGTGGGTGCGCGTTAAGCACAGGAAAGAGGGAGGACGGTTTTCATGTGAACCGTACTTCAAAGCGGGTGGTACCGCGGGATATCGTTTTGACAGATGAGTCAGAAACCCCGCCCCGGGAGAGCAGTGATGTTCTTCCGGGGCTTTTTGTATTTTGTTTTATCCCGTCCCGCACCTTTGCACAGGGAAGGAGCTGACCGCGCCGGGCATACCGGAATCCGGGATGTCTTTCCGGGTGAAAAACCAGAAAGGAGCGTACAAAAATGGAATTTGTAACAGGAACAGCAAAGAAGGAAAGAGCAGAGCTCGCCGCGATTCTGGCGGGAGAACTCGACGAAAAGCAGGTGACGGTGAACGGAATCGTGCATACGGTTCGCGCCATGGGTGAAGTGGTGTTTGTCATTTTACGAAAACGGGACGGCCTGCTGCAGTGTGTACTGGAAATGAAGGAGACGGATGTCGATGTCAAACTGATCCGGGAAGCGGCAGCCGTCGAAGTGTCCGGCGTTATCAGGCGGGAGGAACGCGCCCCGGGGGGCTTTGAGGTGAGGATCGAAGAGATACGGATTCTCTCGGAACCGGCGGAGCCGATGCCGTTTGCGGTTTCCAGATGGAAGCTGCCCGTCACGTTAGAGACAAACCTGGATCACCGCGCGGTTGCGCTTCGCAATATGAGGGAGCGCGCAAAGTTTAAGATACAGGAGGGGATCGTGCGCGGGTTCCGCGATTTTTTATACGGGGAGGGATTTACCGAGGTCCATACGCCCAAGCTTGGAGCGAAAAGCGCGGAGGGCGGGGCGAACCTGTTTAAGCTGGAATATTTTCACCGGCCGGCAGTGCTCCAGCAGAGTCCCCAGTTTTATAAACAGATGCTTGTGGGCGTGTTTGAGCGGGTGTTTGAGACAGCGCCGGTTTTTCGGGCGGAGAAGCACAACACGAAACGCCACTTAAACGAATATACCAGCCTGGATTTTGAGATGGGCTTTATCGATGATTTTACGGATCTCATGGAGATGGAGGCAGGGTTTCTCCGGTACACGATGCGGCTTCTTGAGGCGGAATACGCCGGAGAGCTCGCGCTGCTTGGGATCACGCTGCCGGATACGGAGCGGATCCCGGTGATCCGTTTTGACGAGGCGAAACAGAAGGTTGCAGAAGCCTACGGCAGACAGATCCGAAGTCCCTATGACCTCGAACCGGAGGAGGAGGCGCTGATCGGACAGTATGTGAAGGAGACATACGGTGCGGATTTTGTGTTTGTCACGCACTACCCGTCCAGAAAGCGGCCCTTTTACGCCATGGATGACCCGAAGGATCCGGCGTATACCTTAAGCTTTGACCTGCTTTACGACGGCCTTGAGATCACCACCGGCGGACAGCGGATCCACGATTATCAGATGCTGCTGGATAAAATAGAAGCGCGGGGCATGACGACGGAGGGGATGGAGCAGTACCTTGAGGTATTCCGCTGCGGGATGCCGCCGCACGGCGGGCTTGGTATCGGGCTTGAGCGCCTGACTATGAAGCTCATCGGGGAGGACAACGTCAGAGAGACGACATTATTTCCGCGTGACATAACACGCCTTGAGCCTTAGAGATGGAGGGAAAGATGAAAATTCAGGAACAGATCGAACAATACAATCCCTGGAATGAGCAGGAGGAGCGGGACAAAGCAGTCATCCTTTCACTGCTCGCCGCGCAGCCGGATTTATTTTCCAGGGAAAGCCAGACGGCGCACATGTCGGCGTCCGCCTGGATTGTAAACAAAAGCCGGGATAAGGTGCTGATGGCATACCACAATATTTACCACTCCTGGTCCTGGACCGGCGGGCACGCGGACGGGGAGACGGATCTTCTGGCCGTGGCGCTTCGGGAGGCGTCGGAGGAAACAGGACTGACAAGTGTCGCAGCCGTGAGCGAAGATATTTTTTCCCTTGAGATCCTGACGGTGGACGGCCATGAGAAGCACGGGGCATATGTGCCCTCCCACCTGCATCTGAACGTGACATATCTTCTGGAGGCGGATGAAGACGCGGCGCTTCGGGTGAAGCCGGATGAGAACAGCGGAGTGGCCTGGTTTGCGCTAGAGGATGCCTTAAAGGCGTGCACGGAACCCTGGATGGCGGAGCGGATTTACCGGAAGCTTTTGGAAAAGGCGGGCATGGCCGAGGGCGGGGCATCCCGGACCGGAGAAAAAAAAGCCGGCCCGTCAGAAAATCAGGCAGAGCCGAAAAACCAGATTTCTGACGAGACCATCGAATATGTCGGAATTCTCGCGAAGCTGGAGTTAAACGGGGAGGAGAGAGGGCAGGCCAAACAGGATATGGGGGCAATGCTCGACTACATTGACCGGTTAAATGAGCTGGACACGGAGGGCGTGGAGCCAATGTCCCACGTGTTTCCGGTAAACAACGTGTTCCGTGAGGATGTGGTGACAAACGGGGACGGCAGTGGGGATACGCTCGCCAATGCCCCGGCGAAAAAGGACGGCGGCTTTAAAGTTCCGAAAACGATCGGGTAAACGGGTGCGGCAGCTGCATCCATGAGAAAAGTGGAGGAAAAGCATGGAGTTGATGAGTCTGACTGCCACGGAGCTTGGCAGACGCATACAGGCGAAAGAGGTGTCGGCGGAGGAAGCGGTATCCGCGGCCCTTGACGCCATTGAGAGAAAAGAGAAAGCGGTGGGCGGTTTTGTGACCGTGGACCGGGAGGGCGCGCTTTCCCGGGCGAAGGAGGTACAGCATAAGATCCTTGCCGGGGAGCTTAAGGGCCCGCTTGCGGGGGTGCCGGTGGCGGTGAAGGATAACCTCTGCACAAAGGGGTTAAAAACCACCTGCGCGTCAAAGATACTGTACAATTTTGTGCCCGGCTATACGGCGGAGGCGGTAAAACGGCTGGAGGAGGCCGGCGCCATTGTCATTGGAAAGACAAACATGGATGAATTTGCCATGGGGAGCACCACGGAGACCTCGGCCTTCGGGCCCACGAGAAATCCGTGGAATACGGACCACGTGCCCGGGGGTTCCTCCGGGGGTTCCTGTGCCGCGGTGGCTGCGGAGGAGTGCAGCTTTGCCCTGGGCTCGGACACCGGGGGATCGATCCGGCAGCCCAGTTCCTTCTGCGGCGTCACGGGGATCAAGCCGACCTACGGCACCGTGTCCCGCTACGGGCTGATCGCCTACGGATCCTCGTTGGACCAGATCGGGCCGGTGGCAAAAAATGTGACGGACTGCGCTTCGGTTTTGGAAGTGATTGCAGGATTTGATGCAAAAGACTCGACATCTGTCGCGAGAGAGGATTACCGTTTTACGGAGGCCCTTGTGGAGGACGTGCGGGGACTTCGCATCGGCATTCCCCGGGATTATTTCGGGGAAGGGCTGGATCCGGAGGTGAAGGCAGCGGTACACGCGGCGGCGGAGACATTGAGAGACAAAGGGGCGGTTGTGGAGGAGTTTGACCTAAGCCTGGTGGAATATGCGATTCCGGCCTACTATGTGATCGCCTGCGCGGAGGCCAGCTCGAACCTGGCGCGGTTTGACGGGGTGAAATACGGGTACCGGGCCGCGGAATACGAGGGGCTGCACCAGATGTATAAGCGCTCCCGCTCGGAGGGCTTCGGGCCGGAGGTAAAACGGAGGATTATGCTGGGCTCCTTTGTGCTAAGCAGCGGTTATTACGACGCTTATTATCTGAAGGCCCTGCGCACCAAGGCCCTGATAAAGCAGGCCTTTGACCAGGCCTTTGCGTCCTATGACATCATTCTGGGACCGGCGGCCCCCACGACGGCGCCAAGGCTCGGCGCGTCGCTTGCGGATCCGATTAAAATGTACCTTGGGGATATCTACACGATCGCCGTAAACCTGGCGGGACTTCCCGGGATTTCCCTCCCCTGCGGCAGGGATAAAAGCGGACTTCCCATCGGGCTGCAGCTGATCGGGGACTGTTTCCAGGAAAAGAAGCTTCTCCGGGCGGCATATGCCTACGAGCAGACCAGGCAGTATGAGCGCAGCCCGCTGGCTGTCATGTGAGAAAGAGAAAAGCTGGAGGATATTATGCAGAAAATATATGAGACCGTGATCGGGCTGGAGGTACACGTGGAGCTGGCGACGAAAACCAAGATCTTCTGCGGCTGTTCCACGGAGTTTGGCGGCGCGCCCAACAGCCATACCTGCCCGGTCTGTACCGGGATGCCGGGATCGCTTCCGGTATTAAATAAGAAGGTAGTGGAATACGCCATGGCGGTGGGACTCGCGACCGGCTGTACCATCACGCAGTACTGTAAATTTGACCGCAAGAACTATTTTTACCCGGACAACCCGCAGAACTATCAGATCTCGCAGCTCTATCTGCCGATCTGCCGGGACGGCGGGGTGGAGATTGAGACCTCCGCGGGGAAAAAGACGGTCCGCATCCATGAGATCCACATGGAGGAGGACGCCGGAAAACTGGTGCACGACGAGTGGGAGGACGTGTCCATCGTGGATTACAACCGCTCCGGCGTGCCCTTAATCGAGATCGTCTCCGAGCCGGATATGCGCTCCGCGGAGGAGGTCATCGCATACCTGGAAAAGCTGCGGCTGACCATCCAGTACCTGGGGGCTTCCGACTGTAAGCTGAACGAGGGCTCGATGCGCGCGGACGTCAACCTCTCCGTCCGGGAGGCGGGGACGGAAGTCTTCGGTACGCGGACCGAGATGAAAAACCTAAACTCCTTCAAGGCCATCGCCCGCGCCATCGAGGGGGAGCGGCAGCGGCAGATCGAGCTTCTGGAGGAGGGAAAGCCGGTGATTCAGGAGACGCGCCGCTGGGACGACAACAAGGAATACTCCTATGCCATGCGCTCGAAGGAGGACGCGCAGGATTACCGCTATTTCCCGGAGCCGGATCTCGTGCCGGTAGTAATCAGCGACGAGTGGATTGCGGAGGTGAAGGCGAGAGAGCCGGAGATGCGGGAGGAGAAGCTTTTGCGGTATCAGGAGGAATTCGGCCTGCCGGAATATGACGCGAAGATTCTCACGGGGGATAAATCCTTTGCGGATCTCTTCGAGGCGGCGACAGCGCTCTGTGGAAAGCCCAAAAAGGTCTCGAACTGGATCATGGTGGAGACGATTCGACTGTTAAAGGACAACGGTATGGCGCCGGATCAGCTGCGCATGTCCCCGGTGAACTTAGCGAAGCTGGTAACGCTGGCGGACTCCGGGACGGTCACGAACACGGTGGCCAAGGAGGTCTTTGAGCTGGTTTTTAAGGAGGACATCGATCCGGAGCAGTATGTAAAAGACAGGGGCCTCGCGACGGTGAGCGACGACGATGCCCTGCGGGCTGCGGCGGAGCAGGCGATCCGTGACAATCCGAAGTCGGTGCAGGATTACCGGAACGGGAAGGAAAAGGCCATCGGTTTTCTGGTGGGGCAGACCATGAAGGCGATGGGCGGCAAGGCGAACCCGGGCATGGTAAACCAGATTTTGCGGGAGCTTTTGTGAGGAGGAAACGATATGACCGTGAAATTAAGCCCGGCGGATGAGCGGATCTTCCGGCAGATTTTAGCGGAGGTGTGCAGGCAGTCCAGGATCTTACAGTCCGTGCACTATATCCAGCACGGCAGCACCAGCGTCTTCCGGCACAGTGTGGCGGTGGCCTATGTCAGCTTCTGGATTGTCCGCTCGCTTCGGCTTGCGGTGGAGGCACGCACGCTGATCCGCGGCGCGCTGCTGCACGATTATTTCCTGTACGACTGGCACGAGAAGGACGATTCCCACAAATGGCACGGATTTTATCATGCCGGTAAGGCGCTGCGCAACGCCATGGAGGATTTTGAGCTTAATGAGGTGGAGCAGGATATGATAAGGCGGCACATGTTTCCGTTAAATCCGGTTCCGCCGCGCCATGTGGAGTCCTGGGTTTTGTGTATCGCGGATAAGATCTGCTCCGGCGGGGAGACGGCGGAGGGGATTGTAAAACGGATCTGGCAGCAGGAATAATCATCAGAACGAAAAAAAGAGGGCGTTCCATGGCAGGTTCGCCCTCTTTTCCGTGATAGAAAATCGTTCCGTTTTCTTATAAGGTGCTTCCAAAATCCGAGACAATGGTCTGTCCTGTGATCGCGCGGGACTCGTCGCTGGCGAAGAAGAGCAGGATATTCGCCACATCCTCCGGCATGCAGGGCTGTACCCGCAGATCCGCGTGTTTTCCCATCTGACCGAACATGTCCGCGTCCATGTTGTCCGGCTTCATACCGGCTACCATCGGGGTCACGATTGTGCCCGGGCAGATCGCGTTGCAGCGGATGTTCGTGCCCGCAAAGCGCAGCGCCGTGTGCTTTGTCACGCCGACGATGGCTGCCTTTGACGCCACGTAGGCCGCGCCGCCGCATCCCATCACGCCGGCCACGGAAGCGACGTTGACGATCGAGCCGCTGCCGGTCTTCGCCATCTGAGCGCTCGCCTCGCGGATGCAGTACATGGTTCCCTTGGTGTTGGTGTCGATGATGCGGTCCATGTCCTCGTCGAGCACGCGGTCCACAGGCTTTAACCCGGATTCCAGGACACCGGCGTTGTTCACCAGGATGTCCACTTTTCCGTAGGTTTCCACAGTCTTTTCCACGAGATTCTTCGCGTCCCCGGATTTGGAGATATCCGTCACTACGCTTAAAACCTCGCCGCCTGCCTCGCGGATTTTTGCGGCAACCTCCTCAAGCTGTGCCTGGCGGCGTGCGCTGATCACGACCTTTGCCCCCTCTTTTGCAAAGAGAAGGGCGGTCGCTGCTCCCACGCCGGAATTGCCTCCGGTTACGATTGCTACCTTACCGTCTAAACGTCCCATTTTTTCCTCTTTTCTGCGCTGCTTTCTGTGATCTGCCGGGACAGGCGTAAAACACACCGCTGCCCGGCCGCCGGAATCCGCGGATGCAGCGCGACGCGGAAGCCGGAATAATTAAATATAAAGTATCATTTACGGACAGCATTGTCAAGGCGGCGCCAGAATACCGGAAAAAAATGGATGGTTTTCCTGTTGACAGGACAGAGGATGTGCGCTATACTAATACCTACCAATAAGGTAGGTATTAAAATCTGAATGACAGAAATGGTTTTGATACAATAAAACAGGAGGTTATGAATATGTCTCACATTTACACATCCGCCGATCAGCTGATCGGCAAAACACCGCTGCTGGAACTCACCCATATCGAACAGGCCCTCGGTCTGAAAGCAAAGATCGTCGCCAAGCTGGAATATTTCAACCCTGCCGGTTCCGTAAAAGACCGTGTCGCGAAGGCGATGATTGAGGATGCGGAAGCATCGGGAAAGCTTAGACCTGACTCCGTCATCATTGAACCTACCTCAGGGAATACCGGCATCGGCCTGGCGGCGGTGGCGGCGTCAAGGGGATACAGAATTATTATTGTGATGCCGGAAACCATGTCGGTGGAGCGCCGTCAGCTGATGAAGGCTTACGGTGCAGAGCTGGTTCTGACCGAAGGCGCGAAAGGGATGAAGGGAGCCATTGAGAAAGCGGAGGAGCTGGCGGCGGAAATCCCAGGCAGCTTTATCCCCGGGCAGTTTGTCAATCCCGCGAACCCGAAAGCGCATCGGGAAACCACCGGCCCGGAAATTTATGAGGATACCGACGGCAATGTGGATATTTTTGTAGCCGGGGTCGGCACAGGCGGTACGGTGACCGGAGTGGGCGAGTATTTAAAATCCAGAAACCCAGAGGTACGGATTGTCGCGGTGGAGCCCGCCAGCTCGGCAGTACTTTCTACCGGCGTATCCGGTGCGCATAAGATCCAGGGAATCGGTGCGGGCTTTATACCGGAGATCCTGAATACGGGCATTTATGATGAGATTATCACGGTATCCAATGAAGATGCCTTCGCCACCGGAAAGCAGATCGGTAAGAGCGAGGGTATTCTGGTGGGGATTTCCTCCGGCGCCGCCGCATTTGCCGCAATTGAGCTTGCAAAGCGCCCCGAAAACGAGGGAAAAACCATTGTCGTGCTTTTGCCCGATACCGGCGACCGATATTTATCTACCCCTCTGTTTGCAGATGAACGGTGATGAGGATGATGATTTCAACAAGAGGACGCTATGCGCTTCGTGTCCTGATCGATCTGGCGGAGCATGGGGACGGCGGATATGTACCCATGAAGGATATCGCAGAACGGCAGGGAATCTCCTTAAAATATCTGGAGCGGATTCTTCCGGTTCTGACGAAAAACGATATCATTGAGGGGCTGCAGGGAAAGGGCGGCGGCTATCGTCTCATAAAGCCGCCGGAGGAATGCGGCATCGGCGGGATTCTCCGGCTGACGGAGGGCGATCTCGCGCCGGTGGCCTGTCTTTCCTCCGGGGCAGAGCCCTGTGTCCGGTCGCAGGAATGCCGCACCTATCCGCTATGGGCAGAGCTTGCTCAGCTGGTAAATGATTTTTTTGACGGGAAGACGCTCGCGGATGTCGTGAGGGCGGACAGGACTGCCGCAGAAGAAACGGGATGACGTGAGACAACGGGTGCATGGGAACAGGGGATCCATGAGAAAAGGGGCTGAACCGGTACACACCGGCAGCCCCTTTTCGGGAATTCAGCCTTCGGCTAAGTTCCCGGTATATAACTGATAATATTTTCCGTGCTTTTCGATCAGCTCGTCGTGGTTTCCGCGCTCGATCACGCGGCCCTGCTCTAAGACGATGATGCAGTCGCTGTTTTTGACCGTGGAGAGACGGTGAGCGATGACAAACGTCGTGCGCCCCGCCATCAGCTTATCCATACCGTTCTGCACGATCTTCTCGGTTCGGGTATCGATGGAGCTGGTGGCCTCGTCTAAGATCAGCACCGGCGGGTCCGCGATCGCGGCTCTTGCGATCGCGAGCAGCTGGCGCTGGCCCTGGCTTAAGTTCGCGCCGTCCCCGGTCAGCATCGTCTGATAGCCGTCCGGCAGCTGCTGGATGAAGGTGTCGGCATTTGCCAGCTTTGCCGCGGCGATGACCTGTTCGTCCGTGGCGTCCAGCTTGCCGTAGCGGATATTTTCCATCACGGTCGCGGTGAACAGATGCGTATCCTGCAGCACGATGCCGAGCGAGTGGCGCAGATCGTCCTTTTTGATCTTATTGATATTGATGCCGTCATAGCGGATCTTGCCGTCCTGGATGTCGTAAAACCGGTTGATCAGGTTCGTGATCGTCGTCTTTCCGGCTCCGGTGCTCCCGACGAAGGCGATCTTCTGCCCCGGCGTCGCGAAGAGATCCACATTGTGCAGCACGGTCTTCTCCGGCACATAGCCGAAGTCCACGTCGTCAAAGACCACGTCGCCGGTCAGCTCCACATAGTCGACGCTGCCGTCCGCCTGATGCGTATGCTTCCAGGCCCAGAGGCCGGTGCGCTCCTTTGTTTCCGTGATCCTGCCGCCTTCCTTTTTCGCGCGCACCAGGGTCACATAGCCGTTGTCGGCCTCCGGCTTTTCGTCGAGCATGGCGAAGACACGCTCGGATCCCGCCAGTGCCATGACGATGCTGTTGATCTGCATGCTCAGCTGATTGACCGGCATACCGAAGCTCTTGTTAAAGGAAAGGAAGCTGGCGAGCCCTCCTAAGGTAAAGCCGCCGAACCCGTTTAAGGCGAGGATGCCGCCGATCATCGCACAGAGCACATAGCTGATATTTCCGATCTGCGCGTTGATGGGCATCAGGATATTGGCAAATTTGTTTGCGGCGTCCGCGCTGGAGAAGAGCTGGTCATTTAACTCGTTGAAGCGATCCAGACTTTCCTTTTCGTGGGTAAAGACCTTGATGACCTTCTGGCCGCTCACCATTTCCTCGATATAGCCGTTGACCGCGGCGAGATCCTTCTGCTGGGCGACGAAATATTTTGAGCTTAATCCGCCGATTTTTTTGGTGGAAAAGAGCGTCACGCAGACCATGGCGAGCGTCAGGATGGTCAGCGGGATATTGAGCGTCACCATACTGATAAACACACTGACAATTGTAATTGTGCTGTTTAAAAACTGCGGGACACTCTGGCTGATCATCTGGCGCAGCGTGTCGATATCGTTGGTGTAGGTCGACATGATATCGCCGTGCGAGTGCGTGTCAAAATACCGGATCGGCAGCTCCTCCATATGGGTAAACAGATCGTCGCGCAGGCGGCGCATGGTACCCTGTGAGATCGTCGCCATGATCCTGGTATGGCCGTAGGCCGCGACAGCGCCCGCGAGATAAAAGACAGCCACGCGCCTTATGGCGACGGCAAGCCCCGAAAAATCCGGGTTCGCCTGTTTCATGAGGGGAAGTATGTAACCGTCGATTAAGGTCTGCATAAATAAGGTTCCCTGCACGCTGGCGAGCACGGTGACAATGATGCAGATGATCACGAGGATCCAGTGCGGGATATAATTTTTTATGGTATAGCGCATCAGGCGCATAAGAAGCTTTCCGGGATTTTTTACTTTGGGACGCGGGCCGCGCATTCCACGGGGACCGGGGCCGTGCACCGGCTTTGCGTTCTGATTTCCTGCGGGCATTATGCAGCACCTCCTTCGTCAAAGTCTCCGCTTCCCTGTGTCTGGGATTCGTAGACGTCGCGGTATATTTCATTTGTCGCTAACAGCTCCTCGTGCGTGCCGAAGCCGTCTAAGACGCCGTTGTCGAGCACGATGATCCGGTCGGCGTTCTGCACGGAGGAAATGCGCTGTGCGATGATCAGTTTGGTGGTATCCGGGATCTCCTCGGCAAACGCGCGCCGGATCTTTGCGTCCGTTGCGGTATCCACGGCGCTGGTGCTGTCGTCTAAGATCAGGATCTTCGGCTTCTTTAACAGGGCCCGGGCGATACATAAGCGCTGCTTCTGGCCGCCGGATACGTTGGTTCCGCCCTGCTCGATGTAGGTATTGTAGCCATCCGGAAGGCGCTCGATAAATTCGTCGGCGCAGGCGAGACGGCAGGCATGGCGGCATTCCTCCTCCGTGGCGTTTTTATCGCCCCAGCGAAGATTTTCGTAGATCGTGCCGGAAAAGAGCACGTTGTTCTGCAGCACGACGGCAACCTGATTGCGCAGGGTGTCAAGGTCGTAGGAACGCACGTCCTTTCCGCCGACACTGACCGCGCCGTCCGACACGTCATAGAGACGGCTGATTAAGTTCACCAGCGAGGACTTGGAGCTTCCGGTGCCGCCGATGATGCCGATGGTCTCTCCGGCCTTTATGGAGAGCGTGATGTCGTCGAGCACCGGCTTCGCGGAGGTCTCGTTGTAGCGGAAGGTGACATGCGAGAATGTAATGCTTCCGTCCGCCACCTCATATACCGGGTCGGCCGGATTTGTGATGTCGCTGGTCTCGTCCAGAACCTCGCAGATACGCTTTGCGCTCGCGACGCTCATCGTCATCATGACAAAGATCATGGAGAGCATCATCAGGCTCATCATGATATTCATACAATAGGTAAGAAGACTCATCAGATCACCGGTGGAAAGCGATCCGCCGACAATCATTTTCGCCCCCATCCAGCTGATCGCGATGATACAGCCATAGACCGTGATCTGCATGACGGGGCTGTTGAACGCGATCACGCTCTCCGCTTTGATAAACATGTGATAGAGGCTTTTGCTCGCGTCCGTAAATTTCTTTTTCTCATAATCCTCGCGGACATAGGCCTTCACCACGCGGATCGCGGAGACATTTTCCTGCACCGAGGAATTTAAGTCGTCGTATTTCGGAAATACCTGTGAAAAATAGGAGTGAGCCTTCACTGTGATAAAAGCGAGGATCACGCCGAGGATGACGACGGCGATCAGGTAGACGGTCGCAAGCCGCGGGCTGATAAAAAATGCCATGAACATCGCGCAGACCAGGCTGATCGGCGCGCGCACGCACATGCGCAGCATCATCTGATAGGCGTTCTGGATATTGGTCACGTCGGTGGTCAGCCTGGTGACAAGCCCGGCTGTGCTGAAGCGGTCGATGTTGGAAAACGAGAAGGTCTGGATATTCTCGTACATCGCCCTTCGTAAGTTTCGCGCAAAACCGGTTGAGGCCTTTGCGCCGTAACGCCCGCCCATGGCGCCTGCAAAGAGGGAGACGCCCGCGACAGCTACCATGCACAGTCCCATGAGAAAAATGTGGCTGATGCTGCCGGCCTCCACGCCGTCGTCGATGATGGACGCCATCATGAGAGGGATAATCATTTCCATGAGTACCTCGAGTACCATGAAAACCGGAGTCAGAAAGGAATCCTTTTTGAATTCCCCGACCTGGGCTCCTAATGTTTTTAACATAGAATCACATCCTTTTTCAAAAAAATATTGATTTTTTGTTGTTAGTATGCTAACAATATAGTTATACGACAGGAAAAAAAAGTTGTCAATCACTTTTTATAAAAAATATGAGGAGAAAATCATGTGCCGGCAGAATACGATCGGATTTAAAATTCGTCTGATACACAATCAGATCCACAAAATCATGGAGGCAAAGCGTGTGGAGAGCGAGGATGACCTGACAGGGATGCAGCGCTGGATCATCGGGTTTCTGATCGACCACGACGGGGAGGATGTCTTTCAGCGGGATATCGAGACCGCCTTTTCCGTTTCCCGCGCGACGGCGTCAAATATGCTCGCCGTGATGGAGCGCAGGGGCTTTATCGCCAGAGAGACGGTGGCAAGCGATGCACGGCTGAAAAAGCTGGTGGTGCTTGATAAGGCAAGAAAGATGCAGGCGCGCGCGAGGCAGGACGTCCGGGAGATGGAGGAGCAGCTCATCCGCGGGATGGGGGACGATGAGGTGGCGCAGCTGACGGCCCTTCTGGACCGGGTGCTGGGCAATCTGGGCGTGGGGCCGGAGAACGGGGAGCACTGCGGACCGAAGAATCCCTGGCAGAAAAAGAACCCCACAGGGCAGAAGGAAGAGAAACCACTAAATATAGAAAAATCTCATTGACATTTCCACAAGATATAGTATACTTTACATTAGACACCCGGGGACGGGATTTCTGTGCCCGGGCGGGATGGGATTTCTGCCCCGGACGGGCGGAGTGAGGTATGATGACAGAAAGGATTTAAAACCGGTATGAAGATTATCAAGAGAAGCGGCAGCGAGGTAACCTTTGACATCAGCAAGATCGAGGAAGCGATCCGCAAGGCGAATGACAGCGTGATCGATTATGAGAAGCTGGATGAGGATAAGATACGGACGATTGTGGCAAATGTAGAATGGGCGTGCGAGAATATGAAGCATTCTCCCGGCGTGGAGGAGATTCAGGATATGGTGGAGAACCAGCTGATGAGCCAGCGTGCCTTCAACGTTGCGCGCAATTACATCACCTACCGTTATAAGAGGGAGCTGGTCCGCAAGTCCAATTCCACGGACGAGCAGATTTTAAGCCTGTTAGAGTGCAACAACGAGGAGGTCAAGCAGGAGAACTCCAATAAAAATCCGACGGTCAACAGCGTGCAGCGCGATTATATGGCGGGCGAGGTGAGCAAGGATATCACGAGACGCTTCCTGCTTCCGACCGATATCGTCGACGCGCATGAGAAGGGGCTGATCCACTTCCATGACGCCGATTATTTTGCGCAGCACATGCACAACTGCTGTCTGGTGAACTTAGAGGACATGCTGCAGAACGGGACCGTGATCAGCGAGACGATGATCGACCGCCCGAAGAGCTTTTCCACGGCCTGTAATATCGCGACGCAGGCGATTGCGCAGATCGCCAGCTCCCAGTACGGCGGGCAGAGCATCTCGCTCGCGCACCTGGCGCCGTTCGTGCAGGTGAGCCGGGAAAAATACCGCAGACAGGTGCGGGAGGAGCTCGCGCAGGCCGGGATTGAGGCGGAGGACGAGCGGGTGAACACGATCGCCGAGCTGCGTGTGAAGGAGGAGATCAACCGCGGCGTGCAGATGATCCAGTACCAGGTGATCACGCTGATGACGACAAACGGCCAGGCGCCGTTTATCACGGTATTTATGTACCTGGACGAGGTGCCCGAGGGACAGCTTCGCGACGATCTCGCGTCGGTGATCGAGGAGATGCTGCACCAGCGGATTTTAGGCGTGAAGAACGAAAAGGGCGTGTACATCACACCGGCGTTCCCGAAGCTGATCTATGTGCTGGAGGAGGACAATATCCGCGAGGGGAGCAAGTACTGGTATCTGACAAAGCTTGCGGCGGAGTGTACGGCGAAGCGGATGGTGCCGGATTATATTTCCGAGAAGATCATGAAGAAATTAAAGCAGGATAACTGCTATACCTGTATGGGATGCCGGTCCTTCCTGACTGTTTATAAAGATGAAAACGATAAGCCGAAGTTTTACGGCCGTTTCAATCAGGGGGTTGTGACGATCAACCTGGTGGATGCCGCCTGTTCCTCTGGAAAGGACGAGAAAAAGTTCTGGGAGATTCTGGATGAACGGCTGGAGCTGTGCTACCGTGCGCTTCTGGCGCGCCACGAGAGACTGCTCGGGACGCCGTCCGATGTGGCGCCGATCCTGTGGCAGAACGGAGCGCTGGCGCGGTTAAAGAAAGGCGAGCCGATCGATAAGCTGCTCTACAACGGCTACTCGACGATCTCGCTCGGATACGCCGGGCTCTGCGAGTGTACCAGATACATGAAAGGGGTATCCCACACGGATCCCGAGGGCACGGAGTTTGCGCTTAAAGTGATGCGCCGCTTAAATGACGCCTGCGCGGTGTGGAGGGAAAAGCACAAGATTGATTTCAGCCTTTACGGGACGCCGTTAGAGTCCACGACCTACAAGTTCGCAAAGTGTTTACAGAAGCGGTTCGGCGTGATCCCGGGCGTGACGGACAAGAACTACATCACGAACAGCTATCACGTCCATGTGACGGAGGAGATGAACGCGTTTGACAAGCTGAAATTTGAATCGCAGTTCCAGGAGCTCTCTCCGGGCGGCGCGATCAGCTATGTGGAAGTGCCGAATATGCAGAACAACCTCGAGGCAGTGCTCTCCGTGATGCAGTTTATCTATGACAATATTATGTACGCGGAGTTAAACACCAAGAGCGATTACTGCATGGAGTGCGGTTATTCGGGAGAAATCAATATCGTGGACGCGGACGGCAAGCTGGTGTGGGAGTGCCCGAACTGCGGCAACCGCGATCAGAATAAGATGAGCGTGGCGCGGAGAACCTGCGGCTACATCGGCACACAGTTCTGGAATCAGGGAAGGACGCAGGAGATTAAGGAGAGAGTTCTACACCTGTAAAACAAAACCTTTTGTGAGGATAAGGATATGAATTATTCGGCAATTAAATACTGCGATATTGCAAACGGAACCGGCGTTCGGACCGTGCTGTTCGTCTCGGGCTGCCGGAACCGGTGTCCGGAATGCTTTCAGCCAGAGACCTGGTCGTTTGAGCATGGCCAGCCGTTTTGCAGGGATACGGAGGATGAGATTATCGCGTCCCTGCAGCCATATTACATCCAGGGCCTGACCCTGCTCGGCGGGGATCCGTTTGAGCCGGAGAACCAGAAGGCGCTTCTTCCGTTTATGCGCCGTGTGAGGGAGGAATGTCCGGATAAGGACGTCTGGGCATATACCGGCTATGTGCTGGATCAGGATCTGGTTCCGGGGGGAAAATGTCATACCGCGGATACCGACGGGCTTCTGGCCACGATCGATATCCTGGTGGACGGGCCCTTTGTGGCGGCGCAAAAAGACATCACCTTAAAATTTAAGGGATCGTCGAACCAGCGGGTGATCGATTGTAAACATTATCTCGCGGCAGGGGAGATTGTGGAGGTGATGTAGGGCGTGGTCACTTAAAAGTTCAGCCCGCGCCATTCGCAAAATCGCGCTTACAGCGCTTTCCGTCGCTTCGCGACTCATTTTTGCTCATATACGGGCGCTCCCTCAGTCGAAACCGATGGGTGAAAATTCGTGCGAGCACGATTTTCATCCATGCGATTCCGACTGGCTGAACTTTCCTATTAAAAAAATGTTAAGAAAAGCTTCCTTATTTTTTAAGATTGTGCTATACTGTGTCAGTGAGAGAACTGATTGACACAGGGCATTGTGAAAAGAGGAGCGGTCATTATGAAACTGTCATGGAAGATGCTGGCAGCGCTGGCCTGTTATTCGCTGGGCGTGATCGGATGGTGTTATGTCGGAGGCTGGATGATTCTGACAAAGCCGGTGAGAGGGCTGATTCTTGCGCATGTTGCGGGGGATCTTTCGCTGGGCAAGTTTGTCATTGCGTTTGTGCAGGGATTTATCTATCTTTCCCTCGCCGGAGCGGTATGGTGCGTGGGCTATATGCTGGCGAATCATTTTCGCGACAGGCAGTAGAAAGCCAATAGAACTACATAGCAGAGAAAGTACAGGGCGGCCAGAGGGCCGCCCTGATTTATTCCTGTTCTGTCGCGAGCGGATTCCCGGCCGGCCTTTCCTGGCGCACCTTCTGCTGCGGTCCGGTCTTCTGACGTTCCCTCCACCGCAGGATCGCATCGAGCCGTTCTTTGAAGACGCCTTCCGCCCCTTCCTCCGTCGGCTGGTAGTAGCGCCGCCCGGCGAGGGAATCCGGCAGGCACTGCATATCCGCGATTTTGTCCTCCGTGTCATGGGCATACTGATATCCCTTCCCGTAGTCGAGGTCCTTCATCAGGCCGGTCACAGCGTTGCGGATGACAAGCGGCACCGGCTCCGCAAGCTGTTCGATGGCGTCGAGCTTTGCGGTCTCATACGCTCTGTAGAGCGAGTTTGACTTCGGGGCCAGGGACATGTAGACTACCGCCTCCGTCAGGTGCAGTGTGCATTCCGGCATCCCGATAAAATGGCAGGCCTGGTAGGCCGCGACGGCCAGCGGGAGCGCATGGGAGTCGGCGAGCCCGATATCCTCGCTGGCGAAGCGGATCACGCGCCGTGCCACGTAGAGCGGATCCTCGCCGGCCTCCAGCATTCTGGCGAGCCAGTAGACGGCAGCGTCCGGGTCGGAATTGCGCATGGATTTGTGGAGGGCGGAGATCAGGTTGTAATGCTCCTCGCCTTTTTTGTCGTAGAGCAGGGATTTCTTCTGCGTGGCCTGGGATAAGGTTTCTCCGGTGACCGTGATGGCCCCCGTCTCATCGATCTCCCCGTTTAAAATTACCATCTCCAGGGTGGAGATGGCGCCCCGCGCGTCCCCGTTCGCAAAATTCGCGATCAGGGCAAGCATTTCGTCGGTGATGTGTACCTCCTGATTTCCAAAACCGTCAGGAGATCTTAAAGCACGTTTTAATAAACTGACAAGATCGTCGGCGGACAATGCCTGCAATACAAAGACCCGGCAGCGGGAGAGCAGAGCGCTGTTGATCTCAAAGGAGGGATTTTCCGTGGTCGCCCCGATTAAAATAATGCTGCCCTTCTCCACGTAGGGGAGAAACGCATCCTGCTGCGCCTTGTTGAAGCGGTGGATCTCGTCCACAAAGACGATGGTCTTCTCTCCGTACCGCCGGTTGTCCTCCGCCTGCTGCATGACGGTGCGGATCTCCTTAATCCCGCTGGTGACGGCGGAAAAATCGATGAAGGTGGCACGGGTCCGCCCGGCGATGATGCGGGCCAGGGTGGTCTTGCCGACACCGGGAGGCCCCCAGAAGATCATGGAGGAGATCTGATCCGATTCGATCAGCCGCCGGAGTACTTTCCCCGGTCCGAGCAGATGAGTCTGCCCGGCGAATTCCTCTAAGCTTTGGGGACGGAGCCGGTCCGCGAGTGGCTGTGCGACGTTTCCGCCAAATAATGTCATCTGTTCCATAGGTATTCCTCACTTCCGGCAGTTCAGCTCTGCCTGGTGGACTGACGCTTTAACAGTGTCGTCGAGATCTGAATCTTAACCGGCGGCTGGCCGGGATGTTCCATCAGCTCGATCAGCCTCCTGGCGGCCACCTCCCCCATATACTGCTTCGGCACATGGACCGTGGAGAGAGCCGGCTCGATGACGCTGCTGACCGGCAGATTGTCAAAGCCGATGACACAGACGTCCTCCGGGATCCGGAATCCGCACTGGCGCAGCGCCTTCATCGCGCCTACGGCGATCAGGTCGTTGTCCGCAAAATAACAGGACGCGGGAGTCTCCCCCGACCGGAGCATCTCGAGCATATCCGCGTAGGCGCCGTCGATGGAAGGGGGCAGCCGGTGGACGATGCTCTTCGAGGAGGACATGCCGGAGGCGCGGATCGCGTTGTAGAATCCGGTTGCCCGGGCGGCGAAATTGCTGATCTGATAGGAGGAGCGCAGATAGCCGGGCTGTGCGCCGCACTTGCGGATCAGATACTGGGTCGCAACGAACGCGCCCTGCAGGTTGTCGATCAGCACGGAATCACAGGGCACCGTGTCAAAGCAGGCGTCCAGGAGCACGATGGGAAAGGGCAGGGAGAGGAAGGGCCGGATATCCTCCACCGCCATCTCCGTGCCGAGGAGAAGCATGCCCGCGCAGTCGGAATACTGGATGTCTCCGATCTGTTTTGCAATGGTTTCCTCCTCCTCATAAATATAACTTACTTTTAATTTATAGTCCTGTTCCTTGCAGCCCAAGGACGCGCCTTCCGTCAGTTCGGAAAAAAAGGGCGTGTCGGTGACGACGGTGCCGTGCTTTTTGTAGATGGCCAGATAGACGGAGCCGCCAAAGCTTTTTTTGTCGGAAATTTTTGTAAAATCATATCCATATTTAATTGCGGCGTCGTGTACGAGCTGTCTCGTCTGCGTGCTGACGCCGGGTTTGCCCCGCAGCGCCATGGAGACGGCGGCGGCGGAGAGGTTCAGCTTCTTTGCAAGTTCTTTTGCGGTGATTCCCATCGTATCATTCCTCCGTGGCAGGGCGCCGATGGCCGGCGCGGGTCCGTTGTGAAATCCGTTGTTTACAGTATGAACCAGAAAAAAGAAAAAAACAAGAATTAAGTGATGAATTAAGTGAAAAATACTTAATTATCTACTGCAATTCAGTTGAAAAGCGGATAAGATAGAGTCATCGGAAAAGTCGGAATGCCAGATCCCGAAGAAACCGGGAAAGGGTGGTTTCGGCAGAGAGACGAAACAGATATCATAATGAAGGAGGTTTTTACATGAAAACAGTAAAAATTGGTTTTGCACCGACGAGAAGAAGCATTTTCAGCGCACCGGATGCGATTAAGTACGCCAATCTCACGAGGGACCGCTTAAAGGAGCTGGGGGTGGAGTTCGTGGATATCACGGACATCAATGAGGAAGGGCTTTTTTACGACGAGGCGGACCGGGAGAAAATCGAGGCGAAGTTCCGGGCTGAGGGCGTGAAGGGTATTTTCTTCCCCCACGGCAATTTCGGTACGGAGTATGTCTGCGCGAGACTGGCCCGGGACATGAACCTGCCGGTGCTGTTATGGGGACCGAGGGACGAGCGCCCGGACGAGAACGGCGTGCGTCTGCGTGACAGCCAGTGCGGTCTGTTCGCCACGGGCAAGGTGCTCCGGAGATTCCGCGTACCCTTTACCTACATGACGAACTGCCGTCTGACGGACCCGGAGTTCGAGCGCGGCATCCGCGATTTCCTGGCAGTCTGCAATGTGGTGGATGTATTCCGCCATACGAGAATTTTACAGATCGCCCCGAGACCCTTTGATTTCTGGTCCACGATGTGCAACGAGGGCGAGCTTCTGGAGAAATTCAATATCCAGCTGTCCCCGATCCCGATGCCGGAGCTGACCGCGGAGATAAAGCGCGTGAAGGAAGAGGGCGTTGAGGTGGAGAAAGTGGTCTCCTACTGCAACACCAATATGTGTGTGAAGATCAAACCGGAAGAGCTTACAAATGTAGCAGCCCTTAAGGTTGCCATGAAGAACCTGGCTGCAAAATACGGCTGCAACGCGATCGCGATCCAGTGCTGGAATGCCCTGCAGGGCGAGATCGGCATCATGCCCTGTGCGGCGAATTCCCTGTTAAATGAGGAGGGGATCCCGGTGGTCTGCGAGACCGACATCCACGGCGCCATCACGGCCCTGATGGTGGAGGCTGCCGGCATGGATACCGCCAGAAGCTTCTTTGCGGACTGGACCGTGCGCCATCCGGACAATGAGAACGGTGAGCTCTTACAGCACTGCGGGCCGTGGCCGATCTCCGTTGCGCAGGAGAAGCCGACCATCGGATACCCGCTGGCATTTGACCATCCGGGGGCCGTGGAGGCACAGGCGAAGTTCGGCGAGATGACGCTGGCCCGTTTTGACGGGGACAACGGCGAGTACTCCCTGCTGCTCGGCAACGCAAAGGGCGTGGAGGGACCGTACACCAAGGGCACCTACGTGTGGGTGGAGGTCGCGAACTTAAAGCGTCTCGAGGCGAAGATCGTGGAGGGACCGTACATCCATCACTGTGTCGGTATTCACAAGGACGTTGTGCCGGTACTCTACGAAGCATGTAAATACATAGGCATCGCGCCGGATCTGTATGACCCGATCGAGGAGGATGTAAAGGCATATCTGCGCGGCGAATGAATCATGAGAAGAAGCTCTAAGGCTCATGTCAGCGGACATTTCGCCAAGAGCTTCTAAGGCCCGCATACGGGCCTGTCTCATGAGAAAGAACGCAAAAGCGGCGTTCTTCCGCGTAAATAGATAATACAATTTGGAAGTGGAGGTTATGATGAACGAGATTCAGGAGTTAAAGGTCCTCGCGTATGATCTTCGGAAGAAAGTGGTGGAGATGATCGTCGAGGGAAAGGGCGGCCATATCGGCGGCGATATGAGCGTGATGGATATTCTGGTGTCCCTCTATTTTAAGGTGATGAACATCAGCCCGGAGAATCAGGACGACCCGGACCGGGACCGCTTTGTGATGAGCAAGGGACATTCGGTGGAGGCTTATTATGCGGTGCTGGCGCAGAAGGGATTTTTCCCGATGGAGGAAGTGATCTCCCAGTTCTCGAAGTTCGGGACGAAGTACATCGGTCATCCGAACAACAAGCTGCCAGGGATCGAGATGAATTCCGGGTCCTTGGGACACGGGCTGCCGGTGTGCGTCGGCATGGCCCTTGCCGGAAGGATGGATAAGAGAAATTACCGGGTCTACACCGTGATGGGCGACGGCGAGCTGGCGGAGGGATCCGTCTGGGAGGGCGCGATGGCGGCAGGCCATTACAAGCTCGACAACCTCTGCGCGGTGGTGGACCGCAACCGTCTGCAGATCTCCGGGAGCACGGAGGACGTGATGCACCACGACAGCCAGGAGGAGCGCTGGTATTCCTTCGGCTGGAATGTGCTCTCGGTCAACGGAAACGATATCGGGGAGCTCTGCGACGCCTTTGAACTGGCAAAGGGCTGTAAGGGGAAACCGACGGTGATCATCGCGAATACCACAAAGGGCTGCGGCTCCGCGGTGATGGAGAATAAGGCGGCATGGCATCACAAGGTCCCGACGCCGGAAGAGGTGGAGCAGATCATGAAGGATCTGGATGCGAGAAAGGAGGCGCTGTCATGAATAAGATTCCGAACAGACAGGCAATCTGCGACGTGCTGCTGAAAAAAGCGGCGGAGGATAAGGATATTGTGGTATTGTGCAGCGACTCCAGGGGAAGCGCTTCCTTAGCGCCCTTTGCGGAGGCATTTCCGGATCAGTTCGTGGAGGTGGGCATCGCGGAGCAGAATCTGGTGAGTATTTCCGCCGGCCTGGCAAAATGCGGCAAGAAGCCCTTCGCGGCGTCACCGGCCTGCTTTTTATCCACGAGAAGCTACGAGCAGGCGAAGGTGGACTGCGCCTATTCCAACACAAACGTGACACTTGTAGGTATCAGCGGCGGCATCAGCTACGGATCCCTTGGCATGAGCCATCATTCCGCGCAGGATATCGCGGCGATGTCGGCGATCCCGAATATGCGCGTCTATATCCCCAGCGATCGTTTCCAGACGGCGAAGCTGATCGAGGCGCTGCTTCTGGACGAGAAACCCGCCTATATCCGTGTGGGCAGAAATGCGGTGGAGGATATCTACAGCGAGGAGAATACGCCCTTTGAGATGGACAAAGCGACCGTGCTGGCGGAGGGGGCAGATGTGCTCTTTGTGGCCTGCGGCGAGATGGTAAAGCCTGCCCTTGACGCGGTGGCGCTCTTAAAGGAGCAGGGGATCTCCGCGGGTCTTCTCGACATGTACTGCGTGAAGCCCCTTGACCGCGAGACCTTAATCCGCGAGGCACAGAAGGCAAAGGTAGTAATATCGGTGGAGGAGCACGCGCCCTTCGGAGGCCTGGGTTCCATGGTCAGCCAGGCGGTGGGAAGCACCTGCCCGCGGAAGGTGATCAATCTGGCGCTGCCGGATGAGCCGGTGATCTCCGGGACCTCGAAGGAGGTATTCGACCATTACGGGCTGAACGCGGAGGGAATCGCGAAGCGTGCGGCGGAAGAGCTGAAATAGATGGAGACGGGTATGGAAAAATATATCATCAGTGTGGATCAGAGCACCCAGGGGACGAAGGCCCTGCTGTTTGACGCGAAAGGAAAACTGCTGATGCGCACCGACCTGCCGCACCGGCAGATCGTAAACGACAAAGGCTGGGTGTCTCATGATCTGAATGAGATTTATCACAATACGGTAAAGACCGTGGGGATGCTGGTGGAAAAGTCCGGGATTCCCGCGGAGGCGGTGGAGGCCATCGGGATCAGCAACCAGCGGGAGACCACCGCGCTTTGGGACCGCGCCACCGGCGAGCCCTTAGAGGACGCTATCGTGTGGCAGTGCGGCCGCGCCAGCAGCGTGACGGCGGAGATCGAGGCGCAGGGACACGGGGAACTGATTCAAAAGACGACGGGCATTCCGCTGTCCGCGTATTTCCCGGCGGCAAAGATGGCCTGGCTGCTGCGCAATGACAGAGGTGCCGGCGCTGCGTCGACGGAAGCGGGCGGGAAGTCCCGTATACAGCGCGCGAAGGACGGGGAGCTCTGTCTGGGCACCATCGACAGCTGGCTGGTCTATAAGCTGACGGAGGATCACGCCTTTAAGACAGATTATTCCAACGCATCCCGGACGCAGCTGTTAAACTTAAAGACACTGGCCTGGGACGAGGCGATCTGTGAGATCTTCGGGGTTCCGGTCTGCGCGCTGGCAGAAATCTGTGATTCCGATGCGGTATACGGATATACGACATTTGAAGGACTGTTTCAAAAACCGGTGCCGATCCGCGGGGTGCTGGGGGATTCCCATGCGGCCCTCTTCGGACAGGGCTGTTATACGCCGGGGATGATCAAGGCGACCTACGGTACGGGCTCCTCCCTGATGATGAACATCGGGGAAGCGCCGGTGTATTCCGAACACGGCGTGGTGACCTCCCTGGCCTGGGGCATGCAGGGGAAGGTGAACTACGTGCTGGAGGGCAACCTCAATTACACCGGCGCGGTGATCACCTGGTTAAAGGATGACGTGAAGCTGATCGGTTCGGCAGGCGAGACGGAGGAGCTGGCGCGTTCGGCCAATCCGAAGGACACGACATACCTGGTGCCGGCGTTTACCGGGCTGGGGGCGCCCTACTGGGATGAATATGCGAAGGCGTCCTTAAGCGGAATGTCCAGGACCACCGGGAAGGCGGAGATCGCGAAGGCGGCGCTGGAGTGTATCGCCTATCAGATCACGGATCTTGTGCGGGCCATGGAGCAGGATACCGGGATGGATATCGGGGAGCTGCGGGTGGACGGCGGCCCCACGAGGAACGGGTATCTGATGCAGTTCCAAAGTGATATCGCGGGAACCCGGGTGAACATCCCGGATGCGGAGGAGCTCTCCGGCATCGGGGCGGCCTATATGGCAGGCGTGTCCGCCGGGCTTTACCGCCAGGAAGAGTTGGCGCAGAATATGGAGCGTACCGTCTACGCGCCGAAAATGGAGGAGACGCTGCGCGGGGAAAAATATGCAGGCTGGAAAAAAGCCGTGTCGGGAGTGCTGACGAGGTGAAGCGCCGCTGAATGACAATGCCTGCCGGCTGAGATGCCAGGGACGAAAATAAATAAAAGCAGATTTAATTTTTTGATGTGTTGGGGCGGTATATGCCGCCCCGACAGTTTTTTAGGAGATAAGGAGGAAATCAGTATGGAACAGTTTCGTATGTGTGAACTGGAATTTAAGGGAGAGGCGCTGACGAAGGACTGGGCGCGGATCGACCTGACCGCGGAGCTTTCCTGCGGCGATGTGACGCAGAAGGTGAAGGGCTTTTACGCGGGGGACGGCGTCTATAAGGTGCGTTTCCTGCCGGAGGTGTCCGGGGAGTGGCGCTATCGGGTCACGGGCTGTATCACGGCGGAGGGAACCGTTGCCGTGGCGCCTGCCGGGAAGGAGAGCCGGGGGCTGGTGCGGGCGGAGGAGTATCATTTCCGCAGCCAGGACGGCCGGCTGTTTTACCCCTTCGGAACCACGATTTACGCGCTGATGCATCAGGAGGATGAGCTGGTAAAGACGACCTTTGAGAGCCTTCGGGAAGCGCCGTTTAACAAGGTGCGCTTCTGTGTGTTCCCGAAATCATATGACTACAACCATAATGAGCCGCCGGTCTTTGCCTTTGAGAAGAACGAGGACGGAAGCTGGGATGTGAACCGTCCCTGTATCGCGTTCTGGGACCGGCTGGACGCCGTGATCAAAGGGCTGGAGAGCATGGACATCCAGGGGGATCTGATCCTGTTTCACTCCTATGACCGCTGGGGCTTTGCGAAGATGTCGCAGGAGGAGAACCTGATTTATCTCGATTACCTGATGCGCCGCGTCTCCGCCATGCCGAATCTCTGGTGGAGTCTTGCCAATGAATATGACCTGATGCTGCAGAATATCAGCCTTA
The DNA here is from genome assembly GCA_947642555.1 of uncultured Roseburia sp. Taxonomy (GTDB): domain Bacteria; phylum Bacillota; class Clostridia; order Lachnospirales; family Lachnospiraceae; genus Roseburia. Next base: position 1,337 of record CANRSX010000044.1, on the reverse strand, counting down.
CGGACTGGGAGGAGATCGAGTGCTTTGTGGCGGACCACGACCCGTATCACCATCTGCTCTCAAACCATAACTGCTTTAAAGTGTGGGATTATTCCCGCCCGAATGTGACCCATGTCAGCATCCAGACGAAGATGCTCACCCGGGTTTCCGAGTGGAGGAAGAAATACAAAAAGCCGGTGATCGTGGACGAGTGCTGCTATGAGGGAACCGTGCAGCGTTTCTGGGGAAGCATTTCCGGAAGGGAGATGACGAACCGTTTCTGGCGCGTCGTGACCACAGGAGGCTACTGTACCCACGGCGAGACCTTCATGGACTGGGAGAACGAGATCCTCTGGTGGGCGCGCGGCGGTAAGCTAAAGGGAGAGAGCCCGAAGCGGATCGCCTTCCTGCGTGATATTGTGGAGTCGCTGCCCGGGCCCATCGAGCCGGTGGATCCGATGATTTCCTCCCTTGTGAATGCGACGCCAGAGGAGCGCGAAGAGATGATGAAAAACGCACCGGAGCAGTTCGCAGGCTTTATCAATGCCATGCTGCGCCTGGGTGACGAGCTGAAAATGTTTGCATCGGTGGAATTTGAGTATCAGGGGCGCTGCGGGGAGGACGCATATCTGACCTTCTATGACCTGCGCACCTGTGAGTTCGATGAGATGATGCTCCCGGAGGACAAGACCTATCGGATCGAGCTGATCGACACCTGGGAGATGACGAGGGAGACGCTTGTAGAAAAAGCCTCCGGGAAGACACAGATCCGGCTGCCGGCGAGAGAGGGACTGGCGGTTCTGGCCACGAGGATCGACTGAGTTTTATGGCGCATGGAACAGGAAAAGGCGGACCATGTGCCTTTTTGTTGATAAAATATAGTTGCATTTTCCCTTCGTATGATATATACTACATTTATCATGTAATCGGATTTTCTATTTATTCTTTTTTCCGGCGTTTCGCCACTGAATCCGTTTTTATGATAAAAGTTCAGCCATCCTCTGTGAAACAGGCGAATCATGCTTGCATGAATGAGCATGTTTTGCAGAGGATGAGCGGAGCGCCCGTATATGAGCAAAAATCAGCCGTGAAACGGCGGAGAGTGTCGAAGACACGGTTTTGCGAATGGCGCGGGCTGAACGTTCATTAACTTTTTATCTGACCATTTATTTTACGAAAGGGGAAAATGCTTATGGAACACACATCTTCTGTATCTGCCGGACCCGTAAATCTGTCGGATACCACTGTAAACCCGGCTGCCGTTGTCAGTATCCTCGGGCCGTCCATCACAAGGAAGGAGGCACTGGATCGGATCCGAAAGGACGCGGATGCGTACCTGTCCTTTTCGGGATTTCCGA
>CANRSX010000043.1 GCA_947642555.1 uncultured Roseburia sp. | reverse complement strand
ACGATCATCTCCTGCTTCTCAAACTGATGGATCCGGTAGACGCCCCGCTCCTCGATCCCGTGGGCACCCTTCTCCTTGCGGAAGCACGGCGAATAGGACGTCAGCGTGTAGGGCAGCTTCTCCTCCTCGTTGATCGTATCGATAAATTTCCCGATCATGGAGTGCTCCGAGGTTCCGATCAGGTAGAGATCCTCCCCCTCGATCTTGTACATCATGGCATCCATCTCGTCAAAGCTCATCACGCCGGTGACCACATTGCTGCGGATCATAAACGGAGGTACTACATAGGTAAATCCTCGGTCAATCATAAAATCGCGCGCATAGGAAATCACCGCGGAATGCAGTCTTGCGATATCGCCCATCAGATAATAGAAACCGTTTCCGGCCACCTTTCCCGCCGCGTCCAGGTCGATCCCATTAAAACGCTCCATGATCTCCGTGTGGTAGGGGATCTCAAATTCCGGCACCACCGGCTCCCCGAACTTCTCGATCTCCACATTGCAGGAATCATCTTTTCCGATCGGTACCGACGGATCGATGATATTCGGAATCGTCATCATAATCTTCGTGACCTTTTCCTGCAGCTCCTTTTCCTTCTCCTGCAGCTCAGCCAGCCGGGCCGCACCCTCCGCGACCTGCGCCTTCACCGCCTCAGCCTCGTCCTTTCTGCCCTGTCCCATCAGCTTTCCGATCTCTTTGGACAGCTGGTTCCGCTTCGCCCGGAGCTCATCCGCCTCCTGCTGGGTCTTCCTGGCGTCCGCGTCCAGGGCGATCACCTCATCCACCAGCGGCAGCTTGTGATCCTGGAATTTGTTGCGGATATTCTGCTTTACAGCCTCCGGATTCTCTCTTAAAAACTTCAGATCAATCATGTCATTTCCTCCTGCTCTTATATGCAATGTCCTGCGGCACAAAAAACGCCTCCCGTCCCCGTACCCGCCCGGATGCAAACCGTGTCAAAACACGTGATCCGGCTGCCGTCCAGACGGACGGAAGTACTGGGACGAAAGGCTCATCCTTCCGCGTTGCCACCCATATTGCCCTGCTGCCACACGTATGGCAATGCCGCCTGTGCAGCAATGATGCCTGTATAACAGGGCCTCTCATTCACGTACGATACGGGGTACGAACCCGTGACTTTCATCACTGACTCGGAAAGTGGAAAGATCTGCTCCCGCACCGGCTCACACCAGCCGCCGGCTCTCTGCCGCGGTACCCAGACCGAAGCTTTCGTCTTCGTCACATTGTTGTCTTATCATACACTTTGTTTTCCGTTTTGTAAAGCATTTTCTTTTTCAACCCAGACCAGCCGCCGCTGATGCCGCTGTCTCAAACCACCCGGCAATCACATCCGCCCGGACTGCCCAGGTATGCCGCTCCCGCACTTTGGGAAGCCCTGCCGCGGCAATCCGCTCCCGCAGCTTCGGGTCATCCAGCAGCAGCCGCACCTTCCCCGGAAGCTCCGAAAGACGTTCCAGCTCATAGTAGCAGACTCCTTCGCCCTCCGCCAGCTCCTCCGTCAGATACCGGCTGGGATCCGTGACGCAGACCGTCCCGTTTAAGATGGAATTGAACACCCGGTCATGCGCCCCGTCCTTAAACCAGGGCATCACGTTGAGCGAAATCTTTGCCCGCGAAATCATCTGAAGGCAGGTGAGGGAATCCGTCTGCGGATGAATCGCGAGACATTCCGGCCGCTTAATCCCCTCCAGCTCCTCCCAGCCCTTTCCCACGACGTCCACCCGGATCCCGGCATTGACAAGCGTCCGCACCGCCGCGCCGCGCCAGTAATTCCGCACATACAGATCGATAAAAATCATCCTGTGAAACGCGATCCGAAGTTCGTCGTACGGCGTCTCTCCCATCTCCCGCTCGCAGTGCCGGATCCCGGCTTCCTCCACCGTCTGATGGGGATGCGCGATCAGATCATCGATGATTCCGCGGTAAAACGCGGCATACTCGTCGTTAATCCAGTTGATATAAGGTTCAAAAAATGAAACCGTGGTATAATTTCCTGTCAGAATGACGTCATATTCGCGTTCTGCACACTGCCCACTCCCGGCCGGTTCCCCTCCGCCTGACTGATTCTCACAAAGCCCGGTTCCGGCCAGCGGCAGAAATCCCTGGCTGTGATACTCCGGATAAAATTCCCGGAAATACTTCTCCTGGCAGCGGTCGATGCTGATATGGTGATAATCCGGCGGGAGGTCATGCAGCCTGTCATCATAAAAGTATGGATGATCCGCCGCGATATTATAACACGGGATCCGGTATTCCTCCCAGACATATCCGATCCCGTCCCGGTAAACGCCTTCCTCCTTTTCCAGTCCCTGAAAATTAAAGGTCACAAGCGCCGTCTGCCCGGTTCGTACGAACTTCCGGAGTGTCCTCGCGCTTGCCGCCTCATCCTTCAGATCATAGAAAAATACGGCGTATCCCAGCTCCCGAAAGCGTTTCGCCATCTGCTCCGCGAAATACTCGAGCGTTTCCACGCCCCCCGCCACCATGACGATCCGGCTGATCCTGCTTTTTCCCGCGCTCTCTCTCATAATAATTCTGTCCTCTTCCGCCTTCCCTGATGCCGACCGCGCCTTTACTCATGCCGCAATGCGTCGATCGGATTTAAATTCGCCGCCTTATAGGACGGGAACACACCGAACACGATCCCGATCACCATGGAAAACGCGACCGCTCCAACCGCCGCCGGGACGCTGATCGAGACAGGCGTTGTACTGATATAGGAGATAATCTGCGCCAGAATAATCCCCACGATCACCCCGATCAGCCCGCCAAGGCTTGTCAGCACCGCCGCCTCCGTCAGAAACTGTCCCAGGATCCTGGATTTGCGCGCGCCGATCGCCTTCTTTAACCCGATCTCCTGCGTCCGCTCCGTCACGGATACCAGCATGATGTTCATGACGCCGATTCCGCCGACGATCAGGGAAATGCCCGCGATCCAGATCAGCATCGTGTTGGTGGAGCTGCTCAGCTCCTGGATCTGCTGCGCCTGCTCTAACAGATCCTTCGCGCGATACTGGATCGTCTCGTCCTCTGGGCTTACGTAACCGTTTAAAATATCCGCGCATTCCTTGCCCGCCGCTGTCATATAGTCCGTGCTCTCCACGCGGATCACCACATTCTCCGGCTCGTCGTACTGGTAGATGATGGGCCAGGTCGATTTCGGGATATAGACCGATCCCGCGGAGCGCTGGGCATAGGTATAGTAATCCTCGATCGAATTGATCACCGGTTCAAACACCTTCGCCTTTGTCACGATCCCGATCACCACAAACGGCTCCTGCTGGATCTCGATTGTGCTTCCGATGGGATCCTCCCCCTGAAAGAGTGCATCCGCGGAGTCCGTATCAAGGATGGCAACCTTGTGATATTTCGCAAAATCATCCTGCGTGAAGCCTCTTCCCGATTTCATAATATAATTACAGGTATCAAAATAATCCGTGTCAACGCCCCTCACATACCCGCCGGAGAGACTGGTGTTTAAATGATACACCCCGCTGTAATCCTGACGGCTTAAATAGCGCGAAACATTTTCCACATGCGGAATATCACGGATCTGCGCAATCACCTCGTCCGCCACCAGCGGCACCCCCTTCGGAATCCCGTTGTAGGACATCTCGTATTCCCACTCCCCCTGATACAGCGATACCTCCACCGTATTTTCACCGGAACCCACCAGGTTCTGCTTGATCTGCTCATTTGTTCCGCGAATGGTCGAAACAATCGCGATAATCGCGGCAATACCGATAATAATGCCGAGCATCGTGAGGAAGGAGCGCATTTTATGTGACCAGATTCCCTGAAAAGAAAGTCTTATATTTTCGAACATCGCGCTCCCCCTTAATAGTACATATTCTGCGACTCTGTGACCGCCGCGCCCTCCACGGCATTTTTCCCATACGGGAACGCAATCCGGTCTTCTTCCGTAAGTCCTGATTTAATTTCTACCGCAGAACCGTAGATCGTCTTTCCCGTCACGACATACTGCTTTTTCAGACAATTGTTTTCGTCCGCAATCATGCAGTAGAACTTCCCGTCCTCCTGGCGCACATATGCCTTATCGATATAAAGCCCGCCTGTCTCCGACTGATTCGTCGAGATGGAGAGATCCACATACTCCCCGTTGCGCAGCGCGGAGCTGTCCTCGATATATGCCGTGTAACCGTAGTAGGAGACATTCGGGTTCCCGTCGCCCCAGGAATTGCCGCCCGAGGAGGGATAATCCGAAATCTCCGTGATCGTGGCGTCAAATGTCATGCCGCTCTCCCAGGAATTCGCCGTCACTACCGTCCCCACTTTCACATCGTCTAACAGCAGCTCGCTGATGGACCCGCGCACATACAGGCCGGCGTCCCCGGTCACCACGAGAAAAGCGGTCCCCGGCTCCTGATATTCATCCGGGTCGCCCACTGTCTTCACCTCGCCGGATACCTCCGCGTATACGATCCCGTCCGATGCCGTCTTCTGCATGGACTCGAGCTGTAATACCTGCTGGCGCCTCTGGATATCGAGCGTCTTTAACCGGTTCTCGGTGTCTAACAGCTCCTTCGCGAGCTCCTCGGCCGTGTAGCCCTTCGGCTCCTTCCAGTCCGTGGCGTTTTCCATAAAATCATCCATATATTTATCTGCCAGGGACTGCTCCGGGATGTATTCCTCCCCCGTAAAAATATACCACATTCTCGAGGAATCGTATTCTCCCGGCAGATTATTTCCGTTGAGACGCACCGTGTTCGGACTGACGCTGTCATCCGGCAGCGGCTCGCTGACCGTGATCGTCGCGGGAGGCGGGGCCGGCAGCTCCGTACCGGGCGTCTCCGTACCGGGTGTCTCCGTATCGGGCGTTTCCGTGCCGGAGGGATCCTCCGTGCTCTGGGTGCTGTCCGTGGCCTGGGTGCTGTCCACGCCCGTCGAATCCGCCGCCTCCGCGCGGATCTGACGCCCGCCGGTGCCGCCACTGATCACAGCCGATGTCGTTGTGATCCCACCGGTGCCTCCGCCGGCATTTCCCGCATCACCGGTGCCGCTTCCCTGCGAGCCGCCGGTATTTCCCGCGTCACCGGTGCCGCTTCCCCCGGTACCGGTATTCCCTGTATCACCGGAATCCGGCTTATCACCGCCGGTTCCGGTATTTCCGCCGCCCGTGTCCGGATCCGTCTCGACCGTCACCGTTTTTTCCACAACGATCATCTTCCCGTCCGCGTCCTTCTTACATACAACGAATTCCACAAATTTCCCGGGCTCGTCCCCCATGGGACGGATCGAATTGAAAAAGCTGCCGTCCGCGTACGCCCTCGCATTGCAGTAATATTTATAGGGATCTTCCTTTGTTCCCGCAGGGTAAACCGGATTGCCGTCCGCATCGTGCGTTATATTATACGGCTCCGCTCCAGCCGTCAGATAGTTAAAAATCCTCGCATCCTTCACATCGCGTTCCGGCCGGTTCAGATTCGCCTCATCCTGCTTCTGAAGCTCTTCCAGCTTTGAGGTATCGATCTTCGGCGGCGTCTTGTCCACCGGCTGCTCCTGTTTTAATTTTTCATATTTGTAATTCTCGATCGCAAGCTCATTTTCCGTTGTATTCAGATCCAGCTTCTTGCGCTCGATCTCAATGCGAAGCTCCGCCGTGTCGTATTCGAGCAGGGGATCCCCCTCCTCCACCAGATCGCCCTCCTCCACATAGATCTGTTTGATCGTTTTGGAATCCGCAAGATAGATCTCCTGGGAGGAATCGTTTGTCACCATGCCGTAGCTCGTCTCGGAATCGCCCCAGTAGCCCCAGCTTAAGTTCGAGACCGGCTGGACCTCCGCCACGAGATTTTTATCCTGATACGATTTATACCCGTATATTCCGCCGGCAGTTCCGCCAATGACAACCGTAAGCGCAACAACCGTCGCAATTACCTTTTTCACCTTCATGACGACGCCTCCTCTGCCGAATCGTGAATCTCACCGTCAATGATATGAATCACCCGCTTCGCGCGCGCCGCGATCTTCGGGTCATGTGTGATCATGACAACCGTCACGCCCTCCTCGTTTAAGCTGTGAAACAGCTCCATGATCTGTTCCCCGGATTTGGAATCGAGCGCCCCGGTGGGCTCGTCGGCGAGCAGGATCTTCGGGTTATTTACCATGGCCCGGGCGATGGCCACACGCTGCTTCTGCCCTCCGGAAAGCTGGGTCGGTTTAAAGTTAACCCGGTCCCCGAGCCCCACACGCTCCAGGGCTTTGGTGGCCCGGGCCTTTCGCTCTTTTTTGCGCACCCCCGCGTAGCTGAGGGGAAGAGCCACATTCTCAGCAGCGCTCTCACGCGGCATCAGGTGAAAGCTCTGAAAGACAAACCCGATGCTTTTTAACCGCAGGTCGGACAGCTCCTTATCCTTCATCTTTGAGACATTTTCCCCGGCCAGCTCATACTCACCGCTGGTGGGCTTATCCAGGCAGCCGATGATATTCATCAGCGTGGTCTTCCCTGAGCCCGACGGCCCCATGATCGCCACGTATTCCCCTTCCTCCACCGCCAGGGAAACATCCTTTAACACCGGGACCACCAGCTTTTCCTGCTGGTAATCCTTATAGATGTGGTCGAGCTTCAGTATCATTCCGCCACCTCCGCTTCCCCGGCCTCTAAGGGCATCACACCGGCTTCGGCATCCGCCGCTCCTTCGTCCATGTCCGCCGGAGCCTCCGGGTCATCCGTCCATCCGGCTCCCTCCATGTCCTCCATCATCCATTCGGTTCCCATGTCCTCCATCATCCACTCGGTTCCGCCCATGTCCTCCATCATTCCCGGATCCACATCGTAGAACCCGTCGCCCTCCATATCTGACGGCTCCTGATTGTACAGCGGCGAGGAATAGTCCACCTCCGCCTCGCTGGTCACGGTCGTCACGCCCTCGTAGAGTCCCGGCATCGGCCAGGTGATATAATCGCTTACCGTAAGACCGGAGAGAATCTCATACTCGTCCATTTCCGCGTCGTATTCCCCCAGAGTGACATAGCGCTTCTCCAGGCGCTCCTTATCATTTGCCGCCCACACATAGGGTTCCCCGTCATCCTGCACGATATAGGAGCCGTACAGCCAGAGGCCTTCCTTCGTCTCCTCCTGCCCCAGGTCCAGCTCGATATAGACATGCTGTCCTAAAATCAACCCGTCCACGGAATCCAGCTCCACATAAAACGGATATCTGGACGCCATCTGCATATCGCTGTCCGATGAGGAATAATAATTATTGTTATTGCTCTGCTTCGGATTCTCCGTGTCGATCAGGCTGATCACGCCGTTCCAGGTCTTCTCCGCGTCCACGCGGGAGCGGATCAGCACCTGCTGCCCCTCGGAGATCGTCCAGATATTCTGCTCGTCGATACTGCCCGCAATGCGGTAATCGCCGGTCTGAAGAACCGTCATAAACGGCGCGGAATTGCCGTATTCATCCGTTCCCTTCTCATTGATCGTCTTGACCACGCCGGACACCTTGCTCACAAGCGAGGAATTATTGATCTGGGTCTGATGCTTTGAAATCTCTAATTTCTTGCTCTCCAGATCAAACTGCTTCTGCGAGATGGAATTGCGCAGGGACTGGATCTCGGTCTCATACGTAAACCGTTCCTCCACCGGCAGCTTCTCTGCCTCCTTCGCCGTCATGTCGATCTGCTTGTTATAATTGTCGATATCGTTATTGATACTCTCGATCTCAAGATTGATCTGCTGGATCTGCATCTTTAAGTCACTGGTATCATATGTAACCAGCGTCTGTCCTTCCTCTACCAGATCGCCCTCCTCCACCATGATCTTATCGATCGTCCGGGACGAATCCACGTTGATCTCATACGTCTCCTGGGACTCCACCGTACCGTTGTACCGGTTCGAAACGCCGGAATACTGATTCATCACACGGGAAACCTTCTCCACATATACTTTATCCGCCGGACTCCCGTCCTGAAAAAACGGAATCATCTCCTTTATCTCATTCCGGTAATAATAACCGGCTCCCCCGGCCGCTGCAAGCACCGCAAGCACTCCCAGCCAGGCTGCTACTTTCTTTCCACTCATCTTATAACCTCCGTAACCAGCTCCTGTGCAGACAAACTCATACTGCTATTCTACCATTTTTGTCGGGTAATACATAGGGGTATTTCTTAAGAGTTTGTTAATTTTTCTAAGAGGTGAAGGAGCGCGAATGTGGCATTTGCGGGAAATGCTGTCACTAGTACGTCACTAATAAACAGAAACGCAGTATTTATATTTGAAACGACGGGCGTCCTGTGCGCTGAAACTGTTCCGCATCAAGTCTTTTTATGATCTGAAACAATGTATACCCGTCACATTCCGCCGTCACATTAATATTGATATCACCTGTAGTCGATCCTGCGCCTGTCAATCCAAGCCTGGAAAAAACTTCCATCATGGATTCCATATTAGCCTGTTTGATGGTAGACAGAGGGGATACTATTTCCGTTTCCCTGGTATTATCTCCCAATATTGCCAGGTGCCGGCCCATCGACCGAGGAATCACCTGCCCGGTAGCATACCCAGGTATTTTTGCATCTGTGAGCTGCATTGCAACAGGCGCCGGGATGGCAGAAAATGATGATCTTCCACCGATCGCTCCCATACCGGCATTTCCGGCACTGGCAAGCGCACCTCCGACGTTTCCGATTCCGCTTCCCCAAAAATCTTTGACAGACTGAATAGCAGCGCCAATCTTTTCGATAAATCCGGTAATTTTTTCGATAATGGGGTTCACGATATCAAATATGGCATCTCTGATTCCCTCGAAGATCCCGACAATTCCATCCCACGCCTTCTGCCAGTCTCCGGTGAACACACCTGTCAGAAACTCTACAATGCCGCGTATCACATCGATAATATCGCTGATCACATCCGATATTGTTCCGAACATCTGAAGAAATCCATCCACAATATCGTCTAACACCGGAAGTACGACAGGCAGAATATGTTCAATCACCCAGTCGATCAGCGGTTTCAGAACGTTATCCCAAAAGGCTTTCAGCATATCCGCAACGCCGCCAATCAGTTCGATAAAATTATTTAACATCGGCTGAATGTGCTCTGACCAAAGCACATCAAACTTTTCTGCCCACTTATCAAGAAGCGGCTGAACCGATCCGTTCCAAAATTCCATGAACTTACTTACAATATCAGACAGCCCCAGTGCTACGGAATCAAAAAACGGCTTAATATGTCCGTCGTAGACTTCGTTCAGTTTGTCAATGGTCTCATCTATTCCACGCCTGATCGTTCCGGTGACGGAAGCTAAAACCGATAAAATGCCTTCCAATGCGGTTTTGAATTTGTCCGCATTATCAATGACCGGCTGTGCAAAAATGTTAAAAATATCCCTCGATAATTTTAAAGCTATTTCAGATATTCCCATAAGAGTATCTAAAATCATTCCAAAGATATTCGCTGTAAGCTGTATTCCTTCAGAACCTGCAACAGCTTCAAAAATGTATGCAACAGACTGTGACAATTCCGCAAAGGTATTGTTTATTTCAGCTCCTATGTCAAACATAGAAACCAGATACCCTTTTATCCGTCCGCTGCTCTCCTCGAGATATCGCGCAATACCGCCAACAAGGTTTGCGCCGATCGTAAGCCCGATACTGGCAACTGATCCGGCAAGACTCCCTAACGCATAAAAAACAGACTTTATCCAGGAATTAGCCCCGGAAGTAACCGCAGGATCGGTCCATATACCAATCAGACTGTCTTTTATGGATGCAATACTGTCTTTTATGGACTGCCAGCGATACTCCCAATCTCCAAGCCCGTCCCAAAATCCCTGCGCAAATACATCTTTAAGCATTTTGGCGTATTCTGCGATCTTTTCAAAATAAGACGGCACTTTAGCGTCAACGGGGACTTCCTCAAACATTCCCGCCGAGTCCGCTCCGCCTCCTCCTCCGCCGGCACTGCTTAAATTGTTCAGCTTGTCAAGACTGCTAAGCTGCTTATTCTGTGCTTTTGTCTGTCCCTCTATCGCTGCCGTAGTCTGTTTGACCGCTTTGGTGTATGTCTTCTGCCCGGTAATCACCGCCATAAATCGCCCGATCACATTCATCAGACCTGAAATAGCCTCCATGGTTCTTTGTATATATGGTATCGCAATCTCCACCAGGGGACGGAATGCCGCCGCAAAAGAGTTTTTCAGCGTCAGGGAGCTTGCTTTCAGCCCGTCCACAGCAGTTTTAAAAGCGCCGACTTCGTTGTACAGGTTCCCGAATCCCTCTTTCATTCCGGAGATCATGGCATTAAACGCTTTGCTGATCTGATTGAATATCAGCAGAGACAGTGTCAGTCCCTTAAATCTCGAAGCAAGCGTTGACATCATTCCGCCGGATTTTTTCATTGACTGGTCCAGCCCTCCAAATGACGTTTTTGCTACTTCCGAAAGTTTTTTATATTTCTCTCTGACAGATCCAATGTTGTTCCCGTACTCCTTTATTTTTTGATTCAGCTCTGCCAGCTCCTGCTTTGCGGCATCATACTGCTGGTACCCGGCCCCTATCCCGGCGGCCTCCATGTCTTTGATTTCCTGCAACAGCTGACGGCGGCGCTCAATAGTATCAATAATACGCTGGTTCCCTACAACGGCACCCGATCTGATCTGTGCAAGTCGCTGTTCCTCGGCCGCTTGCTTCTGAATTTCGGGGGTTTGCTGCAAAAGCTGTTGATAATGCTCTCCTGCTTTCTTTATTGATTCCTCCTCATACTGGATCTGACGCTCCATCGCCTTATACTGTGCGGTATCCTGTCCAAGAATAAAATCTTTTCCGTCATCGGTAAGCTTCTGCATCTTTGACTTTATCAGATCAACCTTATCGCTTGCAGACGCAACTTTTTCATTGAGAGAATCCCATGAATCACCCGAGGTAATTCCCATCTTCTCCCATTCATTCTGTTTTTCAACCAACCCGGATAGTTCTTTTTCTGCATCAGAAAGCTTTTTCTGCAAATCTTTGTAATCGTTTGTTGGAATTTTCTGATCTTTCAGCGCATCCATTTTTGAGCGCAGTTCATCTATATATTTGGCCGATTTTTTAATCTGCCATTCAAGACTGGAAAGCGACTCTTCCGCATCCTTCGTTGTTATTTTGGTAACAATCCTGATTGATCCATCATATTGCGCCATAAAAAAGACACCTCCGCATAAGCAGAGATGCCTTTGTCTCTGCCCTTAACTGTTTGGGTTAGCGACTGAAACCAGTTATCAGCCGGTATTGTTTATGTTTTATTTTATAACAGACAGAACATTTTTCCGAAGCTGTTCTTCCTCAACGGGTTCCATCAAGCCAGCCGTAAGCAATATCTCAAAAATTATTCTCGCAGAAATATTTGCCGCAATCTCCATGGAATTGATGATCATTTTGGAAATAACTTCTTCCTTCTTGTCCTCATGGGTACAGCCTTTGAACAGTTCCTCTTTCAGATTATTCATAACTTCCTCCTGCTCGTTCCATGATGCGAACTGCTCATGGATCATAGAGCTTAGAGCCAAAGCTGTCAGATTATCCACTTTTTACCCCCTGCTTTTCTCTGCCTGCATCCCATTCAATGCACGATCCAGATAATGAAAGAACAGCCGCCTGGCACCGTAAAAATCTGTTCTGCCAAGCGGGCAACGGCCAAGCCGGTCACGAAATTCCAAATAGTCATAGGAAATGCCTTTTGTCACTGACAAAACAATATGGCCTGCAGCCTTCCTGTCAGCTTTTAAAGCCGCAGCAAGCACCGTGTCAGCGTATCTTTTCTCCCGTGCAATCTCCTCCAGTTCTCTCCGCCGCTCCGGCGTGATACCATAGGCTGACCAGGGGAGCCGGGTATTACCGGCTCCGGCCTTTCGCTCCCAATACGTTCTCTGATATTCTTTCACCCTGTCCGGATTCTGCATCCGCCATTCCCGCTGTTTTGCATTGATTCTGTCCCGGTTCCTGGCTCTGTACTGCCGCATATAGGCTTTCTTTACTTCCTGCGCTTCTGCTGTCATTCCCATTTTCCCTATCCTCCTTCCAGGTAGATCTATTGTACCGCGCTAAAAAACTGTGCAGCTCTGTTCTGCCTGATCAAATCCAACCGAGAAGTCAGTATCCAGGCTGTCAAAACATTCCCCCTCAAACGGTTTCATTGATTTGAGGGAATCTTTCGCCAAATGGTTCCAGTAGCTTGTGCGTGAATCAAAATCCGCGCCGCCGTATTTAGGCATATAATCGCTATTGACCGAATGGGCCAGCGTCCTGACAAACGAACCAAATACCTTTTCACGTTCTGCCGGAGTCTGTCCGAACTGTACTATGGTAATACCAGTGCCTTCTTCCGCTGGGCGGTTCGCCTCGTATCGCTCTTTTAAAATCCTGCTCATAATGGCGTTGTCTGCGTGCTTATTTGCCAGCTCCTGCCACTCTGCATGGGTAAGATTTATTCCACTGTTCAGCAGCTTCATGGTTGCATCATCAATCTTATCGCCGTCCAGTCTGGAAAGCTCTGCCATCTCTTCGGAATACGCATCGGCAACGTTCAAAACAAGCCGCTGTGCACTCTCGATCTTCTCGTTCATCTCAGCTTTTGCGCTCTCGATCTTCTCGTTGTACCCAACTTCACCCAAAATACCTTCCGAAAGATCATCCTTCCATAGCTTATCTTTGCGTTCGTAGTCCTCTTTTGCCGAAATGATGGTAGCCCTCGCGCTTCCTGCCTTTTTAACCGCCTCTTTGTAATACTCAACATTGCTTTTCTTCATGATAAATTCCTCCGTTCATTTTTTATTCATAATCGCAGATGTTCCTATTTGGAACCGGATGCCTTACAATGTCCGCCAGTGTCTCCATATTTTTCAGAACCCGGCCATCCAACACAGTCTTCCCCGGCTTCACATAATGATTTCGAAGCTCCACCTGAAACAGTGGCTCCCCGCGGTCTTCATGGTATTTCCGAAAATCAGTGTTAACCTCACTGATCGTAAAATACGCATCAATCATACGATTCCACTGTGTCTTATCCATTCCTGTCAGGCAGTGCGGACACATTGGCGGTTTGTCGTCGTGGTTCATATTGCGGCTGTAAAGCTCAAATCTGCCACCACAATGAAAACAATGTATTTTCAGATAATCCATAATCCTCTCCTTCCTATGCCTGTGACATTCTCCGCATGAATACAGGCGATAAGCTATAGCGCAGCGCGTCCACAAAGTGATTATCATGGTCGGGGTAACCCGACATCACATTCCCGTCATTGTCCCTCTCGTACTCATATTCCGTTATCTCTTTAAGAGCGTGCGGCGTTCTTTTTGGGTCTATGACGATTGTCCGGCATTGCAGCCACTTCATGCCGTATTCAACGCTCCCCGGCGGCTTATGCGCCGCTTTTGCGTTCCACACGCCTAAATCCCTGTAATCTGCAATAGATTTAGGTTCTGCGCTGTCGCATATCGTCCCATACGGCATAGCGTGTAAATCCTTTTTGTGATTGTCCAATATCCATTTTGCAGTATCTTTGTTCGCCGTCTTTTGCCTGCGGTTTTCATCAATCAGATATATCTTTTCCTCCCTCGGGTTGTAATAAGCTAAGATAAAAGCATATGGATCAGGATACCAGCCCCAGTCAACGCCTGCATACAGCCTGTCCATTCTGCAGATTTCTTCGTCCGTAATCTCCCGTATCTCCAAAAACTCAAAGATATTCGTGCCCAGTCCTACCGGAATCCCTAAATACTCATGCTCATAAGCTTTCGGAT
The DNA here is from genome assembly GCA_947642555.1 of uncultured Roseburia sp. Lineage (GTDB taxonomy): Bacteria > Bacillota > Clostridia > Lachnospirales > Lachnospiraceae > Roseburia. The sequence continues at coordinate 23,244 of CANRSX010000043.1, read as the reverse complement.
TGGTTTCTTTTAAGTGTTCCGCATCATCAAGGAACTGCTGACCCAACCACTCTGGCGGCGCATCCAGGTAGCAGCTTTTATGCCGACAGCTGTCATTACGGGGTTCGTTCACGTACTGATTCGCCCAGTTCGCATTTGTGACAGGCGGGTTGAAGCTTTTAAACACAACGAACTTCTCGCCGCCGCGCAACACGGACTGCTGCACCGTCCGGATCTCCTCCGGTCCCTGAAACTCGTCAAGCTCCTCAAACCACAAATACTTAAAATATCCATGCGATACCTTGATAGACTTCGTTTTCTTCGCCTTATCCAGCCCACGGAACACAATTTTCTGTCCGGTAGCACGATACACACACTGCATCGGACTGACACCCACATCCCACAAATGAGATACTCCCAATACCTCAATCGCCCAAAGGATCTGTTCATATACCGATTCCCGCAACGTAACCGCATATTTACGGAATACAACAGCGTTGGCCATGGGATCTTTCATCGTTCCAAGAACAATTTCCAGTGATATAAATGACGACTTCAGACCGCCTCTGCCGCCAAAAAGATCGTAATATGTATGCCTGCCTTTTAAAATATCACTGTGCACCGGATAAAACACCGGCGCTATCAGACTGCCAAAATCAATCACTGTCTCCGATGCTGTCAATAATCTTCACTGCCTCCGTCAGATCCACCCTGTTCTCCTGTTTATCCCTCCACTGCTCCGGTTTTCTGTTTTTCAGCCAGAAGATCTGTGCCGTCGTATCGGGCGGATAATATTTCTCTACCGTGGTTACAACCGGTTCCGTAATTTCTCTCACCCGCTTACCGTCCTTGTACTCCACGACCTTCCGGGTGGATACACTCTGCTCTGTTTCCCGAAACCCAAGCGCCTTTTTGCGAAGAGCGTTTTCGACCTCAATATCAGCAACTTCCTTCCCCTTTTTTAAGGACTGAAATATCGGCTCGCTCTTCCTCTTCCAGTTGTACAGCGTCCGGACATTGATCCCCATATTTCCCGCTATCTGCTCGTCCGTCAGCCCGTCTCTTGACCATGCTTCCAGTAACAGCAACCGATCCGGTTCCTCCCATTCTGATTTTGCAACTCTCGCCACCGATATCACGCCCCCGTCTTTTCTTTCTTCTCTTTCTCATTATCGCATATTACAGGATACTGTTTGTACCAAATTAAACGGCTTTCGCAAAGACAAAGGGCCGTGCAGGCGGCCATGACAGCCGCCATGCCGCCCGCTGCTACAGCACACCGGCCATACAAAGGACAATTACAAGTACAAGGACAAAGCCTAGAACCTCCGCAACCATCCCGGCGATAAAATAGCAGAGAAATTTCAGGCGTTCGAAACTCATAGGCTCTCTCCTGTTCATTGCACTTTTTAAAATGACTTCATCTATTTCCATGTTCACTTTGTCGCACCTCCCCGTCTCCTTGCCCTGATCACCATTCCAAATGCTTCCGGCTCATGTCCTGCATAATCTTCCACTTCCTTTACTATAACGGTCCTGACGCCGCTTTTCGTATGTACAAGCACCCTCTCCCCGATAGAAATCCGGTCAATGAGAAGCCCCGGCAGTTCCCAGGAATACAGCCTTCCACCCGGCTTATGGGTCGCCTGTATGATCTGCCGTTTACCATACCGGACCGGCACGCTTCTGATGCCATACTTCTTTGCCAATAAAAAGCTTATGTAACCGTCAATCAGATTGCCCCGGCTGTCGAGGATGATCTGCGACTGTAAGATTCCGTTTTCCAGAAAATACTGTTCTTTCTGCTGCATCTTCTCCGGTTCCGGCTCATGCGCTGCAAAGCAAGAATAAATCCCTATCGCATCAACAGGTACGTACTCCACAGCCCCGGATGCTTCCGCTCCCTGCCGGTTTGCGTCATTTGCATATTCCGTCAAAACCTCAAAAAACATATTGTCCTCCTTGTTGTCATACTCTGCACCATACACCTTTTCGCACTGCTCTTTCAGCAGATCCGGTGTGAAACAGATGCCTGTCCGCTTCATTCTCCGGCTTTTCTCATAAATGTTGTTTATCACCCTGATAAAGGCCGTGATAAAATCCATTTCCATATTCATATCAAATCCCGCAGACTGTAACTGCTCTGTTGTCAGTGGATATCTCATTTTTTACTTCCTTTCCCCGGAAAGCCGTGGTACAATAATCATGTATTGGTTACGGCTCCGGCTGTGCTTTTGCCCTGTTGATATTGCAGTATCAATGGGGCGTTTCAATTTGTCATAATGTTGCCTGTGATACATAAAAAACTGTTTTTCCCGTTCGTGCAGGTACACTTATCCAAAGTCTTGTCAATGCTGTCCAGTGTTACAGATGCATCCGACAGTGAATCGCTGATGCTCTCCAGGCCTGCGTTGATGGATTCCAAAGCAACCGCAATCCGGGTCAATAATTCCTCGCTCATGCGCCCTCCTTTCTGACTGATGGTCGAAACTGCTGAACTTTTTCATTCTGCATTTCCTTCTTTGTATTTTCCAGCAATTCCAGTGTATCAAGAACCAGTGGCCTTGTGCCCTCTCCGTATCGCTCCACAATCCTTGCAGCTTCCTCCGTACACTCCTGCCACTGCTCGTCTGATTCGGCATCAATGAATCTTTTGAACAGCTTCCAGCAGTCCGAGAACAATGTATATACTGTTTTTAGTTTCTGATTATTCATAAATCTCCTTTTCTTATGGGTGCAGAAAAAACACTTTTTCTCAACTCCATATATATTTTGATATATATCCTCATTTAGCTTTTTTACATATTTATTTGAACTTAGAAATATCTGCTTTTTCTGCACCCATCTGATTGAATGGTATTTCTCCCTGCACCGGTATAAAATCGCTGTCCTTATACTTAAGCCCTTTAAAATAGCGCTTTCCGTGCGATTGTAGCTCTTTATACCCCTTGTTTCTCACGTTTTTAAAAAAGCCATTTCGTGTTAGCGGATGACGATCATTGTCTTCACAATATCTGCTATACTCTTCATAAAATCTGCACCTCTCGACTTTAAAATCTGCACCCACGGTCATCTCTTCTGTAAGAAACGACATCACCGTATCGCTCGCCATATACAGCTCCATCACATTATCCAGGCTGTTCTGACTCTCATTCAGTTTTCCCCTCTGATACATCCTCTGTAACGCCATTACTGACAGATAAATAAAGTCGTCAGAAGATTCATTCAGCCGTTCTTCCAAATGATCGATCTCATGACACCGTTTATCTATTTTGATGATCAGAAAGCGCCGGTAATATGCATTCGTCTTATCGTCAAGTGATACCGGTATCTCATTCGCCGAAAACATCAGCTTCGCATAGCTCTTAAAAAAGAATACCGCCCCGCCCTTATACTCGCCTTTGACCAAATCTTCGCCCGTGATTTTTTTGATAATATCCACCTGCTCCATCGCCTTACTCGAAATGTCTGCGCATGAATTCAGCAGCTTGCCAAAAAGGTTTGTCGCATTAAACCGTTCATTCAGATCCTGCAACGACAGACCGCTTATATTCTCTTTCCCCATGGCATTATTGATCAGCCGTATCAACGTACTTTTTCCGGTTCCTCCCGGTCCGGTAATCACCAGGAATTTCTGCAGGCCGGTATCTGTTGTCATACAGTAACCGATATATTCCAGTAGCATTTCATAATCATCTTCATTACAGATAATCCCTTTCAGGAATTCCGGCACTACGGAATCATCCGGAACAATCCTGTCTGTCTGAAAATCATGCGGAATCTGATTAATCGACAGGTATTCCGGGGAATGCTCCATCATTTTCATATTTCTCACATCGAGAAATCCGTTATGAAAATTAATCCAGTCCCTCGGATGTCTGTTTAAATCATCCACATCAACTTTCAGTTTATGATTCGTAATAATCAGCTGGAACACCCGGTTAATTCTTCCTATTGTAATCAGATCTTCCAGTATCATGGATTTTATAAGGTAGCGGAGAATATTCCCATCCTCGTCACTTTTATAAACTCCATCCTTATAAATGTAAGGCTTTCCCGCTATGACGATAATATGTTCATTCTCAATTATGTAGTCAGCAATTGCATTGTCCAAAATATCATACGGTTTATCATTCTTACCAATCTTGTGGAAGCCCAGCAGAAAACTGCGCCGTTCTTCTGTCTGCGTTTTTCCTCACCTGCCTTTCATAGTCTCTTTCTATTCTTTTTACCAGCCATTCACCGGCCTCCCGCTCCTGTCTGCTCCAGTATTCTGTCTCAAGGCGAAGATACAGCGCATAAATGGATTTTACACGGTGCCGATTCAGTTCATCCAGCCGTGCATATACCTGTTCTAAAAATGCAGGATCCGCATACTGATAGGCGTACAGATGCCGGCACCAGTCGTATCCGCAGAAGGTATCGCGGTCTAGCTCCAGCAGAAATTCTTCCTTGTTTGCCACTATTTCTCCTTCCGCTCCTTCCTGTACCGCTCCATGCGCTCATAATCCAGTACATCCTCGCATTTTACACCCAAAGCAGCGCATACCTTTCCCATGATCTCCATTTTGACCAGGTAGCCCGCCCGGATACGATAGACAGCACTTGTGGATACCCCGGCTTTCTCCGCGATCTGCCGGGGAGACAGACAGCTGTTGCACATGATCGAGATCATTTCTTCATACTTTGCACAGACCATTCCCATATAACTCACCGTCCTTTGCATCAATATCCTCTCATCATAAGATTACTCCCGTCTACCTCTGAACGTCGACCAGCTTCAATTGTTGTTTTCTAATACGCCAATCCACTGGCAGACCTTCTTTTCCGGCTCTTTCGGAGTCTCATTGATATGCTTCACATATTCCTCTGATACCATGAGCGGCGTTTCACCCTCTCTGCAATCAGGATCATAACTCACATCAATACCGATGGTCACGTTATCAATCGTCCGCTCCAAGCCCATCATCATGCCGCTGTCCTGTGCATTGATTCCGGTGAGAACCTCCGCTACCATGAATCCCTCTAACAACTTCTCATTTACCTCTGCATAATCTCTGAATACTTTTGCCATTGTCCGTTCTCCTTTCCTTAATCTTCGATGATTACAATATCTTCGGCTGAAAAACCTAGCGACTCACAAAATGCCGGAACTACCTTAACTTTTCCTATCCGATTGCCGTTCAGTGCATTGGACACCGCCTGCTGGCTTACGCCACCCTGTTTGGCTATCTCTGCGGCTGTGATGCCATGCTCTGCCATTGCAAGGTAGATTTTCTTTGTGTCAAGTTTTAATTTCATGCTGTTCTCCTTCCTAAAAATTTCTATTTGACTTTTTAAAGCATTTGCTTTATAATTCCATTATATCAATCATTTGCTTTAAGTCAAGAACTTTTTAATCATTTGCTTTATTTTTCGCTGATTATTTGGTATACTCATTTTGATAGGCGGTGAAAACAAAAATGAGCATTGGGAACAATATACGAAACATACGCAAAGAAAAAGGAATGACATTACAACAAATAGCTGATATTATGGGGTGTTCTCCTCAACTTATTTCGCAATATGAATCTGGAAAACGGCAACCAAAACTAGAAACCAAAAAGAAAATAGCTGATGCTCTTAATTGCCAAGTTTCTGATATTGACGAAAGTCTTTATATAAATAGACGAATACCATATTTTTCAAATGCCTTAGAGGAACTACGGACTGAACGCAACCTTACCCAAAAGGAACTTGCAAGAGAACTTCATGTAAAAGAACAAAATATTGTTAATTGGGAAAATGGAAAACGCGAACCGTATTTTCATATAATAGAAAGAATTGCTGATTATTTTGGCACATCCTTATTGTATCTTTATTACGGAAATAAAAAACATAAAAAAGGCATTGATAATAATGATAAAGAAGCAATAGCACAGGAAAAAGCTATTAAATCAGCTCCTCGATTTTTCAGCAAAAAAAATATAGACTATCCAATCTCAAACGAACCTTTTCTAGGTAAAGCTCCTAAATTCACATGTGCCAGTAGGTCAAATGCCCAAACGGAAGCTTATGTTTTATTTCATTCGTTACTTAGCGAAGACTGGATAATGACACAAGAGCAAGAAGTTGTTGCTGTTCAATTAAGGGATATATTAAACACATATAGCGAATTGAATGAAATTGGAAGGAAAACAGCGGTCAAACGTATTGAGGAATTACGTTATTCTGAGATTACGACTGATACTCAACTCGATGACATATATTTTAATCGCATAAAGAAAAAGATAAATGACGGAGAAAAGTTGACATCTGATGAAATCGAATGGTGGCATAATTATTTAGATAAATCTGTAAAAACAATAGGTGCTATTTTTGAATCCCTGTTTTCTATGTTAAATGAAGAAGGACGAATAAAGGCACACACACAAATAAACAGAGCGATAGATCAAATAGAATTACTAACCAAAATTCCAGAATACCAAAACAAGCCAAACGACCCACCCCAGGCCTAGCCCCGGAATTTCAGGGGAGTCGTAAATCACGACCTTTGAAAGCGTACCCACAGGTACGGGCTCATTCGTCAGCAGGGAGGAACAGAGCCCGGGCCAACAATGGCTCCAACGTCTTTACGAGACAATGACGTTAGAAGATAAAGGTATGGGCGGGAGCCATAACATCCCCACAAGTGGGCACGGCAGAACGCCGACCCCCTGGCAAAGGGAGCCCATCCTGGAGCCGGTAATTTCCGGCAGGGTACCCCGCAATTTCGGGGAGGGGTACCGGAAATTTCCGGGTGGAGGCGGGTAATTTCCCGCAGGGATGCCCTGAACCGGGGCAGGGGTGCACCAGTTTTGGGGGAGGGGCCCTGGAATCAGGGCAGGTGCTTCATCCTGAAGGAGGGGCCAAAACGAACCCACCTTGGATGCATCTGCCGGAGCTTCTCCATGGAGCCAAGGTATCCTCATTAGGGATACCTCTCCTGGAGGTGTTCCATCCTGGAGCAGCAACACCTCAAACCCAAACTGGCTCCTGCCAAACTACCAAAAACTGTAATCAATAAATGCATTCTCGAAAGGACACACTACTATGCCAAAGCTTAAACCATCACCATTGGAAGAACAGAACCGTATAATCCGTGCAATCATAGCCGGGAATCAAGAAAGATATGCCATATCAGATGAATTTCTTGCAGATCATCTCAATATGAGCCTTACGACATTCAGGAAGAAAAAGTCTCGTCCCGTAAATTTTGATTTAATTGATGTGCATGTACTTGCAAAACACCTGAAATTTACCCCCGTCCAAGCGGCGAGTATTGCTCTTGGGCGAGATATTACGGCAAAAGAAGTAAAAAATTTTATTCTTATGTGACCATAGATAAATAGGTGCATCTAATCAACAGTGATGCAATAATAACTGCACTGAACCACATATAATAGCAATAAAAACGGAGGTATATTATGAGCAACCGCGAATTAGCCAAAAACCTGATTGACCAGATACCTGAAAGCAGAATGTATTATGTAATTTCATATTTACAGGGAGCAGCCATACCGGAAGAGATTCCCAATGCAGAGACTATAGCCTCAATGGAAGAACTGGAGAACGGCGGCGGCACATTATTTACCGGCAGCACAGAAGCTTTGTTTGCTGAACTTATGGAGGAATGATCATGCTTAATGTACGATATTCCACCAGATTCAAAAAGGATTTCAAGACCTGTATAAAACGTGGATGTAAAATGGCACTATTACAACAGGTTATTGACACTCTCCGCATTCCTGCTCCATTGCCACCAAAGAACAGGGAGCATAACCTGAGCGGCAATTACTCTGGATACCGGGAATGCCATATAGAGCCCGACTGGTTACTCATATACAGGCAGACTGATACCGAACTAAGATTAGACCGTACCGGTACCCATGCCGATCTGTTTGGTTTGTAAATACCAGCGGACGCCCCAAACGTGACGCATCCGGTCAGATGCAGGCCACAGGGCAATATCTGTACCATGACAATATAATATGCTTAACCGGGGAGCCGGGGGACGTGCTCTCACCTGATCCGAAGACCTTTTCGGGGGAGGTGATTATTATGAGTACATATGAGGAATTGAGTCTGATCGTAAGCATTGCTTTACTGATCGTAGCCGTTCTGAATTTGAAAAATAAGAAATAGCCGTCCCGCTCACTGGCAATGACTGGACGACTATTTCCATAAGTTTAAATTAGTTATTCGCCGGGTCGGGTGAGCTGCATTCACCTTCCGGCTCCCTTGTTAAGCATATTATATGCCATTCAGGCAGATTTTTCAACCATAATTTGAAAAGGCCCTGGCGCATCACCGCCGGAGCCCATTCAGACAGTTACCATAGCGGACTATGATATACCGCCAAACCCAAACACAGTATATCACAGTCCTTTAGAAAGTGCACCCATTTTTTTAAGAAAGGACTGGTTTTTTATGCCAAGAGGAAAAGCCATGCGACGGCCAAACGGTTCCGGCACGATCGTCAGACTGTCCGGGAAACGCCGCAGACCTTACGAAGTCAGAGTAAACACCCGCATCAGTGAATGGGGATTTCCCGTCTATGATGTCCTCGGACGCTTCGAAAACCGCCTGGATGCAGATATTGCCCTGGCCGAGTACAACCGCAATCCGTTTGACGTAAAAAAACGGGATGCCACCTTTGAGGAAGTATATCAGATGTGGTACGACTGGAAGTATAAAAATCCGGTCAAAACCTATTCCAAAAGTTCCATAGCATGTACCAGCGGGGCTTTTCAGAAATGTGCCATCCTACATGACAGAAAGATCCGGGAGATCCGCGCCGGAGATATGCAGATGATTCTTGACGATCATACGCTTTCACATGCGTACATGGAACATATTACGAACCTGCTGCACCAGGTATTTAAATATGCAATGGAATATGATATCATTGACAAAGATTATTCCAGATATATTCAGATCACAAAGGCCGAGGACGACGAAGCCGGTGTTCCGTTCACCCATGAGGAAATACAAAAGCTTTGGAGCTGCGCCGATCGGATCCCCTATGCAGATACTGTACTGATCCTCATATACACCGGCTGGCGGATCACGGAGCTCCTCACCATGCTGTCCGCAGATGTTGACCTGGAAAACTGGCTGATGACCGGCGGTGTGAAGACTATTGCCGGGAAAAACAGGGTTGTACCGATCCATTCAGCAGTCAGAAGCCTCGTAGCGCGCCGCCATATGCCCGAAAACCGCTTTTTTATCTGTGATCCGGACAGTGGCAAAAATGTCACGAAAACGGCCTACTACAGATTATTCCGCACGGTTTTAAAAGACGCCGGTATCACAGAGAAGCATACGCCGCATGACTGCCGACACACCTTTGTGTCCCTCCTCGACTCTGCGGGCGCAAACGAGGTATGTATTGATCGGCTGGCCGGACATGCATCCAAAACCCTGACCAAACGGACATATACGCATAAAGATATTGAAGAGCTTCGTAAAGCTGTAGAACTTATAAAAGCAGGCCCCCGGTGATCGTTCTCCGGGGGGCTTCCTCTGTGTCACTAATATGTCACTAGTAAAATTTAAAGCAGTAAAACATAGTCTGTGCTGATTTCATCAACATGCCGGATTTACTGCATTTTTTCATCAGTCCCGCACGCATGTTCTGTATCAAAATCAGCACGATCTAAGAGTTTGTTAATTTTCACCCGATCCGCTGTTGAATCATCATCCGTATCGAATTATAATACATGACAGGGAGGACGACATGGAAAAAATTCTGATTGTGGAAGACGAAGCCCTGATACGGGAGGAATTATATACGCTTCTGACCGGCGCCGGGTATCTTGCGGTCTGCGTCACGGACTTTGAGAACACGCTTTCCCTGATCCGGGCGGAGGATCCCGATCTGATCCTGCTGGACATCAGCCTGCCGGGGCAGAGCGGATACAGCCTGTGCGCAGGAATCCGCGCATATTCCGACGTGCCGGTCCTGTTTCTCACCGGCCGCACCGCCGCGATGGACGAGCTGGAGGCGCTGACCTTAGGCGGAGACGACTATATCACAAAGCCCTTCCATGTCCCGATCCTTCTGGCGCGGATGAACCGACTGTTAAAGCGAAGCGCCGGCGCAAAAAAGCCGGAGAGCCTCTCGTACCGCGGGATCACGCTAAACCCGGTGGCCGGAACCCTTGCCGTAAAGGGGCGGGAGGCCGACCTCACCAGAACGGAGCTGAAAATCCTGTATGTGCTTTTTTCACATCCGGGGGAGATCGTGCCCCGGGCCGATCTGACCGAATATCTGTGGGACAACGACATCCACATCGACGACAATACGCTCAGCGTCAATGTCATGCGGATCCGCGAAAAGCTGCGGGCTCTTGGCATTGAGGATCTGATTCAGACAAAACGCGGAATGGGGTATAAAATATGAACCTGCATGATTATCTCATCGATCAGAGGCTTCCTCTGTTCGTCTGTTTTTCCGGCGCGCTCCTTATTTCCGCCCTCCTGTGGCTCTTCGGCCTTGGAAGCGGCGAGCTGGTTCTGCTGTGGCTGTGTTTTCTTTGTATCGTAAGCGGTTATTTTTTCTGCCGCTATCGCTGTCTGCACAGACGGTTTCTTTCCCTCCGATCCCTGCAGGATTCCTGCGATCACAAATATCTGCTGGCGGAAATTGCCGACGCGCCGCATTCCGCCACGGAGCGGTTCTATTTTTCGCTGATGCGCACCGCCTTAAAATCCATGACGGAGGAGGTATCCGCCTCCCGGCGGCAGAACCGCGAATACCGCGAATTTGTGGAGCAGTGGGTTCATGAGATCAAGGTTCCGGTGACCGGTATCTTTCTTTTATGTGAAAATAACCGGTCGGATCTCACCAGGAAACTGTTATCCCAGGCGGAACAGATCTCGCAGAGTGTGGAGCGTGCGCTGTTTTACGCCCGGCTGGACAGTGTGGAAAAAGATTACCTGATCCGCGAGGTTTCGCTGAGAGACTGTGTTTTAACTACACTTGCAGATATTCGTCAGTTCCTGATACAGAGCCATACTTCCGTCTCCACGGAGGCTCTTTCCGGCACGGTGTATTCCGATGAAAAATGGCTGCGGTTTATCTTACAGCAGATCCTCACAAACAGTGTGAAATACTGCGGTGACGCGCCGCCGGCCATCGACATCGCCTCCCGGGAAGAAAGCGGCTGCATGACGCTTTCCGTCACGGATCAAGGCATCGGCATAAGGAAAAGCGAGATAAGGCGCGTGTTCGACAAAGGATTCGTCGGGAGCAACGGAAGGGCGGGAACCGGCGCCGGCGCCACCGGCATCGGCCTGTATCTGTGCCGTGAGCTTTGCGCAAAGCTTGGGATCGGAATTGAGCTGGAATCGGAGGAAGGGGTGTTTACCACCGTCCGGCTGCATTTCCCGAAAGGTGATTTTTTCAACGTCTGACCTCTTATCTTACAATTCTGTCAGATAACATCCATCCACATTGATACCACTGCGCCCGGACAGCTGCTACAATAATGCCAGTCCGGGAAAGGAGAATATCATTATGACAGCCGCTTACCAGCCATTACTTACCGTGGAACACATCGAAAAATATTACGGCAGTCCGGGCGCAGTGACAAAAGCGCTGCGGGACATCAGCTTTGACGTGGAGGAGGGGGAGTTTATCAGTATCATGGGCGCCTCCGGTTCCGGAAAAACCACGCTGCTAAACCTCATCTCCACCGTGGATACGGTGAGCGCCGGACATATCCTGCTAAACGGCAGGGATATCACCGCCATCTCCGACGATGAGATCGCCGCCTTCCGCCGCGACAGCCTCGGTTTTGTCTTTCAGGAATTCAATCTTCTGGACACACTGACCCTGGAGGAAAATATCGCCCTGCCCTTAACGCTCCAGGAGCTGCCGCCCCGGGAAACGGACCGGCGCGTACGGGACATCGCCGCGCGGTTAACAATCTGTGAGGCACTGAAAAAATTTCCCTCCCAGGTATCGGGAGGCCAGAAACAGCGGTGCGCCTTCGCACGTGCGGTGGTCTGCCGTCCGAAGCTGATCCTGGCGGACGAGCCCACGGGTTCCCTGGACTCCGGCTCGTCCCGCATCCTGTTAGAGCTCATGTCGGATTATCACCGGGATCCGGGGGCGACGATTCTCATGGTGACCCACGACGCCTTCTGCGCCAGCTACGCGCAGCGGATTCTCTTTTTAAAAGACGGGCGGATTTTTAATGAGATCATAAAGGGTGAAAAAACGCGGAGCACATTTTATCATGAAATCCTCGACGTCCTCTCGCTGCTGGGAGGTGATGCGCCATGTTAAGAATGCTTTCCAGGCAAAACGCCAGGCGGCAGTTTCGCGAGTATCTCCTGTTTTATGTGACCCTGACCTGCCTGTCGGCGGCGATGTACGCTTTTTTCTCCCTGATGTTTTCGGAGCCTGTCACGTCGCTTCCCGACATGGAGATCCTGCCCTGGATGATTGCCGCGGCCACCGGTTTCCTCATTTTTCTGATCGGCTGGATCGTCGGCTATATGATCCGCTATATGCTGAAACGCCGCAGCCGGGAATTCGCCCTCTATATGCTCTCCGGCATTACCTCCCGCGGCCTTGGCGCCCTTGTTTCCCTGGAAAATCTGCGGATCGGCCTGATCGCCTTCCTATCCGGCATCCTCCCGGGACTTTTGTTCGCGCAGCTTCTGGAGGCTGTGCTGCTACACATGTTCGGGCTGCCCTACGCGCTTCATTTCGGGCTGTCGCCGGCAGCGCTTTTCCCGGCCTTTCTCTCCTTTGCCCTGATGCTTTTGTATGCCGGAAGGAAAAACAGGCGCTGGATCCGCCGGGCCACCCTGCGCGAAATGCTGGACTACGACAGACAGAATGAAACGTCTCCTGTCGTCGGCAGCGCGGCTTCCGTGGCCGTTTTTTTCCTGTCCCTTCTCGCCTGCGCCGCCGGGTTTCTACTCCTGACGAACCGTCCCTTCGGCCAGGGGTATGACATTTTGCTGGGAACCGTTTGTCTGATCCTGTTCGTGACCGGCTTTTTTCTCAGCGTCCCGGCCTTTCTCGTCCGGCGCTTTGAGAACCGCACGGACTGGAAATATGCGAAGCACCGGCTGATCGCCTTCCGCGGTTTTACCGCAAAGATTCATTCGACAAGCATCGTTATGGGAATGCTCTCCGCCCTGTTCCTGCTCTCGGTCACCTTTGCCGGGATCGGGATCACGGTGAACCTGATGGTGACGGAGCAGTTCAATGCCGGCGTCTTTGATCTGATGATTCTGCACGAAGGGGAGCTTTCTGATTTTTCCCGGTATGAGAACCTTATCCGCCGGGACTACCCCCTCACGGGATATTCCTATGGGATTTATACAGACGGGAGGACGGATTTTCTTTCCGTTTATGACCAGGTTGTTTTAAAAACAGGCCGGGCGCTGCGCCGTCCCTGGGTGGAATCTGCGTGGGATCCCTGTATCCGGCAGAGCGATTATCAGAAGCTGCGGGCGCTCCTCCATTATGAGCCTGTCACCCTCTCCCCGTCGCTGTGCTATGTCCACTGCCTGCCCGCGCTGAAAAAGGATGTGGAGGCGCTGATCCGGCAGGATGCGAATCTTCATTATGGGGAATTCTCCTTTGCAAAGGAGGGCGTTTTTACGGAACCCTTTTCCCAGATGAACGACTACGGAAACGGCGCGGGATATCTTCTGATCATCCCGGACGAGGCAGCGGCCGGCCTGCGTGTCCTCTATTCCGTATACGCAGGGGTAACCGACGCCCCGCTGCAGACGGACGCGCTTTCGCAAATTGCCTCAGACTGCGGCCTTACCCCGCTGGACCGGTCCACCGGGACCGCCACGCCGACTGGCGCGCCCACCGCTTTTACCGTTAAAAATACGGACTACCTCTCCGGCAGATGGATGGACAAGGCCGAACTGCACTATCTCTATTCCATCGTGATCTGCCTGTTTTATCTGGCGGTCCTTCTGGAGATCATCGGGGCAGCGGTGCTCTCGACACAGGTCTTAAGCGACCGGCAGGCAAAAAAGCAGCAGGAACGCATCCTGCGGCAGTTGGGAATGAGCGAAGGGCTGATCCGGCGGCAAAGGAACAGGCAGTTGTCGTTTCTCTTCCTGTTCCCGCTCCTGCCGGCGGCTGCCGCCAGCTTCTGCTATGTGTATGTCTGCGCCATGCAGATCCGGCGGAGCTTTCTCGCCCTCCCGGCGGCGCCAGATCTTTTGATGGTCCTTTGCGCCTATGTGACCGCGCTGGCGCTGTTTTCCCTGCTGTATGCCCTCTACTATGCCGCCGTCCGCATCAGCAGCGGGCGCTAAATCAGAACGCCGCGCCCCCGCAGCGCCTCCTGAAGGTCTTTCACGTCGAGCTGATCCGGGGTGACGCCCTGGCGGATAGAGAGTGCCGCCGCCGTCCCCGCAGCCTGCCCGAGGTTCGCGCAGATCGGCATCACCCGGTAATTGGAGTGCGCCATATGGGTGCCCGAGATATCGCGTCCCGCCAGCAGCAGACGCTTCACGCGTTGCGGAAGCAGGCACCGGTATGGAATCGAGTAGCCTTTTCTCTGCGGAAAGGATGCGGTCACGCCGGTCTCGTCGAGTCCTGCGCCGCTCATATTGTGGATGTCAAAATTAAAATGGGCATTTGTCACCACCCGGTCGGGAAATTCCCGCGCTTCTAAAATATCCTGCTCCGTGAGCACGTACTGCCCGTGAAAATGGCGCGTCTCGCGGATCCCGATGCCAGAGGCCGCGCTCATGAGATAGCAGTTTTCATAGCCGGGGGCATACCTGCGCAGAAACGCCACGATCTCCTCCATCTGTCTTCTGCAGACAAGTGTCGCGTCCGTGAGGGCTGCGGCATCCGTTCCATCCACATCCGGGACATTGGTCATATTGCAGGTGACGACGCCGGGGAGGGTGGAGCGTACCAGCAGCACATGGCCAAGCGGCGCCTTTAACTGCTCTTTTGCAAGATGCTGAAGGGTCCCCGCGGGAACTGGCGTCTCATCCTCAAATCTTCCCGGGAAAACGGCCCGTTCATAGTCCACGCCCCCCAGCTTAAACAGCATGCTCGCAGGCTGCATTTTTCCGTCCGTCTCCCGTCCCATGGAAAAGGGCACCCCGGCCTTCGCCGCGATATCGCCGTCCCCGGTGGCGTCGATGATGACGTCTGCCAGAAACGCCTCCCTCCCGGATTTGCTCTCGGCAAAGATCCCCCGGATTGTATCTCCTTCCATCACCGGCTCGCAGGCGCGGGTAGAAAGCCGAAGCTTTGCCCCGGACTCTGCAAGCAGTTCCGCCATCACGTTTTTTAACTTCTCCGGGTTGATGATCTGCCTGGCGCTGCCGCCGAAGGTTTCATCCAGTCCCGGGTTATCGGAGGACTCCGTGGAGCGATCCAGGATCTCCTCATAAAATCCGCCCTTTGTCCGACCGATCCAGTGGCTCATAAGCCCCATGGTCGCCGTTCCGCCCAGATCGCCGCTCCCCTCCAGAAGCAGGACCCGCACGCCCTCTCTCGCCGCGCAGACCGCCGCGGAAAAACCCGCCGGCCCGGCGCCAAGTACGATTACATCTGTCTCCACAGCCACGGGGATCTCCCGGGCCGGTTCCATTATCACTTTCACATCTGCCTCCTCTCTGTCACCGCCGCCTTTTCCTATCCCTTCACCGCCCCGGCCACAAGCCCCTTGACAAAAAATTTCTGCCCGGCCAGGAATACCAGAAAGACCGGCAGCAGGGCCGAGGTGGACGCCGCCATGATCAGGCTGTAATCCGTCGTATTCTCATCGATAAAGCTGGTCAGCGCCACCGGGATCGTGTACAGCCGCCAGTCCGATAAAAAGACCAGCGCGTCCAGGTAATTATTCCAGTTCCACAAAAACACCACCATCGCCAGCGACGCCATACAGGGCTTCGCCACCGGCAGCATGATCCGCGCCCAGATGTGAAATTCCCCCGCCCCGTCCACATGAGCCGATTCCCGCAGCTCATCCGGGATCTGTGTGAAATACTGACGCATAAGGAAGGTTCCGGTGATGGTGATAAGCCCCGGCAGGATCAGCGTCCAGTGCGTGCCCGAGAGCCCCAGCTGGGTAAAGATCGCAAACTTCGGGATCAGCGTGATCTGCGTGGGGATCATCATCGTCGCCAGGTACAGAAGAAAGATCACATTTCTCCCCCGGAATTTTATCTTCGCAAAGGCGTATCCCGCCGCCGCGCTGGTGAGCACGGAGCATGTCATATTGATCACCGCGATTTTAAGCGAGTTTACATATGCCAGCCCGAAATTATAATTCCGCACCGCCTTTCCGCCGATATTCCACACCTTCATATAATTGTCCGGATAAAAATATTCCGGAATCCACCGGATCGGCAGCTCCATCACATCGATCGGGCGCTTCATGGATGCGGAAATCATCCACAGAAAGGGCACGATCATCGTAAATCCAAGCGCACCGAGCGCCGCCGTGCAGAGAATTCTCCGTAACAGCTTCCATTTTCCGTTCTTTTTTCTCATAGTTCCCCCGTTTCCCTGTCCTTTCCATCCGCCCGCAGGTTCCGTCAGTAGCTGACCCAGCGTTTCTGCCCCCTCCACTGGATGATCGTGATCACGAACAGGATCGCAAACAGGATCCAGGACATCGCCGCCGCGTATCCCATGTTGTAATAGTTGAACGCGGATTTGTAAATGTAGTATACCATGACATTTGTCGATGTTCCCGGCCCGCCCTTTGTCATGATCTGCACCTGCGCAAAAATCTGGAATACATTGATAAACAGTGTGATCACGAGAAAAAATGTGGTCGGCGACAAAAAGGGCACT
The DNA here is from genome assembly GCA_947642555.1 of uncultured Roseburia sp. Taxonomy (GTDB): domain Bacteria; phylum Bacillota; class Clostridia; order Lachnospirales; family Lachnospiraceae; genus Roseburia. The sequence goes on along the minus strand of CANRSX010000043.1, from coordinate 6,434 downwards.
GTGAGCCGGAAAAACTGGCAGATCTCCCCCGCCCCGTCCATCCGGGCAGCCTCATACACGTCCCCCGGCAGCCCCTGGATCGCGGAGGTGTAGATCATGACGCAGTACCCCACGTTTGCCCAGATCATCATCAGGATGACCGCCGGCAGCGCCCAGGTGTAATCCCCGAGCCACTGGGGCGGATTTTTGACACCGAACATTTTTACCATCTGCGTGAACGGTCCCCAGGGGGAATACATCATCACCCATACAATGGTCACCGCCACGACATTTGAGATGTAGGGCATAAACATCGCGAGGCGGATCGGCAGCTTCGCATACGCAAACCGCTCCACCGCCACCGCGATCACCAGCGCCAGGGCGATCGTCACCGGCACGCACACAAAGGCCAGGATCACGGTATTGCGCAGCGCGGAGAGAAACCACTCGTCCTGCCACATCTCCAGATAATTTTCGATTCCGATCCACTCCCAGCTGCCGAAGCCTTTTACAAAATTCCAGTCTGTAAAGCTGATGATCAGAGAAAAAATCATCGGAACCAGCGTAAATAAAACCATACCCAGAATATTCGGCAGGATAAACAGATATCCCGTTATGTCGGTTTTCAGTTGTCTTAACTTTTTTGCGCTCATCTTCCACCCCGTTCCGGCGCCGCGGCCGGCTTTCCCGCTCTTTCACAAACTGCCGCACGCATTGTGCGGCAGTCTCTGTTTCGCCTGTACTTCCTCTACTTTGCCAGCAACTCGTTTCCACGCCTCTCGGCATCCGCCAGCCCCTCCTCGACCGACTTCTGCCCGTTTAAGATCGCTTCCATCTCCTCCTTTAAAATATCGCCCAGCTCCGACGCCTTCGGCGAAATCGTCAGGAATGCATAGCTGCCTCTCGGCTCGATCATCACGTATTTTGTGCTCTCCTCATCCAGCAGATCCTCCGCGTCGCGGAAGAAGTATTCCACCACCTCGTCCGTATCGATGGACTTGCAAAGCGGGATCCGTCCACCGTAAGCCAGCGGAATGATTCCCTCTGTCGAATACCATTTCACGTATTCCCAGCAGGCGTCGATATTCGGCGACTTCGGATTGATCGAGAGCATATCCCCGACACCACCCATGATATAGGGCGATTCCGCGTTGTCCGGCACCGGATACGGCGCAAAGGCTGTCACGAAATCATGCGGGTATGCTTCCAGGTTCTTTACATTCCGAACGGTCCAGGACGCCGGAACCATCGCCGTCCTCTCATTCATAAACATCCCGTCGCAGGAGAGCTTCTGTGTGACGGAATCTACATGCGTCGGCGCACTGCCGTCCACATTCATCATGTCATAGGCCAGCTGCGCCGACTCGATCACCACCGGATGGGTGAAATTGGTGGCCGCGCCGCCGTCCTTGTACATCCAGTCACCGCCAAGGGCGGATACCCCGAAGTACTGGAAGGTCGTCAGGATATTCTGATCCGTGTTCAAAAATGCCCCATACACCTTCTGCTCCCCTTCGCCGTGGGTCAGCTGCTTCGCAATTTCCCGGAATTCACTGTAGGTCCACTCCGTCGGGATCGGGATCCCCGCTTCGTCAAACATATCCTTATTTAACATCATGCCGTACTGATCGCGCTTTGTCGGAATACAGTAGAATACGCCATCATATTCGTAGGAAGACACCATCTCCTCCCCGAAGAGCTCCTTGATGTCAAATCCGTCCCGCTCGCACAGCTCCGTTAAATCCAGCGCCATTCCGCCTTCCACCCGTTTTGACAGGTAGCGCTCATCATAGGACATATACGCGTCCACGCCCTCACCGGCCATCAGCGTTGTCTCCAGCTTTAGATTTCCGTTTTCATCGTTGACATAGTAGACATATTCCGCCTGAATTCCCTTGTCTTTATACGCCTCGTTGAACAAGTCCACGGATGCCTGGGGTCCTGCCTCGGGAGGGACGCCGCCCCAGATCTTCAGCAGAACGGGATCTTCCGCGCTCCCGCCGCTCTCCGTCTTTCCGGAAGCTCCCCCGCCGGTCTGCGCCTCGCTTCCGGAATCAGTGTCTGCACCGGCGCCGCTTCCCCCCGAAGCCTGCCCGTCCGTGCCCTTCGCCCCGCAGGCCGCCGCCGATATGCCCAGCAGACCTGCCAAAATGAGCGCCATTGTCCGTTTCATCTTCATACCATCGTACCTCCCTTGCTTTCTCTGTGATGGTATTATTATAGCAACGGGCAATTTCCATGTACATGAAGGAAACCCTTTTTCAGAATCAGAATTTTACGAAATGACAGAAATGATCTCTTATATTTTTGGATGGGGCTTTCAGATTTTTAAGAAGAGACACTGTTCAGCTTTATTTTCATATGGTATAATCCCCTTGTTACCGCCCCGATACTGGTAACAGGAAGGGGGTGTGCCTGATGGATATATTACCATCCTTTTTTCTTTCCGTAATGGCCAGTGTAGTTGCCTACTACCTGTGCAAGTGGCTTGACGGAAATGAATAGACGGTAACCTGGCCCAAACGGTTTACTTCTCCGTAAAAGAAGAAGAACCCCCGGAAGCATTTGCGGTACTTCCAGGGGTTCACTCTTTTTGTGCCTAATGGACACTGCCATCCTTTTGCCTGTTGGCATTATAGCATATGCAGACTGATTTTACAATATTCTTTTCCATAAAACTCTTCCATTCTCACCGCTCAAACAACGACCGGTACGCGTTCGGCGAAATTCCCTCGATTTTTTTGAACAGGCTGCTGAAATAATTCGGATTCTCAATCCCCACCTCCTGGCAGATCTCATAGATTCTGACATGCTTCTGCCGCAGGAGCTCCTTTGCCCTGCGGATCCGCACCTGACTGATGTAATCGACAAAGGAAATTCCGACTTCTTTTTTAAAGACGGAAGAAAAATAGCTCTCGCTCATGCAGGCGATCTGCGCGGCCTTTGCGACGGAAAGCTGTTCCGATAAATGACTTTCGATATATTCCTTCACTTTCACGATAGCGGGCCGCTGCTCCACACAGGTTAACAGCTCCGCCTCCCCGCTGTAGGCCAGCTCCGCCTCCATGCAGCGTCTGTGCAGCTCCTTTACCTGCTCATAGATTTCTCCCGGCTCGCTTAACACCCCGTAGACCGTCAGATTTAAATACCGACGGATATATTCCCGGATCAGCCGGAATTTTTCCCGGATCTCGGAAAGCTCCTCTTCCTGCGGGAGCGCGGAATCCAGGTTGATCACCGAGACCATGATCCCCTCCTCCACCGGGAAGGTGTCGGCTGCAAAGCGCGCCTTCCACACCTCATCCGCGATATTCCCCATGGCAAATTCCAGCACGGAATCCGGCTCCTCCTGTGACAGCAGCCTCCGCTCCTCCATGCCGGACGGGCGCACCACAAAATATACCAGCACAAAGGGGCGTGAAAATGTCACGTCAAGCCCTAAGGCGGCAAATTCGGATTCCATCTCCGCGGCATCCGGATATTTCTGCCAGATACATTTCTGAATCATACACCGCTTGATGGCCTGGCGGTTTCTCTGTACCAGCGCATCCGCGGCATGGTGTTCCTCCGGTACCAGGGCGGATGCCTCATCCAGAATTTTCAGAATCTCCTCCGGCTGCGCCGTCATCTTAAAAATATAATCGCTGGCGCCCAGCTTCATCGCCTGTTTCACATTTTCAAAATCGTTGTAGTTGCTCAGCACCACAAATTTTGTCTTCGGAAACCGCTTCCTGCTCTGCCGGATCAGCTCAAACCCGTCCACCGGCTCCATGATCAGATCCGTCAGCACGATATCCGGGCGCACGGATTCCATCAGCGTTAAAGCCGCGGCTCCGTCCGCCGCCTCCCCGACAATGCAATAGCCGTACTCCTCCCAGTTTACAATGCTTTTGATCCCCATCCGGACGATAAATTCATCATCCACGATCAGCAGTTTCTTCATCCCAATCCTCCCCGCCCGGAATCAGAAGCCGGTATTCCACCGTGGTTCCGCCTTCGTTTCCCGGGCAGATCCGGATACCGTATTCTTCCCCGTACTCGATCCGGATTCTCTCATTTACATTTGTCAGTCCGATCCCCGTCACCTTTTTCCGCTGCGGCCCGTTTGGATCATTTAAGCTTTCCCGAAGGCTCTCCTCCATCCCGCGCCCGTTGTCGCTGACCCGGATATGCAGCTCCTTCCCTTCCCGCTCACCGTCGATCGTGATCTGCGGCCTCCCCTCAAATTCGCGGAACGCGTGCAGGAACGCATTTTCCACCACCGGCTGCAGGATAAATTTGATGATGGGACAGTTAAGAAGCTCCTCCGGAATCCTGATATCCAGCCCGCACTCTTTTCCGTAGCGGTAATTTTGGATAAAAATATATTTGCGGATCATCTCAAGCTCTTCGCCCAGCCGGACGGTTTCGCCCTCCCGGTCCATGCTGTAGCGCAGGATCGTGCCCAGGGCATCGAGCATCTCCGTGATATTGTCCGCATGACGGATCACCGCCATCCAGCGGATCGTCCCTAAGGTGTTAAACAGGAAATGAGGATTGACCTGCGCCCGCAGCGCCTGATACCGGTAGCGCTCCCGCACCTCCGTCTCCTCGCGAAGCCGGACAAAGAGCTCATTGATCTTTTTCTCCATCTCATAAAACGTGCGGCTTAGGCTCCCGATCTCATCCCGCCGCGTCAGATTGACTCCCGTGACCTCCTGCTTTTCCGAATACAGCTCCATGCATTTCTGAAGCCGGACGATGGGCCTGGTTAAAAACGCGGCCAGCACTGCCGCTGCCAGTACCAGAAGCAGCAAAAATATTAGCATCAGCATATTCAGATGCCCCGCAAACGCCTCAAAGGTCTGGACGATCGGGGTGTATTCCGTAAAATAAAGGACGCACATCGGCTCCCCGGAAAATCCCCAGGGCTGGTGCAGACGGTAGCGGCTCACAATGTAAGTTTTGTCACGGATCACCTTCCGCTCATAGCCATCCGTCCCCCTGATCCGGGACGCCAGCTCCTGAATCTCTCCCTCATCCGCACAGTGCCCTTCATCCAGGTAAAACACGATCTGACCATCCGCTTCCATACACAGATAAATAAAATCCTCCTCACCGACCCGGTACCGTGAAAGGATTTCCCCGACTTCATTCTGGCTGATACAAACCATCAGGGTCGCCAGGTACTCCCCTGTCACGCCCTCCGAAAAAAGCGGACGGCATACCGACACATAATTGTCCTGCCGTCCTTCCCCCGGGAGCGGCGAAAACATACTCCAGGAAAGACATTCTTCTCTTGCATTCCCTTTCTGTATCAGTTCAGAGATGAATTCGTCTGAAAAATGCATCCCCTCCATCGTGCTGTCAATATAGGTCTGCCCGTCCCGGTCCACCATCACAAAATGCATGGTCCGCACCTGAAAGAGATTGGTCGTATTGATCTTTGAGACCACCTTGTCAAACCGCACCGTGCGCTCAAAATGGGAAAAATCCCCACCCTCCAGAGCCTCGATCAGCGGATCGTCCAGCGCAAAAATATTGGTGGCGGCCGCCATGTTCTGAAATGTCTGGCGAATCTCCTCCTCGCTCTTTGCGATGGTGGAAATCGTCCGCTCACTTAACTCCTTCTCGACATACTGCCGGTAGGAATGTTGAACCGACTGCAGCATCACGTAAAAGGGCACAATCAGGATCAGAAAAAGCGCCGCTGTGATGCGGATGTAAAGTTTGTCTGATAATCCTTTCAAATCCCACCGCCTCTTAACACCTTCTCCATCGGCTTCCCTTTGGCCAGCTCATCGATCAGCTTGTCCAGATACCGGATATCCTGCATCAGCGGATCCTCAATCAGATCGAGCTTCACGCCGCAGACCGATCCTTTGATCTGCCTGCGATTCGGATTCATCTGCGGCGCGTTTCGAAAGAAATCCCCGTATGCCATATCCTCCGCCAGCGCCCGCTCCACATCCGCGTCCGTATATCCGGTCAGCCAGGTAGTTACCTTTCGCACCTCGTCTCTGGTCCGTCCCTTCCGCAGGGCCTTCTGCTCCAGAAGCAGGTATACTTTTGCAAACGACATCGCATAAACCTGCTCATTTGTCATGACTGATTACCGCCTTTCTCATTTTCTGTTCAGATTCCTTTCTTCGGCATTATTATGTTTCTGCTGCAATCCGTTCACTATAACGCCCCTTCCGTAACCGTTTCCCAACTTCATTTTCTCCCTTTTCGGAAAAGTGTTCCCGATGCATAAATTTTGAAATATAAAGTATATTTCTACAGAGATCACATATTATTCAACATTTATCCATTTGTAAATTCTCTATCAAAAACTCTCACTGTCTCGCGGTTCAGTTCATCGTCATAAATATCCGATTCAAAATATCTCCCCCCGCAAACCTCCTTCAAATATCCTTCCTTCAGTTCCATAGCCATAAACGCAGGATAATTATACCCCTCTGCATCTGCTATTC
>CANRSX010000042.1 GCA_947642555.1 uncultured Roseburia sp. | reverse complement strand
GCGACAGCCAGTTTACTATATCACCTTTGGAAATGTTTGTCAACAACTTTTTTTATTTTCTTTTTGCGAAGCACATTTCTCATTTCAGGCAGATCCCGCTGCAATGTGTCTTGTGTTTTGCAATCAGCTTGATTATATTATCACCTATATTTTTGAATGTCAACCACTTTTTTCACTATTTTTTCACATTTTTCCTACAAAAACAGATATAGTGGTTGTCTGTAAAAGACACCACTATATCTATTATTACAGGTATTTCACCAAAAACAGGAGCACCGGATTATAATTGTATAAAAAGGTGAGAATTCTGCTCTCATGGATCAGAGCTCCGATCATCTGTCCTGCATTTCCCGTACTGCAGACCGCCACGATACAAAAGGCAACCCAGATCATCAGAAGGCCGTACACTCCGCCGGCAAACAATCCGAGAAACTGATTGAGCCCTTTTATGATCGGAATATGCGACACAATCCCTAGAAGATGCGATATGATATGTACGATCAGCCATGCGATGATCAGCGCGACAAGAAACGCAATGCCCTGTGTCACAAAGGACGCGATTTCATGTGCCAGCTGTGTATAAATACCGCTTTCCTCCAGAAATTCGTCTGCGGTACCGGCCGCCCGGTCCAGTATATTTTCCATAATCTTATCCGGCATCTGAATCCCAAGCGCCTTAAGTTCGTCTTCCCGGTTTTCTGTTTCTTCCTGCACCCGCTCTTCCGCCGTCTGATGAATGATCTCCTCGCAGCGCCCGGCCACCTGTTCATATACGGATGTGCGATCGAAGATGAAGCTGCTGATATACGGCGTCGCCCAGTAAACGATCGCGAGCATCAGGATCCAGGACACCAGCGAGTAGATCAGCCGCAGAAATCCCCTTCGGTATCCCGCCCATATATTTCCCGCAAACACCAGTAAAACAAGAATCAATACCCAGTTCATCGTCTTCTCCTTATCTCAGTCGTACTTTTTCTGTCGCATCCTGCAGTACAAATGTGTAGTTCAGTCCTGATCTCCCCGGAATGATCTGATAAAGCTCCCGCTCAAATTCATAATGGAATTTACGGATTCCGCGCATCGTATAAAGTTCGCAGACCGTATCGTTCCGGATCAGTATCTCATTATTGGAAAGGAAATCGATCCGGCTGTATTCCAGTTCAAGATCCTGTTCCATCCGAAGCTCTCCTTCCATATTATAGACGAGAAGATGATGCGTCACCTCATCGCCGTCATTGTTATTTACGATTCCCACATAATTGTCATTGTAAAAAATGCTCTTCGCCTGTTTTTCCAGCGGAATCTCCGCCGCAATCTGCGGTTTCTGGGTTCCCTCAAACAGGATCAGCTTCGAATCCCCCAGCGCCAGCATCCGGTCGCCGGACACAAACGCAAGCTCAGGAATCACAAGATCGTCAAATGTATTCGCGCCTACAATGTTGTCAATCTCATTTTGTCCGACGGATCCATAATTATAGAAAGCGATCGTGCTTTTTACGCTTCCTTTGTTTATATCAAGCATGGAAACCGCAAGTTTCAGCGCGTCGGAGGACAGTGCGATCGCGATCGGATATCCGCCTTTTTCCCCATGGATTTCCCCTCCTGCCAGAAACCCTCCCTCACGGTCATAGAGGGCAATATTCGCCTTCGAGCTCTGCTTCATCAGAACCGCAATCGTCCCCTGCGCCGCCACGCAGACCTGATCAATGGGCATCGTCATCTCCAGGCTTCCCTGCAGGCCGGTCTCATTGAGGATAAACAGTTTCGTTCCGCCTTTGTCGTAAATCACAACATATCCTTCACAGATATCGATCCGCGGATCCGCCATCTCGTATGTCTGATTCCAGATCAGTTCGTTATCCGTATCCGTGTAAAATGCTCCGTCGTTACTGTATTTTAAAATATTTCCGCAAAATTCTTCAAACCTGGTTCCCTGTGTATCCGATCGTTCCACCGAGGTACGGATATCATAAGCCTCATACTGCCGGAATGCCATATACAGCCCGATTCCGGCGGCAGTCAGAAGAAACACCGCGGCAAACAGCCCGATCACCTTTACGATTCTGATGCGGTGTTCCCTGATTTTCTTTTTGTACTCTTCCATATCGGCAGCTTCGACCGTGCGGAAGCCTTTTTTCTTATCTCCTGCCATATGTCCTCTCTTTTTGTATATTCAGAGCCAGAACAGGGAGATTCTGCCCTGCGGTCAGTTCGGCAGAATCAGCTTCTGTCCCGCATAAATCGTATTTTCGTCCTCAATTCCATTGACTTCACACAGCTTGTCCATCATGGCCGTCGTCTGATAAATCCTGCGGCAGATTCCCACAAGACTGTCTCCCTTCTGAACCACATAATAGCCCTGGCTCAGGTAGGTCTGGGCCTCCGCCATTGCAGCCGTCGCCGCATCCGGCTGTACGGCCGCAGTCGGATCAGAAGTTCCGGCGGCTGGTTCCGATCCTGCCGCGGGAGCCTGATCCGGCGTGCCGTCCTGAGGCTGATCCGGCGTGCCGCCCTGAGGCTGGCCGGATGGGTCTGTCTGCTGCTGATCTGTCGTCACGGCATTCTCCGGCGCTCCGCCTTCATTTCCGGCCGTCCCTGCCGCAGGCGCCTGATCCGGTGTGCCGCCCTGAGGCTGATCCGCTGCGCTATCCGTACCTCCCGCGCCGCCTGCAGTTCCGCCGATATTTGTCGCATCTCCTGCTCCATCTGCGCCAGCCGCAGCATCGCTGACGCCCGCCGTGCCGTCTGATGCCGCTGTATGTTCCGCCGGCAGCGGTTCCTCCTGCTTTTTCACCGTACCGTTCACATGTTCGATTTTTACTTCCGGCGTCTCCGTGTCACCGCTTTTTTTCTGGTCTGCGCTCCCGGCCTGCGCCTGACTCATCCGGGTCAGCGTCTCCTCCATCGCGGCCATCTTTTCATTATTCAGATAGGCAGTAACCCCGAGAAGGCAGACCACCATGAGCAGAAAAAATGTCGATGCGTAAGAGGATACCGGCTGCCGTTCTTCCTGGCCGGATATACGGCTGCGATAATTTCCGCGGCGCGCCGTACTTCTTCCCGAAAAATGTTTTCCAAAGAAATCCGAATCCGCAAACCAGCCTTCCTTCTCCTCCGGTTCTTCCTCCGGTTTACATTCACGCTCCGGCTGATCGTTCTCACCAGAAAGCCAGGCGTTGTCCGGCGCCGGTCCGCTGCCGGTGTCTGTAAAATTCTGTTCTGTCCCGGGTTCTTCTATATTGCTTTGAATTATGTCTGTTTTTATTTTTACATCTGAATTTTCTGTCTTTATATCGTTTTGAGACCACTTTGTTTCCAGGGCATCTTCCCGGTCATCCGATTTCGCGGTATCTTTGGAAGAGAAAAGATCCTCTGCGGCGCCTTTTTTATAATAGATGTAAAATCCCTCACGCCGGTAGAGATGGCCGTCCCGCGTCCCGTAAAACGCTTCCTCGCGCTCTAAGCTGTCAATCCGAAACAGGATCTGATGCGCACCGCCGAAGTGGCTCTGGTGAAGCTTCTCCAGACGCGCCGTCATATTGGGCAGCTGTCCCCTGATATCCAGCGCCCAGCCCACGATCACCATGCTGTCATATTCGTGTTTTAACTGTTTATATATGTACGCCCATGTGTGATCATTCCAAAGCGGAAGCTCGCTGTCGAATTCCATCTCGCGCAGCCGGATCGCCGCCTCTGCAAAAACGCATTCCCTGCCCGAATATGTTTCAAATCTGCCAAGCAGCACATACGCCTTTTTCTCCTCCGCGCTTTCATGGGGATGCAGATACTGATATACCTGATTTTCCACATAAATCCGATCCCCGATATCCGGTTTTCCAATCTGTTTGATATCTTTCGGCAGCCCCTGTTTTCCTGTCTTACCGCTTTCCTCCCGTATAATCTCTATCATGCCAGCTTTCCCCTTTCCGACGGCAGTCCTTCAGGCGCCCTGTCTTCCGACGGGCCTGTCCGGTCTGCAATTTTCAAAGGAAATCGTAGCACAGCATGTCCGAATATTTTGGTGGATTGTGTTCTGTTTTCAAAAAAGATTTCGACAGCAGCCGCAAAATGCGTCAGTTCGCGACACCTTTAATCTACAGCTCCGTCCGTCCCTCCAGCGCCCGGAGCAGCGTCACCTCGTCAATGTATTCCAGATCGCCGCCCACCGGCACGCCGCTGGCAATCCGCGTCACCTTAATCCCGGTCGGCTTGATCAGCTTGCTGATGTACATCGCCGTCGTCTCTCCCTCCAGGCTGGAATTCGTGGCGATAATCACCTCTTTGATCTCCTGCTGCAGACGCTGCATCAGCTCCTTGAGACGGATATCGTTCGGCCCGATCCCGAGCATCGGCGAGATTGCCCCGTGCAGAACATGATAGACGCCCTCGTATTTCTGCGTCTTCTCATAGGCAGCCAGATCCCTGGTGTTTTCCACCACCATAATCACACCGTGATCCCGCGCCGCATCCTTACAGATCGGACAAAGCTCCTCGTCGGTAAGCGTGAAACATTCCTTACAATAACGGACATTCCGCTTCGCATCCACAATCGCGGAGGACAGCGTCTCCACCTGCTCGAGCGGCATATTGAGGATATGAAACGCCAGCCGCTGGGCGGATTTTGATCCGATTCCGGGAAGCGCCGACAATTCCTGTATCAGTCTGCTTATCTGTCTGCTGTAGTAATCCATCGTAACCTCATTCCGGAGCGTCTGCACGCTCCTTACTTTTTCGCCAGTCAACCTATATATTACTTGATTGTCTTTCGTTTTACAAGGATGTTTTTCTCTGCTTGTCTGTCAAAAACAGGCATGGTATACTAAAATAAAGAAGGAATACATTGTCAGAAAGGATTTACGCTTATGAAAGAAAACATCGCCACCATCCCCCTGATGGACGCCCTGCATGCAGACGACGAGTGCCCGTTCTGCTATCTGGAACGCCAGGCCGAACAGCATGCCATCTCTTTTATTCTCGGTTCCGCGTACATGGAGGATGACATTCGGGAGAAAACGGATGCCACTGGTTTCTGCCGCGAGCATTTTAAAAAAATGTACGATTATGGCAACCGGCTCGGAAACGCGCTGATCTTAAGCACGCATTTAAAAAAGCTCAATCAGGAGCTCTCGGGAGTAATTAAGGATTTTACGCCGGGCAAATCCAGTCTGCTCAAACGCATGAAGCGAACCAGTGCAGGTCTCGGAGAAGGTGCAAAGACATCTATTGGGGTCTGGATTGAAGGAAAAGACCATTCCTGTTATGTTTGCGACCATTTCCGACAAATTTACAATCGTTACCTGGATACTTTTTTCGACCTGTATCAGAAGAACGATGAGTTCCGCGAGCTGTTTTCCAAAAGCAAAGGATTCTGCCTGCCCCATTTCGGCGATCTGATCGAGGCTGCGGAAGACAAGCTGACCGACGCCCAGAAAAAAGATTTTTATCCTCTGGTATTCTCCCTGATGCAGGATAATCTGGACCGGCTTCAGAAGGAAGTCTCCTGGTTTGTGGAGAAGAATGACTATCGGAATAAGGATAAGGACTGGGGCAATTCTATGGACAGCATCCAGCGGGCGATGCAGAAATGCGCCAGCGGATATCCCGCGGATCCGGTTTTTCAGGCGAAGCTGTAGCTGCAAACGCAGTATACAACAGGCTGTCACCACGTTTGTAGTGACAGCCTGTAATAAAATATCTTTTCTCCTGTGCCCGCTTAAAACGGCAGGCCGCCTAAGCCTCCGCCGATTCCTCCGGTAATCTTTGACATGGAATTCGCGGAAAATTCATCCAGCTGACGGAATGCCTCGTTCGCCGCCGCCATGATCAGGTCCTCCAGCATCTCGATATCGTCCGGGTCCACAACCTCCTCGGAGAGCTTCACCTTCGTGATCTCATGCTTTCCGGATACCGTGATTTCCACGGCCCCGCCGCCTGACGCCGCCGTCACTTCCTTTTCCTCCAGCTCTTTCTGTGCTTCCTCCATCTGACGCTGCATCCTCTGTGCCTGTTTCATCAGATTGTTCATATTTCCGGGCATACCTCCCTGGAAACCGCCTCTTTTTGCCATCGTCTGCTTCCTCCATATCTCTTCTTCAGGGATGATCCCCGTCTCGCCAGATCCTTTCTGACATTCTGACCTTGTTCTTCTCAGAAATCCTCATCCTCGATCTCAAACTGAATCAGATCTCCGAGATCCGGGTAGATCTCCTCCCCGGGCTGTCCGCTCTCATTGAGCCGGATCTCCAGTCCGACCTCTTTTCCGGTCTGTTCCTCCATCGCCGCCACAATGGCGTCCCGACAGCCGGAACGGTTTTCTTCTATATACGCGTATGCGTTCGGATCGTCAAACACCAGCAGCAATGCGCCGTCCGATCCCAGCGACTTTACCGCCTTTTTGAGATAAGTCCTCGTAGCTCCGGTCAGACGGCTTAAGATGCTGCCCCAGCCCGCCATCACTCGTTTTATATCATCCGGAACCGCTTTTTCCAGCGCTGGTTTTTCCGCGGCTCCTGCGCCATGCTCCGCAGTCTGCTGTCCAAAAGCCCCGCTTCCGTCTCCCCTGCCGGCCCCGTCCGTCACAAAAACACCCTGTGCCAGTTTCTTCTCCAGCCCCTCAATCCGGTCGATTAAAGATTCGTAGTCCTGCTCCATCTGCGGTCTGCACAGCTTTACAAGGGCGATCTCGATTAAAATCCGCTTCTGCACCGCGTATTTTAACTGGCTTCCCAGCTCGGAAAAAATGCGGATGTAGCGCATCAGAACCATACTGTCGACCATCTGCGCTTCTTCTTTTAAGAGCGCGAGATTCTCGGATGAGACGTCGAGCACATCCTCCATATCGTCCGATCCCTGTACCAGCATAAGGTTTCGCAGATACCAGGTAAAATCTGTGACAAACTGTCCCAGATCCCTTCCCTCTGTCACCATGTCCGAAAGCAGCTGAATCGCTCCCGTCACACTGCTGTCTAAGATCTGGCGCAGCAGCCGGCTGAATACCTCCGTATCGACCGCGCCAAGCGTCTCCAGTACCTTATCATACGTCAGCTCCTGACCCAGGTAAAAGGCAATGCACTGATCCAGAAGGCTTAAGGAATCCCGCATGGAACCGTCCCCGGCCTTCGCGATATAGCGCAGCGCTTTTTCTTCCACCGTCACCTGCTCCGCGTCCATCAGCTCCCGCAGTCTGACGGTAATCGTATCGATCGAAATCCTGCGGAAATCATACCGCTGGCAGCGGGAAAGGATTGTGACCGGGATCTTGTGCGCTTCCGTGGTCGCCAGGATAAAAATCACGTATGACGGCGGCTCCTCCAGCGTCTTTAACAGCGCATTGAACGCTCCTATCGACAGCATATGAACCTCGTCAATGATATAGACCTTGTATTTTCCTTCTGTCGGACGGTACTCAACTTCCTCTCGAATCTGACGGATATTGTCCACACCGTTATTGGACGCAGCGTCGATTTCAATCACATTCATGGACGTGCCGGCTGCGATTGATCTGCAGGCCGCACACTCCCCGCACGGGCTGCCGTCCACCGGATGTTCGCAGTTGACCGCCCGCGCGAAGATTTTGGCAATCGTTGTCTTGCCGGTTCCTCTTGTCCCGCAAAACAGATAGGCATGTCCGATCCGGTCCGCTTTGATCTGATTCTTCAGTGTTGTCACAATATGATCCTGACCTCTGACATCGGTAAATTCCTGCGGGCGGAATTTACGGTATAACGCCGTATATGACATGCTGTTCTCCTTCTTAATCGCCGAAGCTGATACCGGTCCGCTTCGCCTCCTTGATCATCTGGCTGCCCGGATCCACCATCTTAAGCTTTCCGGCCACCTCGCCGAGCGGCACGCGCTTTGTCTTATTGTTGACCATAGCGATCATATAACCGTAATCCTCTTCCATAATCGCTTTTGCCGCCGCAGCGCCGAGTCTCGTACAGAGCACACGGTCATACGGACACGGGCTTCCGCCTCTCTGCGTATGTCCCGGTACGGTCACACGCACTTCGACGCCTGTCTGTTCATAAATCTTGTCCGCAATCTCATAGGAAACGGAGGGATATTTGCGCTTCGCAATCTTTTCCTTATATTCTTTCTTGGAAAGCTCCGCGTCTTCCTTTGAAATCGCGCCCTCTGCAACCGCAAGAATCGTAAATCCTTTTCCGGCCTTTGTCCGCTTATTGATGGCAGCCGTAACCTTCTTAATGTCATAGGGGATCTCCGGAAGCAGAATAATGTCCGCGCCGCCGGCGATTCCGGCATACAGCGTCAGCCAGCCAACCTTGTGCCCCATTACCTCGACGATAAAAACGCGGTTGTGGGAAGCTGCCGTCGTGTGAATGCAGTCGATCGCATCGGTCGCAATGTTGATCGCGCTCTGGAAGCCGAAGGTCACGTCCGTTCCGTAGATATCGTTGTCGATCGTCTTCGGGAGATGGATGATATTTAAGCCTTCCTCACGCAGCAGATTGGCCGTCTTCTGCGTCCCGTTCCCGCCTAAAATCACCAGGCAGTCCAGATTCAGCTTGTAGTAGGTCTGCTTCATCGCTTCTACCTTGTCAAGTCCGTTCTCGTCCGGAACACGCATCTGCTTAAACGGCTGCCTGGACGAACCGATAATCGTTCCGCCCTTTGTGAGAATGCCCGAAAAGTCCGCGGATGTCAGAAGGCGGTAGTTTCCGTATATCAGTCCCTTGTAACCGTTTAAGAAACCGTACACCTCGAGGTCGTCCACATTTTCGCTGAGCCCCTTTACGACTCCGCGCATTGCTGCGTTTAACGCCTGACAGTCTCCGCCGCTTGTCAGTAATCCGATTCGTTTCATCTGCATTTCCTCCTCTTATTCTGCCCGGTATCTCCGGGATGTAATGTCCGCATGCCCCATTCCGCCGCCCGGACATGCGACTCCACCAAAAATTTTACTCTTTTTCTGTCGTTTTTGCAACCGGCTTTCCAGATTTTTCATTTCCCCGCTGCACAGCCGCAGCATGTTCCGCAATAATCTGACAGCAATATTCATTCAGCTCTGGAATATCACCTCACCCGAAAGCCCCTCTCCTCCGGCATCGTCTCTCTCCGCTTCCTGGTCACGCGGTCAATCCGGATATAGCGGTCCTGTCCCAGCGACTGAATAATGAGATCGATCTCACCGGAAAGTCCCTGAAGTTCCGCCGAGACGCTCCCGTCGTATTCGTTGCGCACCCAGCCGGTGACGCCGTAATGACCCGCAAGATGGGAAAGCCGGTAGCGGAACCCGACTCCCTGCACGCGCCCTTCAAAACTGATATACTCCCGTACCTTCTCACTCATGCAGCAGCGCCTTCTCCCATTCCGCCTCCCGGAACCCGGTCAGCACCGTCTCTCCCATCACGAGCACCGGCCGTTTTACCAGCATGCCGTCGGTGGCAAGCAGGGCATATTTTTCCTCCAGTGTCATGTCGGGCAGTTTGTCTTTGAGCTGCAGCTCTTTGTAGCGCATTCCGCTGGTATTGAAGAATTTTTTGATATCAAGCCCGCTCTTTTTGTGCCAGGCAGCAAGTTCCTCCGCCGTCGGCCGCTGGTCTTTTATATGGCGGCTCTCGTAAGAAATCTCATGCGCATCCAGCCATCTGCGCGCCTTCTGGCAGGTGCTGCAGGACGGGTATTCCACAAATAATGCTTTCATCGTCTTTTCCTCCGGTTTCATCTGATCTGCATTCAGTATAATATGTTTCCCCGGCGAGCACAATATATTTATAAAGCCCGGTCCCGGCAGACGGGCAGAACGCGTGATCTCACGCGGGGATGCACGGCTGTCTGGGACGCTAACCGTACGAGCAGGCAAGGCGGATGCCTGGACTGCGAATACGGTACCGGTATGCCAAGCGGCTCGCCGCGCAGCAGACCGGGAAGGGCTTTTGGGGCGGTACCGCTGGCGCCCGGTCCCGGCAGACGGGCAGAACGCGGGGTTTTGTGTGGAAAAGTTAAAGTTCAGCCCGCGCCATTCGCAAAACCGCGCTGATCGCGCTCTCCGCTGCTGACGCAGCTGATTTTTGCTCATATACGGGCGCTCCGCTCATCCTCTGCAAAACGTGCTCATTCATGCGAGCATGACTCGCCCGTTTCACAGAGGATGGCTGAACTTTTCACTAAAAAGTCCTTGCAAATCACGAAAAATGTGGTATACTAATATCCGCAGTGCAGTATTATGGAGTCGTATCGAAGTGGTCATAACGGGGCGCACTCGAAATGCGTTTGCCCTCCGGGGCACGAGGGTTCGAATCCCTCCGACTCCGCTAAAAGAACCGGTTATCAGATTTTGCTGATAACCGGTTCTTTATACGTCATATGTCTTTTTCTGCTCCAGGGCTGACGATCGTACGTCCCACTCAATTCGCTATGAAGTGCGTGACCATTCGGAAAGGTCAGATAAAACCGGAATTTATGGAATTGTTATAAAAAAGTTAATGTCCGTTCAGCCCGCGCCATTCGCAAAACCGCGCTTTCAGCGCTCCTCGCTGCTAACGCAGCTGATTTTTGCTCATATACGGGCGCTCCCTCAGTCGAAATCGAAAGATGAAACTTTGTGCGAGCACGATTTTCATCCTTCGATTTCGACTGGCTGAACTTTTTGTCCAAAAGTTCTCACCTCTCTGCAATTAAATCTGATACGCATATTTTCATATGGTTATTTACCGTTAGAACGCCCCATGTTTTTTTATTAGCAGGTGAAGCAGGTGGTATAAAAACGGCTTCTGCAATTATATTGCTTTGAATTTTTCCCAAATTGGTAATACTATAGCCGTTTTGTGAACCATATCCAAACATATTTTTTCCTACAAATTTTCCTGCTTTGCTTTCAAAATCGCCCAATGCAGATATTGCAACAGCGTCAATCAGCTCTGGCAGCATATGTATATAGCAGGCAAGCACAAGCATTTCTTTCTGCGGATGCTGACATATACTTACAACCTTTGATGCTGCACGCTTTGCAAGGGTAATCATGTTTTCCCGGTTCTTTTTCACGAAAACGCTAAAAGCAGTAGAGTAATTCCCCATTGCCCCTTGTCTGTAGCATTTTGTCTGATTACGAATATCGGCTGCAATAACCACCTTATTTGTATTTTCTTCCAGCATCATCTTTGCAATCAGCCAGTCATTTACAGTAAATCCCTGCTGTTTGCATAATGTCTGAATTTTCTCCAGCTCCGGATTGCAAATTGTGATAATTTCCCGGTTCACTTTGTTTTTTTGAAGATAGGCTCTTTCAAATACGCCATATTCCTCTTCATACTTAACCTGCCGTCCCTCTTTTTTCCACCTCCTGTTTGCATCATCTATAATCAGCTTACTGATAAAAGGCAAATCACTGTCTGGGGGAAGGTCGTCTAAGCCCTGGATTAAGTGTTCCCGGGCAAATTGCGGTATTACTCCATTCGCATAATGCTCTGCAAATTCCTCTGCCAGTTGTAAAAGCCCTCTGCCGTCGCATAAAAGATGGTGGGCAATAAAAAGTATTTGAAATTCACTTTCTTTTGGATAAACTACTGTTTTTAGCAGACATTCTTTCCTGACATTCCACCCCTGGACGGATATTTCTTCATAATCCCGTTTCCACAAAGCAGCTTCTTGTTTTACCATTACAGGAATATTCAATTCATCCTGCGTTTGATAATAAAATCTGCCCGTGTCCGTCTCCTCTGCAATCAAACTTTTCAGAAATGGGTGAGCTTTCTGCAAAACATCTATACTTTGTCTTAGCTGTTCTTCATCATAATTACGTTCTATTTTTGCCATAATTCCAAAGTGCATATTCGGACACATAAAGTGGGCACGTTCTGTATACACATAATTTCTATCTGATTTCATATTTTTTCTCCCCGCTTTGCCACTTATGCTTCATTTCCCGGACCTCCATTATTTTCGTGGTGATATAACCTGAAACCTGCACATGCTTCTGTAAGCAGCTGCCTTATTTCTTCGGGTGAAATATTCGTTGTGTTCGTGGAAACAATCGTTGCGATACCATGCGTAAATATCCATGTCTTTACAAACACTTCCGGCTCAATCGGAACAGGAACGTGCTTCGCCAGATCGTAAAGGCTTTCCAATTTTGTTCCGCTATCTGACATACATAAAAGGCGAAACAGATTTTTTTCATTTTGAGCCAGTTCCACATACTTTAGTCCCATGCTTAAAAAATAGGGAGTTTCTGTATCAGAGGGCTGTTGCAGCATGGTTTCTTCAAATAGCTTTTGCGTTTTTTTATAAACCTCTTCCTTTATCTCCTCCATATTGCGAAAAGCGTGAAACACTGGCCGGGTAGAGCATTTTAATTCGCTGGCAAGCAGGCGCGCGGTTACTTTTTCAAAACCATATGCTTTTGTCAGCTCAAATGCTTTTTCAATAATCGCTTCTCTGGGTATCTTAACTTTTGGCGGCATAATGTCCTCCCATAAGATAACTAAGTTATATATCGATGTTATTATAAATCATACAAAGATTTCTGTCAACCCCTTTGGATAAACCTTTTATAAATTCCGGTAAAGTCCATTGACAGCAACGCACTCGAAATGCGTTTGCCCTCCGGGGCACGAAGGTTCGAATCTCTCCGACTCCGCTAAAAGAACCGGTTATCAGATTTTCCTGATAACCGGTTCTTTATACGTCACATGTCTTTTTCTGCTCCAAAACCCAATTGTGGACGAAAATCATGACTCTTCTTACCGCTAACTGTTTCTTTCATATTTACGTGATAAGATAATCGGTATATATTTTTCCACCAGCCTTTGCGTTATTTCCTCACTTTTTTTAATTAATTCTGCCTGTTTCATCCCCCATTCAGCAGCAGCTTTGTTATCTTCTAATTTCTCGCTTAAAATAACTTTTACAGTCATATCAATCCCTCCTCTCATTGAGACAAAATACTCCGTTCATCGTAAATTAAGCTGTTCAAGCAACTGGTAAATGCCTTTTATTACGTGGTTTTTTACCATTGCAGCATATTCTTCCTCATACCGGTATGATTCCACAAAAAGAATGACAGACATATATAACCGGTACAGATTCATTCGGATTCTGTCCCCATCTGTAATCAGGAATGGCCTCTCACTGATTTCACTGTATCCTTTTTGAAAATCGGGCTCCTGTTCCACATCCTCAAACAGCATCATGGCAGAGGTCAGGTCAGCAGCCGGGTCGCCGAAGAAGCTGCGCTCAAAATCAATGATTCCGGTAATGTGTGAATGAGAGTCTTCGTCAATAAAAACATTTCCCGCCCACATATCAAAATCCACCAGATATGGCGTTTTGATCTCGTTTAAGCAGTCTTCCTGTTTTTTTACCATATCCCTTATCTCATCATAGGGCAGTTCACAGTTTCGTTTTCTGCCATCCTCTAAGAGATCTGACATCATGGAAGAAAATGCGGCTCCCCATGTACGAAACTGAAATCTTTTATCCCCTTTGATATAGCCAAACCAGCTGCCCTTCACGCTATGTACTGCCGCATTGCATTTTCCCAGTTCGTACATCAGCTGCCTGCGGTTTTCGGGGGAAATGGTTTCTGCGCAGTCTTTCCAGATGACGCCCTTCACGTACTCCATGAAAAAATAATCACAGGGTATCTCCTCGTGAGAATAATCACAGGCAAGTATCCTGGGCGTTTTAACCGGTCTGCCTTCTAACAGTTTATATACTTCCACCTCGGTACGCAGAATCCCCTGTTCATAGGTCAGAATCTCCGTACCGGAAGCCGGGCCGATTTTCAGGACGATCCCGTCCTTCATGATTCCGGTTCCCCGGATGACATAGGCTGAATTGAACATTCCCTCTGTCAATTCCTCGATGGAACCAGTCTCTTCGCCTGGAAAATGTTTGTTTACCATGGTTTTCAGCACTTCGGGCGTCACGTTACATTTTGTTTTGCTTTTCATCTGAATGCATCCTTCCTTTTTGAATTTATCAGAAACAGAGCCGTGAATAAAAAGGTCAGCATATCAGAAACTACAAACGACCACAATATTCCCTCTGTTCTCCAACCGTTGGCCATCGTTACGATCATTAAGATTTTTATC
This sequence comes from uncultured Roseburia sp., assembly GCA_947642555.1. Classification (GTDB taxonomy): domain Bacteria; phylum Bacillota; class Clostridia; order Lachnospirales; family Lachnospiraceae; genus Roseburia. The sequence goes on along the minus strand of CANRSX010000042.1, from coordinate 23,764 downwards.
ATCACAGAACCCGCAATCATAATCAGTGCATTCCTGGCATTCCCGACTGCCTGGTAAAATGTTGTTATGAGGGGGCAATAGCTTTTCAGCGCTGCCGTAACCGTAATGAACATCAGGCAGGCGCTTCCAAATTCAATCACAGCTTCATCTGATGTAAAGATCGCTAATAATTTATCTCCAAAGCAGATCGAAACCCCCGCCACAAAAAGTCCGTAGCCAAAGGACATCCGGACCGCCCGTTTCAGGGTTTCCTTCACCCTGTCTGCCTTTCCGTTTGAATCGTTATAGCCCAGAAGCGGCTGCATCCCCTGCAGCATACCATTCTGTGGCATGATGAGAAATGTCTGGATTTTCATTGCGAATCCCATTGCGATAATTGCCTGTTCTCCATGAAACGCACCGAAATATCGGTTGATCAGAACCAGAAAAATGCCGGATGAAAACTGTGAGACAAGCGACGGCAAACCTGACCAGAGGATCTTTTTTATCAGAATAACGTCAATCCGAAAACTTCGACCGCTGATCTGATACGTTCTGTCCCGGCGCAGAAAGAAAAACCAGATACACATGCAGACAGATATCGTTTGCGAAAGGACGGTTGCCAGCGCAGCTCCGCGGATTCCAAAACGGAATACAAATACAAACAGACAGTCCAGTATTAAATTCACTGCCACAGGAACAAGCCATATTTTTAATGCAAACCGCACGGCTCCCTCTGCGCGAATCAGTGATGAAAAAGCCGTACTGGTCACCGCTCCAAGGAGAATGATCGTCGCATAATCTTTTGCATAAGGATAAAGGGTTTCGGTGACACCCATCATCTTCAGCATGGGCGTTAAAAACAGAAGCCCTGCAATTGTCGTTATAAGGGCAGACAGCCAGAATATGACAAATACATTTGCCGTAATTTTGGCAGCGTGATCCGTATCCTTTTTTCCAAGCGTTTTTGATAACAGGACAGCGCCGCCGCTCCCCAGCGTTGTGCTGACAGCGCTCAGCATGATCATAACCGGAGAAACCACAGCGACTGCTCCTGCCGCCGTCTCATTCACGCCCCGGGATACGATCAGGGTATCCGTCATACTATAAATGCTATAGACCAGAAGCGCGGCACTGGAATGGATGCAGTTCGACAGTAATACACGTCCCACAGGAGCTTCGCCAAGTTTTTCAATATCCCGCATCTTCACACCCTCTCCGTAACTGACACTTCCGCACTTCGCGAGCCAGCCTGTTATCATCATGAATCCAGAGATCATGATAACAGAAATATGGGAGAGATTTCATTTCCCCGGCGGACAGAAAACTATCCTGATCTGACAACAGAATGTGATTTCCGGTACTGGTTTGGCGTCGTTCCAAAAAAAGAGCGAAATCCTTTATAGAATCCGGCTTCCGTCTGATAGCCTGTCAGTTCCGCAATCCGCTCTATCGTATCATTGGTTTCTGTAAGCAGCTCCGCCGCCTTCTCCAGTCGAAGCTTTTGCAGGACATCAGAGAACGTGCACCCGGCTTTTTCCCGCAAAAGTCGTTCCAGATGCCTGGGACTGTAACCCATATTTTTTGCGATGTCTTTCAACTGTGCATTTTGCAGATGACTGCTGATCTGCCTTGAGACCTGACAGAGCAGCCCGTTTTCCAGGAAATTTACGTTGCTGCGCATGAGCGTTACAAACAGCAGTGATAAATAGTTTTTTATTGATATATACCGATAGCAGTCTTCGGAATAGAATTCCTCTAATAATTTTGTAAAGAGCCATCGGATCAGACCATTCTGGTTTTGCGATAAGGGAAAAAGGCAGAATTCATCGGACCGTTCCATTTTGAGCATGAGCTCATCCTTTTTCTCAAATGTATCATTCCAGAATTTCCGAAACATGTTCGCAGGCAGGATCATTTTCAGAATAATATCCTCCGGTTCGCCTGATAAAATGGCATGGATTGTGCCGGGGGTGATAAAACAGGCTTCGCCTTTTTGTAAGATAACCTCGTCCTGATCCTCATTGATGTATTGTCTGCATTTTCCCTCATACACATAAATCATTTCAAAAAAATCATGGCTGTGGTAATACGGAATCACAGCCGCTGTATGCTTGCGTATGCCAAACTCAGTTGCAATCCTGACAACCGTTTTTTTCAGAATGAGAGGCGTCTGTGTATGCTGCAGACTCATTTTTGAATGGAGCTGGGAGAGGATTTCGTCTGCGTCCTTAAATTCCCTCCGGATCACATTGATATAATGATCTTCCAGCTCTGTTTTATCCTCCAGTTCCTGCTGTTCAAAGATGTCACTGATATGCTGATTCATAGACAATTTTCTCCATTCCGAAACGTGTTCGCGCCAGGATGACGCGAATCTTATATCCCCATAATCTGCTCTATTGCATACAGCGGAAGATTCACAAGCCATTCTTCTTTTTTATAATCAGCCATAGATGTCCGGACAGAAATCGAGGGAGAAAATTTTTCCTGATAGGTTTTCAGGCTCTTCGCCTTTAAATTCACTTCCGCTTTTACTTCCACAGGAACGATCTGCTCCCCCGTATCTACGATAAAATCCACCTCACAGGAGCCTCTGTCGTTGGTATAGTAGTAAATGCCCAGATCGTCAATCGTTTTCAGCTGCTGGCAGACATACTGCTCTGTCAGCGCACCTTTAAATTCCGTGAAAAGGTCGTTACCGTCAAGCAACGTGCGCTGGCGAAGCCCGGTCATACAGCCGAGCAGTCCGACATCTGACAGAAATAATTTAAACGCTTTGAGATCTTCGTACGCTTTTAAGGGTATGCCTGCCGCATTAACCCGGCTGACCTTGTGAACCAGACCGCAGTCTGTCAGCCACAGAATCGCAGTTTCATATTCTTTTGCACGTCCGCCCTCACGCACAAGACCGTAAATAAACTTCTTGTTTTCCCTGGCAAGCTGGGAAGGAATACTATTCCACAGCATACGAATCTTCGGAACAACCTCATTCGGCGCGTGCTTTGAAAAATCCTGTTCGTAGGCTGTAAGAATTCTCTTCTGAATCGAACGGACCTCGTTAAAATCTTTGTTTTCGGCAAAGCTCTGTACCGCTTCCGGCATGCCGCCGACAAAATAGTAGTGCTTTAATGCATCGATATATGTCTGCTTAAAGCCCGTAATCATATCATAATCCTGACTGCCAAGCAGCCCGGCAAAACGCTCTTTACCGGTTGCCATTAAAAACTCTTTGAAAGACAGTGGATACAATTTTAAAAAGTCAACTTTCCCCACCGGAAAGGACGTACCCTCATGCAGAGCGATTCCGGGCAGGGAACCCGCACACAGAATATGATACTGCGGAGCATTTTCATAAAAATATTTAAGAGACGTCAATGCCCTTGGAACTTCCTGTACTTCATCAAAGATAAGCAATGTATTGTCAGGATGGATTTTCTTTCCTGCGTACAGTTCCAGGCCCATGATCAGGCGGTCTGTATCCAGATCGGATGCAAAAAGCTCCGCCATTCTGGAATTGGAATCAAAGTTAATATATACCGTATCTTCATACGCCTGCCTGCCGAACTCTTTCATAAGCCATGTCTTTCCGACCTGCCGCGCCCCTTCCATAATCAGCGGCTTACGACGGCTGCTTTTTTTCCATTGATATAATTTTTCAATCGCAATCCGGTACAATATCCGCACCTCCATACTATATTCTTCGTATAAGATATCATATGATTCCAAATATTACAACGAAAAAAAGTTATCTAAATACATTTTTTACAGCGAAAAAATGATTTTACAAAAGAACGGACAGTAAAATCCCCGACCATCAGCAGATCCTGACAGCCGGGGGTTTTCTTTTTATGTATTTACATATGTCTGCTATTTCTCCTACTTCGCAGCCTTCACTGATGTGATGTGCGGGTTCACGCCCTCATACCAGTACAGGAAGCCTTCCATGTCGATGGTGTCGCCGATGTTCAGCGCCTTCACCGCGACATAGACGTCCGTATCTTTGTCGCAAAGATAGGATTCGACCGTAAAGGTATAGGTATTTCCGTCCTTAGAGACGTTAAAGTACAGGTCATCGCCGTCCTGACCGGACCCATCCCACTTATACAGATATGCCACATCGTTGCCGGCGTCATCCTGGCCCGCCGCCTCAACCGTCATCCCCTTAAAGGACACGAACTGGTTCTGGCTTTTGATCAGGTCATCCGAACCGAGCTGTGATGTCACGTCCTTCGCCTCAGCGACGTATTTTCCATCCTCGATCTCAAAGGTCGCGTCAATGATCTCCACCTCGCCGGACCACTCCGCCTTATAGCCGGTCACCTTAATTTTGGTTCCCTGGGTCAGCTTCTCATAGTCCTCCTCGGAGCAGGCCATGTCGTAGATGAAATACGCGCCGTCCTTATCCTGCGTATAGAGCGTCGCCTTGTCCTCCCACCATGCCTGCTTTGCCTGGACATAGGTCTCGACGACGACCTGGCTCTCGAGATCCGCGGCCACATACTCCTCATAAGTCATCACACCCTCGGACTTTTTGTCCGCATCGCCGGATCCGTTCCCGCAGCCGGCACAGAGAACTGCGAGCGCGCCTGCCAGCAGTAACAATGCTAATTTCTTCATGTTATCCTCCCATTCTGCGTCTGTCAGGCCTGACCGGCCTCACACGCATGTCTGTGAGCAGAATCATTTCCGCCCTGTTTTCATTTTACACCGAACTAAATTATACAATACTTTTTCAATAAATCAATATCCATTCCCATTATTTTCTATTTTTTTGCCGGAAGCTTCTCCTCGCCGCCCCGACTGCCACATAGAGAAGCATCAGCGCCCATACCACGGCAATTCCGGCAAGAAGCAGTACCGACATAAGCGGCATCGGCCCCAGATCCGCCTTTTCGGAGGCGGACAGACCATTTTTTTCACCCGTGTCGAGCCGGTAGAGCGCTGTGATATCGCGGTACAGCTCTTCCATGTATCCCTCGTCAATGGTCTCGCCCCGCCTGGTCGACTTCACGGTATTTTCAATCATCTGCCCTGCCGCGTCCCGAAGCGACGCCGAGCCGTTAAACACCGGAGTGACAAAGGTGTCCTCCGTGCTGTTTAGCAGAAGCTCTGTCGCCGTAAGCTTTACCTCATAATACAGTTCGTTGTCCTCCCCGCTTCGCGAGAGATAATCCTGATATTCCGCGCTTTCCCGCGCCGCCGTCGTCACCGGTACATACCCTTCTGTCTGCGCGTAGGCAATCTGCACCTCATCGGTCAGCAGATACTGCGCAAACAGCCAGGACGCCAGCACCTCCTGCGGATCTTCCTTATTAAAAATACACACCGACGGCCCCTGTGAGATCATCTGCGGATGCGCTGTGTCAAACTGCGGCACCGGCCGCACCGCTGTCTCAAACTCCACCAGCTTCTCCTCGCTGATATCGGAAAGCGGCGCGTGGGTCCCCATCCAGGTCGCACCAGCCGTGGAATCCACCGCAAAGATACACTGACCGGCATTTAAAAAATTGGCCGGGTAGCTTGAGATCTTAAAGGTGGAAAACGCGCCGCTCTTCGCGTGCTCTGCGATGGTATACAAAAGCTCCTCCGTGGTATCGTTAAAGATCAGGATCTCTCCGTCCTCCGTGGAATACCCTGCCCCCCGCTGCCGCAGCAGCTGGATCATCATATTGTCCGTCGACTTGTAGATAAAAGGAATCATCACCTTCTGTCCGTTTACCAGAAAGTTCCCCTCCGCATCCTGCGCCATCGCCGCCTCCGATACCTCCCAGACAAAATCCCAGGTCAGCACGTCCGGCAGGGTATAGCCAAGCTTTTCTACGTATGTCTTATTGATATAGCAGGCTTCCGTGGAACGCATATAGGGCAGCGCATAATCATGTCCGCCAAACGCTCCCTCCTCCATAAATTTCGGAATCACTTCATCCGGGCCGGGCCCGTCGTAGCGCAGCCCGCTTCCCCCGAATCCATACTGCGGATCCTCCGCCAGACCCTCTAGCGGCACGACGAGATTCACGCCGGTCAGATACGTCGCGATGTGATCCGGGTATGTGATGCAGACATTCGGCGTGGTATTCGTCGCGATATTGGTGATCACATCGTTATAGATTCTCCCATAATCCGTATACAGCCGCAGGTTCACCGTAATGTTCGGATACAGCTCCTCAAAGTCGGCAATCGCCTGTTCATAGATCCTGGTCTGCGTCTTATTCGTGTCGTTTTTTGCCCAGAAAGTAATCTCATACTGTTTACTTTCGTCGAAATCTTCCGGTACGACAAACGGTTCCAGTCCCTTATGTCCGTGACACCCGGCTGCAGCAGGCAGGCAGAAACACAGGAACAGGCACAGAAACAGGATCCTTTTGCCTTTTTTTCGTGCCCGCATCATCCTTTTGTCCCCCCTCTTGAAACGCCCTCCATGATCTTGTTGCGGAAGACCAGAAACAGTATGATGAGCGGGATCGAGATCACGACCACCGCCGCCATCATTGCCGGAATATTTTCCCGCCCGAACCCGTTCTCCCGGATCTCCTGGATCCCGTTCGACACAAGATAATACGCCTCGTCATCTGTAATCAGCCTGGGCCATACATAGGAATTCCAGCACTCAATCACCTTTAAGATCGTAATCGTAATCAGCGTCGGCCTCGAGATGGGCAGCATCACCTTAAACAGGTACTTCAGATCCGAGGTGCCGTCCACCTTCGCCGCATAATAGAGGTTATCCGGGATCTGCTCAAAGTTTTCCTTCAACAGATAAATGTAGAAGACCGAGGTGACTGACGGCAGAATCAGTCCCAGAAAGGTGTTGCGCAGATCCAGGTTGGTGACAGTCACAAAATTCGTGATGATCACCAGCTCGTTCGGAATCATCATCAGGGAGAGGAAGATCACAAACACGAGATTTTTTCCCCGGAATTCCAGCCGCGCCAGCGCGAAGGCCGCCAGCACGATCACCCCGAGCATCAGCGCCGTGGTCGCCACCGCAAAAATCGCGGTATTGATCAGGTATCTCCCCAGCGGTACCGCAGTAAACGCGTCCGCGTAATTCTTAAGGGTCGGCGATAAGGTATAAAACCGGGGCACATACTCGGAATTGTAGGCCCCGTAGCTTTTTACGGAGGTCAGGAGCATCCAGTAAAACGGGAACAGCACGATCACAGCCCACACTGCCAGAAACACATAGGTGACGACGCGCACCGCCCGCTGCCGGATCCGCGCCGATTTCTCCAGCTTCTCATAATCGATTCCGGTCATCTTACATCCCTCCCGCTTCATTCGGCACACTCTTTTTACTGACCAGCAGGTTCACACAGGTGATCGTTAAAATAATCACAAACAGCAGAATTGCCGCTGCCGAGGCATAGGACGGATAACCGCCGCTGTCCCCGTAGAGCATGTCGTAGACATAGCCCACGATGGTATTCATCTCCGCTGCATTCAGGTTCGTCCCAAACAGCGCCACCACATCGCTGTATGCCTTGAAGGCGCCGATAAATCCCGTGATCACAAGATAAAAAATCATCGGCGAGATCATCGGAAGCGTAATCCGCCCGAAGATGCGCAGCTTCGACGTCCCGTCCACCCGCGCGGCGTTGTAGTACTCCTGACTGACCGAGGCGAGCGCGCTTGTTAAGATCAGGATCTTAAACGGCAGCACCACCCACGTGGTATAAATACACAGCACCAGCATTTTCGCCCAGTACGGCCCGTCGATAAAATCAACGGCATTCCCGCCGAAGGAGGTGATCAGAAAATTGATCAGGCCATCCGAGTAGGCCGTCTTTTTGAATAAAATCATAAACACAAGCCCCACGGCAAGCGTGTTTGTCACATAGGGCAGAAAATAGATCGTCTGAAACAGGTTCTTAAGCCGTCCGATGGACGAGAGCCCCACTGAGATCAGAAGCGCCAGCCCTGTCGAAAGCGGAACGGTCACCGCAACCAGGATCAGCGTGTTTTTCACCGCCTGCAAAAAATACGGGTCATGCAGAACATAGGAGTAATTGTACCAGCCGACCCCGAGATATGTCTGTGACGCGGAATTGTACCCCTCCTCAAACGAATAGACAAACACGTCGACCAGCGGATATACCATAAATGCCCCGAGGAACAGGATGGCCGGAAGAAGATACAGCCAGCCCTTTAACCTGCCGGGTTCGAATCGTTTTTTCTCCATCTCACTCACCCGGCCTTTCCGTCTGACAGCAGATCCGGTTCCCGCTCTCTTTTTCAAATAGAAAGACCTTGTGCGGCAGGAGCGCGAACCGCACGGTTTCCGACGCGGTGTCCACCCGGTTCTCCGAGGCGATGATCGAGCGGATCGTCCGGCTTTGTGCGGCAGGATGGGAGGATACCACGCTGATATCCCTGCCCATGACCTCCACGCCGTTTAACCGGCAGCCAAGCGGCCCGTCCTCCTGAAGCACAAAGCCCTCCGGGCGGATCCCCACCGTCACTTCCTGATCCTCCACGCCTTTTGCCAGAAGAACCGCCTCCTCCCCGATCAGAAGCCTGCCGTCCCGAATGCGGCCCTCAAATACATTGATGGGCGGGCTTCCGAGAAACTTCGCGACAAACAGGCTCGCCGGATCATCATAGACCTCCTGGGGCCTGCCGGTCTGCCGGATCACGCCCTCATGCATCACAACGATCTCGTCAGAGATGCTCATGGCCTCCTCCTGGTCATGCGTCACAAAGATCGTGGTAATCCCGGTCTCGCGCTGTATCCTTCTGATCTCCTCCCTGGTCTGCAGGCGCAGACGTGCGTCCAGATTCGAGAGCGGCTCATCAAGCAGCAGCACCTTCGGCATCTTCACAAGCGCACGGGCGATCGCCACGCGCTGCTGCTGCCCGCCGGAGAGCTCCTTTGGCCTGCGGTCCATCAGATCCTCAATCTGCACCAGCCTGGCGGCTTCGAATGCTTTTTTCCGCATCTCCTCTTTTGACGGGCGTTCCTTCCCTTTTAAATTCTGCAGCGGAAACAGAATATTCTGCTTTACCGTCAGATGCGGATACAGGGCATAATTCTGAAATACCAGCCCGATCCCCCGGTGCTCCGGCGGCAGGCTGGTCACATCGTCCTCCCCAAAAAATATGCTTCCCGTCGTCGGCCGGATCAGGCCGCTGATCAGATTGAGCGTCGTACTCTTCCCGCAGCCCGACGGGCCGAGCAGTCCGATCAGCTTCCCGTCCGGAATCCGGAACGTAACATCCTTTACAGCTGTCACGACCTGCCGCTGTCTGCCGCGCCCCGGGAATGTCTTCGTCAGATTCTCTAATATGACTTCCATGACAGTGCTTCCCCCTTTCTCTGTAAGCATAAAAAAAATCGGAGTAACAGGATTTGAACCTGCGACCTCACGGCCCCCAGCCGTGCGCGCTACCAAACTACGCCATACTCCGATATAAAAACACCTATTCAGTTGTACCGGCACATCACCTGCCATCAGGTAATTATTTTAACACATTATTTTCCTTTTTTGAAGTCCTTTCTTGACTTTTTTTCAATTTCTTTTTAAAATAGTTCTAAAAAGAACGATTTTCCGAAAGGAGATGCCTATGCTGCCGGAAGATTACTGGGACACACAACACCTCATTATGGATCAGTATCATAAATTTACCGGCGATGTCTGCACAAAATACGGCCTCACCCGGATGGAGCTTGATATCATGCTGTTTTTGGCAAACAACCCGCAGTTTGATACTGCCACCGATATTGTAGAGCGACGGCTCCTTACAAAATCACATGTCTCTGCATCCGTAAAATCCCTTGCAGAGCGTGGATTTCTGTCCAGGTCCCACACTCCGGACAATCGTAAGACCATTCATCTGTCGCTCTGTCCGGCTGCGGATCCTGTCATTGCAGACGGGCGGGCCGCACAGGATCAGTTTTTCAGCCTGCTTTTTACCGGCTTTTCCGATGAGGACCGTAAGATTCTGCGGAACTATTTCCGGCAGATCGCCGCAAATGTCAGACCCTGTGCCTTCCCCTCAGACGAAGCGTAATGAGGCGGAGCAGCCATTCCTCCGCCTTTGCATAACCCGCGAAGATCTCCTTCGCCCGCTCCACGTCCCCGTACACCTTCCAGTAACCGTTATACCGGTAATCTTCTCCCTGATGCTCCACAAAGCCCCGCACATCCTCCGCCGGATACCCCAGCAGAAGGCCGATCTCGTGGGGAAAGTCCTCCCTTGTCCTCATATAGCGGTCATAACGCGTGCGCAGCCGCGGCAGGATCATGCCAAGATCAGAATCCGGCAGGTCGTAACCGTACCGGCGCATCAGCCGCTCCGTTTCCGGCTCTCGCAGCCGCTCTGTCAGGTCTTTTTCCCGGTAAAGAAACAGGATCTGCCGGCGGGCATCTGTAAACAGAATCTCCGCTTCGAAGTCCATATAATCCTGCATCCGGATTACCGGCGCAAAAATGCTACCTCCGATTGTCAAAAGAACAGAGGGCTTCATACCTGTAAAAAAGGGAGCGCATCGTATCATCGTCAGATTCAATGCCCGGTCAGACAAATCCTTATTTATTTCGTCCATTAATTTCCATGTCTCTTTTGTCATCACATGTCTCCCCCTGAATGATTCCTTTTGTCTGATCCCCCTTACTCTTATTCTTTACTGCTTTTCACAATTTATAAAAGAAATTTTGTCCAGCCAGACGTTACAGCACAATCCCGCAGCCCTTCATCAGCTCCCGCGCGGTATCGAGCGAATCCACGCCGTGCAGATTCTTGATCGGCGCGAATTCACGCCCGCGCTCCACCTCGTAAGGCAGGCAGTCGTCCATCATATGTACCATATCCAGCACCAGCGTCTCGAATTTGTAGCCGTTCGGCTTCTCCGGCTTCACCAGCTCCCCATCCAGATTTAAATGGGGGATCTTCTTTTCCACGACATGAACCGGCATGCGCGCATCCGCGATCTCCTCCAGCTTCTCCTCCGAAAACAGATAATTTAATATCACGCCGTAGCCGTAGAGCAGATCGCCGTTTTCTTTCCTTGCAGTCGCCATCTCCTCCGTCATCTCATAATATTCCGCGATCGAAGGCTTTCCGTCCTCGGTGCAGAGCACGCCGATCTTCTCGTCCGGCGCCGCCTTTTTCACCACCTTCGCGCCGCTCTGGCAGCCGTAGGCGATGGTCGCCCCGACGAACAGCGGATCGGCGATGCGCTGCAGGCAGTTGTCCACGGCAAACACATTGATCCACCTGATCCCTTTTTTCCGGATGTCCGATAACAGCCCGGCTTTTACCATGGAGCCGAACCATCCCCCGTTGCCGTTCGGCGACATCGCGGGCTTTGTCGCGGACTCCATGTAGACGCGGCCCTCATAATCACAGGCAGGCTCCAGCTCCTGTGTGAAAAATTTCACAAACGATTCCGGGTAGCCAAAGTACGCGTGTTCCGCAAAAAAAGCTCTCGTATCCTGGTCATTGATGTGGCTGGTCATGATATAGAGCGGCACATAAGCCCCGGCCGCGTCCGTCACCTCTTTTAAATTACAGATCAGCTGCTCAAACAGATACAGCGTCCGGTCCGTCCCGATATTTAACGTTCCCTTCGGGCGGTCCAGCCCCAGGCGCGTCCCCTGACCGCCTGCGAGCAGCACTGCGCCGACCTCTCCCGCGCGGACCGCGTCAAGCCCGAGCTCCATGAACTCATCCCTGCGGGATGCGATCTCCGCCTGCTCCACCGCGGCAAGCGGCGCGAATGCACCGCGCTCGTTCACCGTCTCCTTGCGGTAAATGTGATCTAACACCGACCAGTCGATCGCATCCAGCTCCTTTTTTAACTGCTCGTTCTCCTCCGCGGAATTTTGCTCCATCGCCGCGCGGATATAAACCTGCTTTTCCTCTTCCCAGATCTTCATATTATCCCCTTCTCCCTGTTTTGCTCCTGTATCCTTCGTATCTATTTCCGTTCCAGTGAAACCCCGGTCAGAATCTCGTCCTCCCCTTCTTCAAAGCGGATCGTCACCTTATCCTCGACATTTAAAATCGCCGCCACCGGATATTCCCGGCCATTGATCAGGTAATACACCATCTGATCATCCAGGCGGATAAAGTAGTAGGTATCGCCGTCCATCACGGAGGAACGGATCTCAACCACCCTTCCGGACACCTCGTTTTCGTCCGCCGCCGGAGGCAGCTCCACCTCGGAGATCCCGCTCTTTACCAGCTGTGCCGCGTAATTCTCCTGGCATTCCTCCACCGTCATCCCGGTCGAGACGATCTGATACTGGCTGACATTGACCATCGCGTACATTTTTACAAGCTGGGAGGCGTCCTTTAACGCCATAAAATAGGTCGGCTCATTTCCGATATTTAACAGGATCGGGAAGGTCGCCTGGTAGCTGAACTGCTGTACAGCGCCCTGTGCGGAATTCATGCCCGACCGCTCGTTCGCGCCCGCGCACGGATAATAGCGCGCCATCTTGGTCCGCTGGTTGACCAGAATAAACCCAAGATTACTCTCGTCCCCGCCGACGGAGGTCACGCCCGTATACACCCACACGTCGTCGTCCATCGCGATATAATTGTAGCCGCTGGTCGACTTCGTACAGCCGCTCTGCCCCAGCACGGAATTCCAGAAGCCGCCCTGATAGAGCCCGTAATAATCGTACTGCTCCATAATCAGGCGGGCGCTGCACACGCGGTCCACCCAGGTGGGCACATCCCCGATCTCGTAATACTGACTCTCACCGGTCTGCGCGTTCACGAGCACCGCGCCCGTGACATCCGTGCCGCCGAACAGGCCGATCGTGTTGGTCACAGTCGTCGCGCACCAGTAAGGAACGCCCTCGTCATCCACCTCGAAATTTACATCATAAAACATTTTGGTCGGATAGCGGAACCTCAGATACCGGTAAATGTTCCGGTTAAACAGTTCAGAGGGCGAATATTTCATGCCCTGCTCCATGCGCTGCACCGTCACCTCCTGCGTCACCATATCGATCAGCAGGTAAGCCGGGATCCCCGCGCCGCGGTTGTTCCACCATTTGATGATACCGCCGTAATTTAAGTAGGTCGCACGCACCGGGCGGTCCTGGTAATTGATCTGCGCGGAGGAATCGTCCACCTCGAACTGGGAAACCAGATCCGAGAGCTCGCCCATCTTTTTATTGGCCAGCGTATTCGCGGAGTCCTCGTCTAACATCGGAATCTGATCCCAGCGGATCTCCTCGACCTCCGCCGCGAAATCCCCCGCCTCAATCGGCAGAAGCTTTGCGTAGGTCTTTGCACGGAAGAACACGTTTCCGACAATCGCGCCCACCACGCCGGTGACAAGCAGCGCCGCCGCAATCACGACCGGAACCGTGCATTTTTTGATCAGGTGCTTCAGATAATCCTTCACCCCGGCCGCCTTAAATCCGGTCACAACCAGGTTGCAGACACAGTACACCGCGCAGGTCAGAAACACAAACGTGTAAAACTCTGTCGCGTGAAGGTTGATCGCCGGAAGCTTAATATAGAAGTAAAGCGCTCCAAACACTAAAGTTACCAGTAAACTAATCAGCATATTTTCCTCTCCTTAATGAAATCCCCGAAAGCCTTTTCCGATGATCTCGCTGCTGTTCGTAATCGCAATAAACGCGGTCGGCTGGTTGATCCGGATAAAATTTCGTAATTCCACCGCCTGATTCCGCTTCATAATTGTGATTACAATCGTCTTTTTGTTGTGTCCGTATGCGCCCTCCGCCGTATAAACCGTAGCGCTGCGGTTTAACTTTTCCGTGATAAATTTACAGATCGGCTCCGGATCCGTACAGATAATCGTAAAATACTTGCACAGGTTGATGCTCTCAATCACATTGTCCACCACAAGCGACTTCGCGAGAAGCCCCAGCATGGAGAACAGGCCCGTCGTCGTGTCAAACACCAGGCACGAGGCCAGCACAACCACCAGGTCGACCACAAACAGCGCCACCCCGATATCAAGCGTCGAATATTTCTTCAGTACCATCGCAATGATATCCGTTCCGCCGCCGGACGCCCCAATGTTAAACAGAATCGCGGAGGAAAACGCCGGCAGCACCACCGCATAGACCAGCTCCAGCACAGGCTGCGACGTAAGCGGCTGCCGCATCGGAAACAGCACCTCCGCCAGGCTTAAGCCCGCGGACATCAGGACGCTGACATACACGGTCTTAATCCCGAACCCCTTCCCCAGAAACACGAATCCGATCACCAGCAGCAGCATATTGATGATAAACGTAATCGTCCCCGCCGAGACCGGCAGCTCTGCGCTCAGGACGATGGCAAGACCGGTTACGCCTCCGAACGAAAAATTGTTGGGAAACTTAAACGCATAGACGCCCACCACCATAATCAGTGTTGCCACAGTCAGCACCGCATATTCCTCGAGTCCCCGAATTACTCTTCCTTTGTTCTTAAACATTTTTTTCTGTGCCCCCCACACAAACAATCTTTTACACTCTGCCATTCTACTCTATTTCGGGGAAAATGGAAATGGCTTTATCAAAAAAAGTGCGCTCATCGCGCACTTTTTTCAAAGATTACTCTCAGCCCTCAATGGCAATATATTTTTTCTGCTCCGCCTGCGGCGCCGGCTCCTTTTTCGGAACCGTAACCGTCAGAATCCCGTCGGTAAATTTCGCCTGGATGTCCTGCTCCGTCACAGCCTCACCCACATAAAAGCTTCTGCTGTAACTGCCGGAATAGCGCTCCTTGCGGACATATCTGCCCTTCGCATCCTTCTCGTCCTTATTCTCGGTGCGGGACGCGGTGATCGTCATATAACCGTCCTTTAACTCCGCCTTCACATCCTCCTTCTTAAAGCCCGGGAGCTCCATATCGATCAGGAAGGAATCCGGCAGCTCGCGGATATCCGTATTCATCGCGCTGGCCGTGCGCACCTGCTGAGATGGCAGGAACATATCGCCGAAAAAGTTGTCAAATAAGCTGTCTGTAAAGTTGTCGTTGAAAATACTTGGTCTTAACATAATAGATACCTTCTTTCTTTATTTCTGTTCTGTAATTCTGTTATACACCTTTTTGTTAGCACTGTCAATAGTTGAGTGCTAATATTGTTTGAAAATTTTAGAAAAATTCTATAAAAAATCTATAAATAAAACAATCTCCCTATCCCGCGCCTTTGACTTTACAGATGACTTGACAGATGTAAAGTTTCTGTCCTATAATATACTGGTTCCATGTTAAAAATCGAACGATAAAGGAAGCAGGAGAATGAAAAACAGGATTGAACACTTAAAAAAGTCGAAAAATGCAGTGATCCTTGCGCACTATTACACGCCGAATGAGATTCAGGACATTGCAGACTGCACCGGCGACTCCTTTTATCTCGCGAAAGCCGCCCGGCAGAGCACGGCTGATATCATCGTATTCTGCGGCGTGTCTTTTATGGGCGAGAGCGCGAAAATTCTGAATCCCGGCAAAAAAGTCCTGATGCCGGATCCGTCCGCGGACTGCCCGATGGCGCATATGGTAAAGCCCGGGCTGATTCAGGAAATGCGTGAAACGTATGAAGATCTCGCTGTTGTCTGCTACATCAATTCGACGGCGGAGCTCAAATGCCAGAGCGATGTCTGCGTCACCTCCTCGAATGCGGTAAAAATCACCAGGGCCCTCCCGAATAAACATATATTCTTTATTCCGGACAGGAATCTCGGCAGCTACGTCGCAGCACAGGTACCGGAGAAGCATATCATCCTCAATGACGGATACTGCCCGGTTCATATGACAATCACAGCCGCACAGGTGCTCGCCGCAAAAGAGAAGCATCCGACAGCGCTGGTGCTCTCGCACCCGGAATGCGCAGCGGACGTCCTCGCCCATTCCGATTACATCGGGAGCACGGCAGATCTGATCCGCTATGCAAAGGAAAGCGCGGTGCGCAGATTTATCGTCTGTACCGAGGACGGCGTGCTGTTTCGCCTGCGCGCGGAAAATCCCGAAAAATATTTTTATTTTCCTGATCCGCGTCCCTGCTGCCCGGATATGAAGCAGAATACCTTAGAACGCATCTTATCCGTTCTTGAAAATGAAGAGGGGGCCATAGAAGTAAACGAGGAGGTGTGCCGTCAGGCTCTAATTCCCTTAAACCGGATGTTAGAGCTCGCAAAGTAACGATGAAAACAGATCTTTTAATTGTCGGCAGCGGGGTCGCCGGGCTCTATTGTGCGCTGAACCTGCCGCAGGAAAAAAATATTGTCATTGTCACAAAGGATGAGGCTTCAAAATGCGATTCCCAGCTGGCACAGGGCGGCATCTGTGTCCTGCGCGACGAGACGGATTTTCCCTCTTTTTTTGAGGATACCATGCGTGCCGGTCACTATGAGAATAATCCGGATTCCGTAGAAATCATGATACGCTCCTCCAGGGAAATCATCGGCGACCTGGTCTCCTTTGGCGTCCGCTTCGAAAAAAACGGGGAAGAATTCGCCTATACCCGCGAGGGCGCCCACTCAAAGCCCCGGATCCTCTTCCATGAGGACGAGACCGGAAAGGAGATCACCTCACACCTGCTCCTTGCAGCGCAAAGCCGGAACAATATCACCCTGATCGAATCCTTTACCATGGTGGATCTGATCTGTGATCAGAATATCTGCCATGGCGTAATCGGGTACGATGCATCCGGAGATTACAAATGTATCTGCGCGGACTATACCGTGCTTGCGACGGGCGGCATCGGAGGACTTTTCAAGCATTCGACAAACTACCGCCACCTGACCGGAGACGCGCTGGCCCTTGCCTTAAAGCATGGAATCCGGCTTTCGCATATCGATTATATACAGATCCATCCCACCACGCTGTACACCCAGAACGGCGGACGGGAATTTCTGATATCCGAATCGGTGCGCGGCGAGGGCGCCATACTTCTCAATTCCAGGGGAGAGCGCTTTGTCGATGAACTGCTGCCGCGGGACGTCGTCGCGGATGCGATTTTTAAGGAGATGAAAAAAGAAGGTTCGCCGCATGTATGGCTGTCCCTTGCCCCCATCCCGGAAGATGAGATCCGGACACATTTTCCGAACATTTACCGGCACTGCCTGGAGGAAGGCTATAATATCTCAAAAGAGCCGATTCCGGTCGTGCCGTCCCAGCATTATTTTATGGGCGGAATCGACGTTGACCGGGACAGCAGAACCTCCATGAACCGCCTGTACGCTGTGGGCGAAACCGCCTGCAACGGCGTACACGGAAAGAACCGCCTGGCGAGCAATTCCCTGCTGGAAAGCCTGGTCTTTGCCAGACGCGCCGCAGAACATATTTCTTCTTATTATAAAGAAGCAGAATACCGGCCCGAGCCGGTCATAGATCCAGCCGTTTATTCAAACTGGCAGAACGAATACAGACAACTGGTTTTAGATGCTATCGAAAAGGAGAGACAACGACATGAATGACATCACAATGAACCTGAATGCCGATTCCCTGATTTTAAGCGCACTGCGCGAGGACATTACCAGCGAAGACATCACCACAAATGCAGTTATGCCGCATTTTCAGATGGGTGAAGTTGAACTGATCTGCAAGGAGGACGGGATCATCGCCGGACTGTCCGTTTTTCGCCGGGTCTTTGAGCTCCTGGATGAAAAGACGGAGGTCACATTTAACTGCGAGGACGGGGATCACGTGACAAAGGGCGACACCATCGGCGTCCTCCGCGGCGATATCCGCGTCCTTTTGTCCGGGGAGCGCACCGCGTTAAACTTCCTGCAGCGAATGAGCGGCATTGCCACCTATACCCGCGCGGTCGCGGATCTGTTAGAAGGAAGTAAGACAAAGCTGCTCGATACCAGAAAGACCACCCCGAATATGCGCATTTTTGAAAAATATGCGGTAAAAGTGGGCGGCGGACACAACCACCGGTATAATCTAAGCGACGGCATTCTCCTGAAGGACAATCACATCGGTGCTGCGGGAGGTGTAAAGGAAGCGGTTCGGATGGCGCGGGAGTATGCCCCGTTTGTCCGGAAAATTGAAGTCGAGGTGGAGAACCTTGATATGTTAAAGGAAGCGCTTGAGGCAGGCGCCGACATCATCATGCTCGATAACATGAGCGCGGAAGAGATGAAGGAGGCCGTAAGGCTGACCGCCGGACGCGCTGAAACCGAATGCAGCGGAAATGTCACAAAAGAAAATATTGCCAAAATTGCCGATATTGGTGTAGACTATATATCAAGCGGAGCTCTTACCCATTCTTCTCCGATTTTGGATCTTTCACTGAAACATCTTCACGCAATATAAAGGAGCGCTTTTATGAAGGCAGAGGAGAGAAGAAAAGGCATCGTCCACCTGCTTTTATCCGCCGCAGATCCCGTTCCCGGCAGCGAACTGGCCGGCCGGTTCGGGGTCTCCCGGCAGATTATCGTGCAGGATATCTCGATCTTAAAGGCAGCCGGTTTTGATATCATTTCCACTCACTACGGTTATGTCATGCACCGGACGCCGTATGCCGAACGTGTTTTTAAGGTCCGTCACACGACGGAACAGACCGCGGATGAACTCGGCCGGATCGTCCGGCAGGGCGGCACGATTGTCGATGTATTTGTCTGGCACAAAGTGTACGGCAGGGTGGAGGCAAAGCTTAATATCTGTTCCGAATCCGATATCCGGCAGTTTATCGAGGGTGTGCGGAGCGGGAAGTCCACCGAGCTGATGAATATCACCGGGGGATATCACTACCACACCGTACGTGCTGAATCGGAAGAGATATTAGACCAGATTGAACAAGCCCTTACCGATGGGAATTATATTGTCCCGGAACGATAAATCATCGATACCGTACAAATGAGATGCAGACGTGACACGGGACTTCAGAAAGGAGACGTATCTGTCATGCCTGCGTCCGATTACCGCTATGTCGCCGCTCTGGCCTCCCGCGTACAAAAAGGAGACAACAACGCTTTTGCAGAACTTTATGCCGCAACCTTTCAGCAGCAGTACCGGTTTGCCTGCCGTTATCTGGACAATCAGACACTCGCACGGGATGCCCTCACAGAGATCTACAGCGAGGCCTTAAAAACGATCACAGCATTAAAAGAGCCATCGCTCATCGTAGCGTGGCTCAATCAGATCAATTTCCGTATCTGTTATGAACTTCAGAAAAAATACCGGCTCCACCGCCTCAGAGTAATTGACTTTAACACAGAAGACACAGATTCGTTTCAGGCGGACAGCCTTGAGAAAGATACGTCGTTAGAGCACCTGGTATCGGATGCGTCCTCACGGGAATATCTGATGAATCAGATCTTAAAGCTCCCGTTCTCCGAGGCTCAGGTGATCATTCTCTGGCACTTTCAGCACATGACATACAATGAAATTGCCCGGGTGATGAATATCAGACGCACCTCCGTCCGAAGATATCTCTCAAAGGGGCACAGGCATCTGTCTGATATCATATCGCGCATGCAGTGACATGGCCGCACGCCCGCCGCTGCCTCAGACCTGCCGGATATAAAATTTCCCGGCGTGAAACAGGATGCGCCCTTTGATCTGTCTCGTGCCCACAACGCCGAAGCTTCTGGAATCCATCGAAGTCTCGCGGTTGTCCCCCATCACAAAGATCTGATCCTCCCCGACAGTAAACGGGTAACGAACCGTCCCGTCCTGCGGCAGCGTTTCACCCTCAATATACGGTTCGTTCAGCAGCTCGTCGTTGACGTACACGCTTCCGTCCCGAAGATCAATCGTATCGCCCTCGGCTGCAATGATGCGCTTGACATAATACTCCCCGTCCGGAATCCGCACGGAGACGACATCCCCCTTCTGGTACTGCGGGCTGATCCTCAGATACAGCACGATCTCACCGTCATACAGCGTCGGCTCCATCGAATTTCCCTTTACAAAGGAAAAACCGATCACCAGACGGAACAAAAGAAAAACAACCAGCAGCAACAGCAGAAATTTCTTTGTATCCTTCAGCCATCCGTATTTTAATCCGTCATATTTTCCAAGAATCCTCCGGCTCATGTCTGCACCTGCCTTATTCAATCAAAATATGGCATAACATCTCTGCTATGCCATATTTCCTTACCATCATACAAAATCCTATGCAAGCGCTGCCGTGACGATCGCCATCGAGTATACCTCGGAGGCGTTGCAGCCGCGGGACAGATCGTTGATCGGCGCGTTTAAGCCGAGCAGAATCGGGCCGTACGCATCAAAGTTTCCAAGGCGCTGTGCAATCTTATAACCGATATTTCCGGCACTGATATCCGGGAAAATAAAGGTGTTCGCATGTCCGGCAATGTCATTTCCCGGGCACTTGGTGCGCGCCACACGCGGAGAAACGGCTGCGTCAAACTGGAGCTCTCCGACAATCGGAAGATCCGGATACTTCGCTGACGCCTTCTCGGCCGCATTGCGCATCTTATCCACATCCTCGCCCTCGCCCGAGCCAAATGTAGAATAGCTTAAAAACGCAACCTTCGGGTCAATACCAAACAGCTTCGCACATTCCGCGGTCTCACCGGCGATCTCCACCAGCTCATCCTCGGTCGGTTTGATATTGATCGCACAGTCGCCCATCGCCAGCACCTCGTTCTCACCGGTAGCGGACGGTCTGACCAGGATAAAGCAGGAGGATACGATCGAATTGCCCGGCTTGGTCTTGATCAGCTGCAGCGCCGGACGTACCGTATCCGCTGTGGAATAGGTCGCACCGCCCAGCAGCGCATGAGCCTCGCCCATCTTTACCAGCATCGTTCCGAAATAATTCGCCTGGGAAAGCGTCTTCTTCGCCTGCTCCGGCGTCACCCCTTTTTTCTTTCTCAGTTCGCAGAACAGATCCACCATCTCGTCGATTCTGTCATACTCCAGAGGATTGATCACTTCCGCACCGCGGATATTAAATGCGCACTCCTCCGCCGCCGCAAAAATCTCATCGCGATCCCCCACCAGAATCGGCGACAGGAAAGTTCCTGCAAGCAGACGTGACGCTGCCTCGAGTACACGCGGATCCGTCCCCTCCGTAAAAACAATCTTTTTCGGATTCTTCTTTAGCGTGTTAATCAACTGTCCAAACATTAAAATACCTCTCCTTCTTACATTTTACAGCTGCCCGGCACGTTGCGGACAGGCGTTCTTCTACCTTATTATATATCAGTTTGGCGGAATTTCAATGCCTGTATTCAATTTTTAGCACAAAAGTTCAGCCATCCTCTGCAGGATGGGCGAATCATGCTCGCATGAATGAGCACGTTTTGCAGAGGATGAGCGGAGCGCCCGTATATGAGCAAAAATCAGCTGCGTTAGCAGCGAAGAGCGCTGTAAGCGCGGTTTTGCGAATGGCGCGGGCTGAACGGTAGCTTTTCCCGCCAAAAATCCAGCGAATGGCGCGGGCTGAGCTTTCCTAGCGGATATTTGCCCCCAGCCAGGAAAGAAGATCCGCCAGCGGCCCGGGAAGCGAAGGATGATGCTCTAAAAGGAACGCGCGCACCGTCTCCCGCGATATTCCGGAATAGTACGGAAGAATATGCTCTCCTTTACACTCCAGGCCAATCACGGTCTGTGCCTCCACATGATTTCCAACCGCAATCTCTCTGCCCACCGCGACCGTCCCGCAGCTGTAGCTGCCAAGTGCGGATACCCCGATCGAGAGACCTCCGATCGCTGTCACCCCCAGCGCGATCACGCCAAACGCGACTCCTCCGATCGCAAGCAGACCGGCCACCACACCCCCGAGGGCGAGCAGACCGACCCCGATCAGACCAATGCTGATCAGGCCGAACGAAAAACATCCGATTGCCACCACGCCGATCGCGGCGTTTCCGATCGCAATAATCCCCTTTGCCACGCGGATACGGCTGCGGCCCGGGTAAAACCGGACACATACCAGGGGGATTCCCCTGATTTTCTTTTTGCTGACATATTCATAACCAGAAAGCTCCCGCTCCAGCCGGCTTAACTTCTCCTCCAGCCGGGATGATTCCTTCCATGTTCTGCTTTCCCGGTCCTCGTCCGGCACTCCAGCGGCATCTCCGCGATCCCTGACCAGATAATCCAGACTGACATCAAAGAAATCGGCAATCGCAATCAGTTTCGCGAGCTCCGGCACCGACGCCCCGGATTCCCATTTGCTGACGGACTGTCTCGTGATCCCCAGCTGATCCGCCAGCTGTTCCTGAGACATACCCGCTCTTCTTCTTAAAAAAGTAAGCTTTTCTGCAAACTCCATGTTTTTCCCTCTTTTCTGCCTGGTATGCGTTACTGTCTGGGACGGGGCATGCGCCCGCACCCACTGATAAAATCATAGATCACAGAATCCCATCCGACAAGAAAACAGCACATGGTATTTTGTCAACCAGCGGTTGCAGACCGCTTTTTCGGCCTCTTTTGCCTATTCGATCTCTTCCCCAAACTCCGAATGCGGATGCTCCTCCTTGTGGATCACCTCTTTTCGGAATTCTTCTGACTGCGCCTTCTTAATCGCCTCGATGATATTCGGTACATGATGATTCTCGTCCGGCCTCGTCATGAGCATAAACCGCCGGAATAAAAACAGGATTCCGATGCTGATCACGGAAAGCAGATCCTCCGCCGGCGAGGTCGCCTGCACGATCATATGGCGCGAAATCAGGAAAATCAGCACTTCCATGATATTGGAAGAGCTCGGCTTGCACAGCATCTTCACAAACTCGATTCCGATTACCACGTTAAAAACCGCATCCAGGTAGCTCAAAAACGCCCCGACCTCCATCCGGTGCTCCCAGTACAGCCTAAGCTCCGGCCACAGCGTGATGGCTGCAATCACAATCCCCAGCACGACCGCCGCTGCCATGAGAAACTCAAATACGTCGCACAGCTCGTACAGCATTTTTCTGACTTTTTC
This sequence comes from uncultured Roseburia sp., assembly GCA_947642555.1. Lineage (GTDB taxonomy): Bacteria > Bacillota > Clostridia > Lachnospirales > Lachnospiraceae > Roseburia. Next base: position 963 of record CANRSX010000042.1, on the reverse strand, counting down.
CCACATTTCCTTCTCCTTCCTTGTGCGCAAAGCACGCACCCTTCCTGGCATGTCCAGAAAATCCAGCCCATGCCGCCCCCATTACTGCTGCCCCTTTCTCTGACCGGTCCCCCAACCGGCCATTTCTGAAAAAATCCAGCTTATTGTAACAAAAATCCGGGCGCCTCCCTTCGAATCCCAATCACAGACGTTACCGCCACAGTTAGCTCAGCCCAGGCGCCCTTACGGCACACAGGAGCTTCCGCTTAGGGCTGCTCCATTCCTGACCTGACCCGGTTCACAGATTCCTGTTGCGCAAGACCCGGACATCAACGCCACTTATGACGGGCAGCTCTGCAATTAAAAGACCCTCCGTTCGGCATCACCCCAACTATAGCGGATTGTTGGTACAGGGTACCGCTAACACCCCGGCTGCTCGGATAATTTAGTATAGCGTATCTGACCTGGAATTGTCAAGGTCTGCCGGACCTGAGTTTCTGCAATTTTGCCCGCAAACCCCTGTTCGTTCCGGTATCGTTATAAAGCAGTCGGCAGACGCATTGAAAACCGTTAAAAAGCGGATTGTTGGTATGCCATGTCAAAGGTTCCATTGCGGAAAAAGTGAGGCTGTGCTATAGTAGTTAGCGAAGGAAGTAATCGTGTTACAAGGTGGCAGCCTCCCTGACTTTGAAAAAAGAAGGGAGGTGGTGTATATGAGTACATATGAAGTTTTAACGCTGTTAATTCTTTTCGGAACGTTTCTCGTTGCACTGCTTGCCTATATTGATAGGAATAACAAGCGAAAATAAATAAGCCTACCTTGTCACTTGCCCGGTGAAGGTAGGCTTTACTGCTACTGGAGGTCAACCACTTTGTGGGCGGCTGCTTCCTTTGTTTATAATATAGCACTCATCATTACGGCAGTCAATGATATTTATCGCTCATTTGAGATGAGCTCATTTGAGATGATCGATACACGGATAT
>CANRSX010000041.1 GCA_947642555.1 uncultured Roseburia sp. | reverse complement strand
TAAATCATATCAAAATCTTTTTCAAAAAGTTCTTGACATATCACCAGAATGCTTAATCTGCCCCCTGTGCCGGGGTGTTTTTTCTTTCTGAGATGAGTATAAGCGCAGGCCCCTGCACCGGCAATGTGAGATTCCTGACCTCATGTGCCAAAAATTGACTTTCGGGTTTTATGGGAGGGGACGGCTCCCGGGAAACGGGGCGGCAGTTCTCATGGGCTGGTCATGGCATAAAAAAACGAGGACAGCTGCGTCCCCGTTTCACGATCCGAAAATCCAGTGTCTCCCCTCTACACAACTGCCTCGACAAGCACCTTATTTCCAACCTTTATGTGCTTCACTCCGATTTCCTTCTTTTTATTAAAATTATAGCTCAGCATGTATCCTTTCTCCAGATGATAATAATCCAGGTAATCGCTCAGCTGTTTTTCTCCCCGTGCATGATATGCATTTCCTCTCCAGATTTTAAGTTCAATCACAAACTGCTCCCCGCGGTAATCGACAATCACATCGGTACGTTCCATGCTGCGTGTCTCTGCTTCAATGTAGTAATTTCCTGTACCGTTGATCACGGGACGTAAATAAAGAAGAAAATACCGTCTTCCATCCTCCTCCTTGAACGTATCCGGCCGGTCGCCATACAGATCATTGAAATGTATCACATACTTTTCCAAAAGAAGCTCCATATTCAGATGGCCGTGATCAATAAACTGATTTTTATCCCGGACTGCCTCTTTATAAATATCCGTAGCCTGCACTTCGGCCGATGTCAGAAACAGATTATAAAATACCATTTCAAATATCCGGTTGGCAACCGCTACTGTTCCGCATTCATTTTTTATAAAACCAAGCATTGTTGCCAGCTCCAGCACATCATTGAGCGAATGATAGGGTATCTCTCTGCCTGTAAATAAAATAGAATAGATCATATCCTTCAGTTCCGGATAATCATACATTTTGCGTACCATGGATTCGAATAATGTATTCTTCTCATTTAACAGAATTTTTACCGCCTCCAGAAAGCCCGCACGCGTCCATGCCGCTTTCAGATCCGGGTATTCCTCGCTTCCGGCCACCTGCTCATCCACAAGCCTGCATAGCCTCGAGACCAGGTAGGGATACCCTGAGGTATACTCTGACAGCAGTGCCGCTATTTCCTGCGTATCCATTCCAATCGCATGATCCTTGTCGTATGCCTTTAGCATAACGGCGATCTCCCCGGCCTGAAAATTCATATCCACATTAAAATCTGCCGCAATATTCCATGGGCTGTTCCATTTATGTTCTTCCTTTGGCCGGATTTTCTGCCTCATATTTTTTATATCATACACCCCTGCCAGAATCACAGACTGGAAAATCGGCCTTTCATTTCTATGAATGTAATATCCGCGAAGCAGCGAGAGAAAATCCAAAAAAACCTGATTGTTCGAGGCGCTGTCCACCTCATCAATCATCAGTACCACCGGCTTTTTCACTCCGGCACACCACTCGCTCAGACACCCGAACAGCATTCCCAGATCTGCTGTGGATATATGCCCGCTCTCAAAATCTTTTAGCCGCGAAACAGTCTCCTCGGGCATAATCCCACTTTTTTCAGCCGTCTTCAGCAGCTCTCTTGAAAAAGCCCGCACGAAGTTTTCCTCATTTTTAAAGCTGGCATGGCTGAAAAACTGGAAATCCATACTGATCACTGTATATTCCTTCTGGAGATAGCTTTGCATGGCATTCAGTATCGTCGTTTTTCCGTACTGGCGTGCACGGTTTATGGTAAACCAGGCTCCCTGGTCGATCATTTTTTTGATTTTCTCAAGGCGCGACCGGAGATCCACCATATAATGGATATTACTGTCGCATGCTCCTGTCACATTAAAATACCGCCCCATATTCCACGCTCCCCAAAAACATTCTGTTTACCGATATGCTTAGCTTACCACAGACTACCGGAAATGACAAACAGAATTGATCGGAGAATCCCGGTAAATTCACAAATGTCTGACCAGTTCCTTTATGCCGCCTCTGTAATGCTTCAGCAGGAAATAGATATCATAGGATTTCCTCCCGTAGCCTTCAGGACCCTGACACCCTGCACATGCTGGCTTCTTTTCTTTGACTGGGTTCCGCCGTACATTCCGTATCATCCCATAATCTCCTTCTTCAGTACGGCTTCGGCCAGTTCCTCCCCCCGCCCCTTTAGCTGCAGGCTGTCCAGACAGACCTGCAATGGCGACACCACCATATCTCCCGCAATGACCCGGCAGTCTTTTATATAAGAATTGTTCTCCAGAGGGAAGATGACCACGTTTGCCCCGCTGTCCACCTCTTTTATCTCCAGATAGCGGACTGCTTCCTTTATATCCTCCGGAGACATATATACATGGACCTTATTATACCGGATGACCGGCGCATACCGGACTCCGCCGGAAAACCCCGTAAGGTAGCTCTCGATTCCCGTATCCTGCTTCAGTCTCCGCAGCTTCCTTTCCAGGGCGGAAGGATTGTCCAGACTGTAACAGGGATATGAAACCACCTCTTTCCTGCCGTAGACCCTTCCCCATTCTCTTAGGACAGAATCGGGTTCTGAGACAGTGTAGCCTTCTGCCGTCCTGACTGCCCAGGCATTCTTTACCAGAAATCCCATTACTTTGGACACCTGGCCGATGCTGCAACCCACCTTCTCCGACAGGTGCTTCAGCTTCCACACCTTATTGATATCCGCAAAAAGCTCCCGCAGGATCAGGGATGAGACCACCGATGACCTCTCAAATACAGAGACTGCACCGCACTGTTTCGGCCGTGGGTTCCTGTTGCCCCGCTCGGACAGGTAAATGGAATGTCCCACAAACCAGCAGTTCCCTGCATGATCAAAATACCCCATCCCGTTTTTCTCACATATCTCGGCTGTCCTGTCCGATATATACGGTGATATCAGGATTCGGACTCCCGTATCATTGCTTTTCTTTTCCATCAGCTGCAGGACAGTTGACGGGAATGCCTGCTGCAGGGAATAGGCATGGATTTTGAATGCAAAGCCATCATCCATTTCAACAGATGCAATGAATCCATCCACTGTTCTCCGGTCCACTTCATATTTTTGGATATTGGGAAGCTTCAGGAATTTGTTTTCCACACATTCCATCCCTTTTCTGTCATCTGCTTTCACTCAAACCACCACTTTCACTCTTTTAGTGAAATATATTGTATCAGTGAAATCCCTTAAAGTCAATCCCTGCTTTTCATCATTCTCCTGGTCTGTTACGAATACGATTTCAATTCCAGATCCTCCCGGATCGCCTCCGCCGCCACAATCCCGCTGCCAAAGGCCACGCCTAAGCACGCGCCCTCCGTGTCATAGTAAGGCGCACAGTAGCAGCTCCCGTTATCGACCCCCGCCACATACAGCCCCGGGATCACATCATAAGCCGCCGTCAGCGCACGGCACCTGTCATCCGTCCGGACGCCGCCGAGGGTACACCAGGCGCTGGGTTCGTATTCAAACACATAAAAGGGCGCCTGTTTCACCGGTTTTAGCAGGAAGGGTGCCTTGCCGAAGCGCTCGTCCCTCTGCATTTCACAGGCCCGATTATAGGCCTCCACGCTCTGCTTTAGCTCCGTAAGCCCCCACGTCTCCGCAGCCTCATTTAGCGTATCGCACCGCAGCGCATAACCCTCTTTTATCGCCTGCTCCATATTCTCCTGACCGGGCACCGGCCTGTCGTGGGTGGTTTTTCCCACATACCAGTCCTTTGGTCTGCCGTAATACTCATAGAGCGTCTGCGCCCGAAGGATCCCCTCGTACATCGCATGGTCGAGCACTGCGTAATAGACGCCTGCGCGCAGCGTCATCTCACCCCCCAGGGAAAGCGGCTGGTCCGACATATACTGCTCATTCATAAAACGTCTTCCCCTCCGGTCGACCAGAAGGCCGCCGCAGATCGCAAAGCGCATGCTGTAGGAAAATCTTTGTTTCGCTTTATGATTGTAACCGCCAAACTCATTGGCGCAGATTCCCCAGTTCTTTTCCAGCCGGCCTCCCGCCGACAGCACCAGCTTAATCCCGGTCCCGTCGCTTAACGGACTTCCCAGGGCGCCGATGGTCACCTCCCCGAAATGCTCCCGCATCATCTCCGGGTTCCCCAGGTAGCCGCCGGTTGCAATCAGGACTGCCGCGCCGTATCGATCCTCCTTCTCCCCGGTGGCCTGATTTACCGTGCGCACCCCTGTCACCCGGCCTTCCTCCAGGATCAGCTCCTCCACGCTCACGCCCAGTTCCACCCGGCCGCCCGCCGCTTCCAGCGCCGCCTGGAGGCGCTTCCAGCGATCCTTTATATCTGTCGTCATAAACTGCCGCGCCCGGAAACCGACGCCGTAGGAATCCTCCAGCACCTCCATCTCAATTCCACCCGAAAGAAGCAGCTCCTCCACCCGGCTGCCCTCATTTACGATATTCCGAAGCAGCGCCGCGTCCACGGTTCCCCGGGAATGGCGATACATATGTCGGAAAAGCTGCTCTTCCTCCACCAGGCAGCCCGCTTCCCTCTGCAGCCTTGTCCCCGCGAGGGACGGGCCTCCCGCCCGCGCCGCGTTGCTGCACGCGATGCTGGTTCCCTTTTCCAGCACCACGCAGGGAACGCCGGCTTTTGCCAGGGTAAGCGCTGCCAGCATACCGGCTGCCCCGGAGCCGGCGATGATCACTTCCTGTCTGTTCTCTGCCATCCTTTTTTCTCCTTTTCAAAAAAATTTTGTCCCGGTTTTCTGAGCCTCAGAAGAGCCTGGCATACCGGCATCCGCGGTCACGACGACAGCTGTACCGTCGTGTCCATCTTCAGCCGCACCGTAAGGCCCCCCATCCCGCTTTTCATAAGAAAAATGCCACATTCCTCCCCGAAGGCGAGCTTCAGCCTCCGGTCGATATTGGACAGGGCGTGTCCCGCGGATCGGCCTTTGTAGTCTGCGATATTTTCCCGCATCACGCGAAGCATCTCATCGCTTCCCCCGCTGCCGTTATCCCCGATCTCGATCAGAAGCCACTTCCCGTCGAGCTCATAGCGGATACGGATCTTTCCGCCCTCCAGCATGTTTTTCACCCCGTAATTGTAGGCATTTTCCACCACCGGCTGTAAGATCAGCTTCGGCACCTTAAAATCCGACGCCTCCTGGGGCAGCTCTCCTCTGTCCACCGTGATCTTATCGCCGAAGCGCATCTGCTGGATCTCAATGTAGTTTTCCATATGCTCCGCCTCCCGCAGAAGCGGAATATTCTGCTCCGTCTCCTTATTGAGAAAACGGTAGTATTTTGCCAGCGAGGTCACAAAGGGGATGATCTGCTCGTAGGACTCGTTTTTCGCCATGATGCGGATCAGGTAAAAGCTGTTGTAGAGAAAATGCGGGTTGATCTGCGACTGCAGCTGCATCAGCTCCGCATTCTGCAAAAGCCGCCCCTGTTCCTTCACATTCTCGATCAGCGTCACGATCCGCTCCACCATCCGGTTAAAAGACGCGTAAATATAGCCGAATTCATCCTGCGGTTCATGGAAGATGCGGATGTCAAGATTCCCCTTCTGCACCTCCCCGAAAGCTCCCACCACCTCCTGCAGCGGACGGTTGACCGCCACATTGGTCCGCAGCAGGACAAAAAAGAACAGACCGCCGATAAAGAGCAGCAGTACGCCCATAAAGAGCAGCGTTTTTCCTGTCATCTGATCGATTCTGCCCATATCGCTGCAGACCGTCACCGTGATCCCGTACTGCGGCAGCTGCCTGGACACGGACAGACAGCGGAGGCCGCCGCACCGTAAGGTTCCCGAAAAGCGTTCCTCCGCTCCGGCCTTCTCCCAGGCAGCCCGCCATGCCTGATACAGCGCCTCCGTCTGATCCTCTCTTCCCGGCAGATACTGGCCTCCCATGTGTTCCAGCACGTAAAAATATTCCGCGCTCTCCCCGCCGCCCAGAAGTCCCAGAAAATGTTCCAGCCAGTCCTCCGAGAGGATGATCCGCACCCCGTAATCCGGCAGATACTCCTCCTCTGTCGAAAAGGTCAGCGGATACAGCAGCTCCATACACACCTGCCCCTCCGAGAGGGTCAGCATACTGGCCCGCACTGCATCCTCCCGGTTTAACGCCGTATAATCCATCCGCCGGTAGCCGCCGGAGGCGCTGAGACAGGTCTCCTGTTTCGGGAACAGCAGCCAGATATCCTCCACCATCTGATTCATGGATTTTAAGCTTTTCAGATGGCCGACAAGTGACATTCGAAGCTGGGAGCGGTCATAAAAACTGATCTCCTCATATGCCAGGGTTTTTATCCTGCTGTCCGTGACCAGCGTCTGTTCCAACCCGTAGATGGTTTCCAGCTGCTGCTCTAACAGCGACACGCTCTGGCCGATCCCGCTTTCCAGCCTGTCGATTTCCTGCTCCCGCTGCATCTGCGCATATTTCAGAAATACGGCAATCATACAGATGTAAATGACCGCAATACAGATCCCGAAGAGCAGATACAGTCTCCCGAATACACTTTTTGGTCTCATATCACCCTTTCCCCGGCCGTAAGCTCATAAGCGGTCCCGTCGCCGGCATAAAACACCCCGCTCATGCCCTTCGGCAGGTTGATCCGGTAACGCATTCCCGGGTCGCCTTCCGCCGGGCCGTAGCAGAACGTAATCTCCCCGTACTCCGTGATCATCTTTCCCGAAAGATCCGGCAGACCGTCCATGTGCGGACGGATCACCACCCGCTCCGGCGCGCCGGATTCCCGGCGGATCCCGGCGACCACGGCCAGCAGCTCATACATCGGCAGCGCGCTCCAGGCATGACACTCGCTCCTGGAATCATGGGGCGTCTCCGGGCAGGTGACGCAGTGTTCGTCCAGAAGCCGGATCCACCACTCCATCTGCTGCCTGGTCAGCTCATAACAGCCCGCCTCCTCGCAGGCCCGGAACAGCTCGTAGCAGGTGGAAAAATAGCAGCGCAGCACATCCGCTTCCTCAAAGGTTTTCCGCAAAATTTTTCGCGCCGCCTCCCCTTTTACCATGCCGTTTAACACCGCCCAGCTCTGCGCGTGCTGGGTAAATTCCGGATAGTCCGGCCCCTCCCGGTACATCCCCCGGTTTTCGTCCCAGCACAGTGCCTGAATCCGCTCCGCGATCTCTTTCTGTCTCCTGCGGTATTCCTCCGCCACCCCGGGACGGCCGGTTTTCTCACAGATCATGGCCCCGTCCAGAAGCGCTTTTCCGTACATCAGATTGATGATGGTGGAGGGGCCTTCTGCCACTGCCCCGGGACGGCCGGCGGTTTTTTTCCAGTTTTCCTGCCAGTCGACAAAATCCCAGTATCCCAGATCCTCCACGAGCCCCTGCCCGCCGATCTGCCGGTCATAATACTCCAGGATCAGATCCACATCCGCCCGGTAAAGCCGCAGGATTTCCACATCCCCGGTGCGGCGGTAATACTCCAGCAGCATAAAGATATAATGCAGCGAAAACGTGGAGATCACCTGCCTGGGATTGCTGGGCGACCGGCCCTGGATCAGCCCCATCGGCAGCATGGAATCGTGAAAATCCTGCAGCGCCTTTCTCGCCAGCTTTGTGTCGGTACTGCATATATAAGTATACAATGCCTGCAGCCTCGTGTCCATGGGATACTGCATCTGCTCCCAGAAGGGGCAGTCCATGTAAGTCTCCATCATGCAGCCCTGGAGCGTGTTCACGCACATCTCATAGACGCGCTCCACCCAGGGCTCCGAGGAGCGCACTGCGGACTCCGGTTTCAGCGGATATCCGGTTTTTCTCATCTCTGGCCGGTAAAAATGAACCGCCTCCCCCGCCGCCCGGATCTCCACCTGTAAAAAGCGCATGGTGCGGTACCAGAAGGGCTCATAAATCAGCTCCCCGCCGGCCAGTATGATCCGGTCCCGCTGGCCGCCTTCCCCGATCTCCCCCTTCACATAGTCGTCCCTCTTAATCTCCTCCCCTTCCTTCACAAATTTTTCAAAATAAGTAAAGGAGATCTCCGCGTCCCGTCCCCCTGTGATGCGGTAGCGCGGACAGGCATTAAACAGCCCTTCCCCGTCAAAGAGCAGCCGGACAGATGTCCCGGGCTCCACAGTGATGACATCTGCCGTTCCCATCACCGGCTCCCCCGCTTCCTTTGTCAGCTCCGTTTGCTTCTCATATAACAGCGGGATCGGGCGCTCCTCCATCTGAAACCGCTTTAAGATGCCAAACATCCGCTCAAAGCCGCTTCCCACCTGATCCAGCGGCTCCGCCGCACGCCAGTCCCCATCGTCAAAATCCGGCTCCTTCCAGCCGGGCAGCGTGCGCCGAAAATCAATCGTCTCCGTCAGGGCTCCCATATTTCCGTTGACCACCGGTTCTTTCGTCAGATAATACGTATGATCCAGCCACACCTTCCAGGCTGCCTTCCCGGTGGTCACCTCCGCGATAATTTCCCCGCCGGCGTCACGGACCGCGCCCTCCATGGCCAGCCGGTGGCCCGCAGGCAGCGTTTCCACACTGTTTAAGGGCGCGCGGTTGTCCCCCGGCCCCTCCTTAACGTACATGCTGTCGCACAACAGGACCTGCGCGGCCAGCACATTTTCCCCCGGACGCAGATACTCCCCCAGCTCCACGGTCTCATAATACTGCCGGAACGTGTTGCTGCGGCAGGGGCCGGAGAGCACCGGCTCCCCGTTGACCCACAGGCGGTACCTGGAATTCGCGGAAATGTCCGCCGTAAGCTTCCCCGCCTCCTCTAAGTTAAGTTCCAGCCGGTAGTATGCGAATCTCCCGTTCATATCGCCCTGATAAATCTGTTTTTCCTCAATCTCCTCCCGCGGCACTCCCAGCCACACTGCTTCCTTCCACATACGCGTCTCCTCCTGATCTTCATCCCTTCTGTTCACGGTGCAAAGGCCGCCCCCTTTTTTGCAGGGTACGACCGAATAAGTCAAGTATAAAAATGTCAGGGGGATCCGTCAATGTGACATTATTGACTTCATATAGAAAAAATGAAACAGTTTCTTCGATGAAAAAGAGGAATAACATAAAAGGGAGCCACAGAGTGACTCCCCCAGTGCAGTCCTGAAACAAACCCACTAATCCTCTATTTTCCTCCCGCACTCCATACACATAAACTGTCCTTCCGGAACCATTGCACCGCAGATGCACTCTCTGTACCGCATCAGCGGCAACTGTCTTTCAGCTGTGCCGTTTTCCAGAAGTTCGTTCACACTCTTTCCACAGTTCGGGCAGAACTTAAGGTCATTTTTTATGCGGTTTCCACAGGTACAGGTCATCATCCCCTCTTCCACCGGCTGACCGCAGTTTGAGCAGAAAGCATCCTTCGCCGATACCGGCTGGCCGCAGTTTGAGCAGATTTTTACCCCTTTGCTCTGCCGCTCCGCCGCCTGTTTTTTCGCCTCCAGCTCCGCGATCTCCTCTTCCAGCTCTCTCATTTTCTCAAAATGGACCTCCAGCTCCGGAAGATCCGCCTGCCCTTTTTTATACAGGTCATAGACGTCCATCCCGATAAATCCATAGATTTTCGACCGCTCTTTTTCCTTCTCCTCCAGCGCTTTTTTGATCGTATTGTCAGCAAACGCATTTGAAAACGGCTTTGTGATCTTCGGCATCGTAATCGCCATTTATAATCCCGCCTTTCGCCTTATAGTTTCCCAGTCCGCACAAAGACTTACGAATTCAGCCCCTTGGGCGTCCGTCTCCTTCTCATCCGTCCACAGCGCAGACAGCAGATCGCCGTACTGCTTCTCCATAAAAGCTTCAATCAGCCGAAAGCTCTCTTCCACTGCCGTCTGCAGTTTTTTACTCTGTTTCCATTCCTCGAAAGCCGCGCGCTGCACGCGTCCCGTATCTTCAATGATCTGATCCCGGCAGCGCCTGTCTGCACGCCTGATCCAGAATCTGTACAATACCAGAAAAAGGATAAACACCGGTATCCCTATGGTCAGCACTGCCATAATCCATGTGACAACCTTTACCACCGCTCCGGTAAGTTCTTCTCCTTTTTCCATAAGAAACTCTGCATAGTGCATTTGCAGCTTTTCGATCGGTCCGTCATCCCCGCTCTCCGTCGTCTGTGCCGTTCCTTCCGCTTCCTCCCTGTATATACGGATTGCTCTTCCCGTAATGCCAAGAGCCACAATCAGCAAAATGATAACAAACGGCAGCCATTTCTGGCGCGACGCTTTTCGCCGTCTGCGTCTCATGATCTTCTGAATGGATTGATTCAGTTTCTGCGCATATTCGGAAATAACGCCTTCCCCTTTCTCCAGGTTGTCCGCATAACCCTGCACATTCCTGATCAGGCTCTCCTGATTTTCATAATATGTACTGTAAAACTTCCGCTGTGTCTCCGGATCACGGCCTGTCGATGAAAAGAGATCCCGCAGACGTTCCAGCAAATTCTGATAATTCTGATCCACCGCAGCGATATACTCCCTTTGGAACTCATTCATCTGCCGTTTGAATTTCTGACCGATTCCCGCAAAGAGATTGAAAAACCGTTCCGGCTGCGTCACCTCCTCATAATTTCCCGATACATTACACATGTCATTCATTGACCGCTCTGCTTCCAGTATATATGCGCCCGTTCCATTTTGAAAATCACGCTTCAGAATCTCGTTGGAATGCCTGCAGCGCTTTCGCATTTCTGTGGCCTTCTGCCGGATCTCTGTCTCCACGGCACCTTCCTCTGGTTCATATCCCGTCTGCTTTTTTATCTGCTCAAGCAGCGCTCCCAGCTCCCGGATTTTCTTCTGCTTCTCCTCTCCGGACAGCCCGGAGGAGAGATCCCTCTTACAGTCCGCGATTGCATCCAGAAGCCTTGTCTTTACGTTGCTCCTGACCGCAATTTTCTCCATACGGCACAGCCACTGCATAAGCTCTTTTTGTTCTTCATTCCTCATAGCCGTAATCACCGCTTTCCCCCTCCAGCTCTTTTATCTGTATCAGATCCTGACGGATTACCGCAAACTTATCTTCCAGCCTGGCAATATTGTTTCCCTCAATATTTACAGACATTCGAAACTCCACAAAGCACTTGTCCGCCTTCCCGATCTCCATCCGGAACATCTGCTCAATCGTCTCCAGTATCTGCTCTGTCATCGCTGCTTTTGTCTTTGCCACCTCGTCCTTAAATTCCCCGACCGCCTCTTTTGTCTTTTTCTCCAGGTCCTGCAGCGTGTGGGCGTCCGCAATTTTCTGGGCAATGCCGCGGATGACCAGCGCTCCCACGATCGTCCCGACAAGCGGCCAGAGAACGCCTCCTCCGATATTCAGAGTCATAGCAACCGCTTTCGTCAGATCCTCTGACAAAATTTTCCCCATCGCTAATTTAACCAGATCTGTCACAACCGGAGCCACAGTATGGGCGACTGCCGTCCCTGCCGCCGCCCCTCCTGCCGTGCCGACTGCCGTCCCTGCCAGTTTTGCCCTACGGATGGTGCGGTCGCGCTCTTCCCGTGCCATCCACAATTTCAAAAACAGTTCGGTGGAGGCGTCATAAAGGCTGTGATAATAATCCTTTGCCACCTCCAGATCGACAGACGCCCGGTATGCAATCTCTTTTCTGCTCTCCGCCATACTTCCGTAGAACCGGTCTTTGAGCGTAAGGATATCCGCCCGTCTGTTCAGATAGCCTGTAGCCTCCTCCAGCACGCGCTCCAGCCCTGTCAGATATGCCTGAACCGTCATCTGGGTTTTCCGGTTCACATTGTCGGTCATCCGTTTTCGGTAGCCCTCATTGATCAGATTCAGATAATCCTCAATATCCTTGCTGCCGTTTGGAAACCGCTCCTTTATCTTCTGCGGATCCAGCCTGTTTATCACTTCACTTTTGTAGGCTTCGATCTCCTGTTCGATTTCTCTTCTCAGCGCAGCTTTTAAGTCCTCAATTTTTTCTCGGTTATTCAGAATAAATGTATCCATGGACACGCTGATATTTTTCAGAATCAGGGCATCCGATTCATACTGCTGCCTGCGGCGTTCAAAGGAATCTGACAGCTGTCCGAGCATGTTCTTTAATTCATTCAGATTTTCCTGCTGACTGGTCAGCGTGGGGCTGCTGCCCGTCACTTCATTCAGAACATATTCCCTGACTTCTTTTAAGCTGCCCTCCCACTGTGTGGAAACCTTAAATACCGGCGCCTTAATGCCAGCCTCCTCCATATATTTCCGAAGCTTCCCTTCCCGCTCCTGTATGGTTTCGGGCTCTGCGAGATCGCATTTTGTCAGCACAAACACCGCTTTTCTCGTCTCGATCTCCTCCAGCAGCTCCCACACGGCATAATCGTTCACACTGCGCACGTCAAACAGGACGAATACCACACTGCTTTTATACAGATATTCTTTTACATATTCCAGCGCACCGTCCCGCTCTGCCTGCTCTATGCCCTGCATATCGATAATCTGCAGGCCCTCCAGCTCCTCCCTGCTCTTAAAAATACGCGTCACATGCTCATTTACCCGTACGGACGCCTCCGACACACCATAACGAAATTCCCGAATGCTTTTTGTGCTTTCAGGAACTTCATGCTCCGACAATGCGGATGCAAATATCTGGTTCAGAAATGTGCTTTTTCCAACGCCGCTGCCTCCGATCGTGACAAACAAAACCGCCTCTGACACACGGTGAAGAAAGCGGTTTACAATCTCTTTTTCCTCCAGCGCATCGCTGTCGCTGATTGCCAGACGCACATCCTTCAGAAGATGTTCCATGAGCGGCTTGTCTTTGTAGCGAAAAGGAAGCGGGCTTTTATCCTGCGCCATATGAATCACTCCCGATCATAATTTTTGAAAATTATATCACCCCCCCCCAAGCAAAAGTCAAGCCGTCTGGCGCACAAAAAAAGACCTCCCATTCAGGGAGTGTCTCTTTTTGTGTCCGTCCGTATCTACGCCAGCCATCCCCTCAGAAACCGGATCAGCGCTTCCATCTCCTCCGGCGTCCCGATACTGATCCTTAAATAGTTGCGGATCCGCTCGCTGTTAAAATGCCGCACATAAATATTCTGCTCCCGCAGTGCGGCAAAGATCTCCTCCGCCGGGACAGATTCGTGTCTCGCAAAGATAAAATTGCTCATGGAATCGCCAAATGTAAATCCAAGTCCGCGAAGCTCCCCCTTCGTCCACTCCCTGGTCGCGATGATCTTCTGCCGCGTCTCCTCAAAATACGCCCGGTCGCGGACTGCCTCCACCCCCAGCGCCAGCGAGAGCTGCGTCATCGTGTAGGAATTAAAGGAATACTTCACGTCGTTTAAATAGCGGATCAGGCGCTCGTTTCCCATCGCATAGCCGATGCGCATCCCCGCCATGGAGCGGGATTTGGAAAAGGTCTGCACCACCAGCAGGTTATCGTATTCGTCGATCAGCGGCAGCGCGGACTCCCCGCCGAAATCAATATACGCCTCGTCCACCACCACGATCACGTCACGGTTGTGATCTAAGATATCCCGTATCGCAGAAAGCTCCATCAGAATCCCGGTGGGCGCGTTGGGATTCGGGAAAATCACGCCGCCGTTCTCCCCGTAGTAGTCCTCTGGCCGGATCCGGAAATCCTCGTCCAGCGCCTTCGTCTCGTAGGGAATCCGAAGCATCCCGGCCCACACGTCATAAAAGGAATAGGTGATATCCGGGAAAAATACCGGCTGTTTCGCGTTAAAAAAGGTCAGAAAAATCATCGCGAGCACGTCGTCCGAACCCACTCCCGTAAATACCTGCTCCGGTTTCAGTCCGTAATACTCCGCGATCGCCTCCACCAGCGGCTTACAATCCGGCGCAGGGTAGAGCCGCAGCCGGTTCCCGTCATATTCCCTCAGCACCCGAAGTACCCCCGGTGCCGGCGGGTACGGGTTTTCATTCGTATTCAGCTTGATCATGCGGGCCGCGTCCGGCTGCTCTCCCGGCACATAGGGCTCCACTTTTCTCACATAGTCTTCCCAGTTTCCCATCTGTCGTTCTCCTGTCTTTTTTCCATGGCACCTCCGCCGGCACACCGATGCATCCCGCCGGCACGGCGCCTGCTTTTCTTCCTTCACGACGCCTCCGCCGGCACACCAATGCACCCCGCCGGCACTACGCCTGCTTTTCTTCCTTCACGACACCTCCGGCGGCACGCCTTACAGCCCGTATACTCCCGCCAGCTTTGCAAACGCCGGCAGCGAGTTCTTCACCGTCTCATGGGAGACGCAGTACGCCAGCCGCACATAGCCCGGACACCCGAAGGAGCTTCCCGGCACCATCAGGATTCTGAGCTTCTTCCCTTCCGCGACAAATGTCTTCTCATCCTCCACCGGGGATTTCACCCACAGGTAAAAGGCTCCCTCAGGGCGGATACAGGAAAAGCCAAGCTTCGTCAGCCCCTCGTAGAGCATCCTCCGGTTTTCATCGTAAAATGCCACGTCCGTCTTCTCGTCAAGACAGCGAGCCACCGCCTTCTGAATCAGGGAGGGCGCGTTGACAAACCCAAGGGTCCGGTTGGAGATCTCGATTCCCCGGATCAGATCCTCCACATCCGCCGCTTCATCCGGCACCGCCACATAGCCGATCCGCTCCCCGGGCAGGGACAGGGACTTGCTGAAGGAGTATCCTACAATCGTATTCGCATAATATTTCGTCAGAAAATCCTCCTGATTTCCGTCATAAACCAGCTCACGGTAGGGCTCGTCCGACACCAGATAGAGATCCGTGCCGTATTCCCGCTGCTTTTCCTCCAGAATCTCCGCGATCCGGCGCATGGTTTCCGGCCGGTAGATCACGCCCGTGGGATTGTTCGGCGTGTTCACGATCAGCGCCCTCGTCCGGGGCGTGATCTTCGCCGCCAGATCGGTAAGGTCCGGCTGGAATGTCTCCGGATCCGGCTGTACCACAATAAGATTCGCGTCAAAATTTGCCACATACTGCCGGTATTCCCCGAAAAACGGCGCGAATACGATCACCTCGTCCCCGGGATCCAGGATCGTCTTAAAAATAATGTTTAAGCCCCCCGCCGCCCCGACCGTCATGATCAGGTTGTGCGCATCAAATGACGTCCCGAACCTTTGATTCAGATTCTCCGCGATCTTTGCCCGCACCGCCTCGTACCCGGAATTCTCCATGTAGCCGTGCAATGCGAGGGAACCCGCCGCACCGGCTTCATCCGCCTTATCGAGCAGCTCCCGGATCGCGTCATTTACCGCCGCGGGCGCCGGCGTCGCCGGGTTCCCCAGGGAGAAATCATAGACATTCTCCGCTCCGTACTGTTCCGCCATCGCCTTTCCTTCCACAAACATCGCGCGGATGGCCGAATTGCCCTCCATCGCTTTTTGTATTCTCTTAGAAATCATGTCCGTTTCCTCACTTTTCTTTTATACTGCGCCCATTGTATCATAACTTATAACCGGATGCAATCAGCGTGAATTCTCTGTTGTCCGGTCTGCGCGAATCAGGTATACTTATTCACAAAGAACAATGGGAGGACACATCATGCTCAGACAACTTAAGTATTTTCAGGCAGTCGTGGAAAACAAGAGCTTTTCGAAAGCGGCGGAGCAGTGCTTTATCTCCCAGTCCGCCATTTCCCAGCAGGTGCGGGCGCTGGAACAGGAACTGGGCGTTACGCTGCTCTGGCGGGAGGGACGCGGTTTTTCCGTCACTCCGGCGGGCGAGGTGCTTTTCCGCAAAAGCCGTTTTCTTACCGCTGAATGGGATCGTCTGGTGAAAGAAGTACAGGAAACTGCCTGCGGAAACAGAATCCGTCTGCGTCTGGGATACCTGCGCAGCTACAGCGGCCCGGAATTTCGTCATGCAATATTCGCCTTTTCCAGATGTTTTCCGCAGGCAGACTTACATCTGACCGCTGGTAATCACGAAGAATTATACGAACTGCTGGTATCCGGACGGACAGATCTGCTTTTCAGCGACCAGCGTCGTACCTTTTCCGACGGTTACTTTAATGAGATCCTGGCTTCCCGTCCATACCGGATCGAAACCGGATTTCATCACCCGATCGCACAGTACGAAACGATCGATGCTGAGGATCTGAACGATTTGTCCTGTATTCTGGTCTGTTCTCCCGGACAGGAGGAGACGGAAGCCGACTATTATCGGGATATGATCGGACTGAAGAGCGGATTTCTCTTTGTCCCCACCCTGGAGGAGGGACGGCTTCTGGCCGCTGCCGGCAAAGGCGTACTGCTCATAGAAGGCAGCACAGGCGAATCCGTCCACGCAGAGCTTCGGCAGATTCCGGTCACCCGCCGCGGCCAGCCGCTTCTGCACAATTACTGTGCCTTCTGGAGCCGCGAAGATACCGGATCATTATCAGCGGAATTTGCCGCGCTCTTAAAAACACAGTTTGGTGTCTGACTTTTCTATCAGTTTTTCTTATGGATCAGATCAGAAATCCGAATTGATCCCCTTTCGCATCCCGTGCTATCATGATTTCAGGAGTAAATCAACTGCCTTTGGCATTCTATTCATATCTGCAAAGGAGCGAAATCAGATGAAACATGTATTTGGCGACAAAAAACTCGGTTTTGGATGCATGCGGCTGCCGGTTTTGGAAAACGGCGAGGTGGATACCGCACTGTTTTCCAAAATGGTGGACCTTTTTCTGGAACGCGGCTTTACCTATTTTGATACGGCTCACGGCTATGTCGGCGGCAAATCCGAATCCGCATTAAAAACCTGCCTTACCAGCCGCTATCCGCGCGAGCGCTACACGATCACCGACAAGCTGTCCACCCATCATTTCAACTCGGAAGAGGAGATTCGTCCCCTGTTTGAAAGCCAGCTTGCGGCGGTGGGTGTGGATTATTTTGACCTGTATCTCATGCACGCCCAGGACAAAAATATCTTTCCGAAATTTAAAAAATGCCGCGCATATGAGACTGCCCTGCAGTTAAAGGAAGAGGGAAAGATCCACCATTTCGGCATCTCATTCCACGACCGCGCCGATGTACTGGAACAGATTCTCACCGAATACCCGCAGATCGAGGCGGTACAGATCCAGTTTAACTACGCGGACTATGAGGACCCCTCCGTGGAAAGCCGCAAATGCTATGAGGTTTGCGTAAAACACGGCAAGCCGGTCATCGTCATGGAGCCGGTCAAGGGCGGCAGCCTCGTAAATCTGCCGGCGGAGGCGCAGAAGGTGCTCGACAATCTGGACAGCCCGCGTTCCGCCGCCAGCTACGCGATCCGCTTCGCCGCCGGTTTTGACGGGATCTGCATGGTCCTCTCCGGCATGGGCGATCTGGACATGGTGGAGGACAATACCGGTTATATGGCAGATTTTTCACCTCTCTCCGAAAAAGAGCAGGCCGCAGTAAATGAGGTGACAAAGATCTTTCTTTCACAAAACCTCATCCCCTGCACTGCCTGCCGCTACTGCATGGAGGAATGTCCCAAAGGGATCCGCATTCCCGACCTGTTTGCCCTCTTAAATGCCAAAAAGCGTTTTGGCAACTGGAATACCGATTATTACTACAGCAATATCCAGACCACGGAGGGAACCAGGGCAAAAGACTGCCTGAAATGCGGAAAATGTGAGAAGATCTGTCCCCAGCATCTTCCCATCCGGTCGCTTCTTAACGACGTGTCGGCGGAATTTGACCGTTGAAAGCAGCTTTTCAGACCGTCTCCACAAACCGCAGAAACGCCTCCCGGCCCTCCGGCGTACATTTGTAGACTCCGGCGTCCTTTAACACCTCCAGGAAGACCAGCCCGATCTCCTTCTCGATGATCGCATGTAATTCTTCGCGGCTGACCCCAGCGCCCGGCGCGCCATCCGGCGTGTTTCCGGCTGCCGTCACAGCTTCCGACGCACCGGCAGCCGCGCCCGGCGTGATCCCGTACTTCGGCAGGAACGACTCCGCCCAGTCCGCGTGCTGCCGCAGGGTCTCGCTGCTCCTGAAATCCTTTCCCGCCAGCACCGCCTCCAGAAGCTCCGCCATCTCCTCTTTTAAGCGGGCCGGGAGCACCGCAAGCCCCATGACCTCGATCAGGCCGATATTCTCCTTTTTGATGTGGTGCAGGTTTGCGTGCGGATGGTACACACCGAGGGGATGCTCCTCTGTCGTGATATTGTTGCGCAGCACGAGGTCCAGCTCATAGTCTTCCCCCCGCCGCCGCGCGATCGGCGTGATCGTATTGTGCGGCTCGCCATCCGTCTCTGCAAAGACAAAGGCCGCCTCGTCCGTGTAGCCCCTCCAGGCCGCAAGGATCCGGTCCGCGAGATCGATCAGCCGCTCCCGCTCCTTCCCCCGGATGCGTATCACCGACATCGGCCACTTTACAATCCCGGCCTGTACATCCTCATACCCGCGGAACGTGATCTCCCGCTCCACCGGCGCTTTTGCCATGGCAAATTCATAATGGCCGCCCTGGAAATGATCGTGCGTTAAAATCGATCCTCCCACGATCGGCAGATCCGCGTTCGACCCGACAAAATAATGCGGGAACTGCGTCACAAAATCAAGGAGCTTTCCAAACGTCGCCCGCTCAATCTTCATCGGCGTGTGCTCACAGTTGAACACAATGCAGTGCTCATTGTAGTAGACGTACGGCGAATACTGGAAATACCACTCGCTGTCATTGATCGTGACCGGGATAATCCGGTGGTTCTGCCTGGCCGGGTGATTGATCCGCCCCGCATAGCCCTCGTTTTCCTTACAGAGCAGACATTTCGGATAGCCGCTCTGCTTTGCGAGCTTCGCCGCCGCGATCGCCTTCGGATCCTTCTCCGGCTTGGAGAGATTGATGGTGATGTCCAGCGTGCCGAACTCTGTCTCCGCCGTCCATTTTAAATCCTTTCGGATCCGATAACGTCGTATGTAGTCGCTGTCGCAGCACAGTTTATAAAAATAATCGGTTGCCGCCACCGGCGCATTGTGGTTGTAAAGTCCGTAAAACATCCGGCGCACCTCGCCGGGCCGCGGGACGAGAAGCGACATGATCTTCGTGTCAAACAGATCGCGGTATGTCACAGTGTTCTCCGGGATCAGCCCCTTCTCCGCCGCGTAATCGAGCATCCCGCCAAGGATCCCCTCCAAGGCGTCCTCCGCCTCCTGCTGCGTCATTGGCCGTGCGTTTTCATCCCATGCCGCCGTGTCTTCCGGTTCCTCCAGTCCGAACAGCTCTAAAAGCCGGTTGATCGTGTAAATCCGGTCCGCCGGTTCGATTAAGCCCGTCGCCAGACCGTATTCTGTCAGTGCCAGTATCTTCTCTGTGATCATGTCCGCCATCCTTTCCTCTATGCCAGCCGCACCGGCCCGTCGCCGATCTCCACCACATAGAAATCCGCCGCGTAGCCGATCTTTTTCTCATAGGCTGCCCCCACCTGCGCGATAAAGGGCTCCACCGCCTCGTCCTTTACGATGCTGACCGTGCATCCGCCGAATCCGGCGCCCGTCATACGCGACCCGATCACGCCGTCAATCTTCCATGCCTCCTCCACGAGGGTATCCAGCTCGACGCCGGTCACCTCATAGTCGTCCCGCAGGGATACGTGGGACGCGTTCATCAGCTCGCCGAACCGCTTCACATCGTTTGCCCGAAGCGCTGCCACTGCCTGGATCGTCCTCTGATTCTCATATACCGCATGCTTTGCGCGTTTTCTTCTCACGTCATCTGTAATCGCATCTTTGTACTGCTCGAACTGCTCCTCCGTCAGATCCCCCAGCGCACTGATTTTTACCGCCTTCTGAAGCTCGGAGAGGGCAGTCTCACACTCGCTCCGCCTCTCATTATATTTCGAGTCCCCGAGTCCGCGCTTTTTGTTGCTGCAGGAAATCACAATCTTCGCGCCCGCAAGCTGAATCGGCGCATACTCATACTGCAGCGTGGCCGTGTCGAGGAAAATCGCATGGCCCTGCCTGCCCATCGCGATCGCGAACTGATCCATGATCCCGCAGTTGACGCCGTTAAACCGGTTCTCCGAATACTGGCCGATCAGCGCCAGATCCTGATTTGACACGTCAAAGCCGAAAAGATCCTTTAAGATGTATCCGGTCACGATCTCCACCGACGCGGAGGATGACAGCCCGGAGGCATTCGGGATATTTCCGAACAGCACCAGGTCAAAGCCAGACTCCGCCTTCATGCCCTTCTCGCCGAACGCCCAGATCATTCCCTTCGGATAATTTGTCCAGCCCGCTTCCTCCTGGTATGTAAGCTCGTCTAAGGATGATTCGATCACGCCCCGCTTCTCAAAGTTCATCGAATAAAACCGAAGTCTTCTGTCCGTCCGCTTCCTCACCGCCGCGTAAGTGCCGATCGTCAGCGCACAGGGAAACACATGTCCGCCGTTGTAATCCGTGTGCTCCCCGATCATGTTGACGCGCCCCGGCGCAAAATAAACCCGGATCTCCCCGTCGTTTCCAAATAATTCCTCAAATGTCTCCCGCACTTTCTTTTCGATCATGTTTCCTTCCTCCTGCACATCATTTTTCCCGGTTTCTGTCTGATGACTCTATTATATCCATCCGCTTTTTCTTTGCAAGAAGGATCCGGAAAACTGCAACAAAGTACCGATAACCTGCAACAAAAATACATCTTATAATAAATAACTTTACATTTGGAACATTATCTATTAAAATAAATGTATATTTTAACTTTCAAGGAGGAATATGTTATGCAATGTTCACAGTGTGGTACCCAGTACCCCGACGGCGCTCCGGCGTGCCCGAACTGCGGCGCTCCGGCCGGTCAGTTTGCAGGCGGCGGTTACGGCAGCGGCCCGATGACCAAAAAAGAGTTCTACAAGCACCCGAATCTTAAGAAAACCACAGGCAGCATCAAGAGCTCCGCAATCATTCTCTATATCTGCGGCGCGCTCTCTCTGGTGCTCGGCATCATCGGCGGCAACCTTATGGTGATTATCGACATCGTCATCGTTGTCGGCCTCGGCCTTGGGATCCAGCTCGCGCAGAGCCGTGTATGCGCCCTCATTATCCTGGCGTACTCGATTTTTAACACGGTCTACATGCTCATCTCGACCGGACGTGCCGGCGGCTATCTGATCCTGCTCGCAGCCATTTATGCCGTGATCGCCACCTTCCAGTTCCAGAAGGCATGGAAGAACTATCAGCAGACCGGAATGCTTCCGCTGCCGAAATAAGCAGTACATAAAAAAACCAGATAAAGATGTTTTTATGCAGGATACAGTGTAACTCTGTAAAAGGGTTACACTGTATTTTTTGTTATGCACTATTGATGTGCGCATAAAAAAGGCGTATAATACATAATATAAGGAGGACACTATATGACAGTTCGGGAAATACTAAAGGTGCTTCGCAAAGATGGGTGGTACACCACCAGTCAGGAAGGCTCCCACATAAGCCTAAAGCACCCGGCAAAGCCCGGAAAAGTCACAGTACCAAATCACAACGGGGACTTGAAACCGGGAACACTAAACAGCATTTACAGGCAGGCGGGACTTAAATAGCCTGGTTCAAAAACCATACTGCCTGCGGTTATCATAGAAAGGAGCATAATTTATGCAGAATTTAACTTATCTTGCAGTTTTTGAACCATCAACAGACGGCTCATATAGTATCTACTTCCCTGATTTACCCGGATGTATCAGTGTTGGGGATAATCTGGAAGAAGCTGCACGCATGGCAGCAGAAGCCGCAAGTCTCCATGTTTACAGTATGGAATGTGACAATGAGGAAATCCCAACTCCATCCGTGAACCTCTCCAAAGAAGATACCGAGGGAAATGTTGTAATGCCCGTTACAATCCACCCTGATTTATTCCGCATGAAAAAGGATAATGAGCGCATCAGGACAAACATCACTCTCCCGGCATGGCTGAAAAGGATTGCAGAAGAACAAAAGGTAAACTATTCCCGGCTTTTGGAAACTGCCCTGATGGATTATCTGCAAATACCTTTGTCCGGCAGACGATAAGCCCTTGCGGAAAGCCGGCGGAAGAAGCAGAAACGCTTCTTACGCCGGCTTTGCCTTTGCTATTTAAAACCTCACCCGGATCGTCAGAATCCCCTCCTCATACTCCACCCCGAAGCTTCCCCCCATCTCCCTTGTGAGGGTCCGCGCGATGGAGAGCCCGAGTCCCGTGGAACTGCCGCCGTCATTTACCGTGTAAAACCGGTCGGCCAGGTGCGCAGCCGAAAGCTCGTCAAGCCCGCCTGCATGGTTGGAAAAACAGATCGTCCCGTCCTCCGACAGCCGGATCCGCAGATCGCCGTCACTGTATCTGACCGCATTGCTCATCAGATTCGAGAGGATCCGCTCCAGGGCCTTGGGGTGCAGCTGCCGGCAGACGGTTTTCTCCGGAAGCTCTGTCACCGGCTCGATCCCCGCCGTAAGAAGCGCCCCGTAAAAAGCCGCCACACACTCCTCCAGGGCCCCGTTTAGCGGGACGCTCTCCCTCTTTTCACCGGATACCGCCAGTGCGACCGAATACCGGAACAGCTCCTCCGAGAGTTCCTTCAGCAGGCCGACCCGGTTGTCGATGATCCCGAGGTACTCTTCCGCCTCACCCGAAAGTCCGGCCTCCTTTAGCAGCTCTAAGTATCCGCAGATCGCCGTCAGAGGCGTCCGAAGATCGTGGGCCATATTGGTGATCGCCGTCTTTAATTCCTCGTCCCCCTGCTCATACCGGATCTGTGCCCTGCGCATCCGCTTTACCTGCACGTCCAGATCCTCCGCCAGCCGCCTGATGGCACGGTCAGAGGAAGCGGTGGTGACCCCGGCATTGCTGTCCGAGAGCAGCCGCGCCGCAAATTCCTCCCGCAGCGCGTCGATATCCCGGTGCAGCAGGAGAAAGCCCGCCAGCAGAGCGACGATTATTGTAGTTAATATAATGCACAAGATTATCACTCCGTCCCCCTGTCCCCCGGCTGTCCAGTCACCAGACTCTGATCCCGCTGCATTCTTCTGACCCGGTCCGTCACTTCAGATCCTTCCTCCGGAAAAACCAGATTCCCGCCGCGTTAAGCGCCACGGTCTCCGCGGCCGCACACCAGAGAATCCGGTACGGGCGCGCCACCTCCATATTCCCGATCTGATATGCCTGCCCGCCCGGAAGCAGATCCACCATCCATTCACAGACCGCCCGGGATGTCCCGGACAGATACATCGGGTTTGGCACCATCTCAGACACAATCTCCCCCTCCGCCGTGAGATCATAGGCCTCGTACATCTCCGATTCCCCCAGCCGCGACGACAGATAGGACCCGGTCAGAAGAAACGCCCGCGCCAGGAGAATGCCCGCCACCGACGCATGCGCCTTGTTCGGGATCAGCATGCCGATGAAGGTTCCCACCGCGGCCGAAGCCACGCACATGAAAATTTCGTCCGCCGCGCACAGAAGGAGCGCCGACGGCGGAAGCTCGCCCCGGTCCAGCAGCAGGCTTCCGGCGACAAAGGCCGAGAGCACTGACGCCACAAAAAACAGGATCCCGGCAGCCGCACAGCCCGCAAAATTCGCCAGGTAAATCGCGCTCCTTTTATGTCCTGCGATCATTTTGTTGCGTATGGTTCCGTCGCTGTACTCCGTTCCCACAAACATACTGCAGAACACCGCGATCACAATGTTCACGAGCATTGCACCGGTAAAAAGCGGCCCCTCCCGCGGTATCGCCATATCATAGTTCACACCCATCCGGTAAAACGAAAGACACATGCAGATACTAAAGCACGCCATCGCCGCAGCTCCGACCCAGAGGCATCTGCTCTTTCTCCACCGGAAAAAACACGCATGCAGCAAATTACGCATCACGCTCACCTCCGATCAGACGAATGTAGTAGCTCTCCAGGCTCTCATCCCGCTCCTGGATGGACTTCACCTCACACTGCTCCTCATACAGGCGCAGCACCAGCTCCGTCACCCCGATGCTCCCGTAGATATCCGCCTGCGTATCGGTCCAGACCGTATAGGAAAGCCCCAGCGAATCCAGCACCCGCGCCAGCACCTTCGTGTCCGACACCTCCACGCGGATGCGCTTTCTGCACGCATCCTCCAGTTCTTTTGCACTGATCTCCTTTACCATATGCCCGTGATCCAGAAAACCATAATGGGTGGCCAGCCGGGAGAGCTCATCTAAGATGTGGCTCGACATGAGCACCGTGATCCTGCGCTCGCGGTTTAATCTCAGGATCAGCTCCCGGATCTCCACGATTCC
This sequence comes from uncultured Roseburia sp., assembly GCA_947642555.1. Lineage (GTDB taxonomy): Bacteria > Bacillota > Clostridia > Lachnospirales > Lachnospiraceae > Roseburia. The sequence goes on along the minus strand of CANRSX010000041.1, from coordinate 13,835 downwards.
CTGGGGATCCAGCCCGTTTGCCGGCTCATCCAGCACGAGAAAATCCGGATCCCCGGCCAGCGCGACCGCGATTCCCAGCCGCTGGCGCATCCCGAGGGAAAAATGCTTCACCTTCCTGCTCCCGGTATCCGCAAGCCCCACCAGATCCAACAGCTCAGAAAGCCCCTCCGACGAAGGACGGCCCAGGATCTGATACTGCTGCACCAGGTTTTCCCGCGCCGTCATGTCCATATAGATGGAAGGCGTCTCAACCACCGCTCCCATCCGGCGCCTGGCGGCAGCCATATCGCCCTCCCCGCATCGGCTTCCATAGAGCGTATAGCTCCCTCCTGTCGGCCGCTGCAGCCCGCAGACCAGACGGATTAACGTCGTCTTTCCCGCACCGTTTTTTCCCACGAAGCCATAGATCGCCCCTTTGGGGACATGCATCGTGACATCGTCTAACGCCTTAAAATGCCCGTAGCGTTTCCCGAGCCCTTCTGTCTCTAATACGTATTCCATGCTCCATCCCTTTCCGCCGGAAGCGGATGCACACCGTCCCGGCTTATTCTGTGATGTGAAAATCCTATCACAGTATGGTTAAGAGACCGGTTAAGGAAAATGTTAAGATATCGTAAAGCTGCGCAGCTTAAAGCCGATGCCCCAGACTGCCTCGATGTAATCCTTTCCCGTGGCTTCGCGCAGCTTTTTCCTGAGATTACTGACATGCACCTTTAAAGAGCTCTCCACACAGTCCGGCGTGTCGGCGCTGATAAAATCGAGCATCCGCGACTTTGTAACCACCTGCGCCGGATGTTCCATCAGGATCCGTAAAATTCCATACTCGGTCCTCGTCAGGTGCACGGGCTTCTCTTTTGCATATACTTCATGTGAAATAAAATCCATTTTTAATTCTTCAAAACACAGCAGACCGCCCCGGAGGGCGTCTTTCTGCTTTCGCAGCTGTACTGTGATCCGCGCGAGCAGCTCCCGGATGTCGAACGGCTTTGCGAGATAATCCGCCGCTCCCTTCAGCAGCACCTCCACACGGTCCGTCACATCCGCCTTCGCGCTGACCGCGATCACAGGGATACCCGCAAAATGCGGCAGGAGCTCTTCCCCGGACAGCCCCGGCAGCATCAGGTCCAGAAGGATCAGATCCGGGCGATGCCGCTCCAATAAAAGAAGAGCCTCCGTGCCCGAATAAGCACGGAGAACCTGATAGCCTTCCTTTTTCAGCACACGCTCAAGCATGTCGCCGATATATACATCATCGTCAACAATGGTGATTGTAGTCATGGTTGTCCACCTCATACTGTTCCGGGTTTAACTTCCACTGGTAGGGCGAGGTCTTTAAAAACTTTTTAAAATTCCGGTTAAAGGTTGACGGCGTGGGAAATCCCACCCTTTTTGCGATCGTATCCATCGACAGATCCGTCTTTTTCATCAGCTCGCACGCATTCTGAATCCGCACCAGATTGATGTAATCCACCGGCTGCATATTCATCGCTTCCTCAAACACCCTGCGGAAATGCGTCTCGCTCATGTCGCATGCCTGCGCTAAATTGGCCACGCGAATCTGCTTCATATATTCTGTGCGGACAAAATCGAGCGCCCCTGTAATCTGCGACGTCCCGGCTGCTTCCCGCTCCTGCGCGGCCGTCATCGAAACGCCCCCCTCTTCCCGGCTCAGACGCAGCAGTCCCGCCAGAAACGCACAGAGCAGTCCCTTTACGCTTTCCCTGTAGTACGGCAGCTGACCGGCCGTTTCTCTGCGAATCATCCGGATCAGGCAGAACAGCTCCGGCGCTTTTGCCTCCTGAAGCAGACACGCCTGCCTGCCGATAAACTGCAGCATTTCTTTCTGGCGAAGCCTGTCCGGATACATCCCGGCGAGCAGCTGCTCTGTATCCACATAGAAAAAATCCACGTCCTTCCCCGCATATTCTTCATCGCACTCCGCCGCATGCGGATAATTCTCCGGGAAAATGCGCAGCGCCCTGATTGCGCGGGAGTCTCTCACGTCCTCAGCAGCTTCTTTCTTTTTATCACAATAGCAGCGGATCTCCATCAGGTTATGAAAATGGATCCCCGGCGCCTCTCCTTTTGCCTGTCCATCCCGCTCACCTTCCGGCAAAACGAGTATCCATTCCTCCTGCGGCATCTCATAATACCGCAATTCGATCTGTTCCTTTTTCTTCTTTGCCATATTATTCCTCTCGTCCCACACATTGTGGCCATGTCCCTGGCATCTGCTCCTCTTTTTGCATGTTCCGTCACTGCACCGGTGTCTCCGGCTGCTGCTCTGCCGGCGGCTGCGGCTGCTGCTCTGCTGGCGGCTGCTGTGGCTGCTCCGCCGGCTGCTGCTCTGCCGGTGGCTGCTGCTGCTGCTCTGCCGGCGGCTGCTGCTCTGCTGGCGGCTGCTGTGGCTGTTCCGCCGGCGGCTGCGGCTGCGCCTGGGCTTTTAACTGTGCCAGCGCAGCCTCGGCAGCGACAAGCGTCTCATAATTGGTCACCATCGCCTTCGCCGAATCCGGCAGCGCGTTGTAAAGATTCCGCGCTGTCGTGATCGCCGTCTCACTCTCTAAGGTCACCGGGCCTATAGTGTCGATCAGACTCACCACGGATCCCGCGTCCTGCTTCTGCACCGCCTTGCTCTCCGTGCCCGGGAGCGTGTAGACAAGCACTGCATATCCTTTCTCAATATTGCTGTAAATCGTCTTCGCCGCGGAGAACGGAAGGTTGATGCAACCGTGCGAGCCGTTTGTCTTGTAAATATTTCCTCCAAAGCTCCGCCTCCAGGTCGCGTCGTGCATCCCGACGTCCCCGGCAAACGGCATCCAGTATTTTACAGGCGTCGCATAATCCTCCCCGCGCAGAATCGCATCCGTCGTCTTATAGGTCAGGGAATACGCCCCGCCCGGCGTCGAGTGTCCCCGCGATACGTTTCCGGAGACAAAGTCGCTCTCGATCACCAGCTTCCCATCCTTATACAGGAACAGATGCTGTGCGGTCAGGTTGATCTCCACATAGGAATCGCCGTAGTCGTTCTCCCCGTGGCTGTTTGCGGTCTGCGCATAGACCGGTTCACGTTCCACCGGCTTTCCCTCCTCCAGATCCAGAAGGATCTGCGCCGTCTCGCCCTCATTGTCAATCCGCCAGCCGTAATGGCCGTTTGAGATCGTGACCGTCGTCCCGTAGGAGGTCTCGAGGGTCTTTGGTTTGTAGGCCGTATTATAGCTCTTTCCCAGCTCCTTTACGAACGCGAGCACCGCCTCCTCATCCACCTTTACCTTCCGGTTCTCCACGGACAGCCAGGTATGGATCCGCTCCCCGTCCAGTATCTCACTCTTTTCCCCGAACTCATATGTAATCGTCGTCCCCGCATACTGGTTCAGCTCGTCGATCAGCGCCAGAAGCTTCGCGTCGTCGTCGCCTACATCCGGCTGTACATAGCATCCGCTCTCCTCCAGATCCAGCGATTCCTCCAGTGACAGCACAGCCTCCGATACGGCTTTCTTTAACGCGGTCCGGTTGATCGTCGTCCCGTAATCCGCCGGCACGAGCGTATATCCGTTCTCTCTGGAGTATTCCGAATACGTCGCGTCGACCGGTTTTCTCTGATTCTCCCGCTGCATACAGGTAAGTCCGTCAAGCGCTTCCTCGAGCGCCTCCTCATCGTAAGCCACCGCTGTTTTAAGCTCCAGGGCGTCCCCGTTTGAGAGCGCGGCGATCCACGCAAAGCCGTTCTGCTCCTCTAACAGCCTGCCGATCCCCCCGTCAAATACCGGCTCAATCCCGATGCTGCTGCCGGAAATCACCTCCGTGGTATCCTCCCGCCCCTGAAGCGTCAGGGAATAATTTCCCACTTCCTCTCTGATCCGCTCTTCCACCTTTGTCACGTCATATCCGCCCACCGCGATCCCGTCTATGGTCGTCCCCGGGCAGAAATGACTCTGAAAAAAGAACGCCGCCCCCATGTAGACGGCAACCAGGACAAACGTGGCAATCGCTGCCCACATGATCACACGTTTTTTCATTTATTCATCCTCCTGTTACTATGCATATTCACAGACCAGTAAATATATCCGTTTCCCACAACTCACCCTCTCATTATAATTCACAGAAACGGCTTGTCAACAAATAACCAGAATCGTAACAATTATGTAAAAGTTTGCACAAAAAACCATTGGAAAGCCTAAGGAAATCTTAAAGAATGAATAATCTTTCTTAATTAAAAATGAAGATCATTGTTTCTGAAAATTTACTGTGATATAATCCGAACCGTAACAATTTTGAAACGATTTGCGGATGAATGGCAGGAATGGAGGATTACGATGAGCACAGAACTACGCACTGCGGTTTCTTCCTTTATCGAAAAAAACAAACACGGGCTGCTGATGCTTTATTTTGCAATTTACCTTCCGTGGTTCGGTCACCTGGAGAAGACGGTCACGACACATTTTCATGTGATCCACGTCGCTTTGGATGACTATATCCCGTTCTGCGAATATTTTATCATTCCCTACCTGCTGTGGTTCGGATATATCGCATGGGGCCTCGGATATTTTTACCTGCACAACAGGGACGAGTATTTCCGCCTGTGCACCACGCTCTTTACCGGTATGACCGTCTTCCTTGTGGTCTCGACGATCTACCCGAACGGGCATTATCTCCGCCCGGATACCTTTGCGCGCGATAACATTTTTACGGATGCGGTCAGATGGCTCTACGCCACGGACACGGCGACGAACCTGTTTCCGAGTATCCACGTGTACAACTCCATCGCGATCAACATCGCGGTGTGGCACTGTGACAATTTTAAACACAAAAAGGCAGTGCGTTTCTGCTCCGCCTTTCTGATGGTTTCCATTATTTTATCGACGATGTTCTTAAAGCAGCATTCCGTCTTTGACGTGGTGACCGGGATCGTGATGGCAGTCTTTTTATACCTGATCGTGTATGCGGGAAGCCCGCTTCTTGCGCCTGCCTGGCAGAGGATCTGTCAGCGCAGGATGCAGCGGAGACTGCAGCGAAATATACGGATGGGATGATGTTCACCAAAGCTTAAACAAACGAATGGCCCTTTTCGCCGCGCGGTAAGTGAAAGTCTCAAGCTCGCCCGCGGCGTTTTTTAATTCCTGCCGGATCGGGATCTGCTGCGGGCAGTGCGCCTCGCATTTTCCGCACCCCACGCACTGGGAAGCACTGGACGTATCTCTGCGGAACGCCGTGCACCGCAGGTAGTCCTCCCTCGCCGCCCGCTTTCCCTCGGAATACATCGCATTGTAGCACAGGAAGGTGCCCGGGATATCCACGCCCTTCGGGCAGGGCATGCAGTACCCGCAGCCGGTGCAGCCCACCTTCACGCTTTTTGCGATCTCCGCTTTCACTTTCTCTACAAGTGTCTTATCCGATTCCGTAAAGCAGCCCGGCGCTGCGGTATCAGCCGTCTTAACATTTTCCTCCACCATTTCCATGGAATTCATGCCGGACAGCACGCAGGTGACCTCCGGCTGATCAAAGAGCCAGCGGAATGCCAGCCCCGCAGGCGTCCGTTTTTCCTCGTCTTTCACAAACAGCTCCTTCGCGGATTCCGGGAGCAGTCCCACCAGCCTGCCGCCGCGCAGCGGCTCCATGATGATGACCGGAACGCCTTTTTTATGCGCGTAATGCAGGCCCTTTGCCCCGGCCTGGGAATGCTCATCCAGATAGTTGTACTGGATCTGGCAGAAATCCCAGTCATACGCGTCCAGAAGCTCACAGAAATTCGCAGAATTCCCGTGATAGGAAAAACCGATATTGCGGATCTGCCCGGCCGCGCGCTTTTCCTCGATCCAGTCCGCGATCCCCAGCCCTTTTAACTTTTCCCAGGTGGGCACGTCCGTCAGCATGTGCATCAGGTAATAATCGACGTAATCCGTCCGAAGGCGCCGCAGCTCCTCCCGGAACATCTTCTCTGCGCCCTCCACGGACCGGATCATATAATGCGGAAGCTTGGTCGCAAGATAAATCTCCTTCCGGCAGCCGATGCGCTCCATGATCTCGCCGACCGCCGCCTCGTTCCCCGGATAGATGTAGGCCGTGTCAAAATAATTGACGCCCGCCGCAATCGCCGCGCGCACCTCGCGCTCCGCCTTGTCGAGATCCACGCTGCCGCCCTTCTTCGTAAACCGCATGCACCCGTACCCAAGCACCGATAAATCGTTTCCCTTTTTATCCTTCCTGTACTGCATCATCATCCTCCAGCTCTTCCATCCACACGCGCACACAGGCGTCCGACGGCATCCTTAAGTCCCCGCGCGGGGAGACTGCCACGCTTCCCACCTTCGGGCCGTCCGGCAGGCAGGAACGCTTAAACTGCTGGGAGAAAAATCTGCGGTAAAAGGTTTTTAACCACCGTAAAATCTCCTCCTCCCCGTACATCCCGGCAAACGCCTCCCGCGCCACGCGGTACACCTTGCGCGGCCCAAAGCCCTGCCGCAGCATGTGATAGAGGAAAAAGTCGTGCAGCTCATAGGGGCCTACGATGTCCTCCGTCTTCTGCGAAATCTTCCCGTCCTCCGGCGGCAGCAGCTCCGGCGATACCGGCGTGTCGAGGACGTCCAGCAGCACCTGCCTAAGCGACTCATCCCCACAGGTGTCGGCATAATAGCGCACCAGATGGCGCACCAGGGTCTTTGGCACCGAGCCGTTCACCCCGTACATGGACATATGGTCCCCGTTGTAGGTCGCCCAGCCGAGGGCAAGCTCGGAGAGGTCCCCCGTGCCGATCACAAGGCCGCCTGTCTGATTTGCGATATCCATCAGGATCTGCGTGCGCTCCCTCGCCTGCGCGTTCTCATAGGTGACGTCGTGCACGGACATCTCCTGGCCGATATCTTTAAAATGCACGGTCACGGCCTCCCGGATGCTGACCTCTTTCAAGCCTGCGCCGAGTGCACGAATCAGCTTCACCGCGTTGTCGTAAGTGCGGTCGGTCGTCCCGAAGCCCGGCATCGTCACCGCGCAGATCTTTTCATGCGGGATCCCGAGCAGATCGAACGCGCGCACCGTCACAAGAAGCGCCAGCGTGGAATCCAGTCCGCCGGAAATTCCAACTACGGCAGACGTGCATCCGGTATGCTCCAGACGTTTTTTTAACCCGTATGCCTGCATGGTTAAAATCTCGTCACACCGCTTCCTCCGGTCCTCCCCGCTCTCCGGTACAAACGGCGTGGGCGTAAAGCGCCTGGTCAGGGTCGTCTCCTCCGTGCCCAGGGAAAACGGGACCTCACAGTACCCGTCGTCTCTCACCTCAAAGCTCGTCATCCTGCGGCGCTCCATCGCAATCCGCGCAAGATCGATCTCGGAGCAGATCGTCCCGCAGGCAAAACGCTCCGATTCCGCCAGGATATGCCCGTCCTCACAGATGAGATTGTGCCCGGAAAACACGAGATCCTGCGTCGACTCCCCGTCGCCCGCGCTGGCGTAGACATAACCGCAGAGCAGCCTGGCCGACTGGCCGCACACCAGATCCCTCCGGTAGACGTCCTTTCCCGTCGTCTCGTTTGAGGCGGAGAGATTCACCAGCACCGTGGCCCCGTTTCTTGCATGGCGGATGCCCGGCGGCTCCGGCGACCAGAGATCCTCGCAGATCTCCGCGGCGATCTTTAGCCCCGGCATCGTCTCACAGCAGAAGAGCTGTCTCGTCCCGATCCAGGGCCTGGATCCGTTCCACTCCGTCTCCGTCACATCCTCCATCCCAGGGGTAAAATAGCGCGTCTCATAAAATTCGCCGTAAGCCGGGATATGACGCTTCGGCACAAACCCGAGCACCCTCCCGCGGCTTACCGCGGCCGCCACATTGTAAAGCTTTCCGCGATGCGAAAGCGGAAGCCCCACAAAGCTGACGGCATCCACATCCTTTGTCGCCTCCGCGATATAAGAAAGCCCCTGCTCCGCGCGTTTTAACAGCGTCTCCTGCAAAAACAGGTCGCCGCAGGTGTAACCGGTCACACACAGCTCCGGGAGCACGATCACCTTTGCCCCCTGATCTGCCGCGGCCAGGATCTCCTTCGCAATCACCTTTTCATTGTACGGCACGTCAGCCACCCGGATCTTCGGCGTGACCGCCGCAACTTTCAGGAATCCGTCTCTCATTTTCCACCGTTCTCCTTCATCTGTCTGATCTCATCCACCTCAAAGCGGTATACTTTATTACAGAACTGACATTTTACCTCAATGGCCTCCCCGTCGTTTATGATGTCGTTAAGGTCCTTTTTGCTTAAGGTCGCGATCGCCCGGGAGACGCGCTCCTTCGAGCAGTCGCAGACAAATCCGGTTTCGATCGTGTCCGTGATCACAAGCCCGAATTCCCCTAAGATCTCCTCTAAGATCTCCTCCGGCGTCTTCCCGGCCTCAAGCATCTCCGTCACCGAAGCGAGCTCTGTGATCTTTTTTTCCAGCCTCCCAATCACGTCATCCGTCGTAAACGGCATCAGCTGCAGGATAAAGCCTCCGGCCTGACGGACCGAGCCGTCCGGATTGACCAGCACGCCAAGCCCCACCGCGGACGGCACCTGCTCCGACGTCGCGAAGTAGTAGGTCAGATCCTCCGCGATCTCCCCGGTCTGCAGCGCGATCTGCCCCACATAGGGCTCCTTTAAGCCGAGATCCCTGATCACGCTTAACACTCCCAGGCCCAGGGCGCCGCCCACATCCAGTTTTCCTTTCTCATTTAAGGGCAGATCCACATCCGCCACCGTCGGGAAGCCTTTTACATGGCCGTTTGCGTCCGCTGTCACCGTGAGCCCCTTCACTGGGCCGCCGCACTGCACCTGAAGCGTCAGAAGATCCTTCTCCCCCTTCATCATCACGCCCATCATTGCCGCCCCGGCCATCAGACGTCCCAGTGCCGCTGTCACTACAGGCGTCGTGTCGTGATCCCGCCGCGCCTCCTCCGCCATGTTTTTTGATGTGACCGCAAACGCACGGATGCTCCCCTCCGCCGCCGTTGCCCTGACAATATAATCGTTCATCGTATCTCCTTTCCATGTTCTCTGGCCAGCACGCAGATCCGCTCGCTGTCCGCACGGGCCGGCTCCCTGGTATACGCGTCGTATGCTGCGATAAACGTAAGGCCGGCCTCCTTTAACAGTTTCTTTATCACGGTAAGCTCATAACCGCGCTGGTAATGCGTCTCCTCGTATTTCCGGTACAGCCCGCTCTCTTCCCGGATAAAAAGCGTGAGATCATATTCGTTGATCCCGCTCTCCTCATCGTAATAGTTTTCCCAGATAAAGCTGCCTTCCTCGCGGTTTTCACAGATCGTCGCCTCCCCGAGCAGCTCCCGGTATTTGTAAACCGTATTCATGTCAAAGAAAAACAATCCGCCGGGATCCAGGTAATTACTGACCAGCCGGAACGTTTCAAGAATCCCGTCCTCCTCCAGGAGATAGTTGAGCGCGTCACAGCTGCTGACGACCGCCCGCACGGTCCCGTAAAGCTCAAAGGACCTCATGTCCTGGCAGAGATACAGGATGTCCGGCGCCCCGCACTCTCCCGGGTCCCCGCTGTACGGCCCGTCCATGGCTTCCGCCTCATCCCGGCTTCGCGCGATCTCAAGCATCTCCTCCGAATAATCGACGCCTGTCATATCGTATCCGGCCTTCGCAAGCAGTCTGGTCAGCCGTCCGGTACCGCAGCCGAGATCCAGAAGGAGCCCGTCCGCAATCCCGTGCTCCCGCAGCAGATCCGTGATATAGCCGCACCACTCCTCATAGGGTACATTGTCCATAAACATATCGTATACTTCCGCAAAACTGCTGTACGCTTCCATTTCTCACCTGCTTTCTCTGTGGCTATACTACCAGTTTTTCTGCGGGAAGTCAATTTATTCACCATTAAAGACATCCATCGAAAATGTCGGAATTGTTGACTAATTTCCCCGCAACACTTATACTAATAAGGTAGAAAGGATTACAGACCATGATGCCCGACAACTATGAACATTACATCACAAACAACATAAAGGCATTTTATAAACGCCGGCTTTTCACGCCTGCACTGTACCTGGTTTTCCTCATTCTGCTGTGGAACCTGTTATCGCTCTCTGCGCCGATGTTTCCGGAGAGCCTGCATGACGCCGACACATTAGAAAGCGCGTTCCGCAAAGAGACGGAATATGTGCGCACCACGCTTTCGGATCTGAATTTTACCGGATATACCAGTAATTTTCTCGGGCGCATCAGGGGGTATTATTACTATACCATGCGCGGGGAGGAGTGCATCGTCGTCCTGCTCTCCCCCGGCACCAGCGAACAGGGACTTCCGTTTATTGAAAGCGTCACGATCAACGGCCGTATCCTCCGGGGTGAAAAAAGCTTTGATACGCTGCTGTTAAACCTGTCCGCGGACTTAAACTGGACAGAAAACGGTATCAGCAACAAGGTATCCCACTACGTGTTAAGCGAACCCGGCTATAACATGGCCGGAACGATCATCCTGTATGCCGTGATCGCGCTCACCGGCGGCTATGCCTTACTCTGCCTGATATTTTTCACGCTCTGTATCTTTTTCCCTCTGCTCTCCCCTCCCTGTCAGGATCTCGCGCTCTTCGGGAATCCGAAAAAGCTTCTGGCGCAGGCGGAGGAAGAGCTGGCCACGCTGCCGCAGCTGGCCACGGAGGACATGTTTATCACCGAGCACTTTTTTATCGAGACCTCGGTCTATGGAAACGCGATTGTCCCGATTCAGGAAATTATCTGGATCTACAAATACTCGACGCTCCACAAATTCTTCTGGTATCATTTCAGCATTTCGTACACGCTGCACATCAGCGCGAACCGGCACCTGTATATCCAGTGCCCGAAAAATATCAAGTCGGATATCGACGGTATCATCGACTATCTCGCGGAGGCCAACCACCGGATCCTGGTCGGATTTTCGGAGAAAAACCGCCTGAAGGCACAGGAGATCCAGGGAACGCCGATGCACTTTGGAAAGCTGATCGAGTTTTTAAACCGAAGGATATAAAAAACGGGCATGGTATCGTAATCTTTTACCGATATCATGCCCGCTGCTGATTCCAGTCAGCCTCTCCTTTACTACATACGATTCATAATCTTGATGTGCGGCCGGAACAGAGAGTAGTATTTCATGCCCTTATCCTTCCCATAGCGGCTCTGCAGTGCCGCCCGGAGGGAATTTAAGTTCTTTCTCTTGCCATTTGACTGGTAGAGAAATTCTGCAAAATCCTCCGGCGCTTCCTCCGAATATTCGCTATGTGAAAAGACAAGCTGGCAGTAAATCTCAAATCTCTCCTTCTGGCTCTCCTTTAAACTGGCATTCCAGCAGGCCGTACATTCCGTGCTTCCTTTAATCTCCTGATAGAGTTCCTTGCCCTCTTCCTCTCCGAGAAACGCGACCAGCGCATTGTGAAAGTCCACCAGGTTCTCTCTGCTGATGCAGCAGAACAGCTTTTCCGTGACATCCTTCTTTGTCTTCGGCGCAGGCAGATCTGCTCCTGCGGTTTCCGCCGCCGTCACAGAAGACTCCGCTTCCGGCCTGTCCTCCTCCGCTTCTGGCTGCTCTGCTTCGCCGGTTTCTTCACCGGCTTTCACTTCCGCGCTGCTGTCGGATTCTGGCTGACTGCCGTCGGCTCCGTCCTTTGTCTGGCTTCCGGTCTCAGTCCGGCTTCCTGGTTCTGGCCCGGTCCCTGTCCCGTTCTGGCTGTCGGCCTCACTTCCAGCATCCCCGGTCTCCGCCACGCTCTGATCCGTCCCGGATTCTGGCTCCTTCACCGGCAGCCCGGTCTCGTCCTCACCGGCGGCTTTGGCTGCTTTCGCCTCCGGCGCTGTCACCGGCCGGATTTCAGCATCATTCGCCTTTGCCTTTCGGTTCCTGGAACGTCCGGACGTCCTGGTCCTGCGCACCGTCTGCGTGTCCGCCGCCTCATCCGCCGGAACGATCTCTGACGATTCGACTGCCGGCTCCTTTGCCGTATCAGCTTCCGACGTATCCGCCAATTCCACAGACAGCCCGTCAGCTGCCTCATCCGCCGAAACAATCTCTGCCTGTCCGGATGCCGGTTCCGGCTGCCCAAAATCGCGCTCCGGCTCCGCTTCAGGCGGCACTGATGCCAGCCGCACTGCTTCTTCCACAGTAATCGGCACCAGCTCCACCTCAGTATCCGGATCACCTGGCACGAGCGTCACCACCTGGCGGCCCGGCTTACCGTTCTCCCGCCCTCCTGCGCGATCTGTCTGATCCGCTGCATCCGTTTCCGTCTGTGCGGACGGCTCATCCTTCTTCGGATCTCTGCGCTTTTTATTCGTCAGCTGTCGGTAACATTCTTTCCCGCTCAGACGGCTGACCGGCTGTCTGCGCGCCGTCCAGTAGCGGACCGCGGCGTCAAACCCGGTATCGTTGGACACAATGACATATTCACTGTCCGCGTCCTCCCGCAAACGGTATCCAAGCTCCGTCACCAGCTGAAAATCCAGCGCATTGCTCCCCTCAAAACATTTGATAAAAACTGCTTCCTTTTCCGTCTCCTTCAGCATCCTCACATTCTCATAATTCATATGCGGACTCTTCTGCGTATAAAATACAAGAACCATATCTTCCGGCTGTGAGGATACCAGAAGCGGTACCCATACATCTCCTACATTCTCACTGTCAACCAAATAAATTTTCTTCATTTTATTTATTGGCTGGCTGGAATCATGATTATTATACCATAAACGGATAAGAATATACAACCCGCAAAATCCCTGCGCCCAGGGTTGTTTCACGAACCCTCTCAAACAACATGATTTATTACAGGCATACCAGCGATTGACAAAAACATGGTTTGACGACCGCATTTGAAAGAGAATTATTTTACAAATTCTGTTTTCTTTGAACAAATGACAAAACCATTTGCATTATTTTCGGGTGAAATGCTAAGGGTTACCGTACCCACATTACTCTCGCCCATAAAATCAATGGTATACTTTACAATAGTATTTGTATTATTTTCTTTATCCGCAGTACATTCTGAAAATGTATATTGATAATCCGGCAGACCAGAAACGCCAATATAGTAATAGCCGTCTTTATAGTAAAAAGCGGTCTGACCTTTTTCCATGTCCTCAAAAGAGGGAGTGAAATCCGGCAGATCAACACCAAAAACCAGCTTTACACGTTCCTGCGCTTCCTGCAGACTTACTTTTACAACCGTCTCCTCAAATCCTAAGTCCTCTCGGTATACCTGCTCTGTTGCCGCATTTTCTGATGATGCGCCGGTATAAGAATGAAACAGAAAATCACGCCAGAATGTTTCATCCATTGTTGTCCCGGAATTGAAATCATCCAGCTCATTGCATATCTGCGCCAAAAACGTTTTTTCTTTGTCAGTGAGTGTAACAGGTGTATGTCCTGTCTCCTGTTCCGTTTGGTCATTTCCACAGCCTGATAATGATACCATCATAATCACTCCTGCTAATAAAAAAATTCCTTTTGCACCAATTACTTTCTTTAACATTTTTCTCCCCTCGCTTTTCATTTTTCTACGGCTCAATGCCAGTTCTTATTATCCTTTTATCCGCCATAATTGCAATGGTTTTGGTATGAAACGACATTTTTTATTCTTTTTTGGGTGTGTTTTCCCGTCTTTTTGATGTATACTGAAAGAAGTGAGGTGGGTGTAATGCGAATCCTGATCTGTGATGATGATATTCTGGTAATGGAACAGCTGGAAGGATATATAAAGACATTTTTTGAAAAAATATCGGTAAAATGTCCCAAAATAGTCTGCTTTTCTGACGGGGAATCCCTCCTTGCGGACAAAGGTGACAAAGATATCCTTTTCCTTGACATAGAAATGCCCGGTA
>CANRSX010000040.1 GCA_947642555.1 uncultured Roseburia sp. | reverse complement strand
TCCGTCTGACACAGATTGAGGAAGAAATCGAAGAACTTCTCTCCAAAGTGTCCGGAGCAGGCGGCGTTCTGATGAAGTACATAGACGAAAAAGTATCGGAACTGGACGCAGAGCGGAAAGCCTTGCAGGAGGAAATCGTCACGGCAAATGTCACAGACACGGAGGGCAGATTAAAGCAGATCACCAATCATGTAAAAATATGGGAAACGCTTTCTTTCGAGGACAGACAGGCGGTAGTTGATACGCTTATCAAGGTCATTCGGATTGCAGACGGAAACATTGAAATCACCTGGAAAATTTAATAAAATCTGTTGATAAGCCAATACGAAATACCGTATAATAAAGAAAAAAGTTGAAGGGAAGTGATACTATGGCACCTGCAGCACAGACAATCAGAAATCAGGAAATCCTAAAAACTGAATATTCCGAAAAAGCAGCCATAGGCGCATTATATGACGAGCTCTCCAAGGGAATAGAAAGTCTGAAAAAAGGTGATGTTTATACGATTGATGAAGCATGGGAGGAAATTGACAAAATATAATGCCGGATAAACCTAAAAAATACAAAATTGTGATTTCCAAAGATGCTCTCCTGGATATTAAATCAACCAAAAAGTATATTCTCGACACTTTCAAATATCGTGAATATGCAGAAAACTTTTCAAAGAAGATAAAGAAGGCAATCAGGGAACTGGATTCCTTTCCCAAAGGCTATGAAGCTACGGGATATGTGATTGAGGGATTGAGCATTTATTTCAAGCCTTACAGTACATATTTAATCTTCTTTGTTGTGGAGGATTCCACGATTACGGTAATCCGGGTCCTGAAAGACCGCATGTATTGGCAGTCCATTATCAAGAAGATGCAGAAAATCAACAGATAGATTTACTTCAATCCTCCCGTTTCGGTGAGGGCCTGCGTCTCGTGCAGGAAGAGCTTGACAGCAGGAATTTCTACGCATGTAATCCGGAATTCGACCCGGGGTGCGGAAAATAAAAACAGGATACAGGGGGCGCTGCGAAAAAGCGCCCCTTCGATCATGGCTGCGAATGTCTGGAAAGCGGCGTTCTGGTGGATTTTTTTACACCGATGAGAGAAGATTTCCTGGAATGAACAAAACGGAGGAAGACATATGAGACAATTGAATCTGAACGGGGTATGGATCCTGCGGCAGCAGGGCGGGACAGAGGAATACCAGGCAAAGGTTCCGGGATCCGTGATCGCGGCGCTGCTTGACGCGCAGGCAATTCCGGATCCGTATGACCGGATGAACGAGTATGAGGTGCGCGACCTGTTCTGGAAGGATTACATCTTCTGGCGGGAATTTGACGGTGAAAAGGAGCTGCTCGGGGAAGAAACCGTGGAGCTGGTGTGCGAGGGGCTTGACACCTTAGCGGAAATCCGGCTGAACGGGGAGAAGATCTTTTTTGCCAATAATATGCATCGGACCTGGCGGATTCCGGTAAAAGAATATCTGAATCCCGGCAAAAACCGGATCGAGATCCGGTTTTGCTCCACGCTGTACTATATGAATACCTATGAGTACCGCGAGGGGAGGCGCATCCGCTATGCGACCGCCGGGGCGATACAGGGGAATCATCTGCTGCGAAAGGCGCATTCCATGTTCGGATGGGACTGGGGGCCCCAGCTCCCGGATGCCGGGATTTTCCGGGATATTTACCTGGAGGGACATACCGGCAGGAGAATCGGCGATGTGAGACTGCATCAGGAGCATGAAAGCGGGCGGGTGAAGCTGCATATCGGGGTTTCGTTTGCCGGCGATGCGGCGGGCCGGGAAGGACAGATGATCGGGGCGGTTCTGACCGATATGGAAACCGGACAGGCAGCGGCGCGGGCGCAGACCGGCGTGTGTGCAGCCAGAGGGCGGAGGGACCGCCGTGATGCGGACGATGCGGGGCGGATTGTATTGCAGGACGCCGCGGAGTGGGAGAGCGTGCTTGACATTGCGGATCCGAAGCTCTGGTGGCCGAACGGTTACGGAGAGCAGCCGCTTTACCGTTTGACTGTCACGCTTTATACCCCGGAGGGAGAGATCGCGGAGACGCAGGTGAAAACCGTCGGTCTGCGGACGCTCACCGTCAGCCGCAATGAGGATGTGTGGGGACGGGAATTTGCGTTTGAGGTAAACGGCGTCCGCATCTTTGCCATGGGGGCCAGCTACATCCCGGAGGACGCCATTTATCCGCGGATCACGGCAAAGCGGCAGGAGGATCTGCTCGAATCGGCGAGGCGCGCGCATTTTAACTGTATCCGCGTCTGGGGCGGCGGCTACTATCCGTCGGACGAATTTTACGAGATCTGTGACAGAAAGGGACTGATCGTGTGGCAGGACCTGATGTTTGCGTGCAATGTCTACGATGCGACCGACGAATTTATGGAAAATATCAGCCGCGAGGCTGCCGACAATGTGAAACGGCTCCGGCATCATCCGGCGCTTGGTCTCTGGTGCGGCAACAACGAGCTGGAATCAGCGTGGGTAAACTGGTCGGATTTTCAAAAGGAGAGCCCGTATCTGAAAGCGGATTATATCCGTATGTTCGAACACGTGCTGCCGCGTGTGGTGGCGGAGCACGACCCGGACACCTTTTACTGGCCGTCCTCGCCGTCCTCGGGCGGATGCTTTGCGGATCCGGATAACGAACATGACGGGGATGTCCATTACTGGAGCGTTTGGCACGGGCAGAAGCCGTTTACGGATTACCGGAAGTACTATTTCCGCTTCTGCTCGGAATTCGGTTTTCAGTCCTTCCCGTCCTTAAAGACCGTGGAGACTTTCACGCGCCGGGAAGACCGGAATATTTTTTCGCGCGTCATGGAGAGCCATCAGAAGAACGACGCGGCCAACGGGAAGATTCTGTATTATCTGTCAGAAAATTTCCGCTACCCCGCGGATTTTGACAGCCTTTTGTATGTGAGCCAGGTGCTCCAGGGGATGGCGATCCAGTACGGGGTTGAGCACTGGAGACGTCACCGCGGCAGGTGTATGGGAGCGCTCTACTGGCAGTTAAACGACAACTGGCCGGTGGCGTCCTGGTCGTCCGTCGATTATTTCGGGCGCTGGAAGGCGCTTCACTATATGGCAAGGCGTTTCTTTGCGCCTGCGGCCGCAAGCCTGGTTGTGGAGCAAAAGTATGCGAAGCTGTATGTGGAAAACGAGACCATGACAAAGCAGTCCTGGACAGCGGAGATCTCGTTAAAAACCATGGATCTTAAGGTGCTGGGAAGCGTCAGCGGATCCGGGACGACAGAAGGGCTTGTCACGGATCAGGCGCTGACGCTGGAGCTTTCCGATCTGCGGCCGGCAGAGCCCCTGCCCCGGGCGGCCTGTGTAAAGCCGCCCGCCCCGTCGGAGTGGGAGGAGCAGGTGTTTCTGGAGAGCCGCGTCGTGTTTGCCGACGGGACGGTATCACAGAGTGTGGAAACCTTTCTTCCGTACAAATATCTGGCGCTTTCGCAGCCGCGGATTCAGGTGACGGCGGAGGAGACGGGAGAGGCGTTTGTGCTTCGCCTTACGACGGACTGCTTTGCGCCATTTGTAGAACTTGACTTTGCGGATGCCGACGTGATCTTTTCAGACAATTATTTTCATCTGACCGGGCCGGATGCGGCTGTGGTGCGGATCGAAAAAAGCGATATCCGAAACGGTGCATTCCGCGACTGCGAAGACCTGCTGGGCCGGCTTCGCGTGCGCAGTCTGGCGGACAGCAGCCGGGAGAGGACGGGGGTATGAGAGGCGTGAGGACATGCGTGATCCAGAGCATCCGAAAGCTTGTAGCGATGCTGGTCGCTCTTGCGCAGCTGATATCAGCCGGCGCGCCAAAGTCATCCGGGGCAGAGGAATCCGCCGGGCTGGCGGCCCCGTCCGTATCCGGCGCCTTACAGGTCTGCGGGACGGATCTGTGCGACAGCGCGGGAATGCCGGTGCAGCTGCGGGGGATCAGCACCCACGGGCTGGCCTGGTATCCCGATTATGTGAACGAGGCCTGTTTCGGAGAATTCCGCAGGGACTGGAATATGAACGTGATCCGTCTCGCGCTCTACACGGCGGAGTACGGCGGTTACTGCGAGGGCGGGGACAGAGAGCGGCTGATGCAGCTCGTCCGGGACGGGATTGATTACGCAAAAGCGCAGGATCTGTATGTGATTGTTGACTGGCATATCCTCTCGGACGGCAATCCGAACACACATCGTTCGGAGGCGAAGGAGTTTTTTTCGCAGATTTCCGGGGAGTACCGTGATGCGGACCATATCCTCTACGAGATCTGCAACGAGCCGAACGGCGGAACCGGCTGGGGAGAGATCGCATCCTATGCAGAGGAGGTGATTCCCGTGATCCGCGAACATGACCCGGATGCGGTGATTCTGATCGGCACGCCGAACTGGTCGCAGTATGTGGACGAGGCTGCCGCTGCGCCGCTCACGGAATCTTACAACGTGATGTATACGCTTCATTTTTATGCGGCGACGCACGGGGAGGAGCTGAGGGAGCGGATGAAGACGGCGGTGGAGGCCGGGCTGCCGGTGTTTGTCTCGGAATACGGAATCTGCGACGCGTCCGGAAACGGAGCGGTCGACGAGGCGCAGGCGGATGCCTGGGTGGAGCTTTTGGACACATACGGGATCAGCTATGTGGCATGGAACCTGTCCAATAAAAATGAGACGTCGGCAATCCTTGCGGAGAGCTGCCAGAAGACGTCCGGATTTACGCAGGAGGATCTGAGCGCATCGGGCAGATGGCTGTACCGGACGCTGACCGGGCGCTGACGATGCGTTTTTGTGGCAGAAAAAATCCGTTTCGTTACATGCCGCGGAACAATAAGAAAAAAAGTCCGATATATCTGTCAGAGAAAAACGGTTTCAGAATGGAGGCAGATATGACAGATATAGGAAAAATGAGCGGATTCGGGGAATTTTCACGTGTGCAGTACGATATGCGCAAACCGGCGATTGACGGCAGCTACTTTGAGAAAAAGCAGGAGAAGAAAGCGCCTTATTCCGAGCTGGCGGAAAACGGGACGATTCAGTACAAGGGCGTTGTGTTTGTGTGCGACGACGAGAATCAGGCACTCTGCCTGGGAGATATGACGGACGAGAAAAACGTCCTGACGATCCCTTTGGAGAAGGGCGGATGCTTAAAGGTAAACCGCAGCAATATCGGGGATCTCTCGCGTGCGATCACCATGTTTTCGCCGGAGGATGTGAGACGTATTCTCGCGGCGATCGCGCAGGATGCGCAGTGCACAAGAAAGTATCAGGAGATTGAGGAGACGGAGGATTCCGTGATGAACGTGACGGAGGATCACGGGGAGACGGAAAATTCCGTGGAGGAAACGGCGGCAGAGTAACTGCCGCCGTTTCTGCTGACCTAAGGACAGTTCGCGAAGCGTGCTGCCCGTTGTTTATATCCCCATGATCGCGTCCACCGGAAGTGAGATCGCGATGCCGTGCGCCGGGGTTGCGACGCCGTGCGCGCTGCTGATCGCGGACATGATCTTGGTTTTATTCTCTTTCGGCACGACGATGATGATGATCTCCTGCTCATCCTGAATGGGGATGCCGAAGCGGCTGGCTGTCTCCGCGGGACTGCATTTTAAGCCTCTTACGATCGTTCCGCCGGTGGCGCCGGCCGTTCTTGCGGTGCACATGACGTCGTCGCTGTAGCCGGGGTTGATGGAGACAAGGATCATGGCGTGGGTAATGGTTTCGCTCATCTTTTTCACTTCCTTTTCTGATTCATAGGGGACCGCTTCCGTGCTGCTGATGCCGAGCAGCTTATACAGCCAGCCCTGCAGCCCGTCGAGGGGGACGCTGATCGCGATTCCCGTGCCTTTTTTGTGCAGCAGGAGCGCATGGTTCATCTCGGCGAGCAGAAGCCTGGTCTGTTCCCTCGGCACAAAGCCAAGGGTGATGCTTTTGTGCGTGTCGCCGAGCCCGAGCAGATTTAAGATATCGGAACGGACGGTCCCGATCCCGTGCATCTGATAATAAAGGGGGACGTTCGCGTCCTCTAAAAATTCTTTCACGCTGTCCCGAATGTTGTAATCCACGATGATCACCAGGCAGCGGAAGGCCGGTTTTTTATTTGATTTTTCCTGCATGCTCAATCCTCCGTCAGATCCAGAATCTCGTCGTCGTCAACATCATAGATCACCGCCGCTGCGGACAGTGCTTTCTTTACGCGCAGCTGGTAGCGGATCCCCATAATCTGAATGGCAATTAACGGCGCCATGGCGACCATGGCAACCACGCCGAAGGCGTCCGTCACCACATTTCCGCCCACCGCGGTACAGGCGCCCATCGCGAGCGGCAGCAGAAACGTCGAGGTCATCGGCCCGCTGGCAACGCCGCCGGAGTCAAACGCGATTCCGACAAAAACCTTTGGGACAAAGCGCGTCATCGCGAGCGCGGCGAGATAGCCGGGGATTAAGAGCCAGTAGATGCTGATCCCGGTGAGCACGCGGATGAGCGCGAGCGCCACGGAGGCGGCGACGCCGATGGAGAGGCAGAGGTTCATCGCCTCTCTGGAGACGGAGCCGTTTGTGACGTCCGCGACCTGCTTGTTTAACACCTGGACCGCAGGCTCGGCCTTTACAATATAGTAGCCGATTAAGGCGCCGATCGGGACAAGCAGCCATTTCCAGGGCTGGGAGGCGAGATTGCTTCCCAGCAGGCTTCCGACCGGGGCGAAGCCGACGTTGACGCCGGTTAAAAACAGCACCAGGCCGATGATGGTGTAGAGAAAACCGATCAGCATCTTGATCGCCTGATTTCTGTGATAACGCCTGGTAAACAGTTCAAACAGGAGAAAGACGCACAGGACGGGGAAAATCGAGGAGAGGACCTCCTTCCCGTAATCGGGCGCCATATGTAAAAATTCGCGCATGACGTCCTGCATCGTGACCACATCCGGGACCGGCGTGGCATTGTAGGCCGCATCCGTCGGGTGGAAAAAAATACCGAGCAGCAGGACCATGATGATCGGGCCCACACTGCAGAACGAGATCAGACCGAAGCTGTCGCTCGCGCCGTTTTTATCGCTTCGCGTGGAGGAAAGACCGATACCGATCGCCATGATAAACGGAACGGTCATCGGCCCTGTCGTCACACCGCCCGAGTCAAACGCGACAGCGACAAATGACGATGGGGCGACAAAAGAGAGCAGCAGAAGAAACAGGTATAAGATACACAGCAGGAGCGGCAGACTGATCTGAAAAAGAATGCGGAGGACCGCGATCACGAGAAAAACACCGACGCCCGCGGCCACGGTCCAGATCAGGACGCTGTTCGGGATGGACGGCACCTGATTGGCAAGCACCTGCAGATCAGGCTCCGCGATGGTGATGATAATCCCCATGACAAAACAGACCGCGACCAGGATCAGCAGATTCCGCGCCTTGATAATCGAGGAACCGACGCCCTCGCCGAGCGGCGTCATCGACATCTCCGCGCCGAGCTGAAAAAAAGCCATCCCGATGATCAGCATAAAAGCGCCGGCAAGAAACATGGCGATTGTGCCGGTCTCCATCGGCACGACAAAAATGCTTAAGAGAAGTACGATCATGGTAATCGGGAGGACTGCGTTTAAGGATTCATCGATCTTTTCTTTTAATTTTTTGTTCAAACTGACCCTCTGCTTTCTGTCATTTCTTTCTGAATCTGTATCATTTCTTCTGTTATCAGTGTAAAGGTTCCGGCAGGGGAAGTCAATCCCGCAGACGCAGGAAAAAGAAAGCCTTAACAGTTTCCTTACAGGAAAGCCGGATCGCGGCGTGCAGCAGTGCCTGTCGCAATAAACAGCCTGCGCAAACGCGGAACGGCTGCCGGGGAAAGAAAGCAGGGGTATGGGAGAGCAAAAGGGCATACAATACAGAGAAAGCATCTGACGCGGGAAGGCGGGATCAGAATGGAAGTTCGGGATTTTTTTGCGCTGGCAGGGGGACTTGCGCTCTTCTTATATGGAATGAACCGGATGAGCGCCGGATTTACAGAGATGGCGGGGGCGCGGATGAGCCGGCTTTTGTCCCGCCTGACGTCAAACCGTTTCACAGGTATTCTGTCCGGTCTTTTCGTTACATCTGTCATACAGTCTTCCTCGGCGACGACCGTGATGACAACCGGGCTGGTGGACGCGGGAAGTATGACGGTCCGGCAGGCGGTGTGGGTCATAATGGGCGCGAATATCGGGACGACCGTGACGGCGCAGCTGACGGCGCTGGATCTGTCCGTGTTTGCACCGCTGGCCGCGTCTGCCGGGACGATCCTTCTCTTATGCGGACGCAGGCCGTCGGTGCGCCGGGCAGGGGACGCGCTGGCCGGGCTTGGAATTTTATTTCTCGGGATGGAGATGATGAGCGCGGCGGTGCTGCCGTTACAGAATTCGAAAGAGATCACAGGATTTCTGGCCGGGATCGACGGGAAACTGCCGCTGGTGTCTGCCGGAGCGGCGGTGACGGCGGTGCTCCAGTCATCCTCTGCCGCGGCGGGAATGCTTCAGACGCTGGCGGAGGGAGGGATTCTCCCGTTTTCAAAAGCGGTATATGTGCTGTTCGGGCAAAACATCGGAACCTGCGTGACGGCGCTTCTCGCGGCGGCAGGCTGCGGGCGGCGGGCAAAGCAGACGGCGCTCATCCACCTGCTGTTTAACGTGACGGGAACCGCCCTGTTTCTCGCGCTGTGCGGCCTGCTGCCGCTGGCGGTATGGGTGGAGCAGCTGACGCCGGGACGGCCTGCGGCCCAGATTGCAAACATGCATACCCTGTTTAACGTGACGACGACGCTTTTTCTCCTGCCCGTGGGAAACCGGC
Source organism: uncultured Roseburia sp. (assembly GCA_947642555.1). Lineage (GTDB taxonomy): Bacteria > Bacillota > Clostridia > Lachnospirales > Lachnospiraceae > Roseburia. The sequence continues at coordinate 33,222 of CANRSX010000040.1, read as the reverse complement.
TTGCCGACATGGCGGAGAGGATCCTCCCGGAGAAAACAGGGCCCGGATTTTTCCGGCGCATATGTTATGACAAAAACGTGAAATATGAGAAAAAATAGGTATATAGAAGCATATTTTCAGATAAAATAGAAGAATTATGAAAAAAATAAAACGTTTTTTTTGTTCTTTTTCTTTTGTAAAACGAAAAAGTATGATACAATAGACATGAATTATGATTAATCTGGGGGGTTACATGCAGGATAAAGATTCAGAGATACTCCGCAATCAGCGCAGGCGCAGAAAGCGGATCGGAAAATTAAAAAACGGAATTATGCTCACGATACTCGGATGGCTTGTGCTGTCCATGGTGCTGGTGATTTTTCTTCTGGTGAGGACTGTTTCGCTGGAGCAGAAGCTGGACGGGCTTACACAGCAGCTGAATGAGCTGGAGGCGGACAGGAAGGAAGCACAGGAGGCGGCGGATGCCGCGCAGGGATCCACGCAGATCACCGAGGGTACCGAGATACCGGAGGAGAATCTGACGCCGCCCGCCGCCGCGGGGATCGCGGACGCCGAGAATCTGGCGGAGGAGGGCGACATACATAAGGTGTACCTCACGTTTGACGACGGGCCGTCTGAGAATACAGGGGAGATTCTTGATATTCTCGCAGAGCACGACGTGAAAGCCACTTTTTTTGTCTCGGGAAGAGAGGACGAGGAGTCGCAGGAGCTCTACCGGCGGATCGTGGAGGAAGGCCATACGCTTGGCATGCATTCTTATGCGAATAAATATAATGTGATCTATCAGTCGAGGGCGGCGTTTGAGCAGGATTACCGGCAGCTGCGCGATTATCTGTACGAGGTGACCGGTGTGGAGTGCCGGTATTACCGGTTCCCGGGAGGAAGCAGCAACCAGGTGAGCAATGTGCCGATGAGTGAGCTGATCGGGTTTTTAAATGAGCAGAATACGGTATACTATGACTGGAACGTATCTGCGGGGGACGCGGCGCTCGCGGCGTTCTCACCGGATGAGATCATCCAGAACGTGACCATGGATGTGGACAAATACAAGACATCTGTGGTTCTGATGCACGATTCGGCGGATTCGTCAGCAACGGTGGAGGCGCTGGGTCCCCTGATCGAGGCGCTGAGGGGGTCAGGGGCAGAGATCTTACCGATTGATGAAGATACACAGGTGATCCAGTACGTCAAGGCGGACAGTATCGGATGACTATAAAGAACATGGAGGAAGGAACATGGGATTTTTTAAAGATTTCAAAGACGATTTCTCGCAGGCAGTGAATGAGCTCATGCCGGGTGAGGGGAGTGCCGGCACGGAGGAGACGGAGGACGATCTTGTCGTGAACACACTGGAAGGCGAAGTGGATGTGGAATCCGAGCTGTCCAAGCTGGACGGGCTGTTAGAGCAGGTGAGCAGGCAGGAGCCGGCGGAGAAACCGGCGCCGGCGGCAAAGGCACCGGCTCCCGCGCCAAAGACGCCTGCACCGGCGGAGAAACCGGCGGCACCGGCACAGAAGGAAAAGGTGCCCGAGGCGGCAGCACCGGTACAGAAAGAAAAGACAGAGCAGAATCAGAAAGAAAACAATACAGTACAGGAGGAAGAGAAAATGGCTGACAATACGGTAACACCGGCACAGACAGCGCCGGTACAGAGCGCACCGGTAAACCAGGTGGAGGAGAGGATCGTTTCGGACGAGGTGTCCGTCATCACGGAGGGGACGGTGATCCGCGGCGATATCATGTCGAACGGATCGCTTGACGTGCGCGGTCAGATCGACGGCAATGTGAGCTGCAACGGCAAGCTTACGGTGACCGGCGTCGTCAATGGAAACAGCAATACGTCCGAGTTCTTTGCGGATGCGGCGCAGGTTGAGGGAGAGGTGGTCAGCACCGGTACGGTCAAGATCGGCCTCGGCTCCGTGATCATCGGCAATGTGACGTCCACCTCCGCAGTGATTGCAGGGGCGATCAAGGGCGATATCGACGTGCAGGGGCCGGTCGTGGTGGATACCTCCGCGGTCGTGATGGGCAACATCAAGTCCCGTTCCGTGCAGATCAACAACGGCGCGGTGATCGAGGGCTTCTGCTCGCAGTGCTACTCGGACGTGGATGTTCAGAGCCTGTTTTCAGCAAAGAAAGGAAACTGATTCCGGTATGAAGAGAGTGATACTCAAGCTGAGCGGCGAAGCGCTCGCAGGGGAGAAGCACACCGGGTTTGACGAGCCGACGGTCACGGAGGTGGCCCGGCAGGTAAAGCAGATTGCGGATCAGGGCATTCAGGTCGGGATCGTGACCGGAGGGGGCAATTTCTGGCGCGGGAGGACGAGCGAGACGATTGACCGTACCAAAGCGGATCAGATCGGCATGCTCGCAACCGTCATGAACTGCATTTATGTATCCGAGATTTTCCGGTCAGTCGGGCTGAAGACGCAGATCCTGACGCCGTTTGCCTGCGGCAGCATGACGGAGCTTTTTTCAAAGGATCTCGCAAATGCGTATTTTGAGGAAGGCAGGGTTGTCTTTTTCGCCGGCGGGACGGGGCACCCGTATTTTTCGACGGATACCGGCATTGTCCTGCGCGCGGTGGAATTAGAGGCGGACGGGATTTACCTCGCCAAATCGATTGACGGCGTCTACGACAGTGATCCGAAGCTGAATCCGGCGGCGGTGAAGTACGATGAGATCCCGATCGAACAGGTGATTGAACAGAAGCTTGCGGTGGTGGATCTGACGGCGTGCATCCTGTGCATGGAGAATCGGATGCCGATGTATGTATTCGGCCTGAATGAGGAGAACAGTATCGTAAAAGCGCTGTCCGGGGAATTTACCGGCACGAAGGTTACGGTTTCATAGAGGGTAGAAAGGCGGGGTAGTATGGACGAGAGAATAGTCCGGTATGATGAAAAGATGCAGAAGACGATGAGCAACCTTGGCGAGGAGTTCGGGAGTATCCGTGCAGGGCGCGCGAATCCCCATGTGCTCGACAAGCTTAAGGTGGATTATTACGGGACGCCGACCGGCATTCAGCAGGTGGCAAATGTAAGTGTCCCGGAGCCCCGGATGCTTCTGATTCAGCCGTGGGAGCCTTCCATGGTAAAGGCGATCGAGAAGGCGATTCTCACCTCGGATCTCGGCATCAATCCGACAAACGACGGGAAGGTGATCCGTCTGATGTTCCCGGAGCTCACGGAGGAGCGCCGTAAGGATCTGGCGAAGGATATCAAGAAAAAAGGGGAGGGCGCAAAGGTTGCGATCCGCAATATCCGCCGCGACGCCAACGATTCGTTTAAAAAGCTGGCGAAATCCTCGGACGTCTCTGAGGATGAGATCAAAGAGCTGAATGATAAGGTACAGAAAATGACAGACAAATACATCGCGGAGGTGGACAAAGCGGTGGAGGGTAAGACGAAAGAGATTCTTACCGTATAAGAGATCTGCGGGCGGTGAGAGCGGCGCGCAGGGATGAGGAGCGGGGTTGTTGCAAAATGTGACGTACATTTTTTTTGCGGCAGCCCCGCTCCGATATGGAGGGAAAGGATGAAGATTCCACAGCATATCGCGATTATTCTGGACGGAAACGGGCGCTGGGCGAAGGCGAAGGGGATGCCGCGCAATTACGGCCACACGATGGGGGCAAAAAATGTGGAGGTCGTGTGTAAGGCGGCGCATGACCTGGGCGTGAAATACCTGACGATGTATGCCTTCTCCACGGAGAACTGGAACCGGCCGGATTCAGAGGTCGGCGCTCTGATGAAGCTTCTTGAGAGTTATCTGAAGAACTGTATCCGCACTGCGGACAAAAACAATATGCGCGTGCGTGTGATCGGAGATACCTCGCGGTTAAGCGAGGCGTTCCGGGAGCAGATCCGGGAGCTGGAGGCTGCTTCCGCGAAAAACGACGGCTTACATCTTCAGATTGCGATCAATTACGGGAGCCGGGATGAGATGATCCGGGCGATGCGTCAGATGGCGGATGATCTCGCTGCCGGGACGCTTGCGCCGGAGGAGATCTCGGAGCCTGTTTTTTCGCATTACCTGGACACCGCAGGGATACCGGATCCGGATCTTCTGATCCGCACCAGCGGGGAGCAGCGGCTTTCCAATTTTCTGTTGTGGCAGCTTGCCTACAGTGAATTTTATTTTACGGAGGTTCCGTGGCCGGATTTTCATAAAAAAGAGTTAGAAGATGCGATTGCGGCGTATAATAAGAGAGACAGAAGATTTGGCGGGCTGGCATGAGAGGGCTGCCTGTGGAAAGGACGTAAGAAGATGTTTAAGACAAGACTGCTCAGCGGGATCGTGCTGGTCGTGGCGGCGTTTGTGCTGCTGTTCGCCGGCGGGGATATTCTGCTGGTATCTACTCTTGTAATTTCATGGATCGGAATGTTTGAACTCTACCGGATCTTTCAGATTCAGAAGGCGGCTCCCGGAATCCTCGGGTATCTGGCGGCGGCGGTTTACTATGCGAACCTGCGCTTTGATTTCCTGACGGATATCATGGCTTTTGTGCTGGGATATCTGATCCTGCTGATGTTCGTCTATGTATTCACCTATCCGAAGTACCGGACGGAGCAGCTTCTTGCCGCTTTTTTCGGTGTGTTTTATGTGGCGGTGATGCTGTCCTTTGTCTGGCAGACGAGGATGCTGCCCGCCGGAGGCCATCTCGTGTGGCTGGTCTTCTTATGTTCCTGGGGCTGCGACACCTGTGCGTACTGTGTGGGCGTGCTGATCGGAAAGCATAAAATGTCGCCGAAGCTAAGCCCGAAGAAATCGGTGGAGGGAGCGGTCGGCGGTGTGGCGGGAGCCGCGCTTTTAGCGGTGCTCTACGGGCTGGCATTTCAAAAGGCGATGGGGACGGAGCCTGTGCATATCCTGATCATGGCCGCGATCTGTGCGGCCGGCGCGCTGATCTCGATGGTCGGCGACCTGACGGCGTCCGCGATCAAGCGGAATTACGAGGTGAAGGATTACGGGACGCTGATTCCGGGACACGGCGGGATTCTGGACCGGTTTGACAGCGTGATTTTTACCGCGCCGCTTATCTATTTTCTGGCGGAGCGGTTTCTGTGACAGACATGGGGATCCTGCCGGCAGGAGAGCAGAATCCCTCCGGCTGTGCGCCGGACAGTATCCTGCGGGGATCCTGCCGGAGGATACCGCGGAAGGGAGAACAGATGAAAAAGATAGCGATACTGGGTTCCACGGGATCGATCGGGACCCAGACACTTGATATCGTGCGCGCGCAGAACGATCTTCTGGTCGTGGCTCTGGCTGCGGGGAGCAGTATCGCGCTGCTTGAAGAGCAGATGCGGGAATTTGCGCCGGAGCTGGTGTGTGTGTACGACGAGGCGAAGGCAAAGGAGCTGCGGGAGCGCACAAGGGATCTTTCGACACGTGTCGTATCCGGCATGGAGGGTCTGATTGAGGTGGCGGTGCATCCGGGGAGTGAGCTTCTCGTGACGGCAATTGTCGGAATGCTCGGCATACGGCCGACGATTGCCGCGATGAAGGCGGGAAAGGACATCGCGCTTGCGAATAAGGAGACGCTGGTGACGGCGGGACATCTGATCATGCCGCTGGCAGAGGAATGCGGCGTGAAGCTTCTGCCGGTTGACAGCGAGCACAGCGCGATTTTCCAGTCGCTGCAGGGGTCAGGATACCCTGCGGGGCAGGATACATCGCAGGATGCAGCGCATGACACATCGGGCCACACAGGGCAAAATAAAATCCGCAGGATCCTCCTGACAGCCTCTGGCGGCCCGTTTCTGGGCAGGACGACAGAGGAGCTCGCGCAGGTTTCGGTGGAGGACGCCTTAAAGCATCCGAACTGGACGATGGGGAGGAAGATCACGATCGATTCCTCGACGATGGTAAATAAGGGCCTTGAGGTCATGGAAGCCGGTTGGCTGTTTGGCGTGACCGCGGATCAGATTCAGGTGGTCGTGCACCCGCAGAGCGTGATTCACTCCGCTGTGGAATATGAGGACGGCGCCGTAATCGCACAGCTTGGCACGCCGGATATGCATCTGCCGATCCAGTACGCGCTTTACTACCCAGAGCGGCGGCCGCTGTCCGGGGAGAGGCTCGACCTTTTTCAACTGGGACAGCTGACCTTCCTTCCGCCGGATCTTAAGACCTTCCGCGGTCTTGCGCTGGCGTACCGCGCCATGGAGTGCGGCGGGAATCTGCCGACGGTTTATAACGCGGCGAATGAAAAAGCGGTGTCGCTTTTCTTAAACCGTCAGATCCGCTATCCGCAGATCACAGAGCTGATCGAAGCCTGTATGGACGACGCGCCGTTTGTAGAAAATCCGGATGTGGATGAGATTCTTGCGACGGAAGCCGCGGTTTATGAGAGGATCGGGAAACAAATTAAGTAAGAAAGGCTTTCTGAATGAAGATTATCATTGCAATTATTGTATTCAGTATCATGATCCTGTTCCACGAGCTGGGACATTTTCTCCTTGCCAAGGCAAACGGGATCCGGGTCAATGAGTTCTGTCTGGGACTCGGGCCCACGGTGTTTGGCGTGCAGAAGGGGGAGACGAAGTATTCTCTGAGGCTTTTCCCAATCGGCGGGGCCTGCATGATGGAGGGGGAGGACGGGGACAGCGAGGACAACCGGGCCTTTGGCAAAAAATCCGTCTGGGCCAGGATCAGCGTCGTGATCGCCGGGCCGATGTTTAATTTTCTGATGGCGTTTGTCTTTTCCTTTATCCTGCTGTGCAACATCGGATTTGACCTGCCGGTGTTAAGCGGGGTGTCGGAGGGATATCCGGCAGAAGAGGCCGGGCTTGCGGCCGGCGATACGATCGTAAAGCTTGGGAATACAAGGATCCATTTTTACCGGGATATCAGGACCTATGCGCAGTTTCACCCGGGGGAGCGCGTGCCGGTGGTGTATGAGCGGGACGGCAAGCGGTACGAGACTCAGCTCACGCCGCAGTACGACGAGGAGTACGGCGCTTATCTCTACGGGTTTCTGGGGAGCACGGAGCGCACAAAGGGCGGATTTCTTCAGAACCTGCAATACAGCTTTTATGAGGTAAAATACTGGATTTCGGCGACGCTTGGCAGTTTAAAGGCGCTTGTGACCGGGCAGGTCGGTGTGAACGAGATGGGCGGACCGGTCGCGATCGTCGGCATGATCGGGGAAGGCTATGAGCAGAGCGTGTCCTACGGTTTTTTTGCGATGTTCCTTCAGATGCTCTATATCACGATCTTTTTATCGGCGAATCTCGGGGTGATGAATCTGCTGCCGCTGCCTGCGCTGGACGGCGGCCGGCTTCTGTTTCTGCTGCTCGAGGTGATCCGCGGGAAACGCATCGACCCGGATAAGGAAGGCATGGTGCATTTTGTCGGGATGATGCTGTTGTTTGCACTGATGATATTTGTCTTATTTAACGACGTGCGAAGGATACTGTGAGGGAGGAAAATCAAATGACAAAGACGGTAGCGATCGGTGACCGGGTGATCGGGGGCGGCAATCCGATTCTGATCCAGTCGATGACAAATACAAAGACAGAGGACGTGGCGGCAACCGTGGCGCAGATCAACCGGCTTACGGCGGCCGGCTGCGACATCATACGATGCGCGGTGCCGACCATGGAGGCGGCGGAGGCGCTGACGGAGATCAAAAAGCAGATCCGCATTCCGCTTGTGGCGGATATCCATTTTGACTACCGGCTTGCGATCGCGGCGATGGAGCACGGGGCGGATAAGATCAGGATCAATCCCGGCAATATCGGATCCCCGAAGCGCGTGCGCGCTGTCGTGAATGCGGCGAAGGAGCGCGGGATTCCGATCCGCGTGGGCGTCAACAGCGGCTCGCTGGAAAAAGAGCTGGTGGAGCAGTATCACGGCGTGACGGCGGAAGGGCTGGTGGAGAGCGCGCTGCGGCAGGCAGGGCAGATTGAGGATATGGGATATGACAACCTGGTGATCAGCATCAAATCCTCCGACGTGCTGATGTGCGTGGAGGCGCATGAGCAGCTGGCGGCGCTGACGGATTACCCGCTTCATGTCGGGATCACGGAGGCAGGGACGCTAATCAGCGGGAATATCAAGTCTGCAATCGGACTCGGCCTGATCCTGCGCCAGGGAATCGGGGATACGATCCGCGTCTCGCTGACAGGGGATCCGCTGGAGGAAATCTCCTCTGCAAAGCTGATTTTACGGACACTGGGGCTCAGAGAGGCGGGAATTGAGGTGGTGTCCTGCCCGACCTGCGGACGGACTCAGATTGACCTGATCGGACTGGCAAACAGGGTCGAGGAGATGGTGGCGGATATTCCGCTGGATCTTAAGGTGGCGGTGATGGGCTGCGTCGTAAACGGGCCGGGCGAGGCGAAGGAAGCGGATATCGGCATTGCGGGCGGCATCGGCGAAGGTCTTCTGATCAGAAAGGGAGAGGTTGTGAGGAAGGTTCCGGAGGACGAACTTCTCGATGTGCTGCGCGACGAGCTGATTCACTGGGAGGAAGCATAGAGAGCGATATGGTAAAAGGGTTTTTTGACGTATTTCCGTCGCTGAAGCTGGACGGGGAGATAAAAAAGCTGCTGTCGGAGGCGGAAGTGACAAAGGTGGCCATGAACCACGGAAAGAATCAGCTGCGCGTGTATTTCACGGGCAGCCGTCTGATTCATAAAAAAGAGATTTACCGGGCCGAGCAGGCGATCCGCGACCAGATTTTTAAGGGAAGGCACATGCAGGTCACGCTGATCGAAAAGTACCGGCTGTCGGATCAGTATACGCCGGAGAGCCTGATTGAACTGTACCGGGACAGCATCTTAGAGGAGCTGCGTACATACAGCCTGATGGAATACAACCTTCTGCGCACGGCGCGGATGGAATTTCCGGAGAAAAGCCAGATGCGCCTCACGCTCGAGAACACGATTATCGCGCAGACCAGATCGGACGAAATCGTGGAGTTCCTGGAAAAGGTGATCTGTGAGCGCTGCGGACTGGATCTTAAGGTGGAGCTCGCCTACGAGGAGCCGAAGGAGAGCCGGTATAAAAAAGAAAGCGATCTTCAGATCCAGTTTGAGATCCGCAATATCATGGAGCGGGTCAGCTTAAAGGACGACGGGGAAAAGACCGGGGACGGGGACGAAACCGCCATGCAGCGCGAGCCGGAAGCACAGCCTGCGGCCGGTATTCCTGCGGGCCGGACCAAAGCGCCTGTCAGGACGGGGGCGCGCGGTCAGAACAGGGCCGCGTCCGCGTTCGGAGGAAAAGAAAACCGTTTTGCCGGCGCGCCCGGAAGCCGCCGCGACGGAGGACGCCGGTATGAGGGCGGCTTAAAGCGGTCGGACAACCCGGACGTGATCTACGGGCGCGACGTGGAGGACGAGCCGATCACGATCGATAAGATTGCGGGGGAGATGGGGGAAGTCACGATCCGCTGTAAGGTGATGAATCTGGAGACCCGCGAGATCCGCAATGAGAAGACAATTGTCATTATGTCGGTGACGGATTTTACGGACTCCATCGTGATCAAGCTGTTTATCCGGACAGACCAGAAGGACGAGCTGTTAAACAGCGGTTTGGCGAAGGGCGCGTTTTTTAAGATCAAAGGCGTCACGACGATCGACAAATTTGACAGCGATTTAACGATCGGCTCGGTTACGGGAATCCGGAAGATCCCGGATTTTACTTCCATGCGGATGGACAACAGCGCGAGGAAGCGCGTGGAGCTGCACTGTCACACAAAGATGAGCGATATGGACGGCGTGTCCGAGGTGAAGGATCTCGTAAAGCGCGCCATGAAGTGGGGGCATAAGGCGCTCGCGGTCACGGATCACGGGGACGTGCAGGCATTCCCGGACGCGGCCCACGCGCTCTCAAAGGACGATGATTTTAAGGTGATCTACGGGGTGGAAGCATACCTGGTGGACGACTTAAAGGATATTGTCGGAAATGCGAAGGGGCAGCGGCTGACGGATACCTGCGTGGTATTTGACTTAGAGACCACCGGATTTTCACCGGAGAAAAACCGGATCATCGAGATCGGCGCGGTGAAGGTGGAGAACGGCGCGATCACAGACCGGTTTTCGACATTTGTCAATCCTGAGACACCGATCCCGTTTCAGATCGAGGAGCTGACGTCAATCCGGGACGATATGGTGATGGATGCGCCGAAGATCGGGGAGATCCTGCCGCAGTTTATGGAATTCTGTGAAGGTGCGGTCATGGTGGCGCACAACGCGGATTTTGACATGAGCTTTATCGCCGCAAACTGTAAGAGAGAGGGGCTGCCCTGCGCGTATACCGTGATCGACACGGTAGCGCTCGCCCGTCTGCTTCTGCCGACGCTGAACCGGTTTAAGCTGGACACGGTGGCGAAGGCGCTGGGGATCGCGCTGGACCATCATCACCGTGCGGTGGATGATGCGGCGTGTACCGCGCAGATTTTTGTGAAATTCTTAAAAATGTTAGAGGACAGGGGCGTATCGACGTTTGACGACATCAACCGGATGGGAGCCGCCTCGCCGGAGACGATTCAGAAGATGCCTACCTATCACGCGATCCTTCTGGCGACAAATGATATCGGACGCATCAATCTGTACCGCCTTGTGTCAATGTCTCATCTGACATACTATCACAGCAGGCCGAGGATCCCGAAAAGCGAGCTGGTGCGCCACCGGGAGGGGCTGCTGCTCGGCTCCGCCTGCGAGGCCGGGGAGCTGTACCGCGCGATTTTAAACGGAAGGCCGGAGGAAGAGATTATCCGGCTGGTAAAATTTTACGATTATCTGGAGATCCAGCCGCTCGGAAATAATGCGTTTATGTTAAAGAGCGACCGGGAGCCGGTGAATTCGGAGGAGGAGATTCTTGACATCAACCGCAGGATCGTGCAGCTCGGGGAGACCTTTGACCGCCCGGTCGTCGCGACCTGCGACGTGCATTTTTTAGATCCGGAGGACGAGGTTTACCGCAGGATCATCATGGCGGGCAAGGGCTTTAAGGACGCGGACGAGCAGGCGCCGCTTTATCTTCGGACCACGGAGGAGATGCTAAAGGAATTTGAGTATTTAGGCAGCGAGAAGGCGGAGGAGGTCGTGATCACGAACCCGAACCGGATCGCGGATATGTGCGAAAAAATCTCACCGGTGCGGCCCGACAAATGTCCGCCGGTGATTGAAAATTCCGATCAGATGCTGCGCGATATCTGCTATACAAAGGCCCGCGACATGTACGGGGACGATCTGCCTTCGATTGTAAAAGAACGCCTTGACCGGGAGCTGAACTCGATCATCTCAAACGGCTATGCCGTGATGTATATCATTGCGCAGAAGCTGGTGTGGAAGTCCAATGAGGACGGGTATCTCGTGGGCTCCAGGGGATCGGTCGGCTCGTCCTTTGCGGCGACCATGGCCGGGATCACGGAGGTCAACCCCTTACAGGCCCATTACCGGTGCACGAACTGCCACTACAGCGATTTTGACTCGCCGGAGGTAAAGGCGTTTTCCGGGCGCAGCGGCTGCGATATGCCGGATAAAATCTGCCCGGTCTGCGGGAAAAAGCTGGTGAAGGACGGATTTGACATTCCGTTTGAGACCTTCCTGGGATTTAAGGGAAATAAGGAGCCGGATATCGACTTAAACTTTTCTGGGGAGTACCAGAGCAAGGCGCACGCCTACTGCGAGGTGATCTTCGGGTATGGGCAGACCTTCCGCGCGGGCACGATCGGCACGCTGGCCGACAAGACGGCCTTCGGCTATATCAGGAAATATTATGAGGAGCGCGGTATCCACAAACGTAATTGCGAGATTGACCGGATCGTGCAGGGCTGTGTGGGCGTGCGCAGAACCACGGGCCAGCACCCGGGCGGTATCGTCGTGCTTCCGGTGGGGGAGGAGATCCACACCTTCACGCCGGTGCAGCACCCGGCAAACGACATGACGACAGCGACCGTGACGACGCATTTTGACTATCACTCGATCGACCACAACCTTTTAAAGCTCGACATTCTCGGGCACGATGATCCGACGATGATCCGTATGCTGCAGGATTTAACGGGCATCGACCCGACGTCGATCCCGCTTGACGACGCGTCGGTGATGTCGTTGTTTAAAAATACCTCCGCGCTCGGCGTGACACCGGAGGAGATTCACGGCATCCCGCTCGGGTGCCTGGGGATCCCGGAGTTTGGAACCGAGTTTGCCATGCAGATGGTTATCGACGCGAAGCCGCAGGAATTTTCCGATCTGATCCGGATTTCCGGCCTGTCCCACGGGACGGACGTGTGGCTTGGCAATGCGCAGACCCTGATCGAGGAGGGGAAGGCGACGATCTCCACCGCGATCTGTACCCGTGACGATATCATGATCTATCTGATCCAGATGGGGCTTGACAGCGAGCAGTCCTTCACGATCATGGAATCCGTGCGAAAGGGAAAAGGGCTTAAGAAGGAATGGGAGGATGAAATGCTCGCGCACGACGTGCCGGACTGGTATATCTGGTCGTGCAAAAAGATCAAGTACATGTTCCCGAAGGCGCACGCCGCGGCGTACGTCATGATGGCCTGGCGGATCGCCTACTGCAAGGTGTTTTACCCGCTGGCCTACTACGCGTCGTATTTTTCGATCCGCGCCACGGGATTCGACTATGAGATCATGTGCCAGGGAAAAGAGAGGCTGGAATATTTTTACAAGGATTACACGCGCAGGAAAGATTCGCTCTCGAAAAAAGAGCAGGACGTCTACCGCGATATGAAAATCGTGCAGGAGATGTACGCGAGAGGGTTTGAGTTCACGCCGATCGACATTTACCGGGCAAAGCCGGACCGCTTTCAGATTATCGACGGAAAACTGATGCCGTCGCTTAATTCCATTGAAGGAATGGGGGACAACGCGGCGGTCGCGGTGGCCGAGGCGGCCAGGGACGGGAAGTTCCTCTCAAAGGATGATTTCAGGCAGCGCACAAAGGCGACCAAGACGGTGATCGATCTGATGGGAGATCTCGGACTGCTCGGCGATCTGCCGGAATCGAATCAGCTGTCGCTGTTTGACTTTACATGAAACAAAACCCCGGAAGCGATGAGCCCCGGGGTTTTGCTGCAATCAGCCGTCGGGCAGCGCGTAGACGTCGTCAATTGTGTACAGCATTTAATCACCCGCAACCACACCGGGATCAAACGGTTTCACCTCTGCCCCTTCTTTATTTTCAATATAATACGCATCCCCGAACCTGTACTCGCGGAAGGTGACAAACGAGGAGGCGGCGCAGATATTCCGGAAGTTCCCCTCCATCAGCACTTCGACATCGCTGCCGTCTAAGCGCATGCGGCAGATCGCCGGGTGCTCGCGGTCGCTCTTCTGATAATAGATATAATCGCCGCAGACATTATACCAGTCCAGGCGGTCTTCCGTGAGAAGCACCTTCTCCTCCGTCTTAAGATCAACCCTCGCGAGCTTATAATGTGTGTCGCAGTCCATAAAGTAGGCGGCGGACAAATCCTCCGTAAGGGTGGGCATCCAGCAGTTGCCGCCGTAGAGCATGCCGGTGACGTCCTCGGCCGCTGTGTCCATGCGCCAGATATAGTGGTCAATGTCGGTGCCGTTGAAGTAGATGTACTGCCCGATCGCACAGCAGGTGAAGAACGGGCTGTCCGACACCTTCTGCTTTTCTTCGCCGTCGATTTTTACCTTGTAAAGCGTCGTCGCGGTCTCCTTGTCATAGTGGAGATAGTACACATAATTCCCGACCAGCGATGCGTACAGGCTGGGATCCGGGTCCAGCACCAGAACGGATTCACGTCCGCGCCCGCTTGTCCGGTCCATCCGGCAGAGGCTGTTTGTGTTGATGTTGAGGAAGGAGAAGACCCCGCCGCCCCCAATATTATTACGGACATAGTACAGATAATTCTCATCCGCATTGATATAGGATACGATATCGTCGGAGAGCTTTGTGAGATTTCTGCCCGAGGTATCCATGGAATAAAGCCTGTCGCCGTCCGACGGGTTGGCAAAATAGATGATGCCGTCGTATTCGCAGATCAGCCCCTCGTTGTAGAGGTTACCCGGTGTGTTTCCGTTGACAAAGCCTTCGTTTTCTTTTGTTTTGCGCGAAAAATGGTAATAGATGCCGGCGCCGACGGCGAGCGCCAGAAGCAAAAGAAATAAAATCAATGGCAGATGTTTTTTCATAGTGATGTCCTTCTTTCCTGTAAAATGGCATATGCTATTATAACATTTTTCTCTTGTTTCTTGCAAGGGTCTCTTGCCATTGGGTTTTGAATGTACTATTATTATAAGTAAAAGTTCAGCCAGTCGGCAATTTTATGTGGATGAAGAGGTTAGTGATGAAGGATTTACTGGAGTTAAGGGATGAGATCGACCGGATTGACCGGCAGATCACACAGCTCTATGAGAAGCGCATGGAGATCACCGCGCAGGTGGCAGAGTACAAGATACGGACCGGAAAGCCGGTGCTCGACAGAGAGCGGGAGCTCGCGAAGCTGGCGGCGCTGACAGAGCCCGTGGGGGACGATTTTTTCCGCCTGGCTGTCAGGGAGCTGTTCGAGCAGATCATGTCTGTGAGCAGGAAGCGCCAGTATCAGATGTTAGCGGAGTGCGGAGCAGCCGAAAAACCGGATTTTCAGGAAAAGGACGAGCTGGATTACCGGAATGCGCGGATCGTGTTCCAGGGGGTGGAGGGCGCGTATGCACAGCTGGCGCTCCGGCAGTATTTCGGCGAGGACGCCGACAGCTATCACGTGGAGACCTGGCGCGACGCCATGGAAGCGATTGCAAAGGGGGAGGCCGATTACGCGGTGCTCCCGATCGAGAATTCGTCCGCGGGGATCGTCTCGGAAAACTATGACCTGATGGCGGAATACGACCACTGTATTGTGGGCGAGCAGGTGCTCCCGGTCAGCCATGCGCTGCTCGGGCTGCCGGAGGCAAAGCTTTCGGATATCACGGATGTCTATTCTCACCCGCAGGCGCTGATGCAGTGCGCGAAGTATCTGGAGGAGCACCGGGAGTGGGAGCGTCACAGCATGAAGAACACCGCGGTCGCTGCGCAGAAGGTAAAGGAAGACCGCATGCCGCACAAGGCAGCGATTGCGAGCAGCTATAATGCCGGGATTTACGGGCTTAAGATCTTAAAGGAAGGCATTCAGGACAATCAGACGAACGCCACCCGTTTTATCATTGTGACCGGGCGGCACATTTATAAAAAGGATGCGAAAAAGACAAGCGTCTGTTTTGAAATCCGGCACGAGAGCGGTTCGCTGTATCACATGCTTTCGCATTTTATCTACAACGGGATCAACATGAACCATATCGAGTCGCGGCCGGTGCAGGGCAGAGCCTGGGAATACCGTTTTTTTGTCGATTTTGAGGGGAATCTCGGCGACGCGGCGGTTCAGAATGCGCTGACAGGGCTGGCAAATGAGAGCATCCGCTTTAAGATACTGGGAAGCTATTAACACACAGGAAAGACGGGAGAGAGCATGGAAAACAGGAAGAATCTGATCTTTTACAGAGGGTTTGAGGACGGGGGATTGTTTGACGACATGACCTGGGTCATGGAGCATTATCAGGAGGAAGCGCAGGACGGGGAAGATGTGCAGGGTATGTTTTATCAATGCGTAAGCCGCCTTCTGGAGCGTGCGGCGAGCCACGGTTTTACAGGGAATCTCTGGCAGAATTATATCGCGTTTCTTCTGGTGAATCACGAGAATGCCTACAGCAGGGCGTGTGAGATCCGGGGAGCGGTGGAGGGCTCCATGAATCAGATCGCGGCGCATGATTTTAAGATCCTGATGGAGTACTTTAACTTTGACCTCACGCTGCTTAACGACTGCTTTGACGTGGACTGTATGGACGCCCTTCTTCACTATGAGGGGACGACGCGCTGCGGCAGGGAGTTTAACCGCCGGATCAGAGACCGGATCCGGGAGCTCGCCGTTCATCTTTCGCAGGCGCGCACCGCGGAGGAATTCGGGCATGCGGTCACGGAATTTTACCGGGAATTCGGCGTCGGACGGCTCGGGCTGCACAAGGCCTTCCGCGTGGCCCACGGGGATCAGGGAGCGCAGATTGTGCCCATCACCAATATCGCGCACGTAAAGCTCGACGATCTGGTCGGCTATGAGCTGGCAAAGAAAAAGCTCATCGACAACACGGAGGCGTTTGTGAGCGGACGGGAGGCAAACAACTGCCTGCTCTACGGGGACGCCGGAACCGGGAAATCGTCAAGCATCAAGGCGATCGCAAACCAGTATTATGACCGCGGCCTGCGGCTGATCGAGGTGTACAAGCACCAGTTCTGCGATTTAAACGATATTATCACACAGATCAAGAACCGGAACTACAGGTTCATCATCTATATGGACGATCTTTCCTTCGAGGAATTCGAGACGGAGTACAAGTACTTAAAGGCCGTGATTGAGGGCGGGCTCGAGCGCAGACCGGAGAATGTGCTGATCTATGCGACCTCGAACCGCAGGCATCTGATCCGTGAGAATTACTCGGACAAGGAGGAGACGAGGGAGGATATGCACACCTCCGACACGGTGCAGGAAAAGCTTTCGCTCTACGCCCGGTTTGGCGTGACGATCTACTACGGCGCGCCGGATAAAAAGGAGTTTCAGAAGATCGTGACTACACTTGCAGAAAGACATCAGGTAAAGATGGACACACAGACGCTCCTTCTGGAGGCGAACCGCTGGGAGCTTTCCCACGGAGGGCTTTCCGGGAGGACGGCGCAGCAGTTTATCGATTATCTGCTGGGACAGGCGTGAGGGATATCAGGACTTGGAAAGAGGGGAAAGGTTATGGCGATACATACGTTTGCGGCGATTTACATCGGCTCCTATGAGGTGAGCTTAAAGATTTTTGAGATGCCGGAAAAGAAAAAGATGCGCGGGATCGACTACGTGCGCAGGAGGATTGAACTCGGGAAGGACGCGTATTCCAAAAATACGATTGGTTACGAGCTGGTGGAATCCCTCTGCGATACGCTTCTGGAGTTCACGAAGATCATGAAGGAATATAAGGTGGACGCTTATGAGGCATACGCCTCGGCGGTGCTGCGCGACATCTCGAACGAACTGTTCATTTTAGAGCAGATCCGGCTGCGGACAGGACTTCTGGTGCATGTGTTAAGCAATTCGGAGCACCGGTTTGTCAGCTATCAGTCGGTTGCGGTGCGGGAGGAATTTGAGGAGATGATCGGTAAGAGCGCCGCTGTGGTGGATATCGGGGGCGCGGGGCTTCAGATCACGGTCTTTTCGGACGGGGACGTCATCACCACACAGCATCTCGGACTCGGCGCGATGCGGATGCGCGAGCAGCTGGAATACAAGAGCAGCAATCTCGCGCAGTATGAGCTTCAGATTGAGGAGCTGGCGACAAAAGAGCTTCGGACGTTCCGCGAGATGTATTTAAAGGAAATTAACGTCGAATATCTGATTTTCATGGGGGATTATACCTCAGAGCTCGTACAGCGGATGGAGAAAAATCACGACAACAAGACCGTCGATATCCAGAAGTTTACCCATTATCTGGAAAAGCTGGCGCGCAAGAGCCTTGCGCAGATTTCCGAGGATATCGGACTGTCCAATGAGAGCGACGCGCTGATCGTTCCGTATATGATCATCTGCCAGTGTGTGGCGCGGATACTCGGGGCGAAATCGCTCTGGGCGCCGGGCGTGATCATGGCGGACGGGATCGCCTGCGACTATGCGGGACGGCACAAGCACAGCCGGCAGACGCATGATTTTGAGGCGGATATTCTCTCTGCGGCAAAAAGCCTTTCGAGACGGTATATGAGCTACTCGCCGCATGTCGATACCCTCTCGGAGATCTCGGTGCTGATTTTCGACACGATGAAAAAAGAGCACGGCCTGGGAAGGCGGCAGCGCCTGCTGCTTAAGGTGGCGGCGATCCTGCATGACTGCGGCAAGTATATCAGCGTCGCAAACGCCGCGCAGTGCGCCTATGATATCATTCTCTCGTCGGAGATCATCGGGATGACGCACCGTGAGCGGGAGATTGTCGCGAGCACGGTACTCTACAACCGTCTTCCGCTTCCGGAGTACCGCGAGGTGGCGGACCGGCTGGATCAGGAGAGCTATCTGACCGTGGCAAAGCTCTCCGCGATCTTACGCGTGTCAAACGCGATCGATCAGAGCCACAAACAGAAGTTCCAGAAGGTGAAAGCGCAGGTGCGCGGCCGGGATCTTCTGATCACGCTCGAGACCGAGGAGGATATCGCGCTGGAGCGGGCGCTCTTTGACGCAAAAACGGCATATTTCGAGCATGTGTTCAGCATCAGGCCGATGATCCGCGAGAAGAGAATCTACAATAACTGAGAAATAAAAATACGGAGGTAGCTGCTGTGGAAAAGAAAAAGGATTTTCATCTGCCGGAATATTACGAGAACCGGGAGCTTTCCTGGTTAAAATTTAACGGCAGGGTATTAAACGAGGCGAGGGATAAGAGCATTCCGCTTCTGGAACGCCTGAAATTTGTGAGCATCACATCCTCGAACCTGGACGAATTTTTTATGGTGCGCGTCGCGTCGTTAAAGGATATGGTTTACGCGGATTACCGCAAGCTGGATATCGCAGGCATGACGGCCACCGAGCAGCTGGCGGAGATCAACGTGAGGACAAGGGAGCTGGTGGAGACGCAGTACAACACGTACAACCGCTCGCTGGTGCCGCTGATGAATGCCAGTCATATCCATATCGTGGAAAAGTTTGAGGATCTGACGGAAAAACAGAGCAACTACGTGGATCGTTATTTTGAGGAGAGCGTCTATCCGGTGCTCACGCCGATGGCGGTGGACGCGTCGCGCCCGTTTCCGCTGATCCGCAACAAGACGCTTAATATCGCGGCGCTGCTCTCGCACAAGAATAAAAAGTCCAATAAGGAAGTCGTCGAGTTTGCGACCGTGCAGGTGCCCGGCGGGCTGCCGCGGCTGGTGGAGATCCCGTCCGACGGGGAGGACGCCGGGCTGCCGGAGACGAAGAGCTTTATCCTGCTCGAGCAGATCATCGAGAAGAATATCGACCAGCTCTTCTTAAGCTATCACGTGCTCTGCGCGCATCCTTACCGGATCATGCGAAACGCGGATCTCACGATCGACGAGGATGAGGCGGCGGATCTCTTAAAGGAGATTCAGAAGCAGTTAAAGAAACGGCAGTGGGGCGAGGTGATCCGCCTTGAGGTGGAATCCACGATCGACAAAAAGCTGCTCCGGTTTTTAAAGGATGAGCTTAAGGTGGCGGAGGAGGATATCTTTAAGATCACGGGGCCGATTGATCTGACCTTCCTGATGAAGATGTACGGGCTCTCTGGCTGCGACCATCTGCGCTATCAGCCTTACCAGCCGCAGCGCGTGCCGGAGATCGAGCCGGGCGGGGATATTTTCGAGGCGATCCAGAAGGGCGATATCCTGCTGCACCATCCGTACCAGACGTTTGATCCGGTCGTGGCATTTATCCGTCAGGCGGCGTCGGATCCGGATGTGCTTGCGATCAAGCAGACGCTCTACCGCGTCAGCGGGAATTCCCCGATCATCGCCGCGCTGGCGAAGGCTGCGGAAAACGGCAAGCAGGTGTCTGTGCTCGTGGAGCTTAAGGCCCGGTTTGACGAGGAGAATAATATCGTCTGGGCGAAAAAGTTAGAGCAGGCGGGCTGTCATGTCATCTACGGGCTTGTGGGCTTAAAGACGCACAGCAAGATCGCGCTGGTGGTGCGCCGCGAGGAGGAGGGGATCCGCCGCTATGTGCACCTCGGAACCGGCAATTATAACGATTCCACCGCAAAGCTTTATACGGACTGCGGGATCTTTACCTGCCATGAGGCGGTCGGCGAGGATGCCACGGCGGTCTTTAACATGCTCTCCGGCTATTCGGAGCCCTTAAGCTGGAACGAGCTTTCCCTGGCGCCGATCTGGCTTCGGTCAAAGTTCATGCGCTTAATCGAGCGGGAGACGAAGCACGCGAGAGAGGGCAAGCCGGCGCGGATTGTGGCGAAGATGAATTCCCTGTGCGACGAGGGGATCATCGCGGCGCTGTACGCGGCCTCCGCGGCAGGCGTGAAGATCCAGCTGATCATCCGCGGGATCTGCTGCTTAAAAGTCGGGATCCCGGAGGTCAGCGAAAACATTGAGGTGCGATCCATCGTGGGGAATTTCCTGGAGCACAGCCGTATTTTCTTCTTCTTAAATGACGGCGACGAGGAGGTCTATATGGGAAGTGCGGACTGGATGCCGCGTAATCTCGACCGCCGCGTGGAGATCCTCTTCCCGGTGCTCGACGAGGAGATCCGTGAAAAGGTGAAGCACATCTTAAAGGTGGAGCTGGAGGATAACGTGAAGGCGCATGTCCTGCTCCCGGACGGGAGGTACGAGAAGATCGACAAACGTGGAAAAGTGCTGGTCAATTCCCAGGAACAGTTCTGCGCGGAGGCCGGGGAGGCGATTCCGAAGGAGGATCATGTTTACCGCGAGCGTGTATTTGTGCCGGCGGAGCCGGTGGAATGATGCGGGGAGCGGACAGGATGATTTTCTTTACGGACCTGGACGGGACGCTTTTAAGCGATGACAAGACGATCTCAGAGGGGAACCGCGCGGCGATCCGGGAATTCACCGCTGCGGGCGGCCGACTGGTGATCACCACCGGGCGGGCCGTCGAGAGTGTGGCTCATTTTGCGAAGGAGCTTTCCCTGAAAGAGACAGGCGGCTATATCGCGGCGTTTAACGGGGCGCTGATCTGTGACTGTGCGTCGGACCGCGTGCTGCTGCGGCATGCAGTCCCCCTGGAAGTGATCCAGGAGCTGTGTGATGAGGCAGAGAAGGCGGGGATTTATGCGCAGACCTTCTGCGACGGGAAGGTCCTCGCCGCGCGTCCCGGGCCGGAGCTGGAGCGGTACTGCAGGAATAACCGGATGGAGTCTGTGGTCACGGATCAGGTTGCGGAATACATAAACGCGCACCCGGCGCAGGGGACCGCAGCGGGGCCGCAGAAGGTGATGCTGATCGCGCTGGGAGAGCGGGAGCGGCTGGTACGTTTTCGCGGGGAGCATATGGCATGGGAAGAGGGGAGATGCAGCAGTGTGTTTTCCAGCCCGGACTATCTGGAATACTGCCCGTGGGGCGTGGATAAGGGGAGTGCGGTCCGTTATCTGGAGCGTGTGATCAGAGGCGGTTCGGGCTGTCTGCCGGGGCCTGCACGGACAGCGGGCGTCACGGCGGACCGCCTCCTTACCGTGGCGGTGGGAGATGAGGAGAACGACCTGCCCATGATCCGCGCCGCGCAGATCGGCGTCGCCATGAAAAACGCGGCGCCGGAGGTAAAAGCAGCGGCGGATTACGTGACAGAAGCGGACCATAATCACGACGGGGTGGCAGAGGTGATCCGGCGGTTTGCGATCGGCGGACGGCCGTGATCCGTCGGCCGTCGGCTTGTGGCCGAAGCGGCTTTGCCTGCTGGTCCGGGACCGGCGGCCGTCGCCGTCAGACCACGACTGTCTTTGTCCGGTTTTTGGCGGCCGTCGCCGTCAGGCCATGGCTTCGGCGGCCCTGCTTTCGGCTCTCTCCGAAAGCGCGTCCAGCACAGAGGCGGGGATGCGCAGGTTCCCTTTCCCGACGCCGAGCCGGATCGCGGGCTTTGTCGTGCCGTGGAAGTCGGAGCCGCCGCTGATGAGCAGATGATTCTTCGCGGCGAGCTCTTTTACCAGCGCTTCCTCCTCTGGCGTGTAGGTGGAGTAGAGCGCTTCAATGCCGTCGAGTCCGACGGTTTTTATATCATCGATCAGCTGCTGCAGCTGGCCGGGCGTCATGTGGTAGAGCATCGGATGCGCGAGAATGACGATCCCGCCGGCCTCGTGGATCAGAGCCGCCGCCTCCATCGGCGTGATCTTAAAGCGCCCGACGTAGCACGGGCAGCCTTCCCCGATATATTTGTCAAAAGCTTCCTGAACGCTGCTTAGCTGTCCGTGTGAAAACAGGAAGCGCGCGATATTGGCGCGCGTGATGACGCAGTCCGGATTTTCGGCGTAAAGCTCCTCCATCGTGATGGAAAATCCCGCCTTTTGCAGCGCCTCCACCATGACGACATTGCGGTTGTCTCTGCAGTCGCGGAATTCCTTTGTCTTTGCGGCGAGCTTCGGATGCTCCGGGTCGATGAAAAGCCCCACGACATGAATCTCCCGTGTCTCTTTTTCCGTGGAAGGAATACTGTATTCCGTGGAGAGTTCGACTCCGGGCACCAGCGTGATCCCGGCTTTTTTTGCCGCTTCGGATGCAGCTGCGATCCCGGCGGTCGTGTCGTGATCGGTCAGCGCGAAGGCGCCAAGTCCGGCTTCCTTTGCGGCGGCGACCAGCTCCTTTGGGGTGAAGGTGCCGTCGGATTCGGTGGAATGTACGTGCAGATCTACATATGTCTGATTCATGGTTTTTCCTCTTTTCTGTCAGATGTCACAGTGTGTTTCGTTTCAAACGTTACTATGATACCCCGGTTTCCTGGAATTGTCAAAGTAAATCTGGTTCGCGGAGCGCGGCAGCGTCTGTTTTCGCGCGCCCCGGCTTTCCGTGTAAAAGTGTTGCGCGGGAAAGCGAAGACAGCTATAATAAAATCAGGATACAGAACAGGAGGATAAGGATGCAGTTTTTATCATTTTCATTAAACGGACTGGATTACGGGATCCCGCTTGAGGATGTGGTCACGATTGAGAGCAGGAAGGATGTGCTGATGGTGCCGACAGCGCCCGCGCATATCAGAGGGATTGTAAAGCGCCATGGAGAGCTGATCCCCGTCTTTTCCCTGACATCGCGTTTCGGCATGCCGGACGGGCCCATGGAGAGCCTTGTGATCGTAAAGACGGAGGGCATGAAGCTCGGCCTTGAGGTCGGAAAGGTGAAGGCGATTAAGGATGTGGGCGGTACGGATGTGCTTCCGATGCCTGCGATCATGGGCGGCGTGAGAAACTGCTTTAACGATGTTGCCTCCCTGCAGAAGGAGCTTGTCGTGCTGGTGGATGTAAACGAGCTGCTGACGGACGAGGAGCGCGAGCTCATCCGCAGGCTGGTCGACGACGCGGAGGAGAAGGAAGCGGAGGAACGCAGGCAGAAGGAAGAGGAGGAGCGCAGGAAAAAGGAGGAGGCGAAGCGCGCCAGGGAAGAAGCGGCGCGGAAGGAAGGTGGCCAGTAAAAGGGAGAGAGAACAGGGGGTGATCGGAATGGGAGCATTGCCGGCGGAAGACAGGAGCTGCACGTTTATCGAACATTCTTTTGTGATCAATAATTTTGTTGTTATGATCGGAAAGCAGATAAAAGATTCTCTGTGCCGTGTGTTGGGAGACGGCGTGCAGTATCAGTGGTATGAAAATGAAAACAAAGTGGTGATTCCGGATGCATCGATCAACTGCAATACGAGGGACAGAAAAAATGTATCACTGACCGGTATCCCGCGGATGGTGATGGAAGTGTTATCGGATGCGACGGAAGAGTATGACCGTCATGAAAAAATGGAAGTTTACCGCAGGGTCGGGGTTTCCGAGTACTGGATTGTGGACTGGAGGAAAAAGCAGGTTGAGATCTATTTAAATGACGGCCGGGAGGACGGAACGACCTATTTTTACTTATATAAAACCGTCACGCCGGAGAACAAAGAGGAGCTGCAGCTTGTGATGTTTCCGAATCTGGAAACGGATTTTGATGAGCTGTTTCAGATATAGAAAGAAAGGGGATTTATGATATGAGGAATGAAAATATGCCAGTGATGCTTGAACGGAACGTAATTTACGAGAGCGACTGGGTAGAACTATATTCTGATAAGGTCAGAATGCCAAATGGAACCGTATTTACTTCTTATCATAAATTACATTTTCCACATGAATCGATAAGTGTTGTTATGATCAATGAAAAAGATGAGATTATGATGATACAGGCAAAAAGATATATAACATCAAGATTAGAATGGGAGATTCCGGCGGGCAGAATTGAGGGGGATGAAACACCGGAAGAGGCGGCAAGGAGAGAATGTCTGGAAGAGACAGGCTGCATTTTGAAAGATTTAACATATCTTTGCTGTTATAATCCAAACAATGGTATGTCGGATTTAAAAGTGCATCTGTTTATGGCAAGAGTTGAAACGGAAACGGCTGATATTGATGAAAATGAGATAAATGCAAAACAGTGGGTTTCGAAGGAAAATGTATTAGAAATGTTGAAAGAAAACAGAAGCCAGTGCGGGGTGTCTGTGCTGGGATTATTATATGTAATTCAGTTTTGTTTATGATCATGAATGAGAGGAGGTACATACATGAACTGTCTCGGACATATCCGCATCCTGCCGGATAAAAGCCGGCGGGAGCAGACGGCGGCAGAGCATTGCAGACAGACGGCGGAGTATGCGGCGCAGTGCTTAAACGGGATCGGTCTTGCCACGCCGGGATACGCAGCGGGCCTGCTCCATGACCTCGGGAAGTTTCAGGGAGCGTACCAGGATTATCTTGAGAGGGCAGCAGGGGGAGAAGCGGTAAAGCGCGGTTCCGTGATCCATACGTTTCAGGGCTGCCGGCTGCTTCTGGAGAAGTTTCACGGGGAGACGCCGGACCGCTACGAGGATATTACCAGTGAGCTTCTGACCTTTGCGGTGGGGGCGCATCACGGCCTGTTTGACTGCGTGGATGAGAGGCGGCGCTCGGGCTTTTTGCACCGGCTGTCGGCGGAGGCGGTTTCTTATGAGGAAGCGGTCACGAATTTTACAGAGCAGTGCGCGGACAAAAAAGAGATCGGGGGACTGTTTGAGCGGGCGAATGAAGAGCTGACGGCTGTCTACGACCGGCTTGCGGCGATGACGGAGAAGGAGGATGGTGACCGGGAGCTCTCGTTTTACCTTGGCCTTCTGGGCCGGCTGATCTTATCGGCGGTGATCGAGGGGGACCGGCGCGATACGGCGGAATTTATGACGGATGCGGCGTTTCCGGATTACGGCAGGGACATGCGGGAATTCTGGGAGGGCCGCCTTGTTTTTATGGAGCAGAAGCTGGACGGGCTTTCGAATGCCTCGCGGATCGGGCAGGCCAGGCAGACGATCTCGGATCAGTGCAGGGAGTTCGCCGAACGGCCCTGCGGCGTATACCGGTTCCATGTGCCGACGGGAGCCGGAAAGACGCTGGGCGGGCTGCGGTTTGCGCTTGCGCACGCGAAGAAGTGGAATAAAAAGCGGATTATTTTTACCGCGCCGCTTCTGAGTATACTGGATCAGAATGCGAAGGTGATCCGTGATTTTGTCGGGGATGACCGTGTGATCTTAGAGCATCATTCCAATGTGATCCACACGGAAGAGAAAGCGGAGACCCTGGATCAGAAGGAGCTTCTGACGGAAAACTGGGGCGCTCCTGTCATCATCACCACGCTTGTCCAGCTGATGAATGTGCTGTTTGACGGGAAAACCTCTTCCATCCGGAGATTTCAGTCGTTAACCGACAGTGTGATCGTGATCGACGAGGTACAGACCGTGCCGAACAATCTGCTGACATTGTTTAACCTGGCGGTTAATTTCCTCTCGGAGATCTGTAGTGCGACAATTGTCTTGTGCTCCGCCACGCAGCCCTGTCTGGAGCGGGCTGTGCATCCGCTGATGGGGCGGCCACAGGATATCGTTCCGCATCAGGAAACGCTGTGGGAAGCCTTTGAGCGAACCTGCCTGGTGGATGCCGGCGGGCGCAGGCTGGAGGAAATCCCGGATTTTGTGCGGGAGAAGGCGGAGAAGACGGACAGTCTGCTGATCATCTGCAACAAAAAGCAGGAGGCGGAATATTTGTTCCGGCAGCTTTTTGGTGAGGAATTTCTCTGTTTTCATCTGTCGGCGGCCATGTGCATGCAGCACCGCAGGGATGTGCTGGAGCAGATGGAGCGGGCGTTAACGGAGAGCAGATCCGGCGGCAGAAAGGTGATCTGCGTCTCCGCACAGGTGATTGAGGCTGGCGTGGACATCTCGTTCGGATGTGTGGTCCGTCTGACAGCGGGCATGGACAGCGTGATCCAGGCGGCGGGGCGATGTAACCGCAACGGGGAACTGGAGGGACTGGCGCCGGTTTATCTGCTGGGGTGCGTGGACGAGTCCCTTGGCATGCTCCGCGAGATTCAGGAGGCGAAGACGGCGACAACCGCGCTGCTCACCGCATATAAAAACGATGCGGCGCGTTTTGAGGACAGGCTTTCATCCGACGAGGCCATCGGATATTTTTACCGGGAGTTGTACCGGCAGATGCCGGAGGGCTATCAGGACGACACGATACCGAAAAAGGGTTTTACATTGTTTTCCCTGCTGTCGGACAATGAAGCCTTTGCGGATGAGGACTGCGAGTGCTGTGGGAGTTACTGCCTGAATCAGGCATTTGCGCTGGCGGGAGGGCTGTTTACGGTGTTTGATGAAAATACGGAGGATGTCGTCGTGCCACACGGGGAGGGGGAACGGCTGATCGCGGAGCTGTGCAGCCATCCGGATGACCTGAACTTTTTAAAAGACTGGCAGGAGCGGGCAAAGCCCTACACGGTTTCGCTCTACCAGCATCAGAAGCGGCGGCTCGGACCGGAGGGTCTTTCCATGGTGTCCGGCGTGCTGGTGTTACAGCCGGGATATTACGATGACCAGACCGGGCTTGTGACGGAACAGAAGAGACTGGAATTTACGGAGGTGTAGCGGTTGAAAAATACGAAGTATCCCAATATTGTGGAATTTGAGGTGACCGGGGACTACGCGCTGTTTTCCGATCCCGTGATGCGGGTCGGAGGGGAGAAGAGTACCTATCAGATCCCGACCTACGAGGCGCTGAAAGGGATCCTCTCATCGGTTTACTGGAAACCTACATTTGTTTGGGTGATTGACGCGGTGCGGATCATGAATCCGATTCAGACCGAGGTGAAAGGGATCCGCCCGATCAAATATCACGGCGGAAATGATCTCAGTTATTACACGTATCTGAAAAACTGTCGTTACCGGGTGCGGGCGCATTTTGAGTGGAATGAGAACCGCCCGGAGCTCTCAGGCGATCGGAATGAAAACAAGCACCATGAGATCGCGAAAAAAATGATCCGAAAAGGCGGACGCCGGGACATATTTTTAGGCGCCAGGGAATGTCAGGGTTATGTGGAGCCCTGTGTGTTTGACGAGGGCGAAGGGGCATACGACGATAGGGAAGAGCTGGAATTCGGCCTGATGTACCACGGCATCACCTATGCGGACGAGGCGTATTCGGAGGAGACGAGAGGGAAGATGACGGTCCGCTTTTTCCGCCCGGTGATGAAAAACGGGATCGTCACATTTCCACGCCCGGAGGAGTGCCCCTTCCACAAGACGATCGGGGAGATGGAGATGAAAGCCTTCGGGACAGAGGAGGATAATTTCCTGGGACTGAGAGAATTCGGGGAGGTGAACTGATGGGACTTCTTCAGAAAGCAGTGGAAACCTTTGACTGCCATACTGCTCTGGCGGGAAAGCTCCGGGAAGGGCATGAGCCGCTGGTTCCGGTATCGCATCTGCTCACCAGGGCGCAGCTGGAAATCACGGTAAATGCGGCAGGGGAGTTCGTGGATGCCAGAGCGGTGGACAAGAAGGAAGAAAAAATCATCATCCCGGTCACGGAAGCCTCGGCAGGCCGGACGAGTGCGCCATGCGCTCATCCGCTGTGCGACCAGCTGGGGTATCTGGCCGGTCAGAATGCGGTGAAGTACGGGATGTATGTGGAGCAGCTGGAGGAATGGGCGTCGTCGGAGGACAGTCACCCGCTGCTGACGCCGATTCTTACCTATGTAAAAAACGGGACGATCCTTGCGGATCTGACGCGGTACGGGCTGATTACCTGTGACGAAAACGGTCTGCCGTCGGACGAAAAACTGCTGGTGCGCTGGCGTGTTGCAGGGCTGAAGGAAGGGACGGAAGACGCCTGCTGGAAAAATACGGCGCTGTTTGACGCCTTCGCCCGCTGGTATGAAAAAAAGCAGCAGGAGGGACAGGAAGGCTTCTGTATGGTTACGGGGGAACAGGCTGCTTTGGCAGAACAGCACCCGAAAGGGATTATCCCGATCAATGGAAACGCCAAGCTGATCTCCGCTAATGATTCCAGCGGATATACCTACAGAGGACGTTTTGCGGAGGACTGGCAGGCGGCGACTGTCAGCTACCGTGCGTCGCAGAAAGCCCACAGCGCGCTGCGGTGGCTGGTGGCGGAGCAGGGGACGCAGGTCGTATTCGGCGGCAGGACCTTTCTCTGCTGGAATCCGCAGGGAAAGAAGATCTGTACGGCCACCGGGGCGTTCCGAAAGGAGCCTGTGGTGCGGATCAAACCGAGCGACTACCGGGAGGATCTGAAAAAAACGCTGAGCGGATACCGCAGCGAGCTGAAGGAAAAGGACGGGGTTGTGATTGCGGTATTTGACGCAGCGACCACCGGCCGGCTGGCGCTGACCTACTACAATGAGCTGATGGGATCGGATTTCCTGCAGCGTCTGTACGAGTGGGACAATCACTGCTGCTGGGAAAACGGTAAGTACGGGATACAGTCACCGTCGCTGTTTCAGATCGTAAACTGTGCGTACGGCACACAGCGCGAGTTGAAAAACGGAAAAGCGGAAATGCAGACGGACGATAAGCTGTTAAGGCAGCAGATGCAGATGCTGGTGGCCTGCCGGGTGGACCGGGCCAGAATACCGTCTGGTCTGAAAAAGGCGCTGGCGGATCGCGCTTCCAGTCCGGTCTCCTACGAGTACGGCGTCTGGCGGAAGCTGGTGTACACGGCCTGCGCGGTGCAGAATAAATATATGTTTGATGAGAAAGGAGAGGATGTCATGTCCTGGGAATTAGACAAACGTGACCGCAGTTTCCAGTTCGGGAGACTGCTGGCGGCGATGGAGCGGGCGGAAGCGGATTATTATCAGAAGACGGAGGAGGACCGGCAGACGAATGCGATGAAATATATGTCAATGTTTCGCCGGCAGCCCTGGCATATTTTTGAGCAGGTAAACCGTCAGCTGTACCGGGCATATCTGGACAGAATCAGGCCGTGGCAGAGAGATCGTTATGAAAAAGTGAAGAAGGAAGTCGTGGAGATTTTGCGGTCGTATTCGGAGGATGAGTTAAATCAGCCGCTGGAGGATGTTTATCTGATGGGATATGAGTGTCAGCGCAGTGAATTTTTTAAATCAAAGGAAAAGAAAGAGGAGGAAAAGAAAGATGAGCGTACTGAAGAACAAGATTGATTTTGTGATGCTGGTTTCGGTGAAAATGGCGAATGCCAACGGGGATCCCTTGAACGGAAACCGTCCGCGCACGGACTATAACGGGTTTGGGGAAATGTCCGACGTCTGTATCAAACGGAAGATCCGCAACCGGATGCTGGATCTGGGACAGCCTGTTTTTGTGCAGTCGGAGGATCGGAGCGTGGATGAGTTCAAAAGCTTAAGCGACCGCGCCACGTCGGTGTTAAAAGGAATGAAGGACAGAGATGCCTATGCGAAAAAAGCCTGCGAGACCTGGCTGGATGTCCGTACTTTCGGGCAGGTGTTTGCATTTAAAGCAGCGGAAAAAAGCGGCGTATCCGTCGGGGTTCGCGGCCCGGTATCAATCCATCAGGCGGTCAGCGTCTCGCAGGTGGAGGTGGAGTCGCTGCAGATCACGAAGAGTATAAGTAATGAACCGAATGAGAAGCGGGGCTCGGACACCATGGGAATGAAGCATTTTGTACGGTTCGGACTTTATAAGATCAAGGGTTCCATTAACGTGCAGCTGGCGGAGAAGACCGGTTTTACGGAGGAGGACGCGGAGATTGTGAAAGAGTGCCTGCGCACCCTGTTTGTCAACGATGCGTCGTCGGCACGTCCGGAGGGATCCATGGAGGTGGTGAAGCTGTTCTGGTGGCAGCACGGTTGTAAGGACGGGCAGTATTCCTCCGCGCAGGTGCACCGCAGTGTGAAGGTGACGCTGAGAGACGGGATAGAAACGCCTGCGGATGCGGGTGATTACGTGATCACGGTGGAGCCGCTGGAGGGACTGGAGCCGGAGGTGATCGATGGCGTATGAGGAATCGGAATACCTGCAGATTTCCGGTCTGCAGCATTTCCGGTTCTGCCGCAGACAGTGGGCGCTGATTCATATTGAACACCTGTGGGCAGAAAACCTGCGCACAGTGGAGGGGGAAATTTTACATGAACGGGCGCATGACGCCGGCCTTCGGGAAAAGAGGGGCGAGCTGCTGATCACCCGGGATATGCGGGTGGCATCCGCCCGTCTCGGGATTTCCGGGGCCTGCGACGTGCTGGAATTTCACCAGTCCGAAGACGGGATCCCACTTCCCGGGCAGGAGGGACTCTGGCAGCCGTTTCCCGTGGAATATAAGAGGGGAAGCCCGAAGGAGCACACGGCCGACGCGCTGCAGCTGTGTGCGCAGGCCATGTGCTTAGAGGAAATGCTTTGCTGTGACATCCCGCAGGGGGCGCTGTATTACGGGGAGATCCGCAGACGGCAGCAGGTGGATCTCTCCGAGGAGCTGCGGCGCGAGGTGACGGACTGTTTAACGGAAATGCACGAGCTGTTCGGACGCGGCCGCACGCCGAAGGTGAAACCGCAGAAATCCTGCAATGCCTGTTCCTTAAAGGAATTGTGCCTGCCGAAGCTGATGCGTGCAAAGTCTGTGAAATCCTATATCGAGGGACGACTGGAGGAATCCGTATGAGACATCTGCTGAATACACTGTTTGTGACCTCTGAGGACGCATATCTTGGTCTGGACGGCGAAAATGTGGTGGTCAGCCGTGAGAAGAAGGAGGCGGGCAGATTTCCGCTGCACAACCTGACCGGGATCGTCTGTTTTTCCTATGCCGGCGCTTCGCCCGCCCTGATGGGCGCCTGTGCGGACCGCGATGTATCGCTTGCTTTCTGCACGCCGCGGGGAAAGTTTTTGGCACGGACAGCGGGCATTACCGGCGGGAATGTGCTGCTGCGCCGGACGCAGTACCGCGTGGCGGACGATGAGGCGCAGAGCTGCAGAATCGCACGGCATATGATCCTGGGAAAACTGTATAACGCCCGCTGGAGTATAGAGCGCACGCGCCGGGATCATAAGCTGCGCATCGACGAGGAAAAATTTCGTCATGCGTCTGAAACAATTTATGGATTACTTACAGATGTCGAAAATGAGACATCGCTGGATTCCCTGCGCGGTCTGGAAGGCGTTGGGGCAGCGGTGTATTTTGACGTGTTTGACGACATGATTCTGCGGGATAAGGAGCAGTTTTACTTTTGTGACCGGAACCGCAGGCCGCCGCTCGATAACGTGAATGCTCTGCTGTCTTTTGCGTACAGTCTGCTGGCAAATGACTGTGCGTCTGCACTGGAGAGTGTGGGACTGGATTCGTATGTCGGATTTCTTCACCGTGACCGGCCGGGACGGGCTTCCCTGGCGCTGGATCTCATGGAAGAACTGCGTCCCTGTCTGGCCGATCGTTTTGTGCTGACCCTGATCAACAATAAGGTGGTGCAGGCAAATGATTTTTGCAAGTCCGAGGACGGCGCGGTGCGGATGACGGACGACGCGCGGAAGAAATTTTTAAAAAACTGGCAGGAGCGGAAACAGGATACCATCACGCATCCCTATCTCGAAGAAAAAATTCCCTGGGGCCTTGTGCCGTATCTGCAGGCGCTTCTTCTGGCGCGCCATCTGCGGGGAGATCTGGAGGATTATCCGCCCTTTTTGTGGAAGTGAGAGGGCGGATCCGCAGAGAAAACGGAAAGGATCTGACTGGCGGAAAACGGTTTCAGGAGTGAACATGAGTGATGCGTAGTGGATGGAAATGAGAGGGATAAAATGCTGGTTTTGATTACATATGACGTCAATACGGAGGATGCGGCAGGGAAAAAACGTCTTCGCAGGATCGCGAAGCAGTGTGTGAATTACGGGCAGCGCGTTCAGAATTCCGTATTTGAGTGCGTGGTTGACGCCGCACAGTGCAGACAGCTTCAGCATACTCTGATCGAAATTATGGATGAGAGTAAGGACAGCCTCCGTTTTTATTATCTCGGGAACCGGTACGAGAATAAGGTGGAGCATTTCGGGACTAAGGAAACGTATGAAGCGGAAGGGGTTCTGATGATATGATGCCAGACTCACAAGGTCATGTGTTTCACGCCTGCGCGAAAAAGCATGACTTTGTGACCCGCCGGACATGAGAAGGCATTATGGGGTTAGATGCTTATGACCTCAACATCCTGATACAGGCGGTGCGAAGTGGGAGCGGACAGGAATCTTCCAGGGGGTTCGCACCGGAAAAAGACAGTTAAAATGCTTTGATAGGCCTGGTCTTCGAGAAAGAACAGGATGAAAAAAGAGGTTAAGATGATATTTTTGTTTGAAATGCACAAGTTCACGGGAGGGTTTTTGTGAGCTTTTGCCGTCTCGCTTCGTAAGAGGCGAGTGGATTGAAATTTATGAAGAAGCTTATAGCTGTAAGTGCGATCGGTCTCGCTTCGTAAGAGGCGAGTGGATTGAAATAATTTATATCATCAATTTCTGATCGGTCGTGCCGGGTCTCGCTTCGTAAGAGGCGAGTGGATTGAAATCTAGAAGCAGCATCCAAAAGTGGAACACCAATGAGGTCTCGCTTCGTAAGAGGCGAGTGGATTGAAATATGTTCAGGGGATGGATGATGGAGCACGGGCTTTGTCTCGCTTCGTAAGAGGCGAGTGGATTGAAATGTGAAAGGAGAGGACATGGGAAAAGAGAAACTGATGTCTCGCTTCGTAAGAGGCGAGTGGATTGAAATTCCGGGATGGTGCTGGATGTCGGTGATAACATTATGTCTCGCTTCGTAAGAGGCGAGTGGATTGAAATAGCGGATAGCCTATTGGTAACATAGAAGCACGCTTGTCTCGCTTCGTAAGAGGCGAGTGGATTGAAATAGTCCCCCGGAGCTCATGGGAGTATTATGGCATAGTCTCGCTTCGTAAGAGGCGAGTGGATTGAAATGTAATTCTGGTGTGACGATCGCCGCGGCGTATGTGGTCTCGCTTCGTAAGAGGCGAGTGGATTGAAATAATCAATCATAAAATTGAATATTTGGTGATGAATGTCTCGCTTCGTAAGAGGCGAGTGGATTGAAATACCGCCCATGTACTGCATGAAACGCTCGTCACGGTCTCGCTTCGTAAGAGGCGAGTGGATTGAAATTTAGTTGCCATTGTCGGCCTGATAGGGAGCTT
>CANRSX010000039.1 GCA_947642555.1 uncultured Roseburia sp. | reverse complement strand
TGCCCCGATTTCCTGCCGGGTTTCCTGCTCTGATTTTTTCTGAAAGGCGGGGTAGATATTGGTAACGGTCAGCCTCATTTTATCTATGGAAAGACGTTCCATGCGTATCTGGGTATCGGGTGTAGGAGAGTTATTCGTTTTTGACATAAACTTTCTCCTTTGACGGTTTCCCTAAATTTTATGAGAAGCGGCAAGTACACTATACGGGAATAGCGTAAACTTCCCCTCTACTACTTACTACGCACGGGAGGTAAAAAATGGCAAAGTTTCCGGGAAATTTTATAAAAAATTTAGAATAGCGGAATAGCAAGCATAGGGACCCCGTACTCAATCCCGAAAAATTCTCTATCCCTATGAAGCAGAAAAGAACACCGGGGAATGACAATGTATCAATCATCATTTCCCGGTGTTCTATTTAATTCCTTAAAAGCAACATCAGCCATTTTTCCTGTACCGCAACCAATATCAAGCCATGATAAGCTTTGAGAATTATAAGATTTTATTAAATCTATAACTTGCCGATAAAATTCTTCATAGTAAGGGAGTGTGCGTTTGATTTTATCATCATATCCAGTCGAATTAAAAGCAGCAATATTGTTTTTCATTTTGCATATCTCCGTATTATTATATATCAAATTTATAGCCGACACCTAACACGGTTTTTATGTAAGTCGGATTTTTACTGTCCGGCTCAATCTTTTTCCGCAGGTTGTAAATCACATTGACAACGCTTGAATGGCAGCTATCGCTGTCCATGTTCCAAACAGCTTCAAATATCTGTTCTTATGTAAGGACAATTCCGGGATTGGAAGCAAGGAATACAAGGGTACTATATTCAAGGCGGGTAAGGTTTATTTCCTCCCCGTTTTAAAATACCCGGTGCTGGCTCTGCCTTATTTCCAAACCCGGAAAAGACAACACGGAAACGGGAGCAACTTGCACGGCTTCAAGCTGTATAAAATCAGAGATTGCCGATATGATTTTGTTAATCGCCATTTCTTCTTGTTCATTGAGTGTTAGTAACAATATTTTTCCCATGTTGTCACTTCCTTTGTTCAAAATTTATATTTATGATATTGTGTCTAAGTATTTTTGGAGTATTTGTGCTAATTTACCAATATGAATACCGTCTACAAAAGAATGATGTACTTGTACTGAAAAGGGCAATAATATTCTTTGGTCTTTTTTATAAAATTTCCCCCAATCAAACAAAGGTGTAGCGTTATCTTTTTTACCAGAGTCAGTGTGTGAAATGTGACTATATGATACCCACGGGAATGGAGAAAATTGGTATATATCGTTTCCCATTGCGGAAGCTGTAAAAAATTCTGTTTGATTTTCTTCGGTTTGTTTTGCTAAAGTAACATACTGATCCATAGAATTTTGCATAGGTACATTTACAACCTTAAATAATTCTGTCCCCTTTTTCAAATATGTAAAAGAAGTGTTGATTGTTTCAAAAATTGCAGGCTTTCCGTCCACAAATCGACAACGAAATTCTTCAATCTGATTAGCACATTTTGTTACTGCATAGACAAAGGCAAAGGTAAACGAATATCCTTTCTCTTTTATCTTAGGCAGAAAGTGTGTTATATCTAAATCGAAAGTCACACAATACTGCGGTTGTAGGCTGTTGCGGAATACCTGGTAGTGCATAGCCCTATCCCATGTTTCCAGTTCGATAAATTTCATTGATTATTCCTCCTTGTTAAGTGGTTGTTATTGTGTATTTATTATAAAGTCTATGTTGTATTATGTCAATACGTTGTATTATAACATGAGATAAAAAGAAATACCTGCGTGAAGCAAGTATTCCTCTGATTACTGAATATCTAATTCTTTCATAGCGTGCATAATATGTATTCGCATAGCATTTTTTGCGCCCTCTGCGTTTCTCTGTTCTAAAAATTCCATTATCATTCTGTGATCTGTGACAGTATCTTTTATCGCTTTGTCGCTTTGCAAAGATAGAACAACACCTTTTGAAATGGCCTGATGTAAAATAGGCATTAGTTTATTCATAAATTCATTATGGGTAGCCTGCGCAATCGCTTTATGAAAAGCGTGTTCATTATCTGTCCTGTCCCTGTGGTTAAGTATTTCATCTTCAATTTTCTTGCCATAATCTATTATTCTTTTTATCTCTGCGTCCGTTCCACGTAAAGCTGCAAAGTACGCTGCTTCCGGCTCAAAAATCAGACGCATTTCATATAGGTCTTTTGCGTTTACTTTAATATCGGATAAGGGAGCTAACTCTTGCGATTGTTTCAGCGCATTTTCGGTAACGAAAGTTCCTTTGCCACGTTGTATTTCCAATATGTCATAAGCAACTAATATTCTTATGGCTTCCCGTAATGTGGTTCGACTTACATTTAGTTCCTCCGATAAATCAAGTTCATTTGGCAATTTATCTCCGGCAGAAAAGCGTTTTTCAATGGTTATCATAGATAATATATTATCTGCAACGCTTTGAGAAAGCATTTTATTTTTCATAATAACACCACCTGTATTTTTTTGATATTATACTACGGTTTGCCGATAACTTCAAACAGAATACGATCCGCTGAAGCGGTAAATCCCTGACTTGGCTGTCTGCCATTGATAAAGGGTAATTAAGGTATAAATGAATATCTATATTTGTATCAATCTCTTTTCTTTTCCTTTCCATTCCCTTCATGCGATAGGGAAAAACCAGGCTTGTCCTTTCTTTTTGTGCGAAAGTCGAAGTCCGCAGCTTTGAGGGGCGTGTGGGTATGCGTCTTAGTGATTATATTGTGCGTATTCTGATTTACTGCAATCTTCCCGATTTGCTTCACCGAACCGCTGGAAATGCACGATCTCACGCATGCGTAAGAACCGGATCGGATCGCAGACCTCCGGGTCTTTGACCAGGCGCAGGATGTTGTCGTAGGTGCTCCTTGCTTTCTGCTCTGCCGCCATATCCTCCACCAGATCTGTGATGGCGTCGCCCTTTACCTGGAACTCACAGGCATTAAACGGGATCCCGCCCGCGGCCTGCGGCCAGATACCCGCCGTGTGGTCGACGTAATAGGGCGCAAAGCCCGCGGCCTCGAGTTCCTCCGCGCTTAAGCCCTTCGTCAGCTGACGCACGATGGTCGCGATCATCTCCATGTGCGCAAGTTCCTCTGTACCGATATCCGTCAGCAGTCCCGCCACCTTCCGGTACGGCATGCTGTAGCGCTGCGACAGGTAGCGCATGGACGCGGAAATCTCCCCGTCCGGCCCTCCATACTGGCTCATGATGATCTGCGCGATCTTCGCGTTCGGCCTCGTAATGTTGATCGGGTATTGCAGTCTTTTTTCATAATTCCACATTAACAGTTCCCCCCTTCCCATGGCAGCGGCTGGTCGCCCCAGGACCAGCAGTTCTCCGGGCATGCCGTATCAATCGTAAGGGGGCCGTATTTTTCTGCGTAAGCCCTTAAGGCAGTCCGGCGCAGGTCCGCATAGTGGTTAAAATACTCCAGCGCCTTCTCGTCATGCGGATGTGTATCCAGATACTCCGTGATTTCCACCACGGCAAAGCTGACCATATCCAGCCAGTGAAGGAGCTGCTGCCGGTTCATCTGATTCATCATCATCTGCACGGACACCTCCCTCCTGCCAGAAACGGTTTGTCAAGCTCCGGAAAGATTGTTCCGGCCTCAAGCGCCTTATCCGGCTCGTATACGGTGGTAAAGTACTGCCAGGGAACATACGCCATCCCCGGCACATATTCATTTTTATGAAAAGACGAATCTTTCGGGCAGCCGCATTCCGCCGCTCCCCGCATCTCATAATTTCGCATGCGAATTCCTCTCTGAAATTTATTACACTATAGTCTATGTTGAAAATTCCAGATTGGTGCATACAATGAAAGCCCGGCCTCTTTTCTTACGACGTCTCGCACAGCTTATCGATTGTAAAGAGAATCTGCTCCACCTGCGGGCGCATCGGGCCGACCTTGTCCAGAAGCTGCTCTGCCTCCGCCTTCTGCTCCTTTAACATCCGAAGGTTATTCATGATCTGTTCCCGCACCTTCTGCCTGCGCCCGATCAGGTCATGCTTCACCTCCACCATCTCCTTCGGATCCACAAGCGCCGCCGCCTGGCCGACCCACACCCTCGCGTCGTGAAGCTTGTAACCGGAGAGGACGCGCACCAGCCTTCCGTTGAAATAATCCAGATCCTCGTTCGTCCGCTGGTACTTCTCGCGCTCCTTCACGGCCTCCAGATAATACCCCCACTGTTTATTCAACTCCGCGGCGTTCTGCACATGATATTTTTCACAGGCATAACCGACTGCGCTCTCGATGCCCACATATTTGATTTTCACCCTGTTTTCGAGCAGAATCGCACGGTTCTGATTGCGCTCCGCAGCGGAAAGCTCCGACGCATCATTCTGAATCCGCAGGAACACCCAGCTGACAAGCACCGCCGTCACAAGAAGCAGCCCCATCCAGGCATAGTGGAAATCCATCTCAAAGATCAGCTGTAAAATCCCAAACGTCACCGCCAGCGTGGCCGCTGTGCCGACCAGAATATAGAGCAGGTATTTCAGCCTCTTCTGCTGCCCGCTTAAATACTCCCTGCGCAGGATCCACTCTGATTTCTCCCGGTCCAGGTATTTTAAATCCTTTTTCAGCATATCCCGGTACGCCTCGTTCTCCGTCAGGCGGCGGATCGCGTCCGGCAGCTTTTCCTCCGACTGCTCGAGCAGCACAAACTGGGCGTCCGAGAGCTTTTTCGCGGAATTTAAAAATTCGGTCCGCGCCGCGTTTAGCTGAACTACATTCATCGCAATATCAGAAATCTTCTTTCTCTCCTCCGCCGGCATATCCTCCAGCATCTGAATATCGTTCAGATAGGACGTGATCATGCGGTATTCCGACTTCTGCTCCTCGAATTCCTTCGTCACCCCGATCAGCTGCTCCAGGCGCTCCACAACATACTGCTCTATCTTTTTTGAGTTCTTATAATCCTTTTCCGAGAGAATCGTCGTATTCAGCTCGCGAAACTTTTTTTCAAAATTTTTTTCTCTTTTTTTCCGATTAAAAAAAAACATATCCGACTTCCTTATAACCTCACATTTTTCCGATATTCTGTTCTCCAGCTCATAAGCTGGCGGCCAATGGCCTCTGTATCATTCTGTTCAAACCACGTATCCAGCTCCTCCCCGAAGCGCTCCAGCTCCTCCGACTGGCTCCACTCCTCCATCTGCCGGTTTAACTCCTCAATCTCCGTATCCAGAAAACCGCTCTCCGTGGCAAGCTCATAAAACTGCTCCTCATCCTGCATACAGCGGCAGGCATACAGGCATTCTTTCAGCGATTCCGGGTTCTGGTTCTGCTCATATGCGCTTTTAAAGCAGAATGCCGCCTCGCGGAACAAAAACAGGCCCGCATACGCCTTTCCCAGGTTGTGCCACACATTCCCGGCCAGCGTTTCATCCTGCTCCTTCTGATCGAGCAGCCGGTGATATTCGTAAATCGCGCTGACATACCGGTGCGAGACCACATACCGGTCGGCCTTTAACTTGCCGCGCTCATAGGCGGAACGGTTTTCCTGCTGCGCCAGCGCCGCCACGATCTGCTGTGTCTCAGCGGGTGAAAAATAATACGATTCCCGCAGGATCGGCGCGATAAACTCCGCCAGCGTCCCCCGCCGTTTTAAGATCCCGCGAAGCTCCTCTGCCAGCTCCTTTAACCCCAGCTCCTTGTCGATCCAGGTACACAGCTCCGCATTCATAAAGCCTTCTTCCATCAGGTACAGATGCTCGCCAATATAATAGCTTAACTCCTCCAGCGAATAAATATTGATCGCCGCTTCCTCCATATAGTAGGGAAGCGCTGCCAGCATCTGACGACACAGTATCAGTTCACTCATTTTATCTGTCATTTTACCGTTCTTTCCTTCCGACGCCCCGGTCTGCAAAGCCCCCGTCCTGTGTTTCGGACGGCATCAAAAATTACATCTGTCTCGAAATCCCGTACGAGAGCACATGCTCCCAGGACATATCCGAGCTCTTAAAAATCTCCCCGAAGCCGAGATCAAGAATCCGGATCTGCACTCTCGTGTCAGACACCGGCTTTGCCAGAATCCGAAGCCTCGTCGTCCGGTTCGGCCGTTCGGCAAGTCCTCCCAGCCCCAGCTTTTCCAGCCTCGCCTCCCTGCTTTTCGGAGGCTGCAGCCAGAAGCTGATCTCGGGCGGCCCGTCTAAGATCACTTCGCATTCGCCCTCCGTCTCATACCAGTTATCCCCGGCGCTGATCAGGGTAAAAAACTCATCTCTCCCGCGGTTTTTCACACGGATGCTCACATTGATCTTCATCTCGCTGTCGCCCAGGTAGACATACTGCCAGTCCTCCCCGCCGTCCAGCACCGCTGCCGCATAGCAGGCGCCTTTTGAATACAGATTCTTTCCGGCAAATGCCCGGCGTCCCTTGCACATCAGCGCGATAGAACGCTTCATCCAGCCCCCGTCAAATCCGTCCCCGGTCAGATAGACCCCAGAGATAATCCGTCCCTGAAACTGTTCCTCGAGGATGTGCAGAAACGTGGTGTCCGGATTCCCCGGCCCGAACGGGTAAACGCGCTCCTCCACCGTGATCAGCTGCGGCGTCGTCCGCGGGCTTCTCGCAAGACACCGGCAGGTCATCTGCCTTTCCCGGCAGTCAAAGACAAACACATCGTGCAGATTCAGCTCCGCAGCCTGGTGATACACAAAATAATACGCGCACTCCTTCTGGTCTAAAAGCGTCAGCACGCCCTCCGGCAGCTCCAGCCGCCGCGCAATCTCCCGAAACAGCTCCAGCCGCTCCCGCGAGAGCTGCTTTAAGCAGATCACAAGCCGGTCCGGCAGACGAAAGCCCCCGGGGCCTCCCGCAAGAAAAAATAATTTGCGCAGATAAACGGCAAGCAGCTCCTTCGCGGAATGCTTCACCTCGCCAAAAGACAGCGCCTCCTCGGCTTCCGCCCTTGTCAGCAGCCGGTCGGCCGTCATTCTTCCCGCGGACGCGGCTTCCAGCGCTTCCTCCCCGATCACCCACTGACCGCTCTTTTCATCCTTCGCGAGAAGCACGGGGATCTCAGATACGCCGCTCCCCGCCACCACACCGGCTGTCACAGGCTCTTTCATATTGATTTCATAATAGCTGATCACGGCATTCGCATCATTCAGATCAATGCCAAAATACAACCGGTTCTCCATCCTCTGTTCCTCTGTTCCCATTATCTACAATAGTCGGAATGCCTCTTCTGTCAGGCAGAGCAGACCGTAATAATTCTTCATCTGATACGCCAGCTGCCTGCCATCCGCAGCGCCGTCCGTTTTTCCTCCTGACGGCGCGTCCGCCCCGCCGCCGGCGTATCCGGCAAACTGCCCGGCAAATTGCCGTTGCATCAGATTCAGCTGTGTATAGCGCCCCCGGTCGTCCACCGCCGCATCCTCTGCAATGCTCACGCTGCGGCTCTTTGGCGGCGTGTTCTCACGGTCCGGCTCCTCCGTGACAAAATACTGCAGCGTCTCGCCGGAAAACAGGACAAAATCCCTCACATAGATCCCGTCGTACACCTCCGTCAGATCCGCTGTCTGACAGGCCCCCTGATCCAGCCGGTAATGGATCACCACCCGCTGATCCGCCTTCCTGTGAAATTCCAGGATATACCGGTCGCACAGATGGTACTTTCGTTTCAGCTCCGCGGGCAGCCTGTGGTAAAAGGCAAAAAACAGGTTCTTCTCCATGCAGTCCGCCAGAAGCTCATCGGCCAGCTCCATCTGCTTTTCCGTCAGCTGCTTCTGATTTGCCAGGTACTTTAACAGGCCAATCCGGCAGGCGCGGTTTAAGTCGTCGCCCTCCTCGCAGCGGTCCTTCAGCTGAAGAAATACATGCCGCAGCGCCGCGGTATCCCCGGTCAGATAGCAGTGGGCCGACCAGGTCAGATACGCCATGCACACCGGCGCGCGGCCTCCGCCCGCATAATAATTTTCATAGATCCTGTCGATTCCCTCCGGCATCGTCCCGACATAAAGCGACTGGATCAGAATCCGCTCCTCCAGATCAAACGTATCCAGGAGACACTCCTCCGACGCCTTCCACAGCGTTACCATCTGCTCCGTCGGCCCGTTGTAATACCTGCACAGATACAGGAGAATATCATCGTTATACTCCCCCTGCCGGAATGCGTCCGCCGCAAGCCCGAGCAAAAACATATCCTCCAGAAACTCGGTCCGCGTGATCGCATCTTTTGCAAGCTGCGCCCGCTGACCGGCCGTCAGATACTCATAGCCGTACAGGCACGCCAGCTGGTACGCCTTTTCGTACCGGCCCGCTTCCATAAAATACACTGCGAGCTGACGAAGTACCCCTATGGGAAGCCAGTCCGTGCCCTCCCGTTTCAGATACTCCAGAAAACCGTGATCCGACTGCGCCGGCAGCCGCCTCCTGCAGTCCTCCAGACATACCTGCGCCAGCTGCGCCCGGAACCGTTCGGAGATCTCCGAAGCCTCCAGAAGCTTCCTGCAGGAGGA
This sequence comes from uncultured Roseburia sp., assembly GCA_947642555.1. GTDB lineage: Bacteria > Bacillota > Clostridia > Lachnospirales > Lachnospiraceae > Roseburia. The sequence goes on along the minus strand of CANRSX010000039.1, from coordinate 36,588 downwards.
GATCTTTTTCCTGCCCTCCTCCCAGCGCGCGTCGCTCCCGCGCAGATCATAGAGCAGATAGGAGAATTCCGACGGCGCCAGGGACAGACACCGCTCCAGATATCCGTCCGGGTGCAGCATCGGCTCATCGTGGTAACGGATACTGCGGTAAAAACCGTTTCCGTCCGTATCCTCTAATATGATGCTGTAATTCTTTGTATAGGCGCAGAAATACGCCTCCCCGTTTATCACCGCAACCTTCTGCGGCGCACTCAATTCCTCATGCCAGATCACCGCCCGCGAAATCCCGGGATCCAGGCAGATCAGCCGGTGCGTGAAAAGGATTTTCGTCAGCTGTCCGGCGAGCTCGGGCGAAAACATCCCGGCCTTAAACAGCTCGTCATAAATCACGGCCAGATGCTCGTTGATATGTCCCGCCGCGATCTGCTCCATCGCAAACTGCTCCATCGACTTGCGGTATCTCTGATATATCCCCGGCTGTCTCTGCCGGTCCGCGATGATATTGACGAAAAGGATCGCGCGCTGCGGATAGGCGAGCTTCGTATCGTACTGGAAATACATCTGGATCATCTTCGGCACAGTCCCGATCTTTCCGGTATCCAGCGACATCAGATACGCCTCATAGAGCCCGGTCAGCCGGATCCCGTTTGTGATCCCCTGCTCATACCAGCCGTGATACTTCGCCGCATACTGCTGCCCCTTGATCAGATAGGCGCAGATGATGCCAAGCATGGCGTTCTGCGGGCTCACGCGCACACATTCCTCCAGGATCCGGAACACAAACGGATCAAAACCCTTAAGCTCCGGCACGATATGCATGATCTGCAGCGCGATATCGCTGGTGATCGCCCGCTGTTTTCCCGCCCAGTTCAGCACCTCGCGCTCAAACGGCCCCATCTTTCGCAGCAGATACGGATCCTGCCAGATCAGATAATACGCCTCCAGGTACAGATACGGGCTCTTATGCCCCATTCCGATCCACTGCTCTAACGCGCGGTAACGTCTTGCTGGATTGTTGTAATAGGATTCCCGGACAAACAGCAGGATCCAGAAGAGCAGGGAACTGTCCGGATGCTTCCGGAACAGCGCCTCGATCTCACCTGTCACGCGGTCCACATACGACGGCTCCCGGTCCAGCAGCGTGCACAGATACAGATAATAGCCCCATACCGGCGTCTGCCGTCCCTTGTAGTTTCTCTTGAAATCATCCGTAATCCAGATCGCTTCCTGCCGCTGCTTATTGATAATGAGCACCTGCGCCTTCATCAGCGGATACAGCTCCTCATCCGGGCCAAGCTCCGTCAGACGGTCCAGTAGCTCCACGGAACGGTTCGCCCAGACACCGGTCACGATCCGTTTCAGGCGATAATCCACATACAGCCCCAGCAGGCCGACGCGCGCCTCCTGCATCTGGCGATGCGCGGGACGAAGCGGCCAGTCCTTCTTCTTTGCGCGGGACGCGCACACGGCAAAGGAGAGCGTCTGTCCGGGCAGCTTCAGTAAGATCCGCCCGTAATTCTTCCCGGCGTGAAGCTCTTCCTCGCGGATATAAAAAGGGATCGCAAGGCTGCTCCCGATAAAATCCTCCTCGGTCATCCGCGTCTTTTCCGGCACGAGAAACGCCGCGTCGGACGCCGCCGAAACCTCCACAAAGCCCCACTGGCTCCTGCGCAGCACGATCTCCTCCCTGCACGATTCCTGCACCTGCCAGTACTCCGCCTCGGCCCGTTCCAGCGAAAACTCCGCCTGCTCCTTCCTGCCGCAGCCCAGCAGAAATTCCTCCACCTTCACCGCTGCGGCCGGTCCCTGACAGAGCGCCTCATAGAGCAGCAGCTCCCGCTTTTCCTCCGGCTTTATGACCTGTTTAAAATTCCTGGAGAAAAACAGACGGTACGCCTCCGTGGGATTCTCCTTTGCCAGCCTGGTAAAATCGGCCAGATCCCGGACCGTTCCGCCGGCGGTATCCGCACAGAGCCGGACAACGGACACGACAAAAGGAAGGCGATATTCTCCCTGATTGCAGATAAAAGTAAACTCTCCGCTTAAGGTATCTCCCTCGGTTAGCCCATCGCTGTGAAACTGATATCGAATTTTTGCCTCTTCCCCCTCCGCCTTCGGCGTCAGGCACTCCATCCTCGCATCCGAGGTGTAGAGAAATCCCTTAAACGGCACATGGTTCATGCTCGTTATGACAAACTCCCCGGCGCCGTCCCCGCCCTCCGGGATTTCGGGGCAGATCTGATCCGTGGAAAAGGAAATGTCCGGCTTCGCGGAGTCAATGATCCCCGCCGCCAGCTGCTGTATCCGTCTGCGCAAAACGTCACCTGCTTTTCTATTGCATTTTCATTCACAATGACTATAATAGATTATAAACCAAAACGGAGGAGTAATCAATGATAAAACACAAAGACCATTTCCATGGAAGTGATTTGGAAACCATAGAACGGATCTACGGCATCCGCAAAGAAGAAATTACCAGCTTTTCCGCCAACGTCAACCCGCTCGGCGTCTCCCCTCTGCTGCGCAGCGCGCTCGCGGACCACATCGACGCCATCACCACCTACCCGGACCGGGAATATACCTCGCTGCGCCGGTGTATCGCGGATTACTGCGGCGCTGATTTTGAAAACGTCATCGTGGGCAACGGCTCCACGGAGCTGATATCCCTTTTCATTCAGATCGAGCATCCGAAAAAGGCGCTCGTCGTGGGGCCCACCTACTCGGAATACGAGCGGGAAATCGCCCTCGGCGGCGGCACGACGCTCTATTATCCCCTGCGCGAGGAAGATGACTTCCGCCTGAATGTCACTGATTTTATCGCGCATTTAAATGAAAGCATCGATCTGATCGTCGTTTGTAATCCAAACAATCCGACCTCCTCGAGCATCACCACGCGCGAGATGCGCCGGATCTTAGACGCCTGTAAGCAGCACGACATCTATGTGATGGTGGACGAGACCTATGTGGAATTCGCCGACTGCTCGTCGGAGATCACCTCCGTCCCGCTGACCAACTATTACAACAATATCGTGATCCTGCGCGGCACCTCCAAATTTTTCGCGGCTCCGGGACTGCGCTTAGGCTACGCCGTCACCGGAAACCGGGACCTGATCGAGGCGATCGGCGCAAGAAAGAACCCCTGGACGATCAATTCCCTCGCCGTCGTCGCGGGTGAGATCATGTTCGCGGACACCGCCTATATCGAGGCGACCAGATCCCTGATCTCTTCGGAGCGCGCCCGCATGTTTGCGCGCTTTGACGCGCATCCGGATTTTAAGGTGTACCGCCCGGACGGCAATTTTCTGCTCGCGCGCATCCAGAACGACCAGCTGACCTCCCAGGAGCTGTTTGACCGCGCGATCCGTCAGAAGATGATGATCCGGGACTGTTCGACCTTCCCGTTCCTCGACAACAAATATATCCGCTTCTGCGTCATGAACCCGGAAGAAAACGACCGGCTGCTCGCCTGCCTGCTGCACGATCTCACGCCGTGATCCCCTCCTCCTTCTTCGGTGCAAAGCCTGTCATGACACAGACAGATCGGGAGATCCCTTTCTCACCACAGAGAAAGGGTCTCCCGATCTGCCATACGGCTCCTGCCCTTCGGCACGGCCGCCATTCTTCAGGAAGGCATTCGTCCTTCCGTCACACTTAACAATTCCACGCAGCCCGACACGCGGTACAGGCGGAAATTCCGCAGAAATTCCATGGCCTCCGAATACACCGTCTCGTCCCAGTCGTCCATCAGGCTCCCCTCAAGGAGATAGCTCATGCCGTTGTGATAATCCCGGCTCTCCTTCTGCTTAAAGCTGCGCCACAGCTGCCGCGGCTCTGCCTCCTCACTCGCCGCCTCCCGGTGCCTCATCTGAAATTTCTGCTCCAACAGCCGGATCCTGCTCTCCTCGCTCTGCGCCAGATGATTCCGGTAAAGAAACACAAACTGCCTTAGCGGCTTTCTCTTGAGGTCCCGCATCCCGTACTGCTCCTCCGGGTCGTTGTCCTTTTTCTGGATCCAGACAAACACGCCGTGGTAGCTTAGTCCGCCCACCGAAAGAAACTGCGTCTGCCTGGAAATCTTTGCATAGGAGAGCCGCTGAAGCCCCTCGCGCTCCGCGATCCGGTCGCACATCCTTCGGAACAGGCGGCGCATCTCGCTGCATATGTAGTAATATTTGGAATTATAATAGGTCGTCCCCGCCCAGGTCAGGCCGCATTCCTCGATGAGCCGCCTGCCCTCCCGCTCGTTCCGCGAGACGCTTTTTCTCGCATTGACGCGGCAGAAATATTCGTAGAGCATTGAGAGAATCTCCTGCCGTTTTTGGACGGAGGCGGCGATCTTTGCATTTTTTTCCACACACTTCTGATAACAGCCCAGAAACAGCTCCTCCACTGCGTACATATCCAGGATTTCCTCATAATAATCCTGCAGGATCGCCTCCGCGATCTGGTAGAGGACGCTCGCGCTCCAGTTTCCCACGCGCTTTAAGCTGTCGATGATATCCTCATAAAGCTCGGAAGTCAGCACCGGCTCCGTCCATTCCGCGGAAACCTCAAAGGAATCCCAGTCCGGCGGCACCGGCTGTTCCCCCTTTCGGATCATCCGGCAGTCCGCCTCACCCTCACCGGCCAGATCGGGATAACCCGCGCCGGATCCGTGGCCGCCGTTTTCTGCCCCGCTCTCGGATTTCCGCCGTTCCTCCCTCTCCCGCCTGCGGATATCCGAGAGCAGATGATCGAGGAACTGGATGCTCCACTGCTTTTTTCCCTCGCCGCTTTTTTTTCTGTGGCCTGCGGTTCCGGCGGAAACCCTGTCAACCGCCTTTACCCTCTGCGTATCCATGATCAGCCTTTCTGACTGTAACGGCTCCCTGTCGTCCCGTAAAAGCCGTCACTGGTGCCGTAGCGGCTGTAGACGGAGCTGAGCGAATAGCTTTCTTTTTCCAGGCGTTCGATCTGCTCCTTTGCGTTCTTTTCAACGGATTCCGTGAGCGACGCCAGCTTTTTTGTCAGGCTGCCGCTGCTGCCGAACGTATTTTTCAGCTCCTCATAATCCGCCTGCTGTAACGTCTTAAGATCCAGGCTTAAGACCCCTTTCCCGTCCTGCGTGATCCCGAATTTCTTTAAGGTGGCCGTGCGCGTGGTGATCTCGTCGCCCAGCTTCTTCGCAAGCCCTGCGTCCTCTTTTTCGCCGGACGCCGCCAGCCTGCGGATCATGATGTTGTAATCGCTCACAAAGCCGGAGATCTCCTTTTCCACCGCCTCACGGTTCTCCACGCCCTGTCCGAACAGGGACTTCTCCCCCTCGGCCCGCAGCGCAGAAAGGTGTGACGCCACACGCTCTGACGCCAGACGCATCGTCTCGTACTCATAGCGCTGGCTCTGATTCTGTACGATCTTTTCCCCGGTCATCGAGGTATCGCCGTTCATCGCGCGCAGGATGTCCATCAGCGAGCTGCCCGTTTTGGAGACCACGCCGCTGCGGCCGGATGTCTGAGCCGCCCGCAGCAGGCCGCTCTTATTCTGCTTTGTCTGAAATGCCTTTGTCTTTACCATGCGCTTCATCCGCGCTCCGGTAATCACGGAATTGATTCTGCTTATACTCATATCCAAACTCTCCCTTCCTGTATGCTCCTGCCCTCTGTCCGGCCCGCGGCTCAGACGGCAGTATCAGCGCACGCTCCGGTTCCTCCCGGAAAACCGCTCATACGCTGCTGAAAATGCGTTGTATCTGCTCTTTGCCATCAGAATCGTCTCCCCGTTCTTTAAGACGATGCTTCCCGCCTCATAGCGCTCCACTGCCGCAAGATTCACAAGATATCCTCTGTGGCAGCGGAAAAAACCCTCCCCTAACAGCTCCTCCGTCTCCCGCATCTTGGCGTAATAGGCGAGCTGGCTGTTTTTTAAGTGAAGCACCACCTTGCGCCCCACGTTCTCCGCGTATAAAATCCGCCCCGGATCGATGCGGTAACAGCTCCCGCCGGCCCGCACCAGAACGGTTTCCTTCTTCCGGTGCGCGATCCTCTCCTCTGCTTTGGAGAGCAGCTCCTCCAGCAGTTCTTTTCTGATCCGCACCGTCACATCGGCATTCGTTCCTCTCTCTGCATGCTTCACGATCAGAATGTCAAATTCACGCCCCTCGTCCGGCAGCAGTTCTCCGCTCTCCAGCATACAGTTCCCGCTTTTGACGTACTCGCCGGTTCTCGTCTTAAAATACTCCTCCACCGCCTCACCGTCTTCGCACACTGCTATCTGTAGCACACATATTCCTCCAAACCGGTCATCCATGCCCCTTCTTCGCAATCCCTGCTGTAGATCCGCCCGTTCTTACGGACTTTCTTCCTGTTTTCACAGGCCCGTCCATGCGCTCTGCCTGATCCGGGCTTTCAATATATATCGGCAAAAACGGCATATTTCATAATTTTCGTCATGAAATGTAAAATTTTTGTAACCAGACGTACAAATCCCGGCGAAAATTCCTATTGACATCTTTGCTGTATTGTTGTATTATTTCAATAGTACAATAGTGAGGAGGTGAACAAATGGCATGGAATCTGACATCCGACCGTCCGATTTTTATCCAGATTGTGGAGCGCATTCAGGCGGATATTATTTCCGGGAGGTATCAGCCCGGCGACAAGCTGCCCTCCGTCCGGGATCTCGCCGGCGAGGCTGCGGTCAACCCCAATACGATGCAGAAAGCCCTCGGCGAGCTTGAGCGCGCGGGACTGGTCTTTTCACAGCGGACCAGCGGACGATTTATCACGGAGGATACCACTTTGATCAAAAATTTAAAGACATCTGTCGCACAGGAGAAAATAGGGGAATTTCTTTCCCTGATGCAGACGCTTGGGCTGAGCGACGACGAAATACTCACCCTCATAAGCCAGACAATGAAAGGAGAGCGCAAATGAGCATTATCATGGAATGCAGGGATCTGACGAAGCGCTTTGGATCCCGCACCGCCGTCGACCATGTCAGTCTCGGCATCGCCGGCGGGCATATCATCGGCCTGCTCGGCCCGAACGGCAGCGGCAAGACGACACTGATTAAAATGATGAACGGGCTTCTGACGCCGACGGAGGGGACGCTTCTGATGCACGGGCAGCCCATCGGCATTGAGAGCAAACGGCATATTTCCTATCTGCCGGATCACACGTATCTGAATATGAACCAGCGGGTGCGGGACGTAATCGCATATTTTAAAGATTTTTACGAGGATTTTGACACGGACAGAGCCTATGATATGCTGCAGAAGCTTCAGATCAGCCCGCAGGACCGCTTAAAGACGATGTCAAAGGGCACCAAAGAAAAGGTCCAGCTCATCCTCGTCATGAGCCGCAGGGCGGATCTGTATATTTTAGACGAACCAATCGCCGGCGTAGACCCGGCAGCACGCGATTTTATCCTGCATGTGATTCTTTCCAACTATGAACCGCAGGCGACGATCCTGATCTCCACGCATCTGATCGCGGATATCGAGCAGGTGTTAGACGAGGTGATTTTTATCCAGAACGGGCAGCTCCGGCTGGTCTCCTCCGTGGATGAGATCCGCAGCAGACAGGGGAAATCCGTCGATATGTTATTCAGGGAGGTGTTTCGATGCTAGGGAAACTGTTTTATCACGAATTTAAAAATACGGGAAAGGTCATGCTTCTGCTGTATGCGCTTGTAGGGCTTCTGACACTGGCGAGTATCTCCGTCAATTTTTTTGACGACCGCTTCGCTTCCATGTCAGGGCCGGTGAGAGACCTTTCCTCCGTGATTCTGGGAGCCATGATCACCATATATGTGCTCTCGCTCTTTGCGCTGTTTGTTCTCACCATCATCTACCTGTGCATCCATTTTTACAAGACGATGTACTCGGATCAGGGCTATCTGACGCACACGCTCCCGGTCTCTCCCATCGCCACCTTAAATGTCAAGCTGGTCACCGCGATGGTATGGGTGCTCGGGGCTGTGGCTGTGATCTTTCTGTCCGTGTTCCTGCTCTACCTTGGCGTCACACACGGGAATGCTCTGACGGATTTAAGAGAGATATTCGTCGCGATGAACCGAAGCCTTGACGACACCGGCCTGACGACGTTTTCGCTGCTCTGGTATCTCTTCGTCACCCTGGTCGTCAACTGTCTCTCACAGATCCTGATGATCTACGCCTGTCTCTCGATCGGGCAGCTGTTTTCCCACAAGATCGGAGGCGCGATCATGGCGGGCATCGTCATCTATTTTGTCAAGCGGATGATTACCGGTATGCTGACTCTGACCATGATGTTTGACTGGATCGACACACTTTTTTATTCCGACAGCCTCCGGCCGCTGACCAACCTCTTCTGGATGCTAAACGGCCTGACCGCCGCGTTTGCCGTCGCGTTTTATGTGACCTGCGCCGTGATCGTACAGAAGCATATCAACCTGGATTAAAAAGTTCAGCCAGTCGGAATCGCATGGGTGAAAATCGTGCTCGCACGAATTTTCATCCATCGATTTCGACTGAGGGAGCGCCCGTGTATGAGCAAAGTTAGCTGCGTATGCAGCGGGAAAGTGCCGACAGGCACCTTTGCGACTGGCGCGAGCTGAACTTTTTCGTAGCTTTTTGAAGTAAAGTATAATCGTGATTTAATTTCCCTTCAGAGAGTCCGCAATCGCGTCCGCGAGAAGCGCGAGCTCATCCTCCTTGTCCGCAGACAGCGACGACGCGAGCGACAGGCGTTCGTTTAACACGGTCATGCACTTTAATTCCTCGTCGAGGAACTTCTGCATCAGATCGCCAGACCTGCACGCCCAGGAGCCGTTCTCCACGATCGCGAAGGTACGGTTCTGAAGATTCAGCGCCTTCATGTCCATCAGATAATTGTGCATCACCGGATAGATCCCGAGGTTGTAGGTCACCGACGCGAGCACGATATGGCTGACGCGGAAGGTCTCGGAGATCAGGTAGGACACATGGGTGTTCGACACATCGTACATCACGGTGTTCGTCACCCCGCGCTCCGCGAGCTCTGCCGCGAGCGCCTGGGCCGCGGCCTCTGTGTTGCCGTACATGGAGGCGTAGACGATCATCACGGCCTTCTCCTCCGGCTCATAGCTGCTCCAGTGCTGGTATTTGTCAAGGATGTAGCCGAAATCGTTTCTCCACACCGGGCCGTGCAGCGGGCAGATATACCGGATCTGATCCACGATACCGCCGGCTTTTTTCAGCAGGGCCTGTACGTGCGGGCCGTATTTCCCTACAATATTCGTATAATAGCGGCGCGCCTCGTCGATCCAGTCGCGGTCAAAATTCACCTCGTCGTTGAACAGCTTTCCGTCCAGCGCGATAAACGAGCCGAACGCGTCCGCGGCAAACAGTACGCCGTTTGTCACATCAAACGTCACCATGGCCTCCGGCCAGTGCACCATCGGCGCCGCCACAAAGGTCACCGTATGCGCTCCGAAGCACTGGGTATCCCCTTCCTTTACCTCGATCAGCTCATGCCCGTCGATGTGGAATCCGAACTGGCGCATCAGCATGAACGCTTTCTCCGTGCTGATCACCTTTACCTTCGGATAGCGGAGCAGGATCTCCTCGATCGAAGCGCCGTGATCCGGCTCCATGTGGTTGATCAGCAGAACGTCTAACGGTCTCCCGTCCAGCAGGTACTCGACATTCTCCACCAGCTGACGGCAGGCAGACCAGTCGATCGTGTCAAAGAGCACGGTCTGCTCATCCAGAAGCAGGTAGGAATTGTAGGATACTCCTTTTGGTATCGGATGAATATTCTCAAACAAAGCCAGGCGGTGATCATTTGCACCAACCCAGTACAGATCCTCTGTCACCTTTCTAACACAATGCATCACAAATCCTCCTTCTACGCTTCAATAAAGTTCTCTTTTGATTCCGCACACTCCGGGCAGACCCAGTCTTCCGGCAGCTTCTCAAAAAGCGTCCCCGGCGCGACATCGGCGTCCGGATCCCCTGCCATCGGATTATACTCGTATCCGCACCCGCTGCAGACATACGTCTTATAGGACGGTTTTTCCTTCTTCGGGGTCGCGCGTTTCATCTTCTTCATCGGCGGCGCGGGCTTCTTCTCCTCACCGGTGTCAAGCGCCTGAGCGAGCAGCGGCAGAATCTCATTCACATCGCCGACAATCCCGTAATCGCAGTTCTTGAAAATCGGCGCATTGGCGTTCTTATTGATTGCTACAATTGTAGCAGCGTCCTTGATTCCCTTCAGATGCTGTACCGCGCCGGAGATACCGCAGGCGATGTAGAGATTTCCCATAAATTTCTGCCCGGACATTCCGACATAGCGGTTGATCGGGACATAGCGCAGTGTCTCCGCCACCGGCCGGGACGAACCGATCGCCGCGCCGGCCTGACGCGCCAGCTCCTCGATCAGCTTCATATTCTCCTTATCCCCGATTCCCTTTCCGGCGCTGACCACGCGCTCCGCCTTTGTGATCGGCGTATCGATGGGGATTCCCACGGTGAAATCATAGCCGTCCTTCTTTAAGCTCTCCACGAGCGTATCCACGCGCTCCTTTGCGCTGCCTTCCTTTAAAATCATCTTCTTTCTGGCCCCGGTCACCGGCCCTGCCTGCTTTAACGCCGGCGCGCTCTCCTTCGGCGGCTTGCCCATGATATGGGAGGCGATGACCACGCGCTGAATCTCGTTTGTCCCCTCGTAGATCGTCGTGATCTTCGCATCGCGGTACATGCGCTCCACATCCATGCCTCTTAAGTATCCGTTGCCGCCGTAGATCTGAAGGGCATCGTTCGTCACCTCTAAGGCGATATCGGATGCATACTGCTTGGCCATCGCGGACTCCATGCCGTAGGGCTCATGGTTCTCCTTTAAGTCCGCGGCGCTGTAGACAAGCAGACGCGCACAGCGGATCTTTGTCGCCATGTCGGCCAGCTTAAAGGAGATCGCCTGCTGGAAACCGATCGGCTTGTCAAACTGCACGCGCTCTTTTGCGTATTCCGTCGCGCTCTCAAATGCGCCCTGCGCGATCCCGAGCGCCTGCGATGCAATCCCGATCCGGCCGCCGTCAAGCGTTGCCATCGCAATCTTAAAGCCCTGGCCCTCTTTTCCGAGCAGATTCTCCTTCGGCACCTTCACATCGTTAAATAAGAGCTGTGCCGTCGCCGAGGAACGGATGCCCATCTTGTCGTAATGGTCCCCGAACTCAAAGCCTTCCCAGCCCTTTTCCACGATAAACGCGCTGATTCCCTTTGTGCCGATCCCGGGCGTGGTGACCGCGAAGACGACATATGTATCGGCCTCTCCGCCGTTTGTGATGAAAATCTTTTCCCCGTTCAGAAGATAGTAATCCCCCATCAGGACCGCAGTCGTCTCCGTCCCTCCCGCATCGGAACCCGCATTCGGCTCTGTCAGGCCAAAGGCCCCGATCTTCTCACCTTTTGCAAGCGGTACCAGATACTTCTGCTTCTGCTCCTCGGTCCCGAAGGCAAAGATCGGCCAGCTGCCGAGCGAGACATGTGCGGATAAAATCACGCCGGTTCCCCCGTCCACCCGCGAGAGCTCCTCCACAGCAATCGCATAGCTGATGACGTCCATCCCCGCGCCGCCGTATTCCTTCGGGTAAGGGATTCCCATCCAGCCAAGCTTTCCCATCTTCTCCACTACTTCTCTGGGGAACTGGTTCTCCTTGTCCCACAGAAAGGTATAGGGTTTGATCTCTGCTTCCGCGAACTCCCGGATCTGTGCCCGGAACGCTTCGTGTCCGGCTGTCGTTTTGAAGTACATACCAATTCCTCCTTATACTTTTTTCGTACCTGCTAATGGAATTATTATAGCACTACAGCTCTTCACCGTCAACGAAAAGGCATATTCAATTTCGTATTTTAACCGTATTTTTCCGACTATTCTGTCGAAACAGACAAGTTTTAAAAACGATCAGATCATGTTCCGGTATTTCTCCGCCTCCTTCACGCACTCATCAAGCAGCTCCTGAAGCCGCGTCAGGCAGTAGGGCAGGGATCTGGAACCGTTTATGTGCTTCCACCACAGCACCCGCAGACGGATGTAGCGGTGAATCTTCGCCGCATTCGCATCCACCGCTTTTACAAAGGCTTTGCGCTTTTCCGGCTGTTCTTTCCGCTTCTTTCCCTCCACATGTCTCACATAAAGAACCACAAGAAGGAGGAGAAACAGCCAGAACAGGTAGATCCCCGCGAGAACCCACGCCAGAATGATGTAGTCCCCCTCTAACTCCTCCATCCCGCCGATCACGCCGAGCGCGCCGCAGAGGCCCACGGCAATCGTCACCACCGGAAAGTTCAGCCAGAACAGCAGTGAAAAGTCGTCTGCAACGCAGATACAATGGAAAAAGCATGCAAGGATCTGCAGCACAAGCGGAGCGATAAAGATCGCCATTGCCACTTTTTCCCCCACTTTTCCCATCACCGCCTGTGTCACATTCTGCATAAACGGCGGTATGCCGGGAATCGTGGGGCTGATGCACAAAAGCATCCATATCGCTGCAAAGAGGATCCATCGGCAGGTCTTTTTCATACCGATGTAGTTTTCTGTCAGTTCTGATAACGCCTTGCGGCAGTCCATAATGTCTTTAAAATATCCCCGCAGCGAATGTGTAAAATGATCGCTTTTTCCTCCCAGTCTGTCGAGACATTCCGAGAGATTGTCAAAATAATCGACCTCAAGCACCATTTCGCCCGCCTTCTTATCAATAAATTCGCCGCTGTCGGCATCTAATCTGCTTTTTATATACGTTGAATATTTCCCCGTCTGTTCGACCTCCATGGGAAATTCGCCGACGGTGATCCCCTTCTTTTTCTTCGAAAGATACCGTTCGATCGAGGCGTCACCCCACTCCCAGACCTCATAGAGCCACTCTTTATTATCACCCTTCCAGTCCTTTTTGCTGTACACTTTTCCGTCACCTCTGACATTCTCCGCACCGTTGATTATCCCCGCCCGGTACCAGCTGCCCAGCGTGTCGTCCGTTTTTGCCCTCTTTGTAAACTGTCCGTTCTCATCCAGATCCGCAAACAGTTCCCTGTCCGTCAGAAAATTCATAACTGTTCTCCTCTCGTAAAAAAAGCGCCGGGAGGAGGCGGGCATCTGCCCGGCCCGCCGCACCCTGGCGCTTCTTTTGATCCACGCAGCACGCACCGCGTGTTATCTGCCGTATTATTTTGCGCTTAAGTACTCGTCGATGCCCTTCGCCGCCGCTTTTCCGGCCCCCATCGCAAGAATGACGGTCGCCGCTCCCGTCACGGCGTCGCCGCCGGCATACACGCCCTCCTTGGAGGTCGCGCCGTTTTCCTCATCCGCCACGATACATTTCCAGCGGTTCGTCTCAAGTCCCTTCGTCGTCGAGGAAATGAGCGGATTCGGAGAAGTCCCAAGCGACATGATCACTGTGTCCGCCTCGATCTCGTACTCGGATCCCGGCACCTCCACCGGTCTCCTTCTGCCGGACTCGTCCGGCTCGCCGAGCTCCATTTTAATCACGCGCGCGCCGCACACACAGCCGTTTTCATCCACGAGCAGCTCCTTCGGGTTCTGGAGCAGGTCAAAGATGATTCCCTCCTCCTTCGCATGATGCACCTCCTCCACACGCGCCGGAAGCTCCTCCTCGCTGCGCCGGTAGACGATATGTACCTCGGCCCCGAGCCGCTTTGCAGTACGCGCCGCATCCATCGCCACGTTGCCGCCGCCGACCACGATCACCTTTGATCCGGTCTTAATCGGGGTGTCATAGCCCTCCAGGAACGCCTTCATGAGGTTGTTTCTCGTCAGGTACTCATTCGCCGAGAACACGCCCATCGCCTGCTCGCCCGGGATGCCCATGAACTTCGGGAGTCCCGCGCCGGAACCGATAAATACGGCCTCAAAGCCCTCCTTTTCCATCAGCTCGTCAATCGTCACGGATTTACCGATCACGACATTTGTCTCGATTTTGACGCCGAGCGCTTTGACATTTTCCACCTCGGCCGCCACGACCGCCTGCTTCGGCAGACGGAATTCCGGAATCCCGTAGACTAACACGCCGCCCGGCTCGTGAAGCGCCTCAAAGATCGTGACCTCGTAGCCCATCTTCGCAAGGTCGCCCGCGCAGGTTAATCCCGCAGGGCCGGAACCGATCACGGCCACCTTGTGCCCGTTTGTCTGCTCCGCCGCTTTGGGCTTAATCCCGTGCTCTCTCGCCCAGTCCGCGGTAAACCGCTCTAACTTTCCGATCGAGACCGGATCGCCCTTGATGCCGCGGATGCATTTGCCCTCGCACTGTGTCTCCTGCGGGCAGACGCGTCCGCAGACCGCCGGAAGCGCGGAGGATGCGCTGATCGTCTGATACGCTTCCTCGAACTTACCTTCCTTTACCTGTGACACAAAGCCCGGGATGTCGATGGCTACCGGACAGCCCTTCACGCACTGCGCGTTTTTACAGTTTAAGCAGCGCGCAGCCTCCGTCATCGCCTCTTCTTCGTTATATCCGAGACATACTTCCTCAAAATTTGCCGCACGGACCGCAGGCTCCTGCTCGCGAACCGGCACTTTATTCAAAACGTCCATATTTTCCTCCATCTGATTCTGTTTATCACTTCTTTTTCATCCGCAGTGCCCGCAGCCGCCGTGGTGGGTATCCCCCTCCTGAAGCTTTAACATCGCTCTGCCCTCTTCGGTCTTATACTGCAGCTGACGCTTCATCGCCTGGTCAAAATCGACGAGATGCCCGTCGAACTCCGACCCGTCCACGCAAGCGAACTTCACCTCGCCGCCGACCACCAGACGGCAGGCGCCGCACATTCCGGTGCCGTCCACCATGATCGGGTTCATGGAAACAATCGTATGTATACCGAGCTCCTTTGTGAGCTTACACACAAACTTCATCATGATCATCGGACCGATCGCCACACAGTGATCGTAGCGCACGCCCTGATCCCAGAGCGCCTGCAGCTGCGCCGTACCCACACCGTGGAATCCATAAGAACCGTCATCCGTCGTCACGTAGAGATTTGTCGCGACCGCCCGCATCTCCTCCTCTAAAATAAGAAGATCCTTACTCCGCGCGCCCATGATGACGTCACAGTCCACGCCGTGGTCATGCAGCCATTTCACCTGTGGATATACCGGCGCCGTGCCCACGCCTCCGGCGATAAACACGATCTTTTTCTTCTTCAGCTCCTCAATATCCTCGCCGATCAGATCCGACGCGCATCCCAGCGGCCCCACAAAATCCTGGAAAGCATCGCCCTCCTTCAGTGCGACCAGACGCTCCGTGGACGCACCCACCGTCTGTGTGACGATCGTGATGGTCCCCGCTTCCCTGTCATAATCACAGATCGTAAGCGGAATGCGCTCGCCCACCTCGTCAATCTTTACGATCACAAACTGCCCCGGTTCACAGTACTGTGCCACGCGCGGCGCTTTGACATCCATCAGCCAGATCTTATCCGCCAGCTTTTCTCTTTTTACAATTGGATACATCTCATCCTCCTTCATTTATCTATTGTAATGATCCGGACGCTTCCGGATTACTACGTGCTCTCAACATAACATCATAAAGGAAAAGCCGTCATATTTCAACGGCTTTTCCTGAAATTCCAGTATTTTATTGCGTTTTACCTTTTTATCCGTCTCCTATGAGAAATACACCAGCTCATCCTCCGGCGCCTCCGCCGGATGAATCTCCACCGGATAGAGCACCGGCCCTTTGCCCTTGTACTCCTTCGCAAACTCCACGCGCACCTCTGCGGTGATATCCACCCAGGAACGATGCGGGATCTCCTCCTCCTTCGCGTACTTACACTTAAACCCGATAAAGGTCACGTCCTCCACGCAGCAGGTCATCGCAAACCGCCCGGGAACAAACACGCCTTTCTTTAAGCGCTCCGGGTTGTAGACCAGAGCCAGGAAATGCACGGTTTTTCCCTCATAACGCTTCGGGTTCTCCAGGCAGTCCATGTACCAGATCGCATAGTCCGCATCCGTAATCTCCAGCTCGTCGCCCGAGATGTCAAACGGCAGCTCCTCCTCGCGCTCGTCGAGTGAGCCGTCCTTTCGCTCATACACCAGCTGCGCCTTGCGGTTTAACGCCTTGACATTGCGGCGGAACTTTCCCTTATCCGTGCTATCGTCACAGCGGTTAAAAATCACGACATCCGCATGGAACAGCTGCTCCATGATCATGGTGCGCATATTATTCAGATACAGCTCAAAGGTCGTCGCGTCCACCGTGGCCAGCTCCTGCACGATGACCCATCCCTTCGGCAGCGGCGTCTCTAAAATCGTGCTCATCTTCCAGGTACCGTTGTATTCCAGGAATATCTGATCCGGCAGGTACTGTAAATTCACCGACTGCAGAAATTCCGCCGTCAGATCCTCCTCCTTCTCCACCGTCACCAGCTGAATGTGTTTCTTTTCAAGCTCCGCCGGGTCGTACTCCTCCTCACCTTCCTCACAGCAGATGATCAGGCTCTTTCCCTCGTCCGCAAACCCGTTTTCAAACAACGTTTCTTTTACAAGCGTCGTCTTTCCGCTGTCCATAAAACCGGTAAATAAATAAATTGGTATCTCTTCCATCACAGCCTCCTACGCGATCCCGAACAGCTCCTCGATCGCATGCTCCTTTAAGTCCGTCCCGATCACGCACAGGCGCCCCGTATAATCCGGCTCGCCGTCACGAAGCTCGTACTCGCCCGGAACCATGTCAAAATAAATCCAGGATCCGTCCACATCCGGCACCATCCCCTTTGCCCGCAGGATCGTCCCGTAATCCTCCGTCTCATCGAGCGCCTTTAATACCGCCTCGATCTTCTCACGCGTAAACCTGTGCGGCGTCTCTTTTCCCCAACTCGTGAATATGTCATCCGCGTGATGGTGATGATGGCCGTGGTCATGATCGTGGTCGTGGCACCCGCAGGTGCAGTCCGGGCCGTGGTCATGATGATCGTGCTCATGATGATCGTGGTCGTGATGATCATCATGATCGTGCTCATGATGATCGTGGTCGTGATGATCATGACACCCGCACTCGTGGCCGTCGTGATCGTGATCATGTTCTCCATGGCACTCGTGCTCATGATCTTCGTGACCGTGGTCGTGGTCGTGATGATCATGCCCGTGGTCGTGATCATGTTCATGATGATGGTGCGCGTGCTCCTGTGCATCGCGGTTCGCATGCTCCGCCGCAAGCGTCTTCATCTCCAGCGAATCCTGTCCCTCCATCACCTTTAAGATCTGCGCTCCGCTGATCTGCTCCCACGGTGTGGTGATGATCGCCGCTTTGGAATTCAGCGCCTGCATCTGCTTCACACAGAGTTCCAGCTGCTCCGGCGTCGCATTCTGCGAGCGGCTCAGGACGATTGTAGTAGCATATTCAATCTGATTGTTGAAAAATTCCCCAAACGCCTTCATCTGCCTGCCGGCCTTTAACGCATTTACCACCGTGACGAGACCGTTGAGCTTTACGTCCTCATCCTTTTCCAAATCAATCACCGACTTCATGACGTCGGAGAGCTTTCCGACACCGGACGGCTCGATTAAAATGCGGTCCGGGTGATAGCGGTCCATCACCTCATGCAGATTCTTCCCGAAATCGCCGACCAGCGTACAGCAGATGCAGCCCGAATTCATCTCCGTAATCTCAATCCCCGCATTCTTTAAAAATCCGCCGTCGATCCCGACCTCGCCGAATTCGTTTTCGATGAGCACCAGCTTTTCCCCGGTAAATACCTCGTCAATCATCTTTTTGATAAACGTCGTCTTTCCCGCCCCTAAGAATCCGGAAATAATATCAATCTTTGTCATCATAAACCGCTTCCTTTCTATATGCGGCTGTACACCACAGCCCGCGTCCTGTTCAAAAACGTCTTTATTTTACCTCTTTTTCCGCCGCGTGCAAACCCTCGCCGGCGGATTTCACAAAAATTTCAGAAACCCCGGGATTACTTATGGAACTGCATCGTGTACAGCTTCTCATAAATTCCCTTTTTCGCCAGAAGCTCCTCGTGTGTTCCCTCCTCCTCGATCCCTTCATCGGAAAGCACCAGAATCTTCTCCGCATTTTTGATCGTGGAGAGGCGATGCGCAATTACAAAAGTCGTTCTGTTCTTCGCCAGCTTTTCGAGAGAATCCTGAACCACCTTCTCGCTCTCATTGTCCAGAGCGGAGGTCGCCTCGTCAAAAATCAGGATCGGCGGATTCTTTAAAAACACGCGCGCGATCGAGAGGCGCTGCTTCTGCCCGCCGGAAAGCTTGATGCCGCGCTGCCCGATATCCGTGTCATAGCCGTTCGGCAGCGACATGATGAACTCATGTGCATTGGCATTTTTCGCCGCCTCGATGACCTCCTCCTTCGTGGCGTCCGGCCTGCCGTAGCGGATGTTTTCATAGACCGTCCCGACAAACAGATAGACGTCCTGCTGCACGATTCCGATGTGGTCGCGGAGACTCTTTAACGTCAGATCGCGGACATCCTTCCCGTCGATTTTTACCGCGCCGCCCGTCACGTCGTAAAACCGCGGAATCAGCGAGCAGAGCGTGCTCTTTCCCGCGCCGGAGGATCCCACAAGCGCCATATAGGAACCTGCGGGGACCGTGAGGTTGATGTGATTTAACACGCGCTCCGTGTTCTCCTCATACTGGAAGGAGACATTTTCAAACGTCAGATCGCCCTTTACATTCGTGAGTTCTTCAGCGCCCTTCTTATCCCGGATATCCGGCTCCACCGCCATAATTTCGCAGAAACGCTCAAATCCGGTATAACCGTTCTGAAACTGCTCGGTGAAATCGATTAACGTCCGCACCGGATCCGTAAACACGCCGATGTAAAGCAGAAATGTCACCAGATCGCCGACGCTCACACTGCCCTTTGAAATCAGGTATGCGCCCACCAAGATGACGTTGACCTGAATGAGGGTCGTAAATGTCGTCAGTCCGGCCTGAAAGGTTCCCATGTAATGATAGCTGTTTTTCTTCGCGGAGAGGAACCCGTCGTTGCCCTTCTTAAACTTTGCGTTCTCGATCTCCTCGTTGGCAAACGATTTTACGACGCGGATCCCGGAGAGGTTGTCCTCGATCTGCGCGTTGATCTCCGCGATCTTAATCCGGTTCTGCCGGAATGCCAGCCGCATTTTTTTATTCAGGAAAAACGCGAACAGCAGCATCACAGGCAGCACCAGAAAGGCCGCAAGCGCGAGCGCAGGATTGACGTTTAACAGAATCACAAGCGCTCCCACAATCTTTAACACCGACAAAATAATATTTTCCGGCCCGTGGTGCATCAGCTCGGTAATTTCAAACAGATCCGTCGTGATCCGCGACATCAGCTGACCGACCTTCTGATTGTCATAAAACGCAAACGAGAGCTTCTGCAGATGATCAAAGATCTCCGCGCGCATGTTGTACTCGATCTTCGCCCCCATCACATGCCCGTAGTTGGCGATAAAGAACCTGCTGTAGCAGTCCACCGCCAAAAGCACCGCGAGAAGGAACGCAATGATCTTAATCTGGCGCAGGATCTCGCCGCTGTCCATGTGGATCAGGGTCGAGGTCACATAGCGCACGACAAGCGGCAGGGTCAGCGCCACCCCGGCCGAGACCGCCGCAAAAAACATATCCGCCCAGAAAATCCCGCGGTATGGTTTATAATAGGATAACATTTTTTTCAGATTTTCACTCATGACATGCACACCTTTCCACGAAATGTTATGGCTGATCCGACTTACAACTTCTTCCATTTTAGCCGCTTCTGAAAAAAAGTCAAGAGGGGTAGGATTTTCGGCATAAGTCTGTTATACTGATGATATACAAAATGATATTCAGGAGGTATACTATGAACCCAAAACAACTGCACTATGAAGCCCTCGCCAATACAGTCATCAAAAATCTGGAAAAGCGTCAGATCGGCGGATATTACTGCGCCAACGTGGAAGAAGCCGAGAAAAAAGCATTTTCCTGGCTGACGGAGCACTGCACGGTCTCCTTCGGCGGATCCATGACGTTAGAAGACACCGGCATGCTCACCGCCCTGCGCCACGATCCGAACATCCATCTGATCGACCGCTCCACGGCAGCCTCTCCGGATGAGGTAAAAAGCATCTACCACCAAGCCCTCTCGGCGGATTTCTATTTTACGAGCGCAAACGCCATCACAGCGGACGGGCAGATCGTCAACGTGGACGGCACCGGAAACCGCGTTGCAGCATTCATCTACGGACCGGAGCACGTCATCGTCATGGCCGGCATGAATAAGGTCGTCCCCACCCTGGAGGATGCCTTAAGCCGTATACATAACACGGCTGCTCCGATGAACTGCCAGCGCTTACACCGGGCGACGCCCTGCTTTGCGACCGGCATCTGTTCCGACTGCCTCTCCCCGGACTGCATCTGCGCGCAGACCGTCATCACGAGGAGAAGCCAGGTGCCGGGACGCATCCGCGTAATCTTAATCGGCGAGGATCTGGGGTATTGATGAAACAAACGCTGTGCGCTCCGCGAGCCAGCTTATTGTAACGCAAAAAAAGAGCTACCGGAAATCCGGTAACTCTTTTTCTGCGTCATTAATTGTACTTTCTTTTTCTTGCTGCTTCAGATTTTTTCTTGCGCTTTACGCTCGGCTTCTCGTAATGCTCTCTCTTGCGGATCTCCTGCTGGATACCTGCCTTCGCGCAGTTTCTCTTGAAACGACGTAACGCGCTGTCTAAAGTCTCATTCTCTTTTACGATTACACTCGACATTATCTCACACCTAACCTCCCTCCAGTTGCGTATTGTGCATATTCAACTGATTGGGTCATTCATTGCACTATAGAACATTATAACATATTTTTCCCATACGTCAACCTTTTTATCGAAAAAGTTCAGCCATGGAAAGTTCAGCCATGCACCGCAAAGGAATTTTGCACGCAAAATAAACGAATCATGTCACGGGCTGAACAGACGTTCACCGGCTTGCAATATCCCTCTGATACCGGTATAATCATGCCAGGGTCAAAAGCATCATGCGGTCAGATCCCTTTTAACCCCGACATCATACGACTTGAAAAAGGAGAACGGCAATGGCAAACGATCATATCCGGCAGGTGTTATATGATATTGAGAGCGGCGCAATCAGCGCAGAGGAAGGTTATGCGAAGTTAAAACTCGCCCCGTTTGAGGATCTCGGCTACGCAAAGGTCGATCACCACCGTCCGGTGCGTCAGGGCGCGCCGGAGGTCATCTACGGCGCTTCCAAGACAAAGGAGCAGATCGAGGGGATTGTAAACAGCCTCCTCTCCCACTGTCCCCAAAATATTCTGATCACAAGGCTTTCGCCGGAATCCGCCGATTACCTGAACGAACGCTTTGAGCTTTTTTACGACCCGCTCTCCCGCATCGGCATTGTAAACCGCACGGAGCACATCACCGCAAAAGGGGCCATCGTGGTTGCCACCGGCGGGACAAGCGATATCCCGGTCGCGGAGGAAGCAGCGCTGACTGCGGAAGCGCTCGGGAATCACGTCGTGCGCCTCTACGACGTCGGCGTGGCAGGGATCCACCGTCTTCTCTCGAATATGGAAACGATATCCGCTGCAAACGCTGTGATCGCAGTAGCCGGGATGGAGGGCGCGCTTGCCAGCGTGATCGGCGGCCTTGCCGACTGCCCGGTCATCGGAGTGCCTACAAGCGTCGGATACGGTGCCAGCTTCCAGGGCCTCTCCGCCCTGCTCTCCATGCTGAATTCCTGCGCAAGCGGCGTGTCTGTCGTCAATATTGACAACGGGTTCGGCGCCGGATATCTGGCAAGCATGATCAATCACATCGGTGCATGATCATCACAGCAAAAGCGGCCGGGACCGGTACAAAACCGCATTCCGACCGCTTTTTCTGGTTTTCCTATGCTTTCCACAGCCCGTGCAGATTACAGTATGCATACACGGCCACAGGTTCATCTCCCTCGCAGATCGCAAAGCGCGCCCTGGGCTGATCCCCCGGCTGAAGCGCCTTCCACTGGTTCCCCTGTTTTGTCTGAAGAAAAATCCACTCGATATAGTGCTCCGGCAGCATGGGATGCTCTAATGTCCCCACACAGACCGTTACGTGATTTTCCTCTGTCGTGTACACCGGGACATGTTTCTCGGCAGAAGCGTCCGCCGTACCCGGAATCATCTCCTTCATCACCTGCCCGCAGCACGTGACCGGAACGCCGGTGTCTTTTATCATCGTGATGATCGTATCACAGCGTTCGCAGCTGAAAAATTTCTGTTCCATATTCCATTCCCTCTCTTTCCTCCCTATTCATGCCACCAATCGGAGAAAAATATACCCTGCATTATGGAATCTCGCTCTCCGCCTTAAGGACCTCGCCGGTAACGGCGTCGATTTCATACTCGTACTCCATATTTCCCGCATAAAATTCGATCTCATACTCATACCGGCCGTCATCGTAATCCAGCTCCATCTCCAGATAAACGGCATCGTCCTCTGTCAGTCCTGCATGGGCGAGCGCCGCGGCCAAAGCCTCCTCGTCCGTGATCAGCTCCTGCCCCGCCGCTTTGGCATCTCCCTGTGCGCCGGCATGGCCGTGACCGTCCGCGTTGTGATGTGCAAAATCATCTCGCGTCTCACGTGAATATTCCAGAATCGTGAGGTCACTCTCCCTCATCTCATATTCGTATTTTTCTGTGTCCGTCACAAATTCGATCTCATATTTCGCCGCGCCGTCGTCGTAATCCAGCTTCTGCTTCACAAACGTCACCTGCGCCGCGTCAAGGCCCGCATGGGCGAGCGCTGCGTTTTTTGCGGCCTCCATGCCGTCCGTCGTCCCCGCACCGGCCGGATTCTGCGGCTGCGTCCCGCTGTCGGAGTCATCCCCGGTGGGTTGTTCCGGCAGATCCGACACCGTTCCCGGCGCATCCATGTCCGCACCCCCGGCGTCAGCGGCGTTCTGCGGCTGCGTCCCGCTGTCGGACGCACTGTCATTTCCCTGCTGCGGCGCGTTTTTCCCGGCACATCCCGCCGCAAAAAGAAGTCCTGCGGCGAGTAAGGCGCAGCAGATGCCGAAACAGCATTGCTTTTTCATGTTCCCTCCTGATTTCATCCCCTGATACCTCTGCCTTTTCAATCTCTTATTCATCCTCGATCACCAGCGTCCCCGGACGGACGTCCAGATAAACGCTCCCTTTATCCACCTTATACATGTCAAGCAGCAGCACCCAGAGCTGATGGATCTGCTCTAAAAGCACCGCGGAGGTCTCCACACTGTGCGGTAGCAGGGTGCGCAGGTCAAAATAGCGGACGCCAAGCGGCGGCAGAAAGACCAGATTGCTCGTCCGCACCCGGTCTCCTGCCGTTTTGATCAGCTCGTACGTAATCATGCAGAAATCTTCGTTTTTGTACTTACAGTAGTAGGATACATAACACTCATCCAGCGTCCACCGCACCCCGTGTTCCGTCTCCACCGGCTTTTCATCCGGATTGTTCGCCTCGGTGGTCTGCACCTCCACACTCCAGCGGAGCCTTCCTTCCTTCGTCGCCTTTGCCATCTCAATCAGCTTCCGGTTCAGCTCTTCCTTTCGCATCCCTTATCCCTCCCTCACATAAATATATGACAGATGATCGAGGATCGCACCCGCGACATCCGGTTTGTTCATGGTATAAATATGAACGTGATTCACACCGTTTGCGATCAGATCGATGATCTGGTCCGTCGCATAGGCGATTCCCGCCTGCTTCATCGCCGCCGGATCATCCCCGAAACGGTCGACGATCGCCGCAAACCGCGGCGGGATCATGCAGCCGGACAGCGCGATGCTGCGCTTCACCTGCGCGCGGCTTGTCACCGGCATGATCCCGGCCACGATCGGTACGTCAATCCCTTTTTTGAGCGCCTTGTACATAAAATTATACAGGATATTGTTGTCAAAAAACATCTGCGTGGTCAGGAATTCGCAGCCCGCCTCCACCTTTTCCTTTAAATGGTCCAGATCCGTAAAAATCGTCTCGGACTCCGGGTGCCCCTCCGGATAGCAGGCGCCCCCGATGCAGAAATCGCCCTGTGCGCGGATATCGGCAATCAGCTCCGAGGCGTGGGTGTACTGGCCGGGCAGCGGGAAATCCACATGCTCCGGGATATCCCCCCGCAGCGCCAGAATATTTTCTATTTTTTTCTCCTTCAGCTCCCGGATCACGGACGCCACTTTTTCCTTCGTGGACGACGCGCAGGTCAGATGCGCCAGCGCCGGAATATGATTGACATTGCACACCTCATTCGCAAGCTCCACCGTGTAATCCGAGGTGCCGCCGGTCGCGCCGTAGGTCACGCTCATATAGGCGGGCTTTAACGCCGCCACCTCCGCCACGGTCTTTTTATAATTCTCCAGCTGCGCGCCCTGCTTCGGCGGGAACAGCTCGCAGGATATCGTCACCTGTTCTGTTTTTAACAATTCCGTCAGTCTCATTGCTCCCTCCATTCCGTCAGAAGCTTCTCAGCTGATCCGACCCGTCATCCACAGTATTTTCGATCTTTCGAATCTGGACAAAATAAGAGTAGTTCTCATTTACCTTCACCTGTACCCGGTCTCCCACCCTGTGCCCGAGCAGCGCCTTTCCCATCGGCGATTCGTTGCTGATCCGGTTCTCTAACGAATTTCCGCGGACGGTCGTGACGATTTTGTAGGTCGCCTCCTCCTCGTCCTCCTCAAACCATACCGTGACCGTATTGTTCATCCCGACCTCATCCTCCGCGGAATCCGTGGAGATGATCTTTGCCGTCTGAATCATCCGCTCCAGATAGCGGATCCGGCTCTCATTCTGGTTTTTGTCTTTTTTGGCAGCGTGATATTCAAAGTTTTCGGAGAGATCCCCGTGCGCCCTCGCCTCCTTTACCGCCTCGAGCGCCTGTTTCCGCACCACAAGTTTGCGGTATTCGATCTCCTCCTCCATCTTTTTTATGTCCTGCTTTGTCAGTTGATCGTACATGATTTCTCTTCCTTTTCTGTCCGCCCGTCAATCGGGCTGTCATGTAGATTATAGCGATTTGCGGGACGGTCGTCAAATCTTTTTCTGCCTGATCACTCCGCCATGATTCCCGCCAGCCTTTTTCCGCCTGATCACTCCGCCATGATTCCCACCAGCCTGTGGGGAACATACGGCTCCTCCAGATACGCGGTTTCGTCATCTGTAAGAATCAGATCCACCGCTTTTGCCGCCCCGTCCACATGGTGCAGCTTCGTGGCCCCGACCACCGGGGCGGTAACCTTTGTGAGCAGCCATGCCAGAGCGATTTCCGTCATCGTCACCCCTTTCCGCCCGGCAAGCTCCTCCACCCGCGAAATAATCACGCCGTCCTGCTCTGCGGTTGCGTCGTATTTTGATTTTGCGTAGCGGTCCTCCTCCAGGCGCTTTGACGTCTCGCCGGGCGCCTTTGACAGCCGCCCGCCTGCCAGCGCGCTGTAGGGCGTCATGGCGATGTTGTCTTCCGCGCACAGCTTCGCCATCTCCCTTTCCTCCTCGCGGAAGATCAGGTTATAATGTCCCTGGATGGAAATAAATTTTGCAAAGCCCTCCTGTTCTGCCAGCGCATTCGCCTTTGCAAGCTGCCATGCAAAGCAGTTGGAAATGCCGATATACCTTGCCTTTCCCGCTTTTACGATATTGTTCAGTCCCTCCATGACGTCATAAAGCGGCGTCTGATCATCCCACCTGTGGCAAATGTACAGATCCACATAGTCCATGCCGAGATGTTCCAGGCTCTTATTGATCATGTGCTCAATATGCTGCTGCCCGGTCATCCCCGCCGCAATCTCGTCCTGTGTGCGGGGCAGGAATTTTGTCGCCACAACCACCTCGTCACGTTTCGCAAAATCCCGCAGCGCCCTTCCCACATACTGCTCGCCTGTACCTCCCTGGTAAGCGATTGCCGTGTCAAAGAAATTGATGCCAAGCTCCAGGCCATGCCGGATGATTTCACGGGAATGCTCCTCGTCAAGCGTCCATGAATGCTGCCCCTTTCCCGCGTCTCCAAACCCCATGCATCCCATACAGATGCGTGAAACATTTAATTCCGAATTTCCTAATGTCGTATACTTCATATCTTCCGCTCCATTCTGATCTCCGGCGCAAAGCCGGGCAGCCTCCCCGTCTCTCTCTTCCAGAAAAACAGGCCGAACGGAAGCACTGCCGCCTCCGCAGCCACAAATGCCATCCAGACAAGAGACAGATTTTTTGTATGTGACAATACTGCAAGAAATATCATCGGCAGCGCCACCTGGCCTGCTTAAGGTGAGAAGCATGCTCGTCACCCCCATGCCGAGCCCCTGAAAGGCAGCGGAACAGGTGAGACAGACATGGGAAAGCAGAAAACTCACGGCCATCACGCGAAGCGCCGTCACACCGATGGCAAGCATCTCCTCCGACGCGTCGAATAAGCGCAGCACGGCTTCCGGCGCAAGCTCCATCACCAGGAAAAACACGCTGTAGATCACAGCGGAATACAGCAGCGCCCACCGGAAGCTCTGACGGATCCGGTCCTGTTTTCTGGCGCCGTAATTGTATGCAACGATCGGGATCAGCCCGTTTCCCATGCCGTGCACGCCGACGGTGACGAGCCCCTGGATTTTCACGCACGCGCCGTACACAGCGACAGCTGTAGATGTGATAGCCATGAGCACGGAGTTCACATAGACAGCCATCAGGGATGACACCGCCTGTACCAGCGTGCTCGGGATCCCCACTTTCAGGATCGAAAGAAGACAATCCTGATCCGCCCTTACTGTAAAATGAATCGGAATCTCCCGGTTCCAGCGCCGGTTAATAAAATATCCGGCAAAGCAGCCCACCCACTGTCCGATCACCGTGGCCAACGCGGCGCCCGCTGTGCCCATGGCCGGAAGTCCGAAATACCCGAAGATCAGGATCGGATCCAGAATCAGGTTGGTCACCGAAGCCGCCGATAATGTGAACAGAAACAGGGAGGCTTTTCCGCTCGCCATGACAAAGCGGTCAAACACCCACTGTCCCATCATGCCGAGCGAGCCGAGCATGCAGATGCGAAGATACGGCATCCCGTAATTCATAATGAGCTCACTTCCGCCCGACTGCCATCTGAAATACACCCTTAAGACCGTGATCTCCAGCAGCACGACAATCACCCACGCCAGAAACGCCAGCACGAGCGCGGCGGACGCCGTTTTTTCCACGCGCTCCCCGTTTTGTTCGCCGAGCGCTTTTGAGATCACGGCGTTTAACCCCACGGCAATGCCGAGCCCCATCGCGGACATCAGAATCTGTACCGGGGCCGCCAGCGAGAGCGCCGTTAAGGCGTCCTCCGATATCCTCGAGACGAATACGCTGTCCACAAAATTATATAAGGAATTAATTAACAGGGAAATCATCAGCGGTATCCCTGTTTTTAACATCAGACCCGGCATCGCGGCCGTGCCCATCGGATTTTGTTCCCGCATTGTTCCTCACCTCCATTTCCTCTCTCTCTTTCTCCTCACAGTCGCACCGGCCGATCTGAAACACCAGGTAATCCAGACAGTCAATCTGTTTTTCTCCCTCGTGCACTTTGTCCAGAAGCCCGCATCCAGAAAGTTCTGAATGACCGCATCTTTTGATCCGTAACCGGTCAGCATTTCCGGTCTGATTTTTCTCTCCTTCATTCCTCTTCTCCACCGCCTGTATCTTATTTTCCGTTCCACACACAGTATACTGCCGTCTTCCTGCAATAGCAAATACTTAGAAAAAATAAAAATCAATAGTTAAAACCTATTCATGTTTGAAAATGCCGGAAATCCATGTTAAAATGAAGAAAGAAAAGAGGTCAGAATATGGAAATACGTGTACTTCAGTACTTTCTCGCCATCGCAAGGGAACAGAGCATCATACGGGCCGCCGAATCGCTGCACCTCTCGCAGCCCACACTCTCCACGCAGATCCGGAATCTGGAGGAGGAGCTGGGAAAGCAGCTGTTAATCCGCGGCACAAAAGGCTCCCGCAAGGTTACCCTGACAGAGGAGGGGATGATACTGCGCAAACGCGCCGAGGAGATTTTAGATCTGGTAAAAAAAACCCGGCATGAGATCACATGCCCGGACGATGCGGTTATGGGAGACGTGTATATCGGCGCCGGCGAGACCGATGCGATGCGCCTGCTGGCACAGACGGCCGGAGTATTAAAAAAGCGTTATCCCGGCATCCACTATCATATTTCCAGCGGCAACGCGATCTATGTCCTGGAGCAGTTAGACAAGGGCCTGATTGATTTCGGCATCGTTTTCGGCGCTCCCGACCCGGCTGTCTATGAGTCCATCCGTTTCCCGTCAAAAGACGTCTGGGGCATTCTGATGCCAAAGGACTCCCCTCTTGCAGAAAAAGAGACGATCTCCCCGGAAGATCTCGCGGATAAGCCGCTGCTGCTCTCACAGCAGGAGACGGCAGGCGGAATGCTCTCCCGCTGGATGAAGCGCAGCCTCTCCGGGCTTGATATTGTCATGACCTACAACCTGCTGTTTAACGCCTCCCTGTTTGTGGAGGAGGGACTGGGCTATGCCCTCTGCATCGATCATATCATCCGCACCTCAGGCGACAGCAGGCTCTGCTTCCGCCCTCTGGCCCCGGCGGTCGAGCTGGAGCTTTATATGATATGGAAAAAATATCAGGTGTTTTCCAAACCCGCCGAAGCCTTTCTCACGGCGATCCGGGAGCAGCTGAATGAAACGCCGCCATCAGATCCTCCCGCCGGACAGCCGTCTGGATGACGTCTTTCCTGTCCGCTCTGGCAGCGCACACGGAAAGGACATACCCGTCCGGGCTCTCAGAGGTGTAAAACCCGTAGTCGTCCGCCTGCCAGACCGTACCGGGCCGGTCTCCTTCCTCAGCGGTATCGT
Source organism: uncultured Roseburia sp. (assembly GCA_947642555.1). GTDB lineage: Bacteria > Bacillota > Clostridia > Lachnospirales > Lachnospiraceae > Roseburia. Next base: position 7,746 of record CANRSX010000039.1, on the reverse strand, counting down.
GTCCGCCTTCTGCCGTGCGCACCGGCAGAAGGCTTATCTCATCTTCCAGTACGCAGAAAAAATGAAGCGGCAGGTGCATTCCCTCTCCTGCCGCCTTGACGGCGCTCTCTTTTCTTGTCCAGATCCGCGTGAAGGCCAGATTGCCCTCTCCCTCTTCCGCGCACTGTCCGATATACGCGGCTTCCGTCTCCGCAAAAAAACGATCCGCCAGGCTTTTATTTACCGGACGGATGCGCTCGATATCAATTCCTGCCTCCATTCCGGCAAAAACCGCGGCGGCATAATCTCCCGCATGGGAAAGATTAAAGCAGATCCCCGGCTCCCCGGGCAGATACGGCTTTCCGTACGGCCCTTTGCCTGATCTCACCTGCCGGTACCCGGCCGCATCCGAAAGCAGCGTCATCCCTCTCCTCCGCAGCCCGTACTCCAGCAGAAGTCCTGCGCCAAGCCCTCTCGCACGGTCTGTCATGCTGCGGCAGCGCAGTATGCGCTCTCTGCGCTCCTCTGTCACAAACCGCAGCATTTGCAGAAACGTCTTTTCTTCCGACAGCCATCTTACGTTTGTAAGTAAAATGTCCATCCGGCCGTCACTCCTGCGCCGCAGCCAGCCGGTCTTCCTCGAGCTTTCGGATCGCCTTCTTAAACTGGAAGTAAAACAGGATCACGGTAAAAATCACCGCAAGGATGTCCGCCACCGGCTCCGCAAGGTAGACGCCCATCGTTTTGTCGGTCACCAGATGCGGCAGCAGATAAATCAGCGGCAGCAGCAGGACGAATTTTCGCATAACGGCGACCGCGATCGACGCAGCCGCGTTGCCCAGCGAGATAAAGGTCATCTGGCAGGCGATCTGCGCGCCAAAGATACAGATCCCCGCGCCGTAAATACGGAGCGCCCACGCCGCATAGGAAACCAGCTGTGCATCCGAGGAAAATATCTTCGCAAACAGCTCCGGGAACAGCATGATCACCGCCCAGATCAGCATGGAATAGGTCAGCGTGGAGATTAAAAGCAGCCAAAACGATTTCTTCACGCGCCCGACATTTCCCGCGCCGTAATTAAAGCTTGTGATCGGCTGCGCGCCCTGTCCGAGTCCCTGCATCGGCAGCATGGAAAACATCATGGCGCTCGAGAGGATCGTCATCGCCCCCACCGCCACATCGCCGCCATATTTTAACAGAGAAGAATTAAAACAGATCACAATGACGCTCTCGCTGGCCTGCATGATAAACGGAGCAAGGCCGAGCGCCATGCTCTGGAAAATGATCGACGCTTCCGGTTTTAAGCACTCCTTCCGGATCCGGATCGCGGTCTTTTTTCCGGTCAGGAAATGCACCACCCACACCGTCGACACTGCCTGGGAGAGGATCGTCGCAAGCGCCGCGCCGCGCACTCCCATATCAAATCCGTAGATCAGGATCGGATCTAAAATAATATTGCAGACCGCGCCGATGAGCACGCTCAGCATACCGGTCTTTGCAAAGCCCTGCGCCGTGATAAACGCATTCATCCCGAGCGTCAGCTGTACAAATACCGTTCCGATCGCGTAGATACTCATGTAAGAAGCGGCATATCCGATCGTATTCTCACTCGCCCCGAACATTAAGAGCAGCGGGCGGTGGAACAGGCTTAAGATCACAGTCAGCACAACGGAGATGATAATCTGCAGGGAAAAGCTGTTCCCCAGGATCTTCTCCGCCAGCTTATAATCGCCTTTTCCCATCGCCATGGACGCCCGCGGCGATCCGCCGTTGCTGACTAAGGCCGCAAATGCTGACACAATCATGATCACCGGCATACACACCCCCACGCCGGTGAGCGCCAGCGCGCCGTCCCCCGGCATATGCCCGATGTAGACCCGGTCCACGAGATTATACAGCAGGTTGATCACCTGCGCCACAATCGCCGGGACGGACAGCTTCCAAAGCAGCTTTCCGACCGGTTCCGTCCCAAGAAAATCATTCTTCTGTTCCATCTTATCCTCCCTTGTCCTTATCCTTCTCCTCTTACTGCGCCCGTAAGATAGTTCTATTTTGAACTATTTACTCTTATTATAGCATGACATCACCGGCTGTCAAGCAGTTTTTCAGAACAGACGCCCCGGCGGTGGCTTCACTCCGTCTCTCCGGCCGCAAAAAACATATGCGATACATACCGGTCGGCAAAGCCCTGATGCAGGGCAAGGCTGATCTCCCCCGCATGTCCGGCGATCCACTCCGCCGCACGCCCGGCGGTCACGGCCTCTGCTGCGGTCTTCCCGGCGCTCACCGCTGACTCTCCCGTCTCCCCGGCGCTCCCCGCTGACTCTCCCGTCTCCCCGGCCGCCTCCGCCAGGAAACGCTCCGCTCCCCTTAAAGCGCTGTTCCCGACCGCCGTCACCTTCCCCAGAAAGGATTTCGGAAACAGCCCGATTGCGACTGCGCTTTCGATCTCCATATCGTAGCCGAAGCCCCCGGCCAGCCAGACCAAAGGCCCGGCTGTCCGCGGCTGCCGGTCTGTGTCCCCGTGCCTTCCCCGGCCGCCCTCCATGGCGCGGTATTCCTCCAGCAGCGTCTCGATCCCGGCGCGGATGGCCGCTTTCCCCATCTGCACCTGCCGGATATCCTGCTGCGTCAGCCGGATCTGGTCTCCCGCCACGGGAAAACCGGTCGTACACCACGGCTCTGCAAGCGTCCCGTTCTCATCGATCAGGCCGGCGCGCACCAGCCCGCTCACCGCGTCGATGATGCCCGTCCCGCAGAGTCCGGCGGGCTCCTCTTCCCCGATCGTCTCGCAGCGGATGCGGTATCCTCCCGCCACAGACTCCCAGCAGCCGTCCTTCCTTCTCATCCCGGTTTCTTCCGCGCCTCCTGTCTGAGCGCACTGCCGTACGGTTCCCGGATCCGTCTGCCCGGGTTCCCGCCATATCCTCACATGCGTCACCGCACCCGGGATTCCCGGCATTCCGCAGGAGATACCGCCGCCCTCGAAGACCGGCCCCGCCGCGGCGGAGGTCACGAGAACCCCCTCTCTGCCGCCGACCGCCATCTCCCCGTTCGTCCCGATGTCAAGAAACAGCACCGGATCCGCCGCTTCCTCCAGACGCCCGGCATACATTCCGGCCACGAGATCCGCCCCCGCGAACACGGAAATCCCGGGCAGGATCACGCACTCCGCAGGAAGCCATTCCATACCGGGCAGATCCGCGCAGCGCCCTCTCCACAGCCCGAGATCTACAGCCGTAAACGGGGCTGTACCGAGCGTCGCACAGGAGAGGCCGCGCAGCAGATGGCACATCGTGGTATTGCCCGCAACCGCCATCCGTTTCACCCGCGCAGCCGGCACGCCCGCAGTGCGCAGCAGCTCCTTTGCCATCCGCGCAAGATCCGAACACACCAGCTGCCGCAATGCCTCCCCCTTCCCCTCATTTGCCGCCTGGATCCGCGCGATCACATCCGCTCCGTACATGCGCTGATGGTTGACCGAGGTGACCGCGGCCAGCCGCACAGGATCACGATGCCTGCCGCCGGAAGGCGCGCAATCTGTATCCGGCTCCTCCCCTCCCGCGGCAGAAACGACAAGTGACATAGCAATCGTCGTCGTCCCGATATCCACCGCGATCCCGTATTCGCACAAACCGCCGGCCGTATCGCACGTGCACACCGTCCCGGGGGCGCTCTCCTCACGCGGCACGGATATACTCGCCGGCCCGGGGGCGCTCTTCTCACGCGGCACGGATATACTCGCCGGCCCGGGAGCTCTCTCCTCACGCGGCACGGACGCACCGGCCAGCGCACGGATCCGCTCTGTCCTGTCCGTGAAAAGCGCGATCCGGCTCTCTTCCCGCGGCACGGATGCGCAGGCCAGCCGGATACCGCGTTCCAGTTCGCGCTCCGTTAAGATCCGCCGCTCCTTCCCCGCCGGTTCCGGCGCGCCGCTCTCATAGCGCACTCTGCAGCGGCCGCAGCTTCCCTTTCCGTTACAGGGCGCATCGAGAAAGATCCCCTGCTCCTTTAACAGCGCAAGAAGCGTCTGATCCCCGCTTCCCTCCACCCGGACCGCTCCGATATATTCCCCTGTCTCTTCCCTGTATAATTCCATCTCTCCTGCCTTCCGTTCTGCTTGTACATTTTCCCTCAAACAGCTATAATTCTAATGATACAGATTTATCCCGCACGGTCAAGTGCGAAATGATATCAAAAGAAACGGAGGAATACTATGAAATTAATTTCCTGGAACGTCAACGGACTGCGCGCGTGTATGCAGAAGGGCTTTATGGATTTCTTTACGGCTGCGGATGCCGATATCTTCTGCATTCAGGAATCCAAGCTGCAGGAGGGGCAGATTGATCTCGCGCTGCCCGGCTACCATCAGTACTGGAACTATGCGGAGAAGAAGGGCTACTCCGGCACCGCTGTTTTTACAAAAAAGAAGCCCCTGTCCGTCTCCTGTGGGATCGGCATAGAAGAACACGATCATGAGGGCCGTGTCATCACACTTGAATATGAAACGTTTTATCTGATCACCTGCTATACGCCAAACGCGCAGAACGAATTAAAGCGCCTTGACTACCGCATGAAATGGGAAGATGACTTTCTCGCTTACCTGAAAAAGCTGGATGCAAAAAAGCCGCTCATCCTCTGCGGGGATTTAAACGTCGCACACAAAGAGATCGATCTGAAAAATCCGAAGACCAACCGGAAAAACGCCGGCTTTACCGACGAGGAGCGGGAAAAGATGACCGCGCTTCTGGACGCCGGTTTCACCGATACGTTCCGCTGGTTTTATCCGGATGCAGAGGGCGTCTATTCCTGGTGGTCGTACCGCTTCCACGCACGCGAAAAAAATGCCGGATGGCGCATCGATTATTTTATCGCTTCCGCCGCGCTTCATGATCGGCTCAGGGAAGCGGCGATCCACACGGACGTCACCGGCTCCGACCACTGCCCGGTCTCGCTTGTGGCGGATCTGTAACATACACACCCGCTGTTTTACACAGCGATGCCGTGCAAACCGGCGGGTGTTATATCAGTCCTTCAGAATCTCATCGAGCGTCTCGAAAAGCTTTGCGACATCGATCGGTTTTGCGATATGGCCGTTCATCCCGCACTTAAGCGCTTCCTGCCGGTCCTCCTCGAATGCGTTTGCCGTCATCGCAATGATCGGGATCGATGCAAGCGCGCGATCCGGCAGCCTGCGGATCTCCTTTGTGGCTTCATAGCCGTTCATGACCGGCATCTGAACGTCCATCAGCACCAGCTGATAAAATCCCGGCTCAGACGCACGAACCATATCCACCGCGATCTGTCCATTTCCAGCTACATCCGTAGTAAATCCAGCATCCCCGAGAATTGCCACCGCGATCTCCTGGTTCAGCTCGATATCCTCCGCCAGCAGAATATGGCCGGTGTGATGCACGGCAGGCACGCCCTGTTCGCCGTCCGCATCCTTCTCCTCCGGGACGCTCTGCGACAGGGCTTCCTGATTCAGGCGGAAGGTAAAGCAGACCACAAACTCCGTGCCGCGTCCCGGCTCGCTCTCCACCTCGATCGAACCTCGCATCATATCCACGATATTTTTTGTGATCGCCATCCCAAGCCCCGTTCCCTGGATCCCGCTGGCCGTCGCGTTTTTCTCCCGCTCGAACGGTTCAAAAATCTTTTCCAGGAAATCTCTGCTCATCCCGATCCCGTTGTCGGCGACGCGGAATTCGTAAGTGCCGGTACCGGGCGCCGCGCCGGGCTTTTCGGTAAGGCGCAGGCGGATCGTTCCTTTCTCCTGCGTGTACTTGACGGAATTGCCCAGCAGGTTAAGCAGCACCTGATTTAAGCGCAGCACATCGCAGAAAATCGCATCGCTGCGCACGTCGGTCTCCATCACAAGCTTCTGCTGCTTCGCGTTGACGTCCGCCTGAAGGATATTCTGCAGCTCGCTGACCAGCTCCGTGAGCCTGCACGGCTTCTCCTCCAGATGCATCCTGCCGCTCTCGATCCGGCTCATATCCAGCACATCGTTAATCAGGCTCAGCAGATGGTTGCCCGAGGTGATGATCTTGCTTAAATATTCCGTCACCTGCTGCTTCTCATCGATATGCGCGATGGCCAGGGACGTAAACCCGACGATCGCGTTCATCGGCGTCCGGATATCGTGCGACATGTTGGAGAGAAATTCGCTCTTCGCACGGCTCGCCTTGTTCGCCTGGAGAAGCGCGTCCTCGAGCATGCTCTTCTTCTCCATCTCGCTGCGCGTCTCCTCGTCCACGCTGTGGATACCGATGACAAGCCCCTGATCCTTCGCGCCGGTGCGCACCAGCTTCATCTGAAAATATTTTACCCCGTCGTCCGTCCTGATCCGGTAATTGATGCACAAAAGCTTCCGGTCCGCCAGCTCCTCCTGCAGCCATCCGGGCGCCGCCAGCTGCTCGAGCAGATTCTGATCCTCCTCGTAGACAAACTGCCTTATGTAGCGTTCCATGCACTCCCGGAGAATCAGCTCCCCGTCAAACAGGGACCCGAACATGCTTCCGTCCTCATCGTCATTCCGGAGCACGGAACCGATTCCCGTCTTCATGTCAAAATAGCCGACAAAGCTGTAATCCACCGTCAGCGCATGGACAAGATCCTGCTGATACTTTTCCTTCTTTTCCTCCTGCTTCTTCTGATCCGTACAGTCAAGAAGAAAACGCTGATAAAACAGCTCCCCGTTTTCCATCAGAAGCTTTACATTTCCCATGATGTGCAGGATCGTCCCGTCCTTATGCCGGACGCGGTATTCCACGCTGACGCTGTCTCCCTCCTGCTTCAGCTGCTGTATCGCTTTCCGAAGCTTCGGCTTATCCTCATCGCAGACCGACTGCGCCACTGTGTCAAACCCGTCTTCGATCATCTCCTCCGCAGAATCATAGCCCAGAATCTCTAACGCCGCCCGGTTGATACTTAAAACCTTCTGGCCGTCCACCGTATGGCGCATCACGCCGCAGTCAATTGTAGTAAATATCGTCTCAAGCGTATGATTTTTATTGACGATCTCCTGCTCATACGCGCGCTCCTGCGTCACGTCAAACGCAACGCCCACGGTTCCCATCACACTGCCGTCGATATCGTACAGCGGCGATTTGTAGGTCGAGAGCGTGCGCATCCCTGCGCCGGTTGTGATGACCTCGTCCGAGATAAATGTCTTCCGCTTTGTCATCACCTCATTCTCAGACTCGATACAGGCGGGATCGTCGTGCTCCACATCCCAGATATACGCGTGCCCGCGCCCTTCTACCTGCTGCTTCGTCTTATTGACCGTGCGGCAGAAGCTGTCGTTGACCTTCTCATGGATCCCGTTCCTGTCCTTATACCATACCAGACAGGGCACATTATTGATGGTTGCCTCCAGATACTGGCTGGTCTGCCAGTAATCCTGCTTCATCCGATATCCCTGCTGCCATCTGAAAAGCCGGAACCGGATCTCCTCCTCCGTCTGAGGCAGCACCCACAGATCCTTCGCCCGCGGCAGAAATTCCGACAGAGCAGAAAGCTGCCCTCTCTCCGCCAGCACGATCAGTTCGGCATTCTCTCTCAGATCGGATATCAGCGCGGCAAGAAAATCCGCCGCAGCCGCGGTCTCCATCCCCTCAAGCCCCGCCAGTACCACGTCCGCTCTGGAGGCATACTCCCGCTCCGGCGTCCTGCTCTCCACAAACTCATGCGAAAAACGCTCAAACGGCTCCATCTGTCTGATCAGCTCAAACGCTTTGCAGACCTGGCCTGCGAGATAAAAAA
>CANRSX010000038.1 GCA_947642555.1 uncultured Roseburia sp. | reverse complement strand
GATCTTTCCGGAATCGACCGGCCACACGCCGGCCACCGCGTTTAACGTGGTTGATTTTCCGGCTCCGTTTCCTCCGATCATGGTGACGAAATCGCCTTCTGCGAGCGAGAGGTTCACGCCGGCCAGCGCGATCTTTTCATTGATCGTCCCGGGATTAAAGGTTTTTCTGATATTATCGATTTTTAACATTTCAGCCATGTGTCAGCGCTCCTTCCGTTTGCGATTTGCCTTGAGATATGGGATTGCAAGGAACACTGCCACTACGATGGCGGAAAACAGCTTTAAGTCGTCCGAGGGCAGCTTCAGCCACAATACAATATTGATGACAATATAATAAATGATAGCGCCGGCAACGACAGAGAACAGCGTGTACGCAAATGCAAAATGCTTTCCGCCACAGAGCTTCCCGAAAATCACCTCGCCGATGATGACGGACGCAAGGCCGATGACGATGGCGCCGCGTCCCATATTGACGTCCGCGGAGCCCTGATACTGCGCGTAAAGTCCGCCGGAAAGTCCGACAAGCCCGTTCGAGAGCATCAGCGCGATGACAGTGTGGAACTTTGTGTTGATTCCCTGCGCCCTTGCCATCTGCTGGTTGCAGCCGGTCGCCCGGATCGCCTGGCCCTGTTCCGTCCCGAAAAACCAGTAGGAGAGGATGACAATGGCCACGATAAAAAGGATACACGTGACAAAAATCCGCACCAGCGACGCGGAGGAATCCGTGAGGTAGCGCAGCGAAACGATCAGGGGGTACTTATCCACGCTGACCGCCTGATTGGAGCAGCCCAGAATATTCAGATTGATGGAATACAGGGAAATCTGCGTTAAAATACCGGCAAGAATACCCGGAATCCCGAGAACCGTGTGCAGGATACCGGTGATAAATCCGGCGGCCATCCCCGCCAGGAACGCAAAAAGAAGCGCCGACCACGGATTCATGCCGCCACGGATCAGCATGACTGCGACAGCGCCTCCGGTTGCGAGGGAACCGTCCACGGTCAGATCCGGAAAATCCAGAAGACGGTAAGTGATGTAGACGCCTAAGGCCATCAGCCCCCACACCATGCCCTGCGCAAAAGCGCCGGGCATGGATCGGAGCAGGGCCATCGGGTCTAAGGACAAAAAGTAACCCATGGGAAACCCCTTTCGTGATGTATTATTCGGTCTCGATCGCCGTGTAGTCCTCCGGGATCGTGATATTTAACTGCTCGCAGATCTCTGCGTTGTATTTTTTGGTGACGGTCGGCGCGTACTCGATATCCATGGTGGTGATGTCAGCGCCGTTTACAAGGATATCATACGCCATCTCGCCGGCCTTGTAGCCGATGTCATAGTAGCTGATGGAGAGCGTGGCAACACCGCAGCCTGCGCACATGCCTTCCTCGCCCGCGATGACCGGAATGCCTGCCGGAAGGGTGATATTGTTGACGGTCTCCGTGTTGTTTGCCATCGTGTTGTCGGTCGGGATGTAGATGACGTCAACCTCGCTGATCGCGCTCTGGACGACAGCGTTGATATCATTCGAATCGGCGGCGGTATATACCTTATATTCAATGCCGTCCTCCTCGAGCGCCGCCTGGAAAATGGACGCCTGGTACACGGAGTTCGGCTCTGCGGAGCAGTAGAGGATGCCGACGGTCTTCGCGTCCGGGAACAGCTCAACCAGCATATCCTCCTGCTGATCGATCGGGGCTAAGTCCGAGGTGCCGGATACGTTTTTGCCGGTTGCGCCGGACCAGTCGTCGATCTCAAGCGCTGTCGCATAGTCGGTGACGGAGGTCCCGAGCACCGGGATGCTGCTGGTTGCGGCCGAAGCGCTCTGCAGCGCCGTGGTGGCGTTTGCCAGGATCAGGTCGTAATCGCCGGAGACGAACGTAGATGCGATGCTTGCGCAGTTGGCCTGCTCGCCCTGTGCGTTCTGCACGTCAAACTTCACGCCATTTTCTCCGAGGAGCTCCGTCAGGGCGTCCTGGAAGCCTTCCGTCGCCGCGTCGAGCGCCGGGTGCTCTAACTGCTGCAGGATACCGATCTGGTAAACCTTTCCGTCCGCCGGGGCAGCCGTCTGTCCGTCATCCGCAGCTTCGGTGCCGGAAGCAGCGTCGGAACCCGCGTCCGGGGAAGCGTCCGCACCAGAGTCTGAAGCAGCATCGGAGCCCGCGTCAGAGCCCGTGGAACCTGCGCCCGCACCGTCGTTTCCGCAGGCGGTCAGCGAAAATGTCATGGCCGCAGCCATGAGAAGTGACAGAAATCGTGTTGATTTTTTCATAAAGTCCTCCTTTAATGCATTAATGTATTAATGCTTTTATCAGATAAATTATAGTGAGGAAACCCGGTTTCGTCAATAAAATCCTTTGAAAAATTTAAGAAATATTTTATGGCATGCCGGAGGGGAACGTGCTAGGATAAAATACGTGAAAGAGGAGAGAGGCAGCCGGCCGGCGTCGGGAGCGTTTCACGGGACGCCATGGAGAGAGGGAGACAAAAGGAGCAGGAGGCATTCAGGCAGGAAAAACAGAGAACAAAACAGCCAGAAACAGAATATCGCAAAAGCACCGGCCAGGAAGCGTGGGTATCGGCCTGGATCAGAAACGCGCTGGACTGGTTTTATCCGCCGCGATGCCCGGTCTGCGACGGTATCTTAGCGCCCGGGGAGCAGCTCTGCCCCGGATGCAGGGCGCAGGTTCACGCCGTCGCGGAGCCCGTCTGCAAAAAATGCGGGAAACCGCTTGAAAACGAGCGCAGGGAATACTGCGGCGACTGCAGTCATAAGACGCATGCGTACCGGCAGGGAAAAGCGGTGTTTGTCTACCGCGGCGGGATCCGGCAGTCCATGTACCGGTTTAAGTATGCGAACCGCAGAGAGTACGCGGCGTTTTACGCGGATCAGGCGGCAGAGCTTTACGGGGCGTGGGTCAGGAGGAACGGGATTGAAGTGATCATACCTGCCCCCATGTTTTCCGGCAAGAAGCGGCGGCGGGGCTATGACCAGGCGGAAGTGTTTGCGCGCGCGCTGGGGAAAAGACTGGACCTCCCGGTGGACGCGGGGCTCATCCGCAGAGTGAAGAATACGGTGCCGCAGAAGGAATTAAATGAGAAAGAACGTCAGCATAATTTAAAAAATGCTTTTCAATTGCAGGCTGATATAGTAGAATATAGTCAGGTATTGCTGGTAGACGATATTTATACGACTGGGAGCACGATCGACGCCGTGGCGAAGACGCTGCTTGCAGGAGGAGCCAAAAACGTTTATTATATCTGTATCAGTATCGGAGCAGGATTCTGACAGATCATTTATTTCAGGAGGATCAGAGGCGATGGAGGTTAGGAATTGCAGAAGTTGCGGACGTTTGTTTAATCACATGGGCGGTATCCCGATCTGCCCGGACTGCACGAAGAAGCTTGAGGATACGTTTCAGGCGGTGAAGGAGTATCTGAGGGAGAACCCGAAGGCGACAGTCAGCCAGGTGTCGGAGGAGATGGACGTCTCGGTCAAGCAGATTAAGCAGTGGGTCAGGGAGGAGCGCCTTTCGTTTTCCTCGACCGGAGCGGACGGATTTGTCTGCGAGCACTGCGGAGCGCCGATTACGACCGGGAGATTCTGCGACAAGTGCAAGTCAAATATGACGGATTCCCTGAACCATGCGATCGAAAAGCCAAAGGCTACGGTGGTCAAAAAGCAGGAAAAAGACGGGAACCGGATGCGTTTTCTGCAGTGAGCGGCGCAGAAGACCGGGAAAAAGAGCGGTTTTACAGATAAGAGCGGGTCCAGACGCTGGATCGGCTCTTTTTTTTCTTTGAAAATACAAACAGTTGTGATATAATGCTGATAAGAATGCGTAACTGCGGGCAAAAACAGGAACGGCGGGGAGGAACCGCCGGTTTGCGCGGCAGGGAAAGGACGATTTGGACCTATGGTGAATGAGGAGCGATTGCGGCATCTGATCCGGGTTTCACGGTTTGATACGAATGATGGAAAAGAGTGCAGGCCAATGACGCAGTATGCGAGAAAGGACTATGTGTCCATGCGGCTTCTGGGCAGCTTTGTGACCGGGACGATCTGTTTCGGGATCCTGCTGATGCTCTGGAGCCTGTATTCGATGGAGGAGCTGATGGAGCGGTTAAACCGGCTCGACATTGTGGGCACGCTGGTGTCACTTGGAACGATTTATGTAGTCTTCATGCTGATTTATCTGGGGGCGACATGCGTGGTGTTCAACCTGAAGTATTCGGAGGGGCGCAAAAAGGTAAAGAAATATTACAGCAGCTTAAAAAAGATCAATCAGATGTATGAGCGTGAAGAACGGCTGAAGATGCCGGAACATAAAGAGTGGGAATAATGGGAGGCTGATATGACAACCATATTAGAACTAAAAGAGAAAATGATACGCTTTTATGGAAAGAATGAAGTGTTCATTACGCCGGTGATTAAATTTGTGGTGGCGTTTGTGATGTTTACGCTGATCAACAGCAATATCGGTTATATGAAGAGCATCAGCAGGATGCCGGTTGCGCTGATCCTTTCGCTGGGATGCTCGATTTTTCCGGTGAACTGCATGATATTTCTCGTGACGGCTGTGATCCTCGCGGATCTGTATGCGCTTTCGCTCGAGGTATGTCTGGTGGCCCTGCTTTTGTTTATCGTGATTTATTTCGTGTATTTCCGTTTTTCGCCGAAGCACGGATATGACGTGCTGCTGATGCCGGTGTGTTTTCATCTGAAGATTCCGTACGTCATGCCGGTCGGTATGGGGCTGCTCCGTGAGGTCTGGTCCGTGTTTGCCATGATCTGCGGCACCGTGATCTGGTTTTTCTTAAACGGGGTGAAGGAGAATGCCCCGGCCTTAAGCGCGACGGATGAGACGGAGGGCAATACGGTATCGAAGATCGTGGTGGCGCTAAACCAGCTGGTCGGGAATAAGGAGCTGTACCTGGTGATCGGCATCATGGCGGCGACGCTTGTCATCGTCTACATCATCCGCAGGATGTCGATCGAGAATGCCTGGACCGTGGCGATTATCTCCGGCGTTCTGTTTCAGACGATCGGTCTGATTTCCGGTTATATGCTGATCGGCGTCTCGGGAAAAACCATCGGCGTTCTGATCGGAAACGTGCTGGGCGCGCTGATCGCGCTGGTGATTCAGTTCCTGTTTTTTAATCTCGATTACTCCAGGACAGAGCGGCTTCAGTTTGAAGATGACGAATATTATTATTATGTCAGGGCGATCCCGAAGGCATTTGTCTCCGGCTCGGAGAAAAAGGTCAAACGTTTTGCGGGGAAGGGTGATAACGGGGAGCGTCTGACCAAAAAACAGCTTGCAAAAGAGATGGACATTGACGAGGATTTATTAGATTAAGGGAGTGGAATTCGTGCAGAATATAATCGCGACACTGAACAGACTGTGGGAAAGGCTGTCCATGTATATGTACCCGCTTAAGATGAGCACGACGGATCTCGTCGAGATTATCATTATCACCTTCCTGTTTTACTATGTGCTGGTCTGGATCAAGAACACCAGGGCATGGATGCTGCTGAGAGGGCTTGTTGTGATCCTGCTGTTTGTGGGTGTGGCAGTCGTATTTGAGATGAATACGATCATATGGATCGCCGAGAACACCTTAAGCGTGGCCCTGATCGCACTGGTGGTTATTTTTCAGCCTGAGATGCGCAAGGCGCTTGAAAATCTGGGGCGTAAGAATTTTATCGCGGCCCTGTTTCCGTTTGAGCTCTCGCGGGGGGACGGACAGAAGTTTTCCGACCGGACGATCGGCGAGATGGTCAAGGCATGCTATGAGATGGGGCGGGTGAAGACCGGCGCCCTGATTGTGGTGGAGAACGATATCGTCCTGACCGAGTATGAGAAGACCGGGATCGAGGTGGACGGCATTCTCACCAGTCAGCTTCTGATCAATATTTTTGAAAAAAACACGCCGCTGCATGACGGGGCGGTCCTCGTGCGGGGGGACCGGGTGGTTTCCGCGACCTGCTATCTGCCGCTGACCGATTCGCTTTCGATCAGCAAGGATCTCGGCACGAGGCATCGCGCTGCGGTCGGGATCAGTGAGGCGAGTGATTCGCTTACGATAGTAGTTTCTGAGGAGACCGGAAAGGTTTCCATCGCGATGGGAGGAGAGCTTTACCGCAATGTGGACGCGGAATTTTTAAAGAATAAGCTGGCATATATCCAGAAGCGTGAGCAGGAGGCGTCAAGATTTGAAAAGTGGAAGAGGAGGCTGAAGGATGCTGAAAAGAATCGGAAAAAAGCTGATAAATAATCTCGGCCTTAAGATACTTGCACTGCTGTCCGCCCTGGTGATGTGGATGGTGGTGGCCAACATAGACGATCCGATGATCAAGAGGCCGTATAAGACGAGCGTGCTTCCGACGAATGAGGATTATATTACCTCTCAGGGAAAATATTACGAGTGGCTGGACAGCGACAACACGGTCTCGTTTAATGTCTCGGCCAAGCGGAATGTACATGAGAAGCTGTCGAATGCGGATTTTTCGGCGACCGCGGATCTGGAGAAGATCGAGTATGACGAGAAGAGCGGGATGTGGCGGGTGCCGATCAGCATTGCGACGTCCAAATACAGCGGCGATCAGGTGGAGATTTCCTCGAGACAGCAGTATGTGGAGGTTATGCTCGAGGATCTGGGAACCTGCCAGAAGGCGATCTCGGCGAATACCAGGGGCACGGTGGCGGACGGCTGCGCGCTCGGCGATCTTCAGATCGTCGGATCGAACCTGCTTAAGATTTCCGGGCCGGCGTCGATTGTCAGCCAGATTGACACGGCATCCGCCACGATCAATGTGGACGGAATGTCGAGCGACGTGACGGACAGCGTGGTTCCCGTGCTCTATGACAAAGAGGGGGAAGTGGTTGACACGTCGAAGCTGACGCTGAGCTTAAATACCGTGACGGTCTCCGCGCAGATTTTAAATACGAAGGATGTGCAGCTGGAGTTTGCGACCGTGGGAGAGGCGGCGGAAGGATATGTCATGACGGATCTCACCTATACGCCGGGTACCGTCCGCGTGAAGGGAAAGACGCCGGTGCTCAATCCGTTAAATAAGATCACGGTGCCGGAGGAGGTGCTTGACATCACCGGTATCCGGGAGAATCTCACGACCACGGTGGATATCAGTTCCTATCTGCCGTCCGGAACCTCGCTGGTGCTGAATTCGGACGCAAAGGTGGAGGTTACGGTTCACGTGGAGCCTGTGGTGTCCCGCGTGCTTGAGGTCCCGACTGCCGGACTTGTGGTTTCAAATTTAAGGGAGGGCTATAAGGCGTCCTACGACGCTGCCACGATCCCGGTGGAGGTCCGGGGGCCACAGAGCGCGATGGAGGGTCTGACGGTATCGGACCTGACAGGGAACGCGGACGCGGGCAATCTGGGAGCGGGAGAACATGTTCTGGAGGTTACGCTGGAGGTAAACCGCGAGCTGTGCTGGATCGGCCTTCCGGTGACGGTTCCGGCCACGATTGAGCGGGATCCGGACGCCCCGGCAGGCTCCGGCAGTCAGGCTCCGGCGTCGGGCGGCGCCGCATCCGGCAGCGGCGGGACGGCAGGCGGCTCACAGACCGGTGAGAACGCTTCGGGCGAAGGGGCGGCCGGGCAGGGCGGAAGCGGTGCGGCATCCGCGGAGGACGGAACCGCGGCCGGCGATGACGGAGCGCAGGATGCGGATCAGACGGCGGATGACCCGCAGAACGGTGAAAATGCAGGACAGTGACGGGCCGGCCCGTGCAGGAATCGGAAGGAAGATTCTTTTGAGGCCGGTATCATATAATAAGAATGACAGAAGAAGTGGAACAGAAAAGGAGAGTATGATGAGCAGAATGTTTGGAACAGACGGCGTCCGCGGGATCGCGGGATCGGAGCTTACGATTGAGCTTGCGACAAAGCTTGGACAGGCGGGCGCATATGTGCTGACAAAGGAGCAGGAGCATCAGGCGACGATCATTGTGGGATGCGACACGAGAATATCCGGCGGAATGCTGGCGAGCGCGCTGATGGCAGGAATCTGCTCGGTGGGAGCCAACGCGATTTTTGTGGGCGTGATGCCGACTCCGGCGATCGCGTATCTGACAAGGAGACATAAGGTGGATGCCGGCGTTGTGATTTCCGCGTCGCACAACCCGATGGAATTCAACGGGATCAAGTTTTTCAACGGCGAGGGCTACAAGCTTCCGGATGAGATGGAGGACGAGATTGAGGAGCTGATCCGCAATCAGATGAAGGATGTCGTGCTTCCGGTCGGTTCCGGCGTCGGAAAGATCAGCTACCGGTTTGATCTGCGCGACGAGTATGTCGCTTTTATGAAACGCTGCGTGCCGGTGGATCTGACCGGGATGAAGATCGTTGTGGACTGTGCGGAGGGGGCGGCGCACTATACTTCCGTGAAGACGCTGCGGGAGCTCGGCGCAGAGCTTGTGGCGATCCACACGGATCCGGACGGGACGAATATCAACGCCAACTGCGGTTCCACGCATATGGATGAGCTGAAGGCGCGTGTGGTCTACGAGAAGGCGAATCTCGGCATCGCCTTTGACGGGGATGCGGACCGCATGCTCGCGGTGGACGAGAACGGCAATCTCGTGGACGGAGACCAGGTCATGGCAATCTGCGGGGTTCATATGAAGAGCCAGGGCACGCTGAAGAAGGATACGATTGTAGTTACTGTTATGAGCAACCTCGGGTTTACCCTGATGGGAGAGCGGGAAGGCATTCATGTGGAAAAGACGAAGGTCGGGGACCGCTACGTCTTAGAGAACATGAGAGAGAACGGCTATAATATCGGAGGGGAACAGTCCGGCCATATTATTTTCCTGGATGACAATACGACAGGGGACGGCCTGCTCAGCGCGCTTCATCTGCTGAAGGTGATGGTGAGCACAGGAAAACCGCTGTCGGAGCTGGCGTCGGTGATGGAGGTGCTGCCGCAGGCGCTGATCAACGCGAAGGTTCCGGAGCATAAAAAAGAAAAGTTTATGGATTACCAGGAGATCGCGGATGCGGTTGCGGCGGTGGAGAAGAAGTTTAACGGCGAGGGACGTGTCCTGATCCGTCCGTCCGGGACAGAACCCCTGGTGCGTGTGATGATAGAGGGAAAAGACCAGAAGGTCATCGACGAGGAGGCCCGGAAGCTGGCGGAGCTGATTACAAGGATTATGCTTTAAATGACATTCTGCCTGGCAGAGAGACGAAAGAAACGGAATATCTGGAAGGAAGGATACGTATGGTAAGTCAGAAAGTCACAATTAAAAATCCGACAGGATTACATTTGCGGCCAGCGGGCATCCTATGTAAGGAAGCAATGCAGTTTAAAGCGCATATTACGTTTCTCTACCGGGGGAATATCGCGAATGCAAAAAGCGTATTGAGCGTACTCGGAGCGTGTATCAAATCCGGCGATGAGATTGAGCTGGTGTGCGAGGGCGAGGATGAGACGGAAGCGCTTGCCACGCTTGTAACGGCAATTGAAAACGGGCTGGGGGAATAAGAGATATGAGTGAAAAACGGATTCTGATTACGGGCTGCAACGGGCAGCTGGGACGTGCGCTTCGCGCGGAATACGGCGATACGGCGGCGTTCATCTGCACGGATGTGGCAGCGGGAGACGGATATCAGGCGCTTGATATCACGGATATCGGTGCGGTGCTGTCGTTTGTCCGGGAGGAAAAACCGCATGTGATCATCAACTGTGCGGCGCACACCAATGTCGACGCCTGTGAACAGCAGTGGGATGCTGCGTACCGGATCAATGCGCTCGGGCCGCGGAACTTAAGCATCGCGGCGACGGAGACGGACGCGAAGCTGATTCATATCTCCACGGACTATGTGTTTGAGGGAAACGGCGTCCGGCCGTACACGGAGTTTGACGAACCGAACCCGGTCAGCGCATACGGTAAGACAAAGCTTGCGGGCGAACAGTTTGTGCGGGATTTTGCGAGGAAATATTTTATTTTCCGGACGGCATGGCTGTACGGGGATGGTAAGAATTTTGTCCGCACGATGCTGCGTCTCGCGGAAAATCATGACACGGTGAGCGTGGTGAACGATCAGCAGGGATCGCCGACGAGCGCGGCGGAGCTTGCGCGTGTGATCCGTCATTACGAGCCGACGGAGAATTACGGTATTTTTCACGCGACCTGTGAGGGAGATACAAACTGGGCGGAATTTGCCAGGCTGATCTTTGAGAAAGCCGGGAAGCAGACAGAGGTGATTCCGGTGACCAGCGAACAGTATGCGAAGATGAATCCGGCGTCGGCAAACCGTCCGGCGTATTCGATTCTGGATAATTATATGATGCGGCTGACAGACGGATACCGCATGGCGGACTGGAAATATGCGTTTGACGAGTACCTGCGGGGAGAAAAGCAGGATTAAGGAAAACCGGAACAGAGAGGAAGTGTTGTGATGCGTATGCTGCGGGAGTATGGAAAGAAACACCGGATTTCAGTCGCGGCGTCAGCGGCAGCAGTCCTGCTCTGTTTCGGTTTTCTGGTATTCGGAGGGACGATACGGATCGACACGGAGGAGCTGATCAACCAGCCGGGGACAACGGTGGGATGGCTTACGATCGGGCGTTTCGGGCTGGTGCTGTTAAAGCGGCTTCTCCTGCTTGAGACTTACCGTCCGGTGGCCGGCGGCGTGATGTTTCTGCTCTTTTTCTGGCTGGGGGCGAATCTGCTTGCCTATGCGCTGTACCGCTTTTCCGGAAGGCAGGAGCGTTTCCCGTACGGGGTATTTCTGCTGCTGTATGTCACGTCCCAGATATGGAGCTTTCAGGTGTACTTTTCGCTGCAGCAGGCGGAGGTGGCGCTTGCCATGCTGCTTCTGGTGATCGCCGCGATCCTTTCGGTGCGGGCGTGTGTGGCGTGGGAGCGCGGTGTCACGCCGCTTCTGGTCTCCGCCGTGTTTCTTGTGATCGGCCTCGGCTCCTATCAGGCGCTGGCCACCTATTATATT
The DNA here is from genome assembly GCA_947642555.1 of uncultured Roseburia sp. Taxonomy (GTDB): domain Bacteria; phylum Bacillota; class Clostridia; order Lachnospirales; family Lachnospiraceae; genus Roseburia. The sequence goes on along the minus strand of CANRSX010000038.1, from coordinate 34,831 downwards.
GCGGTCTGCATGGCGCTGTTTCTGGTGTACACAGAGCGCCGTCCGGGGCGGTATCTGCTCCCGGTATGCGGGCTGGCGGCGCATTTTATCGTGTCTTACGCGCTGTACCGCTTTATCGCGAATACCTGGTTTATGGCGGGCGCGGACTATATGGATGGCCAGATGGGCTGGGGCAGGCTGCCGGTGACGGAGTGTATCAAAAACGTGCTACGCACGGCGAGAAATATCCTGATCGGTTACGGGCCTCGTAATTTTTCCTTTTATACGGCGGGTGTGATCCTTGTGCTGATCGCGCTTCCTGTGATATGGAGGCAGGCGCGTGCCGGCAGCGGTGCAGAGCAGAAGCATCTTCTCTGGCGTCTGCTGGCGCTGGCAGGACTGATCGCGGCCCCGTTTCTGATGACGATCTATATGGGGGAGATGCTGGTGACGCGGTCACAGTTTGCACTGCCGGTGGCGGCTGCGTTCCTTGGCATGTACGGGATCGGGTGGCTGCGGGAGCGGCGTGCCGGGGAGCCGGGACATGACGTCAGCCCGGAAGAACCGGCCGGGAGCGGAGCGCAGCGTGCCGTCAGCTGGCTTTCCCGGGCGGCGTGGCTGTGCGTGGCAGCGACGATTGTCGTACAATGCGCGTATCAGTTCCGGCTGGCATGGACGGATCAGGTGCGCTGCCGGCAGGACGCGGAGCGAAGCGAGCTTCTGATCCGTGAGCTTCTGCGGGTAAATGGCGGCAGCCTGCCGGAGGTTCCCGTGATCGTTGTGGGGTATCGCCCGGCAGAGCTTTCCGGTATCTGCCGCCGCACGGAGATGTACGGCTGGTCGTTTTACGAATGGGATTACAGCGCAGAACATCCCACCGGGGCAACGCACCGGATCGTGGGATTTGTGCAGGCATATACAAAAAACAGGCTGAATGAGAGCGCGACAGAGGAGCAGAGGGAGCGGGCGGTCGAACGGGCGGCACAGATGCCGGATTTCCCGGCGGAGGGCTCCGTGCAGGCGGCGGAGGATTTTATCGTCGTCCGGCTCTCTGAGGTGGTGGAGAGAACAGACAATGACTGGTGGTAAGGACGGAACGAAAAAAATAACGGTGATTGTGCCCTGCTATAACGAGGAGGCGTCGCTTCACTATTTCTATGAGGAGATGGAGCGTGTCGCGGCGCAGATGGAGGAAACGGCATTTGAATATCTGTTTGTGGACGACGGCTCGCGGGACGGCACGATGGACTGCATCAGGGAGCTTGCCGCGAAGGACGAAAAGGTGGCGTACGTATCCTTTTCCCGGAATTTCGGAAAAGAGGCCGCGATGTATGCGGGCCTTACACATGCCAGCGGGGATTATGTGGCGATCATGGACGCGGATCTGCAGGATCCGCCCTCGCTTCTGCCGGAGATGTACCGCGCTCTGACCGAAGAGGGGTATGACTCGGTGGCGACCAGGCGGGTGACGCGGAAGGGCGAGCCTGCGATCCGCTCGTTTTTTGCGCGCCGGTTTTATCAGCTGATGAACCGCATCAGCGATGTGGAGCTGATGGACGGGGCGAGGGACTACCGGCTGATGAGCAGATCCTATGTGGACGCGCTGCTCTCCCTCGGGGAGTACAACCGTTTTTCCAAAGGGCTTTTTGGCTGGGTCGGATTCCGGACCAAATGGCTGGAGTTCGAGAACGTGGAGCGCGTCGCGGGGGAGACGAAATGGTCGTTCTGGAAGCTGTTCCGGTATTCGCTGGACGGGATCGTGGCGTTTTCCTCCACCCCGCTTTATCTCTCTTCGATCCTCGGGGCCGGGATGTGCGGCATTGCGGTGATCGCGATCCTCTTTATCATTGCGCGCCAGCTGCTCTTCGGCGGCTCCGCCTACGGATGGCCTTCCATGGCCTGTATCGTGATCCTGATCGGAGGAATTCAGCTTTTGTGCGTGGGGATCCTCGGGCTGTATCTGTCAAAGGCGTACCTCGAGGTCAAGCACCGGCCGATCTATATCGCCAGGGAGGTCATGAGGACAGGGCCGTACGGCCGCGGGGCGGACAGCGCTTCGGAAAATCACTGCGGGGCGGCAAAGCCTGCCGGCAGTCACGCGAAGGAGCCGTCGGCAGAGAAAGCGGACGAATTGCCTTCTTAAACTTGTGCTTATTAGGAATATATGGTAAAATCCTAAATATTCCATAAGGCTGGAATAAAACGGGAATACTGAGAACAGACGAAGCTCAGCTGCAAAAGACAGGAGGACGATATGAAGACATATCTGGTAACCGGCGGCGCCGGGTTCATCGGATCGAATTTTATCCATTATATGTTCCGCAAATACGGCGACGCGATCCGCATCATCAATGTGGACGTGCTGACTTACGCGGGAAATCTCGAGAACCTGCGCGACGTGGAGAACCGGGACAATTACACGTTTATCCGCGCGGATATCACGGACAAGGAAGCGATCGGGAAGATTTTTGCGGAGCATGACATCGACCGGGTTGTGCACTTTGCGGCGGAGAGCCATGTGGACCGCAGCATAAAGGATCCGGAGGTCTTTGTAAAGACAAATGTGCTCGGCACGGCGGTGATGTTAAACTGCGCGAAGGCGGCCTGGGAGCAGCCGGACGGCACGTTCGCGGAAGGAAAACGGTTTTTACACGTGTCGACCGACGAGGTTTACGGCTCGCTCAAGGAGGACGGCACGTACTTTTACGAGACGACGCCGTACGCGCCGCACAGCCCGTATTCCGCGAGCAAGGCTTCCTCGGACATGCTGGTAAAATCTTATATTGACACCTATCACTTCCCGGCGAACATCACGAACTGCTCGAACAATTACGGGCCGTATCAGTTCCCGGAGAAGCTGATCCCGCTGATCATCAACAACGCGCTGCAGGGAAAGAAGCTCCCGGTGTACGGGGACGGCAAAAATGTCCGCGACTGGCTGTATGTGGATGACCATGCGAAGGGGATCGACATGGTCATGGAGAAGGGGCGCTTGGGCGAGACCTACAACATCGGCGGCCACAATGAAAAGCAGAATATCGAGATCATCACGATCATCCTGGACACGCTGCTTGATATGCTGCCAGAGGAGGATCCGAGGAGAAAGCTGGTGAGCAGAGACCTGATTACTTATGTAAGCGATCGGAAGGGACATGACAGGCGCTATGCGATCGCACCGGATAAGATCCGCGCTGAGATCGGCTGGGAGCCGGAGACGATGTTTGCGGACGGGATCCGAAAGACGATCGCCTGGTTCTTTGAGCATGAGGAGTGGATGAAAAACGTCACCAGCGGCGACTATCAGAAGTATTACGAGGATATGTATCAGAACAGATAGGAGACAAGCGGCAGTACCGTCTTTCGGGCGATACTGCTTGTTTGCGTTTTTAAATGACTGAACTTTTAAGAAAGACTTAATGTCTGTCGGCGCAGAATATTAAGATTCATATCGTATGTTGGAAGAGAATGGAAGAGAATGGGAGGGTATCATGAAGGGAATCATTCTTGCAGGGGGAGCCGGCACGCGGCTTTACCCGCTGACAAAGGCAATCTCAAAGCAGATCATGCCGGTGTATGACAAGCCGATGATCTATTATCCGCTGTCGACGCTGATGCTTGCGGGGATCCGGGACGTGTTAATCATCTCCACGCCGCGCGATCTGCCGGTGTTTGAGGAGCTGTTCGGGGACGGGAGCCAGCTGGGAATGAATTTTTCCTATGCGGTCCAGGAACATCCGAGAGGGCTTGCGGACGCGTTCCTGATCGGGGAGGAATTTATCGGGAACGATCCGGTGGCGCTGGTGCTCGGGGATAATATTTTTTACGGACAGAGCTTTTCGCGCGTCCTGCGCAATGTGGCGGAGCAGACGAAAAGCGAGCGCGGCGCGACGATCTTCGGGTATTATGTGAGGGATCCGCGGGAGTACGGCGTGGTGGAATTCGACGGGGAGGGCCGGGCGCTCTCGATCGAGGAGAAGCCGGAGCACCCGAAGTCCAATTATGCGGTGCCGGGGCTGTATTTTTATGACAACGACGTCGTGGAGATCGCAAAGAACGTAAAGCCGTCGGCGCGCGGTGAGATTGAGATTACATCTGTAAATAACGAATATTTAAACCGGGGGACGCTGCGGGTGGAGACCTTAGGGCGCGGCTTTGCCTGGCTTGATACCGGAAATCACGATATGCTGCTCGCGGCGGCGGATTTTGTGTCGGCCTTCCAGAAGCGGCAGGGGCTTTATATCTCGTGCATCGAGGAGATTGCGTTCAAGAGGGGCTTTATCGACCGGGAACAGTTAGAGAAGCTTGCGCAGCCGCTGTTAAAGACCGATTACGGCAAATACCTGATGGAGGTTGCGGAAGGATTATAAGAAATAGCGCGAAGGAAATGACGGAATGAGGATAAGAAAATGGGAAAGATAAAAGTGACGGAGGACTGCGGCGGGATCGCCGGGTTAAAGGTGATCGAGCCGGCGGTGTTTGGAGATGCCAGAGGCTATTTTATGGAGACCTACAATTATCGCGATTTTGCGGAGGCCGGGATTGGATGTCAGTTTGTGCAGGACAACCAGTCCGCTTCGAAGAAGGGCGTGCTGCGGGGGCTTCATTTTCAGATCGAATACCCGCAGGACAAGCTGGTGCGCGTGATAAGCGGCGAGGTTTTTGACGTGGCGGTGGACTTAAGAGAGGGATCGCCGACCTTCGGAAAATGGTACGGCATCCGGCTTACGGCGGAGAACAAAAAGCAGTTTTTTGTGCCGAAGCATTTTGCGCACGGGTTTCTCGTGCTGTCGGAGTACGCGGAGTTCTGCTACAAGGTGACGGATTTTTATCATCCGAACGATGAGGGCGGGATTCTCTGGAGCGACGGCGAGATCGGCGTGGACTGGCCGATGCCGGACGGGATGACGGCAGAGCAGCTGATCCTCTCGGAAAAGGATCTCGTGCAGGAGAGCTTTGCGGCGTATAAGAAGGCGCGGGGGTTGGCGTAGTATGTATCAGATGAAAAATTCCCTGGCCGCACACATTGCGGACAGCCGGAAGCTCATCCTCTCACTGGCCAGGAATGACATCAAAAAAAAGTTTGCGGGCTCCTATCTGGGCGTGGTGTGGGCGTTTGTGCAGCCGGTGATCACGGTGCTTTTGTACTGGTTTGTGTTTGAGAAGGGGCTGCATCAGAGGACGACCGACCTGCGGAGCGGGATCGAGATCCCGTTTGTCCTGTGGCTGACCGGGGGTCTGGTGCCCTGGTTTTATTTCCAGGAGTCGGTCACAGGCGGCACCGGCGTGCTGGTGGAATATGATTATCTGGTGAAAAAGGTGGTGTTCCAGATTGACGTCCTGCCGGTGGTAAAGCTGATCTCAGCGCTGTTTACACATCTGTTTTTTGTCGTGTTTACAATTGTGCTGTATCTGTTTCACGGATATTACCCGGATCTCTATACGCTCCAGGTGATCTATTATTCGGTCTGCATGATGGTTCTTGCGATGGGAGTGGTGTATGCGACCAGCGCCGTCACCGTGTTTTTCCGGGATATGAAGGAGGTCGTGGCCATCATCCTTCAGGTCGGGATCTGGGTGACGCCGATCATGTGGTCCTTTGAATCCATGAGCGGGATGCCGGGATGGGCGCTTACCCTGCTTCGGCTCAACCCGATGTATTATGTGGTGTCCGGCTATCGGGACGCGCTGATCAATAAGGTGTGGTTCTGGGAGAACCCCGGACAGCTGGTGAGCTTCTGGGCAGTGACAGCGCTGTTTCTTCTGATCGGGAGCAGTGTGTTCCGGCGGTTGCGACCTCATTTCGCAGACGTACTATAAAAGCCCTGTCTCGGTGAAGGGCATCCCGCGCGCTGGCGCGTGGAGATGATCCTGCACCAGAGACGCTAACCGGTATGAGCAGGCAGCGCGATCAGCGCGGAGTGCGAATGCAGGTCAGGATTGCGTGAGCACGAAGTGCGGAGCAATCCTGGGGCTTTTATAATGTAATAGCATTTAAGATGATGTAGCGTGGAAGATAATAAATCAAGAGGAAGTGGCATGGATGAGACGGTAATCCGGGTGGCGGATGTCAGCAAGGTCTATAAATTATATAAAAAACCATCGGAACGCCTGTTCGACGCCCTGGGGCTGGCGCGAAAGGGGCGCTTTAAAGAGCACCGGGCGCTCGATCACGTCTCTTTTGAGATCAGAAAGGGCGAGACGGTCGGCATTATCGGGACGAACGGCTCCGGGAAATCCACGATCTTAAAGATCATCACCGGAGTGTTAAGCCCCACGGAGGGGGAGGTCGCGATCAACGGCCGGATCTCGGCGCTGTTAGAGCTCGGCGCGGGCTTTAACATGGAATACACCGGGATCGAGAACGTTTATTTAAACGGGATGATGATGGGATTTTCCAGAGAGGAGATGGACGCGCGCCTGCCGGATATCGTGCAGTTCGCGGATATCGGGGAGTTTGTGAACCAGCCGTGCAAGACGTATTCGAGCGGAATGTTCGTGCGTCTCGCCTTTGCGGTGGCGATCAATATCGACCCGGAGATCCTGATCGTGGACGAGGCGCTGTCCGTAGGGGACGTCTTTTTCCAGGCGAAATGCTATAAAAAGTTCGAGGACTTCAAGGCGCAGGGAAAGACGATCATGTTTGTCAGCCATGATATCAGCAGCGTGGCAAAATACTGCGACCGCGTGATTCTGCTCAATCAGGGCGTCAAGCTCTCGGAGGGCAATCCGAAGGATACGATTAATCTGTATAAAAAGGTGCTGTTAAAGCAGTCGCAGAAGATCGCGGAGGGGCAGATCCTCTCCCAGGCGGCAGGCGGCGCGAATGCGCTCTGGAAGTCAAATTATGAGTTAAATCCCGGGGTGGATGAATACGGGACCGGGGAAGCGGAAATCATTGATTTTGCGATCGTGGATGAATACGGCAGCTACACGAACTGTATCCAGAAGGGTACGCCGTTTACGATAAAATCAAAGGTGCGGTTCTGGTCGGATGTGCAGGATCCGATTTTTACGTACACGTTTAAGACGGTGCAGGGAACAGCGGTGACCGGGACGAACACCATGTATGAGAAGGCGGGCGTCGGGCTCGCGCGCACCGGAGAGATCTATGTGGCGCAGTTTCGGCAGAACATGGATCTGCAGGGCGGGGAATACCTGCTGTCCGTCAGCTGCACCGGCTACGTGGGCGGGGAATTCCGGGCGTACCACAGGCTCTACGACGTGGTGGGCGTGACCGTGATTTCGGACAAGAATACGGTCGGGTTTTATGATATGAATTCGGAGACAACCGTGACGCGGGTGGAAGGATAGCAGCGGGGGCTGCGGAAAGGAACCGGATGGAGACAGAAGCGGTCCGGGCGGATCTACTGACGATTGTAAAACAGCATAAGAGAGAAGAATATCCCCGCATCATCAGGGAGCGGGCCGCCTTCCCGTATCTGTACCATCTGTCCGCGATCCGGGAAAATCTTATCAGCGGACTTCCCGTGACAAACGGGATGCGCGTGCTTGAGCGGAATGCGGAATACGGGGCGCTCACCGGCAGGCTGCTCGTCATGGCGGGGCAGGTGGTGAGCGTCGCAGAGGACGAGGCGGGCGCTGCGCTGATCCGGGCGCGGTATCCGGACGCGAAGGGGCGGCTTACCGTCATAACGGAGCGCGAATGGGCCGGCCGGGGCCGCGGATCCTTTGGTGAATCCGCTGTGGGAAACGGAGCCGGGACAGGGACAGGGGCTCACGCGGACGGATTCGACCGGATCCTGATCGCGGGCTGCACCTTCCGGTATGTACGGGAGTTAAAGGAGCTTCGGGAGCTGCTCACACCGGACGGAAGCCTGATCCTGGCGGATGCGAACCGGCTGGGGTTAAAATATCTGGCGGGCTGTCAGGAGGAGTACCGGGGCGGATATTTTACGGGTGTAGAGGGATATCCGGCGGATCACGTGCCGGAGGGGGACGGACCGAAAGGCGCCGGCACGAAAGTCGCGCGCCGGGACGCGGGCGCCGGCGAACCGCGGTGCTATACCAGAAACGAATATGTCCGTATGCTTGCGGAGGCGGGATTTGCAAAGCCGCGGTTTTCTTATCCGTATCCCGACCATAAATTCCCGTCCGCGATCTATTCGGACGACTGGCTCCCGAAGAAGGGCGAACTCATGGAGCACCGGCGGAATTTTGACCGGGACCGGCTTCTGCTGTTTGACGAGGGCAGGGCGTGGGATACGATCACGGACGAGGGGCTGTTCGGCGAATGCTCGAATTCTTTTCTGATCGAAGCGGGAAAGCGAAAGGAGCAGGAGGCAAAGCGGACGATTTACGCGAAATATTCCAATGAGCGCACGGCGCGGTTTGCGATCCGGACGGATATCGTGCAGGATGAGACCGGGCGGAAGCGCGTTTACAAATATGCACAGTACGGGGAAGCAGACGCGCATATCGCGCGGATCGCGGAGGCGTACGAACGGCTCACGGAGGCGTATGCCGGCAGTGAGGCTGTCCCTGGTGAGACTGCCGATTCGGCGATCCGCTTCTGCCCGTGCAGGCTGCATGCACGTCAAAACGGTGCAGCACGGCCGGGGGATTCGGCAGCTCCGCACGGCCGGGCGGAATTCCCCTTTCTCTCCGGCAGGAGCTTACAGGAGCTTCTGGAGGAGGCTGCGGGCCGGGGGGACAGGAAACAGGTGGAGCAGATCCTGAACGAATATATCCGGCGCGTCGGAAACGCGGGCGGTGAGATCCCGTTTCGCGTGACGGAGGAATTTTGCGGGGTATTCGGGGAGCAGACGCCGGCGGAGGGACTGCCCTGTGCCGCGGCCAGCGACATTGACCTGATTTTTCCGAATATTCTGCTGGCGGAGCCGGGGACGGCTGTATTGCAGGATGCGGAGAATGATCGGAAGACGTCTGTCGGAAGGGCGATCGGCGGCGCATGGGAGGTCATCGATTACGAGTGGACCTTCCTCTTCCCGGTCCCGAAGGAGTTTCTGCTATACCGGGCGCTCTATTTTGCCTTTTACCAGGCGCTCTGCGGTTACGGGTGGAGCTTACAGGAGCTGTACGCGCTGGCCGGCATCACGGAAGAAGCCGCGGCGGTATATGCGCGGATGGAGGAGCATTTTCAGGACTATATCCGGACAGGCGCGCTGCCGGTGCGCAGCATGCAGCGGATCATGGGAACGCGGGCGACGCCTCTTTCGGAGCTGCTGCAAAAAGGCGCGGGTGCGGACGATGTGGTCCCTGAATCCGAATGGATCCGGGCGAGAAGGATACAATATCACATAGACAGGGAAGAGCGCCAGGACGGCAGTATTATCTGCAGCGGCTGGGCATTTGCGCGGACCTGGGACGGAAGGACGCTCCCGGCGGTGATTACGGTTGTCGATAAGAGCGGCAGAAGGATCCCCGCGGAGGTCAGCCGGAGAGAGCGACCGGATGTGGCGGAGGCGTTAAAGCTTCGCCGGGTGAGTTCGCCGCGGTTCGGCTTCGACTGCGTGTGGCCCGCGGCGGAACCGGCCGGCGCGAAGATACGGTTTTCGATGGGAAAGCGCGAGACATATCATGTCATCGCATTGTGAGAGAAGGAAGGTTTTTCTATGTACCGATCAAGAGAAAGGATTCAGGATGTAGCGCTGCTGTTTGCGGACATGGTATGCTTTATCGCCAGCTATTTCGGCGGCGGCTACCTGTGGCTGGTCGTGCTGCGCAACGTGTCGGTCGCTAATATGAAGACGGAGCTGCTCGACAGCTTTGTCATCGTCCTGGTCATTTATATGCTGGTGCTCCTGTTTTCGGACATCGAGAAAAAATTTATCGACCGGAACCTGTACCGGGATTTCTGGGCGGCCATCGAGGCCGGCGTGGCGATCGTGCTGATCTCGTCCGTGACGATTTTCCTGCGGCACAACAATGCGGAGGCGTCCCGCGGCGCTTATTTCTGTATCGCGGCGGTCAATGTGGCGCTGTTTTTTGCGACCCATGTCCTGTTTAAATATTATCTGCTGAAGGTCTACCGGAACAACCGGGCGACGAATCAGGTGTTCCTCGTCACGACCTCGGACCGGGTGAAGGACATTATCGCCAATGTGGACCACACAAAGGACTGGGCGCACCGGCTGGCGAGCATCGCCATCATCGACGACAATCAGGTCGGAAAATGGTACGAGGGCATCCCGGTGGTCGCGACCTATGACAATATGTTCCAGTATGTGAAGGAGCAGATCGTGGACGAGGTATTCATCAATGTGCCCTACGATACCGGCGAATCGCTGGCAAAGGTGGCGAACCGGTTCGGCGACATGGGCGCAACGGTTCATGTGACGATCGAGATTTTAAACAAATTTGACGATTACCACAAGAGCTTCCACATGCTGGGGAATATTCCGGTGGTGACCTTTTCCACCCAGCAGTACAACTGGAAGATGCTGATCCTGAAGCGCATGATGGATATCGCCGGGGCGCTGGCGGGGCTGTTTCTCACCGCCGTGGTGACGCTGTTTCTGGCGCCGCCGCTTTTAATCGAATCGCCGGGACCCCTGTTTTTCTCCCAGATGCGCGTGGGAAAAAACGGGAGATTCTTTAAAATATATAAATTTCGCTCCATGTACCGGGACGCGGAGGCGCGGAAAGCGGAGCTTGAGAATCAGAACGAGATGAACGGTTTTATGTTTAAGATGAAGGATGATCCCCGCATTACAAAGGTAGGGAAATTTATCCGCAAAACCAGCATCGACGAGCTGCCGCAGTTTTTCAATGTGTTAAAGGGCGATATGAGCCTGGTCGGCACCAGACCGCCGACCGTGGATGAATTCCGGCAGTACGAGGCGCATCAGAAGAGACGCTTAAGCGCAAAGCCGGGGATCACGGGACTCTGGCAGGTGAGCGGCAGAAACAGTATCAGTGATTTTGAAGAGGTGGTAAAGCTCGATGTGCAGTATATCGATAACTGGAGCATCGGGCTGGATATAAAGATCCTGTTAAAAACCATCGGGGTCGTGTTTAAAAAGGAAGGCGAATAGGCCGCAAGGAGGAAAGGGGATAAGGAATGAGCAGACAGTACAAGGTAGATAAGGAATACAGCTTTCTGGAGATCGTCCGCTACAATCTGAAAATGTGGTGGCTGGCAGTGATCCTGGCATTGCTCTGCGCCGGGGCGCTCGGCGGTTACAAGTACGTGACCTTAAAGCCGTACGTGGAAAACGAGATGTACGACAACAAGCTTCAGGTGCACGCGGCTCTTTTTGTGAGCGACTACAGCGACACGAGCGTGGTGGAACGCGTCGGGAACGTGATCAAGATCGCGAAGAGCAGCAGGGGCTATCAGAGATTCTGCGAGATCACCGGATATCCGATTACGATTGACGAATACAATGCGCTCTTTGAGGCGATTCAGGGAGAGGCGTCCGGGGTGGTATCCATCTATGTGACATTTCCCGTGACGGTCGGGGGCGCGACGCTGCCGGACGAGAATGTGGCGCTGGAATTCACGGCGGGGATTCTGCAGGCGACGGAGGAGGTCAGCGAGGAAGTGATCGGCGCGGACTGTGTGAGCGTGCTCGACGATCCGTATGTGACCCAGGAGATCGTGAAGATGCAGACGTATTCGATCACGGAGGATGATTTTAACCGTTCGATCATGAAGGCGGTGACCGCCGGCGTGCTGCTGGGGATCATCGTGGAGATCGTGCTCTATACGTTCTGGATGCTGATTTACCGGAAGCCGAAGAACGCGGAGGAGATCCGTGAATGCCTGGATGCGAATATCATCGATGTGTTAAAGGAAGGCGCGGACAATGAGGAGGCGTTTAAAAAGGTGGCCCTGTATTTAAAGGACGAGGAGCGTGCCTGCAACCGGATCGGCTGCATCCGGATCCAGTGCCCGAAGAAGGATGCCGCGTTAAAGCTGGCCATGAGCTACGCGAATGAGCAGAAGAAGACGCTGTATGTGGATCTCACCTCGAGCGAGGGGGCAGGAACGGAGGAAAACTCCATCACCGGTTACGTCCTCGGCGAGACAAATGAGGTGCATCCGCTGCAGATGAACGCATACCTGGATTCCCTGTGCAGAAGCAGGGCGAAGGAAAACGGGATGGACATCGCCGGGAACCGGCGTTTTGCGCAGCTTCTCGACGAGATGGAAAAGAATTACGACTGTCTTATCATCAACAGCGCCAATGCCGCAAAAGAGGCGGAGGCCTATGCGGCGGCAAAGCTCTGCAATAAAAACTTTGTCGTGTGCGGGAGAAAATCCGTAAAGAACGAGACGCTCTACCGCGCGAAAAATACGGCGGATGTCAACGGCATTCAGATTGACGGAGTCCTGGTTTATGAGCTTTAGAGACATTCTGTTTATGAGTATCTTATTTGTGCTGCTGCCGATGTGGATCGGGTATTTCTGGGTGGTGTGCCTGAAGCTGCGCGGCACGGTAAGCCGTCTGCTGCATGCCTGGGTACTCGGATTCGCGACCATGCTGGCAGTCGCCCAGGTGCTGCTCGTACCGCTCGTGGCGCTGCACCAGTCGCTGACCACAGCCCTGATGTGCTGGGAGGCTGTGCTGACGCTGCCGGCGGCAGGATCGTTTTTCGCGCTGCTCGTTCAGTGGAGGGAGTCGGCACAGACCGAGGCTGCGGACAAAAGGATGCGCCGGTCGGAGACTGCCGGTCAGGGGAACCGTGTCTGGACCGTCATCTTCGGCGTGCTGGCCGCCATCCTGATCCTGATGCAGGCATACATCCCCGCGCGCTATGAGCACCGGGACGACGATGATTCCAGATTTGTCTCCGAGGAGGTCTCGGCGGTGGTGCACGACACCATGTACTGGGACGACCCGATCGGGAGCGATCAGCTCTACTGGAATACCGGGGAGGTAAAAAAAGACCTGACCTCGCCCTGGGCGATGTACATCGCGATGTGCAGCCGGATCAGCGATATCCCGCCGGCCGTGCTCTCACATACGTACCTCCCGTTTTTTCTGATCCTGCTGTGCTATGCGCTCTATCTGCTGATCGGGCGGGTGCTGTGTTCGGAGAACTGGGAAAAGATTTTTCTGTTCCTGATCTTCCTTTCGGTGCTGCATCTGTGGGGCTACACCTCCACGCACACGCTGGCCTCCATGCTGCTGCTTCGGATCTGGCAGGGAAAGGCGGTCTGCGCAAGCTTTCTGCTGCCGCTGTTGTTCTATCTGATGTACCAGGTGATGAACCGCCGCTGCAGGAGGGGCTGGTATCCGCTTTTGCACGTGGCGGGTACGGGGGCGTGCCTGCTCTCGGGGATCGGGATTGTGACCGGGCCGGTTGTGCTCTTTTTATACGGGATCGTCGATTTTATCTATTACCGCAGGTGGAAAAAGACGCTTGTGATCTGGTCGGCGGCGCTGCCGGGGGCGGTCTGCCTGGCATATTATCTGTTTGGATAGGAGAGCTATGATTACTTATTGCAGTGCGGTGTGGGGAGAATTCACAAAATTTATCGGGGGCCGCGGCGGTCTGGCCCACTGGCTTTTGTTCGGGGCGGCGGTTCTCTGCTGCCTTGTGATGGGAAAGCGCGTCCGCAAAAAGCTGTTCTGGCCGTCCGCGCTGGTGCTGGTCTTTTTCTTTAACCCGCTGTTTTACGCCTATGTGGGGACGCGGTTCCTCTCCGGGGTGTACTGGCGGCTTCTGTGGATGCTGCCGGTCTCGTTTGTCATTGCCTTTGTGCTGACGGAGCTCGCGTATAAGATCCGGAAAAACGTACTGCGGGCGGCTGCGGTGATCGCGGCCTGCGCCTGTATCATTATAACGGGGGAGCGGGAGTTTTCCGCCGCGACCTACAGCGAGAAGGAGAACGCCTACGAGATCCCCCAGGCGGCAATTGAAATCTCGGATCTCGTGATGGGACAGCTTACGGACTGGAAGGAGCCGATCATTGTGCCGAACGAGCTGATGTGTTATATCCGGCAGTATACCTGTGCCGTGACGCCGCTCTACGGGAGAAACGCGGAAGGCTTTATCACCAATATCGAGCCTGCCGAGGCGTCCGTCTTTGCGGAGATGAGCAGCGAGGAGCCGGATGTAAAATTAATTACAGATATCGCGAAAGAAAAAGAGTGCAGGTTTATCGTGTTTAACACCTCGTTTCACCGGATCCCGGAGGATCTGACGGAGTATGGCTACGAGAAGATCGATGTGGTGGAGGATGTGTATGCCGTCTACCGGCAGATCGGGCCGGCTCAGACAGAGTGACCGGGGCGCCGGCACAGAGCCGGGATTTGTGATGGAGTAAGGAGGACGACAGATGGAGAAAATCAGAGAGATATACAGGGAGACAGACTGGAAACAGATCGGTATCGCGTCCTACTACGGTTTTTTTGCGATCAATATCCTGATGAAAGCCTTTGCGTACGATCACGGGGACAATATCTACCGATACTTTTTTGTGTTCGGAATGCTTTTCCTCGCGATCAAGCTGGTGACGACGCGCTATACGCTGCGGGAGGTGATCTGGGCCGGGATTCTGATCGGCGTATCGCTTCCGCTCTCGATCATCACGAAATCGAATACCTGGCTGCTGCTGTTCCTTACGATTGTCGGCATGAAAAACTGCAGCTACCGGAACCTGATAAAGATCGCGGTGTATATCCGGGTGCTGTGTATCTGCGTTCTGGTGCTCGGCTCGACATTCGGCGTGTATGATATCGGCTACAAGACGACGCCGGACACACACTATGTGGAGATCCCGGTGTACAGCTTTGCGCTGGGCGAGCCGAATTATGCGTTCCTGACGGTGTTTCTGACCCTGATGCTGCTGTTATACTACAACTACGAACGACTTAACTACTGGTGGTTTCTGGGGACGACCGCCGTTGTATTTCTCTTTTACGAGCTGACCTTCTGCCGGACCGGAATCGCGGTATTCTTTTTCTGCTGGGGACTGATCATATTTGATAAATTTGTAAAAAATAAAAGGGTGAAGGCCGTGCTTGCAATGTCGATCCCGGTAGGGGCGCTGTTTTCCTTTGCGACAATGGTCGTATATAATGCGGGGAATCCTCTGATGAAGCGGCTGAACCATTATGTGTCCGGCCGGATTTACATCATGAGCAGCTATTACAACGATCAGGGGCTTGCGCTGTATCCGCGGACACAGGAATCCTTTTACGCGAGCTACTACGGCCTGATCGACAATTCCTATATGTTTGTCCTGCTGTACTGCGGCTGGATCGTGGCGCTGTTCTTCTTTGCGCTGCTGTGCCTGCTGCTATACCGGCTGTACCGGATGGAGCGCTACAAGGATCTGGTCATGCTCGGGACGCTGGCGCTCTACGGCGTGTTAGAGCAGTTTGTCATGAACGGGTTTATGAATCCGTTTATCCTGCTGGGCGCGGCGCTGCTTTACCCGGGAATCCTGGAGGAGACGCCTGCCGCAGTGAACGTGGAGGGAGAGGAAACCAATGAAACAGTATCGGATTTTACAGGTACACAATTTTTATCAGATACCCGGGGGTGAGGACGTTGTCGTGCGCAATGAGAAGCGCCTGCTCGAGGAGCACGGGCATAAAGTCTACACGTATTACCGGACCAACAAGGAGCTTTCAGAGCGCGGGCTGTTCGGAAAGCTCCTGCTTCCGTTTACGGCGGTCTACTCGCTTCGGACCGTCCGGGAGGTAAAGCGCCTGATCCGGGAGCATCAGATCGATATCGTCCATGTGCACAACACGCTGACCATGGTCAGTCCGTCGGTGTTTTACGCGGCGTTTCAGTGCAATGTGCCGGTGGTGCAGACCCTCCACAATTTCCGGATGCTCTGCCCGGCGGGATCCTTTTTCCGGGACAATGTGATCTGCGAGGAGTGCGTGTCCGGCGGGTTAAAATGCGCGGTGCGCCATAACTGCTACCGGAACAGCAAGCTTCAGACCATCGTGAGCACCATGATTTTAAAAATTCACCGCATGCTGGGGACCTATCGGCGGGTAAATTTTATCTGTCTGACGGAGTTTAATAAGGAAAAGCTGCTAAGCTCCCTGGATTCCGAGCTGATCCCGAATGCGAAAAAGATCGTGGACGCCTCCCGGATCTACATCAAGCCGAACTTTACGTTTGCGGAGGGCATCACGCCGAGCAGAAGCCAGGACACGGAGGAGTATTTTCTGTTTGCGGGGCGTGTGGAGCCCTTAAAGGGGGCGGACATCGCGATCCATGCGTTTGAACGCCTGCCGGACAAGCTGCTCTACATCGCGGGAACCGGGCCGATGCTCGAGGAAATGCAGCGGTATGTGAAGGAGCACGGACTGTCCAATATCCGGTTCCTGGGCTACCTTCAGAAGGAGGAGATGACCGAGCGTTTCTATCACGCGAAAGCAGTGATCATGACCTCGCAGTGCTATGAGGCGTTTGCGATGACGATCGCCGAGGCATACTCCTACGGCGTGCCCGTGATCGCTGGCAGGGTCGGCAATATGGAGGGCATGGTCAAGGAGGGGATCACCGGGGTCAAATTCCGGTACGATTCCGCGGAGGACCTGGCAAAAAAGGTGCGGGAATTCGAGGATATGGATATCACCACCTTAAAGAAAAACGCGAGAGAATTTTATCAGAACCGCCTGCGGCCGGAGGACAACTACCGGAAGCTGATCGCGATCTATGATGATATCTCCGGGGAGGAGCGGCCGTGAAAAAAATCGCATTTATTACCAATATTCCGTCCCCATACCGTGTGGATTTTTTTTCCTATCTGCAGAAGAACTGTCCGGAATATGAAATCCACATTATATTTTCCGGGGCCGGCATGGAGAACCGGAAGTGGAGTGTGGAGCTGGAAAAGATCAGCCGGTATGTCGTGCTGAAATCCCGCACGATTATTATAAGGAAGCGCTACGACGACCGCTATATCTTTCTTCCGACGGGCGTGGAAAAAGCGCTCTCCGCCATCGGGCCGGAGCTTGTGATCGCGATGGAATACAATCCGACGATCCTTCGCGCCGTGCACTGGTGCCAGAAGAAAAAGGTTCCGTTTATCAGCTGGACGGACGGCACGCTCTGGTCCGAGCGCGGGATCGGGAAGGTGCAGCGGATGTCCCGCAGCTATATCATAAAACGGGCCGCGGCCTTTGTGGCGAGCAGCACGGCCTCAAAGGAGGCGCAGATCGCTTACGGAGCTGACCCGGATAAGTGCTTTGTCTCTTACCTGACGGTGGATATCAGGAAGTACCTGGCGAAAAAGGAGACATACGGCTCAAGGCAGCTGCTCTATGTGGGCAGCCTGATCCAGCGGAAGGGGCTGGACCTTCTGATGCCGGCGCTGGCGATGACGGATCCGGGAATCACGCTGGCGATCGCCGGGGAGGGACCGGAACGGGAGTGCCTGAAAGAGCAGATCCGCTCGCTCGGGTTACAGGAGAGGGTAACATTCCTCGGATATGTGGAGGGGGAGCCCCTGCGCGAGCTCTACCGCACCTCGGACGCCTTCATCCTCCCGACCAGGGAGGACTGCTTCGGGCTGGTGATCTTAGAGGCGATGTGCGCGTCCCTTCCGGTGATTTCCTCGAAGTACGCGGACGGGGCCAGGGATCTGATCCGGGACGGCGAAAACGGGTATATCGTGGACCCGGAGGACGCGGATGCGCTCGCGCAGGCGGTCACGCGCTGCTTTACCGGCAGTACGGCTGCTGAAATGGGGAAAAAGAGCTATGAAAGGGCGCAGGAATTTTCGTTTTCACATGTGGCGGAGGGCTGCATCGCGGCGATCCGGTCAGTGCTGCAGGCAGCGGAAAGGATACGATGAAAAAGAAGATATTGTTTAACGGGCTGGGGAACCGCGGCTGGATCGGCGGCCTGTATTATATTAAGAATATACTGTTCAGCTGTCTGCAGAGCGAGACGATCACAGCCCGGTATGATCTGGTGGTGCTGATCGATCATAAGCACGCGGATATTTTCGACTGCTTCCGGCAGGAGGAGGTTCAGATTCTCGTCTACGACGGGGAGAGCCGTTTTAAGCTGGCGCTTTATGAGATGAACCTGATCTGGCTGCACGGGGTGAAATACTGCTATGCGCTAGAGCTCAATAAGATCGGGCGTCTGTTCCGGAAGCGCGGCATTTTCTGGATCCCGGATTTCCAGCACCGGACGCTGCCGGAGTTCTTTCAGCCGGACGAGCTGGAGCGAAAGATTGAAAACGACCAGAACATGGCCATGAGCGGCAATCCCATGGTCTTAAGCAGCCAGGACGCGAAAAACGATCTGGAACGGTTTTATCCGAAGCACACGTGCAAAGTGACGGTGGTTCACTTCGTCTCCTACATCGAGCCGGAGCTTCGCGCGATCACGCCGGAGCTTACCGCGCGGGTGCGGGAGAAATTCGGCCTGCACAAAAAATTTATTTATCTGCCGAACCAGTTCTGGAAGCATAAAAACCACATCGTCGCGGTGCGGGCGATTGAGCTTTTGCGCAGCCGGACGGAGTGCTCTGACTATGATTTTGTCTTTACCGGAAACCTGGAGGATTACCGCAACCCGGACTATATCGGACAGTTAAAACAGATCATGGAGGCGCCAAAGGTGCGCGACTGCATCCGTCTGCTCGGCTTCGTGGAGCGCACGGAGCAGCTGTGCATCATGAAGGAGGCGGAGTTTATCGTCCAGCCGTCGCTGTGCGAGGGCTGGGGAACCGTGCTCGAGGACGCGAAGGTGCTGGATAAGACGGTGCTCTTATCCGACATCCCGGTGCACCGGGAGCAGAAAAATGAAAAATGCGTGCTGTTCGACCCGCAGAGCCCAGAGGACCTGGCGGACCGGATCGCAGAGCTCTGCGGCAGGACGCGTGAGGAAGACATGGAGCGCGGGATCGTCCGCATGTATTGCGAGGCGAAGGAGTACGCGAAGTCGCTGGAGCAGGTTTTCGATGTGCGCTGAGCCGCCGCAGGAGAAGACAGCTGCAGACGGGCTCTGGCTGCAGCCGGAGGCTGAGAGGAAGGAGAACAGATGAAACGAATGGTGATAACCGGCATCAACGGATTTATCGGGAGATGCGCAGGGGAATATTTTAAGGGTGAGTACGAGATCACCGGCATCGATCTCGCCGCGTCCTGCAAAGGACAGGCGCCGGGGGCGGACGGGGTGTGCAGGACCTATTATCAGTGTAATATGGCAAAAGAGCCCGCGGAGCTGGCGAGCATCTTTACGGATGTGCAGCCGGACGTGATTCTGCACTGCGCCGGGAGCGCTAACGTCGGCGCTTCGGTGGTCAACCCGTTAGCGGATCTCGAGGGAAATCTCCAAAGCTATTATCAGCTGCTGCTCGCGCTGCAGTCTTTTGAAAAACGGCCGAAGATCATCTTTTTTTCGAGCGCGGCGGTCTACGGCAATCCGAAGCGCCTGCCGGTGCGGGAGACGGATGATCCCGCGCCGATCTCGCCCTACGGGCTTCACAAGCGCATGTGCGAGGAGCTGAGTAGTTACTACAACCGTATTCATGGCTATCAGATCCGCTCCCTCCGCATCTTCTCCGCCTACGGAAGCGGCCTGCGCAAGCAGCTGCTCTGGGACATCTGGCAGAAATACCGGCGGACCGGGGAGATCCGGCTGTTCGGAACCGGGGATGAGACGAGGGACTACATCCACATTACGGATATTCTTACGTCGATCCGGCTGATCCTCGCCTATGACGGGCCGGAGGAGATCTTCAACGTGGCAAATGGTGAGGAGACGTCGATCCGCGAGCTGGCGGAAGTCTATGCGGCAAAGCTCGGGGAACCGGCGGACATCGTGAGCTTTAACGGCGAGACAAAGACCGGTGACCCGCAGAACTGGCGCGCGGACATCTCACTGCTCGCGGGGCTCGGGTATCACAAGCAGATGGAATTTACGGACGGGATAGAAGGGTATGTGAAATGGGTCAGGGAAATCGACCGGTGAGCGCTGTCGATCGGAACAACAAAGGAGAGGGCATGGAGATAACGTCAGGCCGGGAGAACGCGGTCGTGGATCTGGTGAAGCTGCTCTGCGTGTTTGTGGTGGTATCCGGCCACTGCCTGTTTTCGGACACGGCGTCTCTGCGCTGGCTGCCGAGGGCAGTGGACTGCTGTGTGCAGATTCTCTTTTTGTTCAGCGGATATTATGCGGCAAAAACAGGAGTGCTGACAGAGCGGGAGAAGGCGCGGCGCTATACGCTGCATCTGATGCGGATGCTGGGCGCGTGGATCGGGATCTATCTCATATACGGCCTTATGTATGCGGATCGGACGGAGCCTGTGTGGTTTTACACATATCTGCATCAGGAGATGGAAAAGCTCAGCCGTCTGGACAGCGGTCATCTGTGGTACATCGAGATCCTGATCCTGGTTGTGGCGCTTTTGTTCTGCCTGAAAAAGACGGAGGTATCGACCAGGGAAGCCGTGGGTCTTATCGTGTGTTCCGCGGTCTTCTGGAATGGCTTAAGCCGCGGGCTCGCCGGCGTCGCTGCCGGTATGTGGCTGGCGGGGCGGGATTCCGCGGAACGAAAAGCGCAGCGGAAAGGAAGCCGCAGGGAGCTTCTGGTGCTGCCGGCCGGAATGATTTCGTTCGGATTTGTAGCCGCATTTCATTATACGGATTTCGGAATGCCTTACTGGCTGCTCCAGATCCTGATCGGGCTTCTGCTCTATGTGACAGCGCTGGCAGTGTGCCGGACGGCTGTTCTGGCAGGCCAGAGCGCGTCTGTAAAACGTCTGCCGGAAGGGAAAATATGGTACTATGTTCGTAAGATCAGCACCTGCGTCTATTTGTCGCATATGCTCTTTATTCAGACGGGAATCGGGTTTGCTGCCCGGTATGCCGTATGGAACAGCGGAAGGGCATGGCTGTTCGGCAGCGTATGTGTGGCGGGGATCAGCGTTGCTGTGGGTGCTGCGCTGATCTGGATTTCCGGGCGCCGGGGATTTGGATGGCTGAAGCGTCTGTATTAGGAAGGAGAGCAGGGAACATGACGGGAGAGAGGCAGAAGACTGCGCCGGTGATTCTTTTTACCTACAACCGGCCGGATCACACCAGGCGTACCATAGAAGCGCTTGCGGCCAATGAGCTTGCGGCGGATACCGCACTTTATGTCTGCTCCGACGCGGCAAAAAAAGAGGCGGATGAAAAGGCCGTGAGGGAGATCCGGGACTATGTGAGGACAGTGAAGGGATTTTCCGAAGTGGTCTTAACGGAGAGGAAACAAAACTACGGTCTTGCGAAAAACATCATCGAGGGCGTGACAGAGGTGGTAAACCGGCACGGGACGGTGATTGTCCTGGAGGATGATCTGGTGACAAACCGGTATTTTCTCCGGTTTATGAACGACGGACTGCGGCGTTATCAGGAGGAAAAGCGGGTGACCGGGGTGACGGGATACTCGTTTCTGGATGACGGCACAGGCTATGAGAGGGAATCCTTTCTGTGCGGGCTGACCGGCACGAGCTGGTCCTGGGCGACCTGGGCGGACCGCTGGGCGGATTTTGATGCGGACGCCGCCGGATGGGAGCGCCTGCGCACAGATGCCGCGTACCGGAAAGCATTTAATTACGATAATACGTATGATTTCTACCGGATCTTAAAAGCACAGCAGACCGATGCGGGAACGAACTCCTGGGCGATCCGCTGGTATTATACCAATTTCTTAAAAGAAGGTTTGATTCTTTCCCCAACCCGCTCCCTGGTCGGGAATGAGGGCTGGGACGGATCCGGTGTACACTGCGGGAAGGGATCTGCGCCTGCGGCGGTGCACGCGTTAAAGACAGATGCGGCGATTAAGGATTTCCCGGATCGCATCTGCGAGGAGCCGGATGTGCGGCGCAGGTTAAAGCGCGAACTGATCCGGCTGTCAGAGCCGGATCTGCTGAAGCGGATCTGGCACAGGCTGTTCCGCAGAAATTATATCGGACAGGCATAAAGGCAGGAGGAGCACAGGAAGATGACGAGGATACTGGCGATATTTACCTGCTATAACCGCAGGGAGCTGACGGAGCGGGGAATCCGGACGCTCAGAGAAAACGAGGAGGTCACCTTTGATTATGTGATTGTCAACGACGGAAGCACGGACGGGACAAACGAGATGCTCGCCGCGCTGCCGGATCAGATCGATGTGGTGCAGGGGGACGGGGGGCTGTTCTGGAACCGCGGGATGCACCTGGCGATTGAATATGCGAAGGAGCATTACCCGGATTATGAATACTATATGCTGATGAACGACGACACGAACTTTTTCCCCGGCGTGTTCGACCGGATGCTCCCCACGTTAAAGCGCGACGAGGTAAAAATCGGGGCGATCTGCGGGGAGCAGGGGGAGTTAAGCTACGGGGGCATTAAGTACACGAAAGGGATCCGTTATAAAAAAATGGGGCCGGAGGCTGTGGATGTCAGTTTCGATACCTTTAACGCCAACTGCGCGGTGATCCCGCATGACATTTTTGTGAAGGCGTCCATCGACCCGTTTTATCAGCACAGCATCGGGGATTTTGACTACGGGCTTTCCATTCATAAAATGGGGTATGACATCCGTATTTTTTCCGAGTATGTGGGCGAGTGCAATGACAACACGCTGCAGAAGACCTGGCAGGACGAGACGCTGCCAAGACTCGAGCGCCTGCGCTTAAAGGAGAGCAGAAAAGGGCTGCCCTTCGCGGACTGGTTCCATTTTCTGCGGAAAAATTTTGGCCTTATGACCGCGATCGTGCGCTCCCTCACGCCGTATATCCGGATTTTCCTGGGCACAAAAACGAGATATTCGGGCGCGTAGGAGCCAAAAACGGGATATCGGCATATTGAATGAAGGGCGGGAAACTGGTAAAATCAGTATGGAGGTAAACATGGAAGACTTTTTACATTTTATGGAAGAGATTTTAGAAGCTAAGAAGGATACCCTGACACTGGAGACAGCGCAGGATGAGGTGGAGACCTGGGATTCGCTGATGCAGCTTCGGCTGATCGGAGAGATAGAGGCAAGGTACGGTATTATGATTCCCATGGACGAGGTGTCAAAACTCACGACGCTGGGAGATTTTTACCGCTTTATCGGATAAAATATGGAGGGATAGAAAATGCGGATTTCCATTCTGTCAAATGTCAATATGGATATGCTTGCCGGGCTGCTGAAAAAAGATCATGAGATTCATCTGATCAGCGGCTACGGCGGGTGGATTTCCTGTGCGCTGCGGCCGGACCCGGAGCTGTCGCGCTTTGATCCGGAGTGCCTGCTGCTTCTGCTGGACGGCAATGAGCTGCTGCGCCGGTGCGGGAGCCTTCAGGAACAGAGAGAGGAGTTAAGGCAGACGAAGGAGTATGTAAGGCAGCTTGCGGGGCAGTACCCGTCCGCCCGGCTGCTTGTATCGACAATTGACGTGACCCCGGATCTGATCCGCGCCGGGGATGATGCGGATGACAGCGCTGCGGCAGCGGCGTACTGGGAGGAATGCCTGTCAAAGCTGACAGAGGAGCATGGAAATCTGCATCGCTTTGAGCTGCGGAATCTGATTGCAGATTATGGAAGAAAGCAGTTTTATTCGGATCGTTTCTGGTATATGGGATCGATTCCCTACGATATGAAGGCGCTTCACATGCTGGCGGATCAGATCCGTCGGAGTGTGGAGCGCTTTAGAGTCGTCAGGAGGAAGGTGCTGGTGCTGGATCTTGACAACACGCTCTGGGGCGGCGTAATCGGCGAGGACGGGATCGAGGGGATCCGCCTGGGATCCTCGCATGAGGGGGCGCCGTATCAGGATGCGCAGAAAGAGATCAGAAAAATGCAGCGCCAGGGTGTGCTTCTTGCGATCGCATCCAAAAATAATCTGGAGGATGTGCAGAAAGTCTTCCGGGAGCATCCGCAGATGATCTTAAAAGAGGAAGATTTTGCGGCGATTTATGCGGACTGGAATCCAAAGCATGAAAATATCAGGAGGATGGCGGCGGAGCTGAACCTTGGGCTGGATTCCTTCGTCTTTGTGGATGACAACGAGGCGGAGCGAAAGGCGGTGGAGTTTCATCTGCCGGAGGTTGCAGTGGCGGAATTCCCGGCGGATATCGCGTCCCTGCCGGCCGCGATGCGCCGGATCTATGAGACGTATTTCTTTACATGGAAGCTGACGGATGAGGATCAGAGAAAGACGCAGCAGTACAGGGAGGAGAAAGCGCGCCGCAGAGATCAGGAAGCGGCAGCATCCTATGAAGACTATCTGCGGTCTCTGGAGACGAAAATACGAATGACGGAGCTTATGCCAGAGCTCAGGGAGAGAGCCGTCCAGCTGATGAATAAGACAAATCAGTTTAATGTCTGTACGCTTCGGATGGATGAGACAAAGCTGGAAGCGTACTTAAGTGCAGGCGGGCATCTCATCCTGGCGGAGGTATCCGACCGGTACGGAAACAGCGGCTGGGTGGTGGAGCTTCTGTATCATACGAAGGGCGATACGGCGGTGGTGGACAATTTTCTGATGAGCTGCCGCGTGATGGGGAGAAATGTGGAGGACGCATTTTTAAACGCGGTGACGGAAAAGTTAAAAGAAGATGGAATTTCCTGCATACAGGCCTTTTACCAGAAAACGGCGAAGAATAAACCGGTGGAATCGTTTTGGGAGAGCCAGGGATTTGAGATCACGTGTGCGGATGAAGCGCATAAGGAGTACCGGCTGCTGCTGGATGCGGCGGAATCAGAGGATGCAGCCAGATCAGAGAATACAGCGGGAAGAATTCATACAGTGGAATGGAAAAGTTAAATCAGGATTTTGGAATGGAGGAAGCGATGACGAGCTATTATACGGAGGAAGAACTGAGAGAATTCGGTTTTGCCGAGCTGGGGGAGCATGTACAGATCAGCCGGAAGACCAGCATTTACGGGGCGTCCCGGATGCGGATCGGGAATCATGTCAGAATTGACGATTTCTGTGTGTTAAGCGGGACGATCACGTTCGGTAACTACGTTCACGTTGCGGTCATGACAGCGCTCTTCGGGGGAACGGCCGGCATCACATTTGAGGATTTTTCCGCGATATCCTCCCGCTGCGCCGTTTACGCGACGACGGATGATTACAGCGGGGCATACATGACGAACCCGACGGTACCGGAAAAGTTTACGAACGTCATAGACGCGCCGGTGCGGATCGGGAAGCACGCGATCATCGGAACCGGGTCCACGATCCTGCAGGGGGTGACGATCGCGGAGGGGTGCGCGCTCAGCGCCATGACGCTGGCGGTGAAGGACACGAAGCCCTGGGGGATCTACATGGGATATCAGTGTATCCGGGTAAAAGAGAGGAGCCAGGAGCTGCTGAAGCTGGATATCTCAGAGCTGACGGGGGACTGACGTGCCGCATGACAGAAAGACAGAGGAAACGATGGGAAACATCTCTTTTGTGATTTTAAATTATAAGACGTATGAGGAATCGATTGCCTGCGCGGAATCGATTCTCCGCTCTCAGACCTGGGAGGAGCTTCACATCGTGATCGTGGATAACGGTTCCGGAAACGGGAGCTTAGAGGCGCTGGAGTCTTATTTTAAGGAAGAAAAAAAGGTTGCCGTGATCGGTGCGGAAGAGAACCTTGGATTTGCGCGGGGAAACAATCTCGGCATCATGTACGCGATCCGGTGCTATCACCCCGATTTTATCGTGGCGGCCAACAGCGACATCATCTTCGAGCAGCCCGATTACTGCGAGCAGATCATGGCCATCTTCAGGGAGCGCCCCTTCGCGGTGCTCGGAGGGGATATCACGGATGCCAGCCGTACCCAGCACTTCAACCCGGTGGCGACGGACCGCGTCTATACGACGGCGTACATGAGAAAACAGGTTCTGGTCTCGGCGGTTAAGGCGTGGACGTTTCGTCTGCTGAAGCTGTTTCACCTGAAACGTCTGGTGGCGGGCCATTACGGGATCACGCAGGACGCCGGCGGGGCGGATGTGAAGGACGGCAGCAAAAACCTGACCACCAGGGAGGTGGGCGGAGTGTCCGTGGCAGCGGACAGCCGGATTGCGCAGGAGATGGAGGGCGTGCTGCTCCACGGCTGCTGTCTCGTCTTCTCGAGGCTGTATTTCAGCAGATATGACGGCTTCTGGCCAGAGACCTTTCTATATGCGGAGGAGGAGATCGTCTATTATCTCGCGCAGCGTGCGGGGCTGACCACCCTCTATTCCCCGCGGATCAGCTGCGTGCACAAGGAAGCGGCGACGACAGGTACCCTGTACCGGGATTTCTGTGACGCGAAGATTTTTTACTTTTCGCAGATCACGAAGTCGTACCGGGAGTTTCTGGGGCTGATGGAGAGGCTGGGGGAGAGATAACAGAAAAAGATGCAAATAATTTGTATTATTCGGGGAAATATGATATTATGAGCCTTATAACCGTCGTATGTTGTTATAATGACAGGAAACAGTATCAGGAATTTACGGAGACGCTGAACAGACAGAATATGACCTGTGAACTGATCGGAATTGACAACTGTAATCATGAGTTTTCCTCATGCAGCAGCGCGTTAAATTCCGTGAGAGAAACCGTCAGGACAAAGTATGTGATTTATTCCCATCAGGATATCCGTCTGCCGGAGGAAAATATGCTTGCGCGTTTTGCGGAATACCTGGAACAGATCGGAACATATGATATTCTGGGGGTTGCCGGAGCGGTGAAAAGCCCTTCGGGAGATGCGAAGGGAGATGTCTGCGTGCTCTCCTGCGTGCGCCACGGAAACGATCTTGTGACGGCGGGGGAGGCGGAATATCACGGCATTGCCGAATGCGAGTCGGTGGACGAGTGCTTTTTCGGCGGAACCGCGCGGTGCTTTCTGGAAAAACCGTTTGACGAGGCGCTCTGCGACGACTGGCATCTGTATGCTGTGGAGCGCTGTCTGTCGGCGCGGGCCGATGGCGGACATGTATATGTGTGTGATCTTCCGCTGACGCACCTTTCGGGCGGGAAAATTAATTCTGCATATAACAAAGGGTTCCGGCGGCTGGCATATCATTACCGTCAGTTCCCATGGATTCGGACGGTCTGCGGCGCCAGCCGGACAGACTGGCTGCACCGGAATTTATTTTACATAAAGAGAAAACTGCTGATCTGCCTTCGGCGCATCTGAGATTGCGGTGTCGGACGGTTTACAGCAGGGAGTGACGGGAGAGGGCTATGGAAAAGAAATCATTGGCAAAAAATTCGGCCTTTAATCTGGCTTACAAAGGATTTACCGCGCTGTTTCCGCTGGTGACGACAACTTATATTTCCAGGATACTGCTGCCGGAGGGGGTCGGGAGGGTCGCATATGCGAATACGATCGTCTCCTATTTTGTTTTTGTGGCGTCGCTGGGGCTGCCGGGCTACGGGGTAAAGGCGATTGCACAGAATAACGAGAAAAAAGAAGAGAGGAGCCGGACTTTTTTTGAACTGTTCCTGATCAATCTGACATCGACGCTCGTCTGTCTGGCGGCGTATTATCTGCTGATCAGCAGCGTTCCTCATTTTGAGGGCCGCCGGACATTGTTTCGGATTATGGGACTGATGCTGGTCTTAAATATATGCAACATCGACTGGTTTTATCAGGGGATGGAGGAATACGCTTTTATCGCCGTCCGCGGTTTTATCGTAAAAATCATATCGTTTATCGCGATGCTGGTTTTTGTGAGAGGGCCGGAGGATGATCTGATTTACGCGCTGATCTTATGTGTGGCGACGGCGGGGAATAACCTGCCGAATGTGCTCCGGCTGCCCCGGTATGTATCGCTGCCCCGGGGAATCCGGGTAAGGCAGCACATGCGCCCGGTGCTGGTGCTTCTGGCGTCCGCGCTGGCGACGGAGATCTATACGATGCTCGATACCGTGATGCTGGAGTATTTTCACGGGGAGGTCAGTGTGGGCTATTATTCGAATCCGGTAAAAATCGTGCGGATGACCTATACGATGGTAATTGCGCTGGTCGCGGTATTTTATCCGCGCATCAGCTTCTATTATAAAAGGGGAGAAGTGGAAAAGGTAAACGGACTGCTGGAACGCGGAACGAAAATTCTGCTTCTTCTCGCGCTCCCGTGCGCCGCGGGGCTGGTGCTGACGGCAGATCTGATCGTACCGCTGCTGTTTGGAGAAGCGTTTCTGCCGTCTGTGAGGACGCTTCAGATTTTAGGGGTACTGGTGCTGGTTTTCTCCGTGGCATATTTCTATGGGCATATTGTGCTGACCTCAGTCTGCATGGAACGGATGATTCTGCGGGCCAGCATAGCCGGGGCGCTGATCAATGTGACTGCAAACCTGATACTGATTCCCACATACCGGCAGGAGGGCGCAGCGATCGCCTCGGTGCTTGCGGAGCTGGTCGTGACCGGTATCCTGCTGTGGCATGCGCGAAAATTTTTCCTGCTGCGGATGGATATGAAGTATGTAAATACAATACGGATCTCACTGTTTCTGATGGTGGCGGCGGTTGTGTTTTTCAGGGAATGGCTGGGAGAGGAGACGTGGACGGCAGTGCCGGTGATCGCCGCTGCTGTGCTGATTTATTTCGGAAGCCTGGTTCTGCAGAAAAATGAACTGATGATGGAGCTTGCGGAAAAGCTGAAGCGGCGGAAATAATCGTTTGATATTGCACAGGAAGTATGCTAGAATAATTACGTTTTCATATGCTGGCGAAAAGATAAAGGAAGAGACAGAAGTATGTTGTATAAGATAAAAGACACATGGGAGAATACAGGTAAGAGGACACGCGTCGCATTATTTGTGATCTACGATATTTTTGCGGTGTGTCTGGCGGAGTTCATGGCGCTGTGGACCCGGTTTGAATTTGAATTCGGGCGGATTGAGACGCCGTTTCTGGAAAATGCCTACCGGTATACGCTGATCAATATCATAACCACGCTGCTGATTTTTACGTTTGCAAGACTCTACAGCAGCTTATGGCGTTATGCGAGCGTGCAGGAGCTTTTAAACGTGGTGGCGGCCTGCCTGATGGCGGCCTGTGCACAGAGTCTTGGCATGCACATGCTGATGCTGACGATGCCGCGTTCTTACTATATCCTGTATCTGTTTTTCCTGCTTGGCATGACGGGCTTAAGCCGCTTTATCTACCGCGGCCTCCGTGTCGTGCGCAAGAATCTGATCACGGAGCGCAGTGCGAATGCGATACCGACCATGATCATCGGTGCGGGAGATTCGGCCTATTCGCTGATGAAGGACATGAGCAGCAGCTGGCTCGTGCACAACAAAGTAGTCTGCGTGATGGATGAGGATGTACAGAAGATCGGCAGAAATATTCTCGGGGCGCCGATTGTGGGAAATGACAGCAAAATCCCCTGGGCGGTTGAGAAATATCAGGTACAGGAGATTTTTATCGCGATCCCGCGGCTGTCGGCAGCGAGAAAAAAGGAGATCCTCGAGATCTGTAAAAATACGGGCTGTAAACTGCGGATTCTGCCGAGTATGGCCCAGATCGTCAATGATGAGGTGAAGGTTTCGAACTTAAGGGACGTCGGGATCGAGGATCTGCTGGGCAGGGAGCCGGTAAAGACGAATCTCGACGAGGTGATGGGATATATTTCAAATAAGGTGATTCTGGTGACAGGGGGCGGCGGTTCCATCGGAAGCGAACTCTGCCGTCAGATTGCAGCGCATCAGCCGAGACAGCTGATTATCCTGGATATTTATGAGAATACGACGTACGACCTGCAGCAGGAGCTGAAACGGGAATTCCCGAAGCTGGATCTGATTGTGCTGATCGGATCAGTGCGCAACACGCATCGCGTGGATACAATTTTTGCGGATTACGGGCCTGACATCGTATTTCACGCGGCGGCTCACAAGCATGTGCCGCTGATGGAGGACAGCCCGAACGAGGCCATCAAGAATAATGTGTTTGGCACTTACAATGTGGCGAAAGCGGCTGCGGAGCACGGGACAAAGCGGATGGTGCTGATCTCCACGGACAAGGCAGTTAACCCTACAAATGTCATGGGCGCTTCCAAGCGGATCTGTGAGATGGTGATCCAGGGGATGTATGTAAAGTATCCGTCCACGAATTTTGTGGCGGTCCGGTTCGGCAATGTGCTCGGAAGCAACGGGAGCGTGATTCCGCTGTTTAAAAAGCAGATCGCGGAGGGCGGTCCGGTTACCGTGACACATAAGGACATCATCCGGTACTTTATGACGATCCCGGAAGCGGTGTCGCTTGTGCTTCAGGCGGGGGCTTACGCAAAGGGCGGGGAGATCTTTGTGCTTGATATGGGAGAGCCGGTGCGCATTGACGATATGGCGCGCAACCTGATCAAGCTCTCGGGATTTGAGCCGGATGTGGATATCCCCATTGTATATACCGGCCTGCGTCCGGGAGAAAAGATGTTTGAAGAATGTCTGAAAGAGGAAGAAGGACTCCGGAAGACGGCAAATAATCTGATTTTTATCGGAAAACCGATTGAATTTGACAATAAGGAATTTTTCAGACAGCTGACGGAACTGAAGGAACGGGCGTATGAGGATGATCCGCAGATGAAAGAGATTGTGAGGGGAATGGTCCCGTCGTACCGTTGTGAAGCGGAAAATTCGGAGGAAAGCATTCCGTCTTAACAGACGGACGTAAGAGAACAGACGATATGGCAGTATCAGTGAGTGTAGCAGGATTATTTGTGCTGGCGCTGGCAGGGCTTATGCTTGTGCCAAAGACAAAGGAACGGATCAACGGGATAAAAGTCATGATCATGGGGATGATGGCTCTTTTCTGTTACCTGTATCTGGGGGCGTATTTCTTTTATCAGGGAGGAATGCCGGTAAGCCCGGGCACACTCTGGATCCCGCTGCTGCTGTTAAACGAGGTCCTCTGGGGGCTGATTCTGAAAAAAAGACAGGTACAGAAGCTTTTTTTCAGAATTACCGATATCCTGTGTATTGCGCTGATCTGCGTCCCGGTCGTCGTGGCGGCGCTGCATATTTTTACGCCGGAATTACAATTGCAGTACAAAAACTGGGACGCGGCCGTGCATTTTTCCTGGGCGGCGTATTCGGCGAATTATGATACGCTGATCAGCACAGGTACGAATTTTTCCGCGTTTCTGGATGCCTTTTTTATGGAGTTGCTCGCCCCGGTATTAAAGCCGGTTCTGTCCTATAAAGCGTTTATCGTCGCGGATATTTTCCTGCATCTGCTGGAAGTCAGCATGTTTTACGTGCTGGTGATTACGATCAGCGATAAAAAGAGCGTGCGCCTGATGGCGCCGGTATTCAGCGTCGGCTATTTCTGGGGGTATCCTGCCTACAGCTTTATGACGGGGAATTTTGTCTACTGGAGCAACGGGGTGATGATCCTGATTCTGATCATTTATGCTCTGGTGCTGTGGGAAAAGCACGAGGATTATCCGGTCTGCAGCATCCTTCTGCTGATACTGGGCGGGTTTGCAAATCTGCACTGCAACAAACTGTTTGTCCCGATTAATTCGGTTGCGCTCTTTGCGGTTTTTGCGGTGGTCACATGGAGAAAGATCAGAGACAGGGTCAGCAGAAAGACGCTTTTTGCCGTGGTCGCCGGCGGGGCGGCGGTCTGCATTGCTTTTGCATGTTTTTACACAAAGCAGTGGGGGAATCCGCTTACCTATATGACGCAGTATCAGGGGAACGGCGCGATGTACCGGGCGATGTATTGTGATATCATCTTTTTCCTGCCGGCGCTGCTTTATGTGACATACGATACGGTAAAGAACAGGAAGCGGGAGCGGACGGTATGGCTGATGAGCGGCTGTATGCTGCTGGCCGGCGCCGGGATGTATGTCCTGTGGTACCGGTATCTGCTGTCCTGTTATTACTATTATAAAATCTATTATAATATCTGGCTGTGCGGCTGGCTTCTGGCGGCGATGGCGCTTGTCATTGCATCGGAAAAACGACAGCTGACCGCGTTTTTTTCCTATGCCGGGATGGCGGCGGTGATTGCCTGCATTTCGTTTTCGGACTATGACCGGGTGATGACGGAGTATAATGAGACCTATAACGGCGAGTATGCGACCGCGCAGCTGTTCCCGCTCTTCCGGTTCAATTCGGACAGCCTGAAAGATGATTATGAGAAATATCGGATCAGCGCCCAGCTGATCGATGTGCTGGATTATGCGATGGAGCATTGTGCGGGGGAGAGCGTCTGGATTATCAGCGCGGACTATGGGACAAGGCTCTGGGGAAACGGAATCAGCAATTTTTATACACCGGAACCGCCCTCGGAGGATGCGGGGGAGATCCTGACTTATATGACAGAAAACGGACTGAATCTGTTTGTGGCGGTGAAGGAAGAAGCGTCTTATGAGCGCTGGGCGGAGGTGTTTGAAACCTGTCCGGTGGTTTATGAAAACGACGGGGCGGTTTTATTCCGAATACAGTAAATCTGATGTTTTTCTTAACAATTTTATTTTTGACTTGCAAAAACAGGTGAATTAATATAGAATAGCTTGTGGATTATTGAATTAGGAATGAGGAAGTGGTGAGCATGGAGAGTAATTATTCCTGGAAGAGGACAGAGGACATTGAGATAGACCTCATAGATCTGCTGCGGAGACTTTGCAGACAGTGGAAGCAGATTCTGGTCTGTGCCGTGGCGTTTGCCGTGCTTGCCGGAGGATACAGCTACGCGCGAAGCGGAGAAGGCCCTGCTGTGACAGAGCCGGAGAAAACAGAAGAGATTGAGCTGGATGAAAAGGAGCAGAGAGGGGTCACGGCTGCCTTAAGACAGGAGGCGGAGGTCCGCGGCCTGGAAGAATATCTGGAGAATTCCGTTTTAATGCAGATAGATCCTTATCATAAAAACAGTGCGGTTCTGCTGTTCGCCGTCAATGACGCGGAGGGACAGAGCCTGCAGGGGATAACGGAAAGTTATCTGAATTTTGTGTTAAGCGGCGGTGCGGCGGATGCGATACTGGCATCGGGCGGCTGGGAGATGGACAAGGCCTGTCTTTCGGAGCTGATCAATGCGAGCAGCCGGACATCATCGGGGACGCCGGTCATTACGACGCCGGAGAATGTTCCTTCCTCGCAGGCGGTTCTCTATGTGAGAGTGACAGGGCTGGATGAGGAGATGACGGAGAAGCTGTCGGCGGACATGCAGTCTGCACTGGAGGGCTATTCCGCCACCGTTAAGAGCAAAGCGGGCGCACATACGCTTTCGCTGATCGGCATTCAGTCTGACCAGCAGGCGGACAGCGATCTGCAGGCGCGGCAGCATAGTAATCGCGCGCTGCTGACCAGTTATACGGACGGGCTGACGGCGATGACGGATGCATTTACCGAGGAACAGCTGGCGGTATATCAGGAAGCGGTCGGAATAGAAGAGAAGGAAGACGGCGATGCCGATGAGGCTGAAGCGTCGGTTTCCAAAGGAATCAGCAAGAAATATGTGGTGCTGGGGCTGGCCGGCGGGATATTTATATACTGCTGTATCTATGCCTGCCTGTATCTGTTCCGTGATACGTTAAAGAGCACGGAGGAGATAAAGGGACTGTATACGTTCCCGTTTTATGGCGGTGTTTCTTTGAGCGGGAAGGCGAAAATGCCGGATGCACAGCGGAAGGTATATGATCAGGAGATTGCGCAGATACTGAACAGAGTAAGACTGGCCTGTAAGAATCAGGAGATCGGGAAGCTCTGTATCGCGTCGGATTTTTCATTTGGCGCGCAGGAGAGAGAATCTATTGAGGGTATCGTAAAGCAGCTGAACAGCTGGGGAATCGATACTGTGATTGCAGAAAATGCCAGCAGTGATACCACTGTATGGGATACGCTGGCGGAGATTGGAACAGTACTGATGGTGTGTAAGATTGGCACAACCACACACCGGATCGTGGATGAAGAAATGAGCTTTTATCAGGAGAATGATATCGCGGTGCTTGGAGCCGTGGCGTTCACCTTACAGTAAATGATGATCAAAACCGGACCTGCGAATGTGAGTTTGAAGGCTGCATGAGCAGGAAGGGGGTTATATTGCTGCGTGCTGACGCAAAGAGATGCCTGGGATACGGAGGAGATTGCAGGGGTGGCGAAGCCTGCCCTGAAAGGAGTTCTGTATGTGGTATGTATTGCAGACGATGACCGGCAAGGAAAAAGAGCTGGTGCGGATGATAGAAAGGATCGTTCCTTCTGAACTATATGAGGAATGTTTTGTGGCATATTATGAGAGAGTATGGCGGAGGCAGCAGCAGAGTATCATCCATGTAGAGAGATTGTTCCCCGGTTATGTACTGATTATAACAGATCGTCCGCAGGAGCTTTTTCTGAAATTAAAATATGTTCCGGCGCTGTCAAAGCTGCTGTCTGACGGATATTTTGATTTTATTCCCCTGAAAGCGGGAGAGGAAGCCTTTTTGCAGGCACTGCTGCCGGAAGACCGGATTGTGAGATTATCCTACGTGGAGACAGACGGAAAAGGACATGTTCATCGTGTGTCCGGACCGTTGGAACATTATACGGACCGGATTATCCGGTATCAGTTTAAGAAGAGATATGTGATCATTCATTTTCAGCTCCTGGGGCTGGATAAAACGGCGGCGCTGGGGATAATCCTGCGCGAGGATGTGCAGCAGGAGCTGGCCTACGGCAAGGTGGAAGCTCCGGTCACGCTGCCGGACTTTTATGAGATTGATCTGCCGGAGACGGAAACACCATACCAGCCGGGCGATCATGTGAGAGTAATCGCCGGAACGTTTGCGGATATGGAGGGCGTGATCTGGCGGGTAAAAAAGAATACGGTAGAGATTGGGATTCACCTGTTTGGCCAGGATATCTCCATGGAAATTCCCGTGGATGAGATCTGCGGGGTGGATGTGCTGGAAGAAAATGACGGGAATGCAGAGTAGAGAGCTGTGTTCCTGTTTTTTTTATGTATAGAAAGTTTGTTTGGGAAAAGCGGATAAAACATAATATCCGTGCAGTG
>CANRSX010000037.1 GCA_947642555.1 uncultured Roseburia sp. | reverse complement strand
TTTACCGTTTTCTTGAGAAAAAGCTGAATTATAAGTACACCTGCGAAGAACTTCTGGATACCCTGAAGGCAGTGAATTTCGCTGAAATACAGGAACAGGGTTTTATCCCTTTATACAAACGGAAAACCATCACGGATGATCTTCATGAGGTCTGCGGCTTCCGGACCGATTATCAGTTCATAACGAAAAGCAGTATGAGAACCATTCAGAAAAAAAGTAAGGGGAAGGAATAAATTACCAGACTCCGTGACAACGGTAAAAATCGCTGCAGCCCGGTAAATACAGGGGATGCAGCGATTTTTTGGTCTGCCAGCTGTCAAAGACAGGAATATATCATATTTAAACCGCTTTGTCATTAACAGCTTTTTTAAATTCTTATTACATATCCTGTCACAAGTTTGTTATAATTTACGCTCGTCGATCAGGCTGTGCAGCTTTAAAAACGCCTGGTCAATTCCGCCGACCGCATTGATCAGCCCCTCTTTTACCGCCTCTTCTCCTACAAGTATCGTTCCAAGATCCTTTGTCAGCATCCCGGTATTCATCATCAGCTCCTCGAGCCTGGACTCCTCTGCGCCGGAATGGCTGGCGATAAATTTCAGGATCCGCGTCTGCATCTGCTTGAAATAATCGTAGGTCGGCTGCGCCCCGATCACAGTCCCGTTCATGCGGACCGGGTGGATGACCATGGTGCCGGACGGCACAATGTAAGAATAATCGGTGGACACGGCGAGCGGCACCCCGATGGAATGGCTTCCGCCGAGCACCAGGGATACTGTCGGCTTGCTGATGGAGGCAATCATCTCGGCGATGGCGAGCCCGCTCTCCACATCCCCTCCCACGGTGTTTAAAAGCAGAAGCAGCCCCTCGGAATCCTGATTGTCCTCGATCTCCGCGAGTCTCGGCAGCACATGCTCGTATTTTGTCGTCTTTGTGGTGGACGGCAGACAGTCATGTCCCTCGATCTCGCCGATGATGGTGAGCAGCGAGATCCGGTTCCGCTCCCGGTTATTCGTCAGCTCGACCTGACCGTATTCCCGGATCTCCTCATTTTTTTCTTCCCGGTTCTGGCCTTCGTTCCCGTTTTCCTTCCCATCCGCATTTGCATCCCACGCATTGCCGACCTGTGTTTCCCAGGTACGGCTCAAATCCCACTGAAACGGGCTCGTCTCCTTTTTCCCGCCCTTTGTTTCCTTACGATCCGGTATGATTTCCAGCATATTCATCCTCCGCTCTGATTCCTTTAAAAATTTTGTAGAAAAAGACAGGATACCATCCGGTACCCTGTCTTTATTATATCCATGTGACTGGAAATCATACGTCTGGAAATGTCAGCACTCCCCGAGCAGATAGCGGTAAAGTCCCTCGTAACGCCCCTTTGAGCTGTTCCAGGAATAATCGTTCGCCATGCCGCGGTCGATCATCTGGTTCCACTGCTTCTTGCGGTCAAAGAAGATGTGCTTGGAGTAATTGATGACATTTAACATCTCATCCCCGTTGTAATTTGTGAAGGAGAAGCCGTCTCCGGTATTCTCGTATTCGTTGAACGGCTGCACGGTATCCTTAAGGCCGCCGGTCTCGCGCACGATCGGCACGGTGCCGTAGCGGAAGGAAATCAGCTGCGTCAGCCCGCACGGCTCAAACTGCGACGGCATCAGAAACGCGTCCGCTGCGGCGTAGAGCTTGTGCGCCAGGTCGTCCGAATAGCAGATGTTTGCGGACACGCGGTCACCGTACTTCCACGCATAATGGCGGAACATGTTCTCGTACTTCGGATCGCCGGTTCCAATCACGACGAACTGCGTATAATCGTCGATGATGCGGTCAATCGCATAGTTGATCAGATCCAGTCCCTTCTGATCCGTCAGGCGGGAAATCAGTCCGATCATATACATCTTCTTATCCTGCGCAAGCCCCAGCTCTTCCTGCAGCTTCTGCTTGTTCATGGCTTTCTTCTTGCGGAAGGACTCTGCGTCGTAGTTCACATAGATCTTCGGGTCTGTCGCCGGATTGTAAACCCCGTAATCAATGCCGTTAACAATACCCTGCATGTCGAAGTGACGCGCCGAGAGCAGTCCGTCGAGCCCCTCACCGTAATATGGCGTCTGAATCTCATTGGCATAGGAGTCGCTGACCGTGGTGATGTAATCCGCGTATACCAGCCCGCCCTTAAACATGTTCGCGTCCTTTTTAAACTCCAGCTTATCCGGTGTAAACAGATCCTTCGAGAAGCCGGTGAGTCCCTGCAGCGTCTTGACGTCCCACACGCCCTGGAACTTTAAATTGTGAATGGTGATGACCGTCCGGATGCCCCAGTAGAAGGAATCCGCCTGGAATTCATTCTTCAGATAAACCGGCACAAGCCCGGTCTCCCAGTCGTGGCAGTGGATGAGATCCGGCCGGAAATTGATCTGTTTTAAGATGGAAAGCACCGCCTTGTCAAAAAAGCAGAACTTCTCGATATCATAGCGGATATCGCCGTACGGCGTCGCGCAGTCAAAATATTCCTGATTGTCGATAAAATAGTATGTAATGCCATCCAGCACGTACTTTAACACGCCGACATACTTATTCTTGATATATGCGCCCGCGCTCATGTAAAAGTGCGTCACATACTCGAACTGGTTCCGGAAGTGCTCCGGGATACAGGTGTAATTCGGGATCACAACCCTCACATCCCACTCTTCTTTGTTGAATTCCTTGGGGAGTGCCCCGCATACGTCCGCCAGACCTCCCGTTTTGATAAACGGGACACACTCCGATGCCGCAAAAAGTATTTTTTTCATGTTGCCTCCTCCTTATTATAAACAGAACTGCCTATACGGACAGCGCCTGTTTTAAATCGTCTATGATATCGTCCGCGTTCTCGATTCCCACGGAAAAACGGATCAGATCCGGGGAAACGCCCGCCTCCGCCAGCTGCTCCTCCGTCATCTGCCGGTGCGTGTGGCTCGCCGGGTGCAGGATACAGGTCCTCGCGTCCGCCACATGCGTCACGATCGCCGCCAGCTCCAACCGGTCCATAAAGCGCACCGCCGCCTCGCGTCCGCCCTTTATGCCAAAGGCCATCACGCCGCAGGTGCCGTTCGGCATGTACTTCTCCGCCAGCGCGTGGTAGGGATTGTCGGGAAGCCCCGCGTAGTTCACCCAGGCCACCTTCTCATGGCCGGCCAGAAATTCCGCTACCTTCTGCGCGTTCTCACAGTGGCGCTGCATGCGCAGATGAAGCGTCTCAAGCCCGACGTTTAACAGGAATGCGTTCATCGGGGACGGGATCGAACCCAGGTCGCGCATCAGCTGCGCGGTCGCCTTTGTGATGTAGGCGCCCTTCCCGAAGCGCTCGGCGTAGACCAGCCCGTGGTAGGACTCATCCGGCGTCGTCAGCCCCAGAAACTTCTCTGCGTGGGCCATCCAGTCAAAATTGCCGGAATCCACGATCGCGCCGCCCACCGCCATGGCGTGCCCGTCCATGTATTTGGTCGTGGAGTGCGTCACGATATCCGCGCCCCACTCGATGGGCCTGCAGTTGATGGGGGTCGCAAAGGTATTGTCCACGATCAGCGGAACCCCGTGGTCGTGCGCGAGCTTCGCAAACTTCTCGATGTCAAGGACCACAATCGACGGATTGGAGATCGTCTCCGCGAACACGGCCTTCGTGTTCGGCCGGAACGCCTTCGCAATCTCCTCATACGGGCTGTCCGGGTTCACGAAGGTGCACTCGATGCCCTGTTTTTTTAACGTGGTGCCGAACAGGTTAAAGGTGCCGCCGTAGATGGTGTTGGAACATACAATATGATCCCCCGCCTCGCAGATATTAAACACCGCATAATAATTCGCCGCCTGTCCCGAGGAGGTCAGCATGCCGGCCGCGCCGCCCTCAAGGGCCGTGATCTTCGCCGCCACCGCATCGTTGGTCGGGTTCTGAAGCCTCGTGTAAAAATATCCCTCCGCCTCTAAATCAAACAGCCGTCCCATCTGATCGCTGTCATCATACTTAAATGTAGTGCTCTGGTAGATCGGAAGCACTCTGGGCTCCCCGCACTTCGGCTTCCATCCGCCCTGAATGCATGTCGTCTCGATTCTGTAATTCCCGTTCATCTCTTCTGCTGCTCCTTCGTCTTTTCTATGATACCATATTTTTTCCCGCATTGAAAGAAAAATATAAAAATACGAAAAAAGGGACTGTACAGCGTACACCCCTCTTTTCCTCCGTGTCAGGAGCAGGCTCCTGACACGGTTTACTCATCCCAGTTGTGCCAGACCTCCTGGACATCGTCATCCCCGTCCAGGAGATCTAAGATCCGGCTGATATTCGTCAGATCCTCCTGCGCCGTCAGCTCCACGTAATTCTGCGGGATCATCGTGACGGACGCCTCCGCCATCGGAACGCCGTTCTCCTCAAGCGCCGCACGAACGGTCTCGAAGTCATCCGGGGCGGTGAGCACCTCAAAGCTGTCCTCCTCCTCGGAAAAATCCTCCGCGCCCGCGTCGAGCGCGATCATCATCAGATCATCGGCCGAAAGCTCGCACTCCTCGCGGTCAATGATAATCTGCCCCTTCTCGTCAAACATGTAGGAGACACACCCCTGTGTGCCGATGTTGCCGTGTCCCTTGGTAAACGCGTTTCTCACGTTCGCGGCGGTGCGGTTCTTATTGTCCGTTAAACATTTCACAATGATCGCGGTCCCGCTCGGCCCGTAGCCCTCGTAGGTGCAGAACTCGTAATTGACCGCGTTGCCGTCCCCGGCAGCCTTCTTGATCCCGCGCTCGATCGTATCGTTCGGCATATTGTTTGCCTTTGCCTTGGTGATCACCTGCGCCAGCTTGAAATTGTTGGCCGGATCCGGTCCGCCCTCTTTGACCGCCACGGCGATCTCACGCCCGATAATCGTAAAGATCTTGCCCTTTGCGGCATCGTTTTTCTCTTTTTTGTGCTTGATATTCGCAAACTTTGAATGTCCTGACATTTCCTTTTCACTCCTCTGTTGTCTTTTCTGGTCTGAATGGCTTTATGATTCCCCGCTGTCCTCCGCGGATCCGGAATCTTCCTTTGCGCGCCGTACCCGGACCGACTGAATACTCTTATTTAAGACTGCGCAGACCTCAAACTCATAACCGTAAGCCGTGACGGTGAACAGCTCGTCGTCGCCCGGTATCTTTCCGAGTCGTGAGATCAGAAATCCGTTTAAGGTCTCGAATTCGTCCGCCTCCTCGTCCAGCCCGATCGACAGCTCCTGCGCCACCTCCTCAAACGGAGCCATGCCGTTCATCCGGTAGCTGCCGTCGGTCAGCCGCTCGATCTTTGTCTCCTCGTCGTCGTGCTCATCCTCGATATTGCCCACGATCTCCTCTAAGATATCCTCCATCGCGACAAGACCGGCCGTCTGCCCGTATTCGTCCACCACGATCACCAGATGATTCTTCTTTGCCTGCATCGCGGTGAACAGCGTGTTGATATTCCTCGTCTCCGGGATAAAGGCGACGTCGCGGATGATCCCGTCGAGCTCATGGATCGGACGCTCCCAGCCGGAAGGATCCATGCTAAGCTCCAGCGCTTCCCTGATATGTAAGATTCCGATGATATTGTCGATATCCCCGAGATAAACCGGAAGCCTGGAATAATTGTTATTCTCCCGGATAAACTCCAGCATCTGCCGGACCGTCATGGTCCCGTCAAGCGCCATGATGTGCTTGCGGTGCGTCATGATGTCCTTTGCCTCCTTGTCGCCGAACTCGAAAATGTTGTGTATCATCTCCGCCTCGCTCGCGAGCAGAACGCCCTGTTCGTGCCCCTCACGGACCATGGAGATGATCTCCTCCTCCGTCACGTCCCCGGTATCGCTCAGCGGATCCACGCCGAAGATCCTGGCCAGCAGATTGGACAGCCGGTCCGTACAGAGGATCAGCGGGTAAAACACAAGCTCCACCGCGCGCAGCGGCCGGACCAGTCGCAGCGCCCAGGCAGAGGGACGCCTTGACGCGACCTTCTGCGGCGTGTAGATCCCAAGCACCAGAACCAGAAGAATCAGAACCACGAACACTGCCAGATACGACAGAAATGACAGCAGCGCGCTCTCCGCCGCCGGCAATACAAGCCGTCTCCACAGCGGAATCTGCACAAATCCAAGCAGCATGTGCGCCGTCAGCACGAGAAGCTGGCAGACATGCGTGTAGCGCTCTGTCTTATCCATATACGTCATCAGCAGCTGCGCCTGCCTGTTTTCCTCCTTTGCCAGCTTTTCGACCGACGCCTCGTTAATATGCTGCATCGCCGCCGAAAAACCAAAGACAATAAAATCCAGAATAATCAGTCCTGCAAAAACAAGTAGCCCCGTAGTGGGACTGGCGCCATCGTCCATTTTCCTCTTCCTTTCTCCTGCGTTTCTTTTCCTGTTCAACTAAGGCTTTTGCAATCATACCATTTTCAGGTGCAATAGTCAAGTTATGTATACAGCTCCAGGCTTATCTCGAGTGCTTTGTCGATTTTTACAAGGATCTGCGCGTCCAGATGGCAGACCTTATCCTTCAGTCTCGTCTTGTCAATCGTCCGCAGCTGTTCTAAGAGCACCACGGAATCTTTCATCAGATCATATTTGCGGCTGTCCAGCTCTACGTGTGTCGGCAGCTTTGCTTTGTTCATCTGCGAGGTGATCGCCGCGCAGATCACGGTCGGGCTGTGCCGGTTCCCGACATCATTCTGTATAATGAGCACCGGCCGCACGCCCCCCTGCTCGGAGCCGACCACCGGGCGAAGATCCGCATAATAAATGTCCCCACGTCGAATTACCATATACTCTCCACTCCATTCCTGATCATGCCTGTCTCACAGACATCTCTGTTTCGGATAGTATTGCCAATTTTAACGGGTGTATTCAGTCAGATAGCGGTTTATTCCGTAAAATGATCTCTGGTTCCCACGATTTTTCCGTCCCGCAGGTACACTCTCGGGATGCGCTTGCCGAGATCACAGACGAATTCATAGTTAAAACGCCCGGAGCGCTCCCCGAGCTCCTCTAAGGTGATCCGTTCCGCTCCGTCTCTTCCGATGAGCGTCACCTTATCCTGGCATTTCACGTCCGGGATCTCTGTGACGTCCACCATAAACTGGTCCATGCAGACCCTGCCTAAAATCGGCGCGCGCCTGCCGTGAATCAGTACCTCCCCGCAGTTTGAGAGGCCTCTCGCATAGCCGTCCGCGTAGCCGACCGGGATCGTCGCGATCACGCTGTTTCGCTTCGTCGTATAAGTTCCTCCGTAGCTGATCTCCCTTCCGGCGGGAAGCTCCTTGACATAAGCGACATGTGTCACCAGGGAGAGGACAGGCTGTAAGTCAATCCGGCTTTTGTCCACCTCGGCGGACGGCCAGAGGCCGTAGAGCGTGATTCCCGCGCGCACGAGATCCATATTTGCCTCTGGCACGTCGACGATCCCCGCGCTGTTCGAGCAGTGCCGGACCGGAATGTGAAGTCCCCTTTCCTCCAGCATTGAAAGCATACGTTTGAACTGTTCGATCTGCCGGTATGTACTGGTCTTATCCGCCTCGTCCGCCCGTGCAAAATGGGTAAATATCCCTTCTGCCATGATATGCGGAAGAAGAGCCAGCCGTGCCATCTCATCCGCGGACTCCTCCGTGACCTGATAGCCGATCCGGCTCATGCCGGTGTCCACCGCAAAGTGTACCGGGCAGTCCATCCCAAGCGCAGCGGCCGTCGCGGAGAGCTCCTCTGCCATCTCCCTGGTAAACACAGTGGGACGGATGCCCGCCCGTATCATGTCCGCATACTGGTCCGGGAACGCGTAGCCGAGAATCAGAATGGGTTTTCTGATGTCGTGCGCCCGCAGGCTTAAGCCCTCCTCCACCGTGGCCACCGCGTAGCCGGACACGTACGGCAGCGCGTCCACCGCCTCCGCGATCTCCACCGCCCCGTGTCCGTAGCCGTCCGCCTTGATCACAGGCATGATCTGCGTGTGTTCGGAAATCACAGCCCGCATGGCCTCCATATTGTGAATGACTGCATCCAGGTCAATCCTGGCGTGCACTCTGCTGTATCGGTTCATACCCTGTCACCTCCCGCGCGATACATGTCGCACACATGCTGCCTGACACCGCCGCAGGACGCCCGCCTGGCACCGCCGCAGGACGTCCGCCTGATACCGCCGCAGGACGCCTGCCCGGCACCGCCGCAGGACGCCTGCCTGCCGTCGTGTGTCGTCCCGTGCAGCCGGATTCCCGCGAGCACACGCCGGATTCCCTCCGGCAGATCCCC
The DNA here is from genome assembly GCA_947642555.1 of uncultured Roseburia sp. Lineage (GTDB taxonomy): Bacteria > Bacillota > Clostridia > Lachnospirales > Lachnospiraceae > Roseburia. The sequence continues at coordinate 37,938 of CANRSX010000037.1, read as the reverse complement.
GGCCATCAGGCCGCAGATCCCGGTCTCCTCCGCCATCACATCCCCGGCAAGCCCGTGCAGATATACGCCGAGCGGCGCGGCAGCCTCCGCCGGCAGCCCCTGCGCCATCAGCGAGCCCACAAGACCGCTTAGGACATCCCCGCTCCCCGCGGTGGCCATCCCGGCATTCCCGGAACAATTAACCCAGATCTGCCCCTCCGGCGTGGCCGTCACGGTGTGCTCGTCTTTTAATACGCAGACAACCTGATATTTCTGCGCGAACTCCTGTGCCGCCGCAATCAGGCGGCTCTGAATCAAGGCGACGGATTCCCCGGTCAGACGGCTCATCTCCCCTAAGTGCGGCGTGACGATCATCGTCCCGTGCGGTGCGGATAGCAGGCGAATGTCCTGCGCGATCAGATTCAGCGCGTCCGCGTCCAGTAGCAGCGGCACGTCGTGGGCAGAGGCGTATTCCAGAACGGCGCGCAGAAGCTGCATGGCCGCGGGCGATGTGCCCAGCCCCGGCCCGCAGACGATCGCGTCCGCCCACTCCAATGCGCCAAAAGCTTCATCTGTAAGCGGACTGCCCGCCGGATATGTCGTGAGTACCGCCTCCGGAATGCTGGTCTGTAAGATCACGCGGTTTTCCTCTGGCGTGGCGATCCGCACCAGCCCGCAGCCGCTGCAGTACGCCGCCTTCGCGCCAAGATACGCGGCTCCCGCCATGCCGGCGCTCCCCGCAGCGAGAAGAAGCCTCCCGTAGCTTCCCTTGTTGGAATGGCTTACATGCTCCGGCAGCTGCGCGAGGTCAGCCGGCTCTAACGACGCAGCCTTCGGCAGCTCTCCCAGAAAGCTGTGCTCCGTGATCCCGATCTCCCGCACGACCACCCTGCCGCTGTACGTATTTCCCGGCCACAGCACGCATCCCAGCTTCTGAAAGGCGAAGGTGACCGTCAGATCCGCCCGAAAGGCCGCCCCCAGGATCGCCCCGCTGTCAGAGATCCCGGACGGGACGTCCACCGCGACTTTTGTCCCCGAAAGCGCGTTTAACCGCCCGATCTGCTCCGCGTAAATCCCTGTAATCTCCCGGGAGAGTCCCACGCCGAAGACCGCGTCGATCACCGCCGTATAAGGCTGCTCTTCCCGCTCCGGCAGACGGTTTAAGATCCGGCCGCCATAAGCTTCATAAATCCGCCGCTGAAGCCTGTTTTCCTCCGTGGCACGGGATTCCCTCTGCTCTCCCGCCGCAAGCACAGTGACGCTGCATCCCTCTAAAAGCAGCAGCCTGGCAATCGCGTAGCCGTCCCCGCCGTTATTGCCGCTGCCGCAGGCCACCAGAACGCGCGAACCGTCCACGCCCTGCGCGTGCAATTCTTCTACAAACGCAGTCGCGGCGCGTTCCATCAGGACGACGGACGGCATCCCAAAATGCTGGATGGTATTTGCGTCATACCGTTTCATCTCATCGCCGCTCACAAAATATTTCATGGCGCACCTCTTTTATTTCTTCTGATTTTTTACAATGTTGTAAGAAAGCTGCATCAGGCTGTCGGACAGATGGACGTTTTCCACCACTACGTTTTTGTCAAACAGCTCTAAGTCCACGTGCGCGAAGTTCCAGATCGCCGGGATCCCCAGGTCGACCAGCCGGTTTGCGATCGCGTCCGCCTTTTCCTTGGGCATCGTGAGCGCCGCGATGTCCACCTGGTTTTCGGCGCAGAACGCCTCGAGCTCGTCGAGCATATAGATCCGGATCCCGCGCACCAGCATGCCCTTTAGCTCTGGCTTTACATCAAAGAGCCCGGTGATCATAAAGCCGTGCTTCTCGAATTTGACGTAATTGGCCAGCGCCTGGCCGAGATTTCCGGCGCCGATCACGATGATGTTGTGGCGGCGGTTTAAGCCCAGCACCTTGCCGATCTCCTCGTGCAGATACTTTACATTATATCCGTAACCCTGTTGTCCAAATCCCCCGAAATTATTCAGATCCTGCCGGATCTGGGAGGCCGTGACGTTCATGCGGCGGCTTAGGTCATTTGACGAAATCCGCTCCACGCCGGCCTCCAGAAGTTCCCCGAGATGCCGGTAATACCGCGGCATTCTCCGGACAACCGCCTGGGATATCTCCTTTTCTTCCTGCATACCCCTCTCCATTCATATATAATCTTTCTTCACAAGCCTTCCCGTGCAATCGCACATGGTCCCGGCACGGCGCACATGGGCCCGGCACGGCGCACGTACAGCCCGCTTAACCCTCCAGGGCGAGTGACAGCTCCTCCCAGGTTCCGTAGCAGGTCTCAAGCTCCGTGCGGTATTCCTCCTGCTTTGCGGTAAGCTCGTTCAGCTTTGCAGAATTCGTCGCATTCTCCGGGCGTGCAAACTCCCCGTCGATCGCCGCGATCGCCGCCTCAAGCTCCGCGATCCGCTCCTCCGCGCGCTTTAAGCCGTTTTCAAGCTTGCGGATCCTGGCCTGCTCTGCCTTCTGCTGCTGCCAGTCCGTCTTTGCCGCAGGCGCCGCCCCGGCATCGTCCGCATCCGCCTCATTCGCGGGGCTCCCCGCCCTCGTCCCGGCGGGCGACGCGCTCATTCTGGCGGGAGGCGCCGCATAAATCCGCGTCAGCTCCTCGCGCTTTTCCATATAGTAGTCGTAATTCCCCAGATAACCGATCAGTGTCCCCGCGGTCAGCTCCAGGATGCGCGTCGCCGTCTGATTGATAAAATACCGGTCGTGCGAGACAAACAGCACGGTCCCGGTGTAGCTGCACAGCGCCTGTTCAAGGATCTCCTTTGAGGTGATGTCCAGATGGTTCGTCGGCTCGTCGAGAATCAGAAAATTCGCGTCCGAGAGCATCAGCTTCGCGAGAGAGACTCTGCCCCGCTCGCCTCCGCTTAAGTCCCCGATCCGCTTAAACACATCGTCATTTGTAAACAGAAACGCCGCGAGCACATTGCGGATGCGGGTGTTGTCAAGCGTCGGATACGCGTCCGAGATCTCTTCAAAGATCGTCTTTTCCATGTGGAGCACCTGATGCTCCTGGTCGTAGTAGCCGATATGGACATTTGCCCCGAGTGTCATACTGCCGTCGTCCGCGTCCAGAAGGCCGTTGATGATCTTTAGGATCGTCGTCTTGCCGGTTCCGTTCGCTCCGATTAAGGCCACACGCTCCCCACGCTTTATCTCAAAGGAAAGCTCCGTGAACAGATGATTCTCCCCGTATGCCTTCGCCAGGTTTTCCACGGTCAGCACATCGTTTCCGCTGGTCACGTCCGGCTCTAAGGTCAGGTGAATATCCGTATTCTCCTCCGTCGGCTTTTCGATGCGCTCGATCTTATTCAACAGCTTTTCGCGGCTCTCCGCGCGTTTGATGGATTTTTCCCGGTTGAACGAGCGCAGCTTTGCGATGACTTCCTCCTGATGGCGGATCTCGCGCTGCTGGTTATAATACTGTCTGAGCAGATCCTCGCGCACCTTCGCCTTTTTTTTCGCAAAATCCGTGTAGTTTCCCTGATAGACGGTCGCCCGGTGCTGTGAAATTTCGACTACTTTTGTAACAATGCGGTCGAGAAAATAGCGGTCGTGCGCCACGATGATCACTGCGCCCCGGTAGCCGGATAAAAATCCCTCCAGCCATCGTATGGACCCGATATCCAGGTGGTTCGTCGGCTCGTCTAACAGCAGGATGTCCGGCTTTGTCATAAGAAGGCGTCCCAGGGACACCCGCGTCTTCTGTCCGCCGGAAAGCTCATCCATCCGACGGTCAAAGTCGTCCTCCGGGAAACCGAGTCCCTTTAAAACGCCTGTCGCCTCGCTCCGGTACGTGTGCCCGCCGAGCAGGTCAAACTCCTGACTGAGCCTGTGATATTCCTCCATCAGGGTATCGAGAGCCGCGCCGGCGCATCCCGCCATCTGCGCTTCGAGCTCCCGCAGGCGCTGCTCCGCCGCGAGAATATCCTCCCTGGCAGAGAGCACCTCCTCCTGGATCGTGCGGTTCCCGCCGTGATCCTGATGCTGGGCCAGATAGCCGATACTCGTATTTTTCGCAAGCACGGTCAGCCCGGCATCCGGACTCTCCTCCTGCATAATTATTTTAAGCAGCGTAGACTTGCCGGCGCCGTTGACGCCGACAATCGCTGCTTTTTCTCCCGCTTCAATATGAAAACTGACATCCTTTAATATCTCGTCCGTCCCGTAGGACTTGGAGATATTCTGACATGATAAAACCATAGCTTCCTCACTTCGGTTCCGCCGTAGCTTCTAACTCTGCGCGGATCGCTTTGATAAAGTCTTCGCTGTTTAGCACGACCGGGTTCGGATTTGTCGTGATCAGCGCGAGATCCTTCGTCATCTTCCCGTCCTCGATCGTTTTGACACAGGCGGCGTCAAGCCTGTCCGCAAATTCGCAGAGCGCCGCGTTGCCGTCGAGCTCCCCGCGTTTGCGCAGCGCGCCCGTCCACGCGAAAATGGTCGCAACGGAGTTCGTCGAGGTCTCCTCCCCCTTTAAGTGCTTGTAGTAATGGCGCTGCACCGTGCCGTGCGCTGCCTCGTACTCATAGTTCCCGTCCGGAGAGACCAGAACGGAGGTCATCATCGCGAGAGACCCGAACGCGCTGGATACCATATCGCTCATCACGTCCCCGTCATAGTTCTTGCAGGCCCAGATATAGCCGCCCTCCGACTTCATCACGCGCGCGACCGCATCGTCGATCAGCGTGTAAAAATAGGTGATCCCGGCCTCCTCAAAACGCGCTTTATACTCCGCGTCGAAGATCTCCTGGAAAATATCTTTAAACGTGTGGTCGTATTTCTTGGAGATCGTGTCCTTTGTGGCAAACCACAGATCCTGCTTCGTGTCGAGCGCATAGTTAAAGCAGCTTCTCGCAAAGCTCTCGATCGAGCTGTTTATGTTGTGCTGGCCCTGGATCACGCCCGCCCCGGTAAATTCGTGGATCAGCTCTCTCGTCTCGGTGCCGTCCGCCGCCGTGTACACGAGCTCGCATTTCCCCGCGCCGGGGATCTTCATCTCGCTCGCCTTGTAGACGTCGCCGTACGCGTGACGCGCGATCGTAATCGGCTTCTTCCAGTTCTTCACGCAGGGCTCGATCCCTTTTACGATGATCGGCGCGCGGAATACCGTACCGTCTAACATCGCGCGGATCGTCCCGTTCGGGCTTTTCCACATCTCTTTTAAATGATATTCGCTCATCCTCGCCGCGTTCGGCGTGATCGTCGCGCACTTCACCGCAACGCCGTATTTCTTCGTCGCATTCGCGGAATCAACCGTCACCTGGTCGTCCGTCTCGTTCCGGTGCTCTAACCCGAGGTCATAATATTCCGTATTCAGCTCAAGAAAAGGATGAAGCAGCTCATCCTTAATCATCTTCCACAGAATCCGTGTCATCTCGTCCCCGTCCATCTCGACAAGCGGGGTCGTCATCTTAATCTTTTCCATGATCATCATCCTTTCTGTGCATCGATACATACGCTTCTTATTTTATACATGTTTGCGCCTGCTTGTCAACGGATAATTCCCCGAAAAAAAACAGTAACACTTCCCCCGGCTGGCCATATGATACAGTGTAAGAAAAATTTGGAGGATTTCAACATGAGTGATTTAGCTGCAACGAACTGTGGTGGATGCACCTGTAACGAAGGAGGATGCGGTTCCATTCTCTGGATCCTTTTACTGCTCTGCTGCTGCGGCGGTGGTAACGGATTTGGCATGGGCAATAACAACGGATGCGGATGTGGCAACGACAGCTGTCTGTGGATCATCCTGCTGCTCTTCTGCTGCGGCGGATTCGGCGGCAACAACGGCTTCTGCTGCTAATCAGACGCGGCGTACGCCAGCCTGCTGTGGCAGAAAGAGCCGGGAGCGACTGCTCCCGGCTCTTTTAACGTGAAGACGGCCGGAGAAACCCGGCGTCCGTCATCGGATCCGCCCGCATCTGTTCCCGGCGCTTCTGAAGCTTTTCCATCGTATGACATTCCTTTGGCGCGCCTTTCCTGCGGATGCATTCTTCATCTATTTCATAAACACTGTTATGTTCTATAATCAGCATATCTTTTTCCTCCACACCATCATCATATGCCCGATTTGTCATAAAGCGCCTCTTTTCTTCATAGAATAGCAAAAAGACATATGACAGGTATTTATGGAACAGACACCGTTCACCCCGTTCGATTATATGACGCAGAACCGACAGCTCCAGATGATGAAAACGATTCTTCCTTACATGAAAGAAGCACAAAAAAAACAGTTTGCCATATTAATAAAATATATGGAATTACAGAACACAATCCAGATCTTCTCGCAGGAGGATAAGGTATTGTCCATGTGTTCCGTAGATGAAGAAAGCAACAATATGGTCGCCATGATCAACGACCTGCGCCAGTTCTGCAGCGAAAAGGAGCAGGAGACGCTCGATATGCTGACAAATATGTTCTCCGTTCTTGAAACGTATGAGACGATTTTCACCTGACGCGGTCATACGCATGGCTGTATAAGAAAGGAACCTTATGGCATACGATTTCCTGAACAACAATCCGCTGTTACAAAACATGTCGCCTGAAAAACTGCAGTTTCTGATGAATTTTGCGTCCAGCAAAAAGCCGACGGAGATGAAAGATATGATGCCGTTTCTGCTCTCCGCGATGAATTCCGCAAAAGCCGGAAATATCCAGTTCACGGAGCCGGAAACCGACCTTCTGATCACCATTTTAAAACAGAACATGAACAGCGAGGAGGCCGCAAAGGCGGATAAAATCTTAAATGTGATGAGAAACGCAAGGAGGAACGGTTCTTAAGAACCGTTCCTTTTACAGTACGCAGATCTACCAGACCGATTCGAGGGAAAGCTTAAGGATCTGGTCAAGCGGGGAAGAGCTCGTGCCGTTCCCGTCCGTCCCCTCAAAATATTTCCGGCTCGCCGACTCAAAAATGACATAAAGCTGGTCGTCCACAATCGCGATCTCCTCGGAACAGGGCGGCATCTCCACCTTTACCGCCGGATCCTCCGGGTGATCCGAGAGCGACAGAAGCGACCGGTACGCCTTCAGATAGGACGAATTGTTCCGCCCGTAGGAGGTGCTTAAGTAGACGGATCCGTCCGCGTCAAACGCGATCCCCTGCACCTTGCTCGGGATCGTATAGCTGCTCATGCAGGTCAGCCGGTCTTCGAGCGGACTGTACGCATATGACATCATTTTCGAGTCAAAAAACTTTGTGTGCGTCGCCACCCAGATCCTGCCGCCGTAACAGGTGATGCAGGACGGGCTGTTTCTGACACGGTACTCGTCCGACAGGGCGGATGCGTCCACACAGTACCCCGGCGCGTCCTCCGCTATGATCTGAATGTAGTCATACGGGATCCGCTCAATGGTGTTCGAACCGGAATGGCAGATCCAGACATTCTCCCCGTCGAAGGCGACGCCGCCCAGATGACTGTCCTTTTTCATGCCGAGCGTCACCAGATACGTCCCGCTCTCCCGGTCAAAGACCAGAAGCGAACCCGCATCGTTTTCGCCCTCCGCATACGAGGTCATCAGAATGTAATCCGGTGTAAAACACATCCCCTGCAGACACTGCCGCTCACTGCTGATGACATTTGTAAGAAAATCCTCTTCCCTGGTGGAAGGCATTCCCGGAATCTGCACCTGATCGAGGAAGATATAGCTGCAGTCCTTTAACTGCTTTCCTCTGTAATCGATGGAATTCGCGGACTGATAGGAGTACATCTCCACGTTATAGTAATTGTCGATCGCCTCGGTCCACTTCGCAAAGAGCACGAGATCCTGCGTATCCCCGTCAATCTCCGTCACCTTGTTGTGATAGCTGCTGTCCGTGTACCAGCCGGCAAAATTATACCCCTCCCGCACCGGCAGCTGAAGCTGCACGGGAAGCTGATCCGTCGTCAGATAGCGCGGATTCTCTGCGCTGTTGCTCCCGCCGTTTAACTCGTAGATGAGCCGGATGCGGCCAGTGCCGGCGTCGGAGAGCGCACCGGCCGCGGACGGCCTGAATGCCGTCACGTACGCCGCCCCTTCGCTCTGATTTGTGACCGCCCGAAGGTCCCTGGCAAATGTTACCTGTCTGTCATTCAAAAGGAGGATGATCACATAGAAAACGGCAAGCAGTTCTTTTCGCAGCTTCAATGTCACACCCTCCTCTCTTTTATCTTTTATCTTTTATCTTTTAGCTTTTATCTCTTATTCCTCTCCGGAATCAAGCTTTGACGCTCTCGCCTCCACTTCCTTCTGCTGGATATCCGACGGCGCCTGCTCGTATCTCGAGAACTCATACGAGAAGGTTCCGCTTCCGCCTGTCATGGAGCGCAGGTCTGTATTGTAGCCGTATAACTCCATGTACGGAATATCCGCCGCGATCTCCTGATATCCGTGCTCCGCCGGGTTCATGCCCAGCACGCGGCCGCGGCGCTTGTTTAAGTCTCCCATGATATCGCCGGTGTACTTATCCGGCACGAGAACCTTAAGCGATGCGATCGGCTCGAGCAGAACCGGGGACGCCTCCATAAATCCTTTCTTAAACGCCTGGATCGTCGCCACCTTAAACGCCATCTCGGAGGAGTCCACCGGATGGTAGGATCCGTCGTAGAGCACGGCCTTCACGCCGACGACCGGATATGCGGCGAGCGGTCCCTTTGTGACGGATTCCTGCACGCCCTTTTCCACTGCCGGGAAATAATTCTTCGGCACGGCGCCGCCGACCACGCACTGATCAAATACATAGGCGCTCTCGAGGTCGCCGGACGGCTCGAACGTCATCTTGACATGGCCGTACTGTCCGTGTCCGCCGGACTGTTTTTTATACTTGTATTCCACATCCGCTTTTTTGCGGATCGTCTCGCGGAATGCGACGCGCGGCTTCTTTAACTCGATCTCAACCTTGTAGCGCTCGAGCAGCTTGCTTACGACAACGTCTAAGTGCTGGTCGCCCATGCCGTATAACAGGGTCTGGCCGTTCTCGCTGTCGTTGACCACCTTAAGCGTCAGATCCTCGGAGGTCAGCTTCTGCAGCGCCTGGGAAACCTTGTCCTCGTCGCCCTTCTTCTTCGCGCTGTAGCGCTTGTACGTATATGGTGTGGAGATTGACGCGCGGATATACACGATCGGGTTCGCTTTTGTGGAAAGCGAATCGGTGGTCGCCGCGTCGGAGAGCTTCGCGAGCGCTCCGATATCTCCCGCGTGCAGCTCCTTCACCTCCTCCGGCTTGTTGCCGCGGAGCACATAGAGCTTGCCGATCTTCTCCTCCACGTCCTTATGGTGATTGTAAAGGACGTCATCTGTCTTAAGAACGCCGGAATTCACCTTGATCAGGGAATATTTTCCGATAAACGGATCCGCGATCGTCTTAAAAATGTACGCTGATTTCGGCTTGGAGAAATCATAATCCGCATTGTAAACTTCGTTTGTCTTCGCGTTGATTCCCGTGCAGGTGCGCTTCTCCGGGCTCGGCAGGTATTTCACGATATCCACCATCAGCGTGTACATGCCGCGCGCCAGAAGGTTGGAACCCATCAGCACCGGAACGATGCTGCCGTCCGCCACGTTCACGCGCAGCGCCTGACGGATCTCATCCTCCGAGAACTCCTCCCCGCCGAAGTAGCGGTCCATAAATTCCTCGCTGGTCTCCGCAACCGCCTCCATCAGCGCTTCGCGGCAGAGCTCTAAGTTCTCCTTCGAGTAATCCGGCACCTCGGTCTTCTCGACGTCGCCCTTTTCGGTCCAGCGCTTCGCGCGCTGCTGGAGCACGTTGACGTAACCCACGAACTGGCCGTTCTCGCGGATCGGGAGATGGAACGGCGCGATGCGCTTTCCGTAAAGCCCCTGAAGGTCCTCCACGATCTGCCGGTAGCTCGCCTCGTCGATGTCCATATCCGTCACGAATACCATGCGCGGAAGCTTATACTTCTCGCAGAGCTCCCATGCCTTCCGCGTGCCCGTCTCGATCCCCGCCTTGCCGGAGACCACGATGATCGCGGCATCCGCTACGCCGACGGCTTCCTCCGCCTCGCCGACAAAGTCAAAATAGCCGGGCGTGTCGAGGATATTCACCTTCGTGTCGCCCCAGATGATCGGGACAATCGAGGTGTTGATCGAAAACAGACGCTTCGTCTCTTCTTTGTCATAATCGCTAATGGTATTGCCGTCCTCCACCTTTCCCATGCGCGAGGTCATGCCGGCAAGGTAAGCCATCGCTTCCACGAGGCTTGTCTTTCCGCTTCCCCCGTGGCCGAGCAGCACCACATTACGGATCTTGTCAGTTGTGTAAATGTTCATTCGCAAATCCTCCATTGTCTGATATAGTCTCATACACGACGCAGACCGCCGGCGGACGTCCCCATCCCCGGGTGCTGTTCCATGCATGGTTATATTTTACTAAATTTTGCGGCTCATTACAACTTATTTATTCAATATCACGAATTATATTTAGTGTACCACAGATCAGAGGAAATAATATGTAGGTTTCTTAAACTTTCTGTAGATTTTTCCGGTCAGGATTTACGAATTGTTTACAATGCATCCATATCAGCGCCATATTTATCCTTTCCGCCCGATCAGGACATTGCGTGCGGACCGCGGCCCGGACACGGACGCCGCCCGGATTCTGTTGACTTTTTTTTGAAAAAACACTATGATAACAGGCAGATGATAACCGTCGGTCCTATGGCGGCGGCAGAAAGGATACGGATATGACATTACATAAAATCGGATTTATCGGGCTCGGACTGATCGGCGGTTCGATCGCAAAACGGCTGAAACAGCTGCATGAAGGGCTTTCCATCATCGCGACCGCCGGGCATGCCTCCACCGTCCGCGAGGCGCACGCACAGGGGCTCATCGAAAATGACACGCCCTGCGGCATCGATGATTTTTACGACTGCGACTACATTTTTCTGTGTGCGCCGGTGCAGAAAAATATCGAATATCTGCATCAGCTGCACGGCCATATCGGCCCGCAGTGCATCATCACCGACGTGGGCAGCGTAAAATCCGACATTCACCGCGCCGTGACCGCGCTCGGGCTCGGGCGTCAGTTTATCGGCGGCCATCCGATGGCCGGTTCGGAGAAGACCGGGCTCTCGAGCGCAAAGGACTACCTGCTGGAGAATGCCTACTATATTATCACGCCCACCGCGCAGTCCGACGAGGCGAAGATCGCCGATTTTCGCGCGCTCGTCCGCTCGCTTGGCGCGATCCCGATGATCCTTGACTATGAGCAGCACGATTATGCGACGGCGGCGATCAGCCACCTCCCGCATGTGATCGCCTACAGCCTGGTCAATCTCGTGCGCACACACGACGATAAGGACCAGACCATGCGCACCATCGCGGCCGGCGGCTTTAAGGATATCACGCGGATCGCCTCATCCTCCCCGGTGATGTGGGAAAACATCTGTCTCTCGAACCGGGAACCGCTGCTCGCGCTGATCGACCGGTATATGGAGCTGCTTGGGGATACCAGGGCCGCGATCGACCGTAAGGACGGCGCCGCGCTGATGGAAGCGTTTACCGCGGCAAAGGATTACAGGGATTCCATCACGATCCCGCAGAAGGGTGTGCTAAACCGGGTCTACGAGCTGTATCTTGATCTTCTGGACGAGGCCGGCGGGATCGCGACTGTCGCCACGATCCTCGCGAGCAATAACTTAAGCATCAAAAATATCGGGATCATCCACAACCGTGAATTCGAGGACGGCGTGCTCCGGCTCGAGCTCTATGACGAGGCTTCTCTGCATACCGCGGTGGAGCTGTTAAAAAAACATCATTATCACGTATATCAGAGATAAAAAACAGCGGGCGCAGATCCCGCTGTTTTTTTACATCAGATCAAACAGGCTCATCTGCCTGCCGTACTCCCTGCTTTTTCCCGCCGGCGCCTTCTCCCTGACGGCCGTTCCTTCTGGAATTTCCGCCAGAAAAGCGGAGGGTTCCTTCGCATAGGTGAGAATCAGCTCCTCCTTCGCCCGCGTGAGGCCGACGTAAAACAGACGGCGTTCCTCCTCCTGAAACGAAGATTCGGACAAAGATCCGCCCGCAGGTTCCCCGGAAGATGCCTTCGCTGCCGGAAAAGGGATGCAGCCGGATTTTACTCCGCAGATCAGCACCACCGGAAATTCGAGCCCCTTGGAGCCGTGCAGCGTCATCAGGGTAACCGCGTCCGCCGTGTAGCGTTTCCCGCCGCAGCGCTTTAACTCGCTCTCCGTCCCGCTCTCAAGCGCCTCTAAGAAATCCGCCAGCTTCGGATAACACATGGCCGTCTGATGCAGCAGCTGCATTTCCTTTTTCTGTTCCAGCTTTAATTCCTTCATCCACTCTTCCAGAAATTTCTGCGGCTTTTTCTGTCCGATCTGCGGCCGGTACTTTTCTGTCATCGCGTCACACGCAGCGGCTTTCGCATCCGCCGAATCACCGTCCCACAGCAGAGACTGCGCCGTCTGGGCAGCCAGACGGTCATCCGGGTAAAACAGGGATCTGAGAAAGCAGATGGTTCCGCGCACGGTCTCCTCCTGCAAAAACGCCTCCCTTCCCGTCACCACACAGGGAATGCCCTCTTTTTTCAGACACTCCTCGAGCAGCGCGGCCTGCCGGTGCGTCCGGTAACAGACCGCGATATCGCCAAAGCTAAAGGTGCGCTCTCCTGTCAGAAACAGTTCCTGGGCTTCGAGCATCCCGATGCCCCCGGTCAGCCGGTTGATCTCTTTTGCCACAAAAATGGCCTCCGCACGGTCGCTCTCCGCTTCTGTGATCCGCACCGGCACTCCCGCCGGGCGGTTCGCGTGTAAAATCCGTTCCGTCCCCGGGTTGTTCGCGATCACCGCGTCGGCGGCGGAAAGGATCTGCGGCGTGGAGCGGTAATTTTCCAGAAGCCTGATCTCAGCCGCGTCCGGAACGTCCTGTTTTAGCTGTTCAAAGCATCCCGCATCGGCTCCGCGGAACCCGTAAATGGCCTGATCGTGGTCTCCGATGACAAACAGTTCTCTTCCGCCCTTATTCCACGCCATGATCAGCCGGTACTGCAGGGGACTGATATCCTGAAATTCATCCACCAGAAGATAGGAAAACGCCCCCGCGCCGGCGTCTTTTCCGGTACCGGTACCGTTTTGCTTCGTTTCGGCAATCCGCAGCGCCGCAAGCAGAATATCGTCGTAATCCAGTGCGCCCCACTCGTTTAAGCGGTTCTGATATGTCTCCAGCACCAGCTTTTCCTGATCGGATGCCGGCGTATGCATCCTGTTTTTACTGTTTGAAATCTCTGTGAGCAGCCGGGAAACAGACTGCTTTAAGCCGTATTCGGCCCGGATGTTCTGAACGAGCTCCCGCGTCTGTATCTCCCCCGCGAGTGAGACCTCCACGCCGCTGTCTGCCAGAAGCTTCCATGCGATCGAGTGGAAGGTTCCGATCGTAAGCCTCCGTGCCGTGGCTTTTCCCAGCTGCGCCCCGATCCGTTCCCTGAGCTCTCCTGCCGCCTGTCTGGTGAAGGTTACCGCGGTGATCATGGAAGGCTTTACCCGCCGCACCTGAATCAGATGCAGGATGTGCGCCGCGAGCGTCCCCGTCTTTCCGGTGCCCGGGCCTGCCGTCACCATCGTGACACGCCCGGCGGATTCGATCGCCTGCCGCTGTCTGTCATTCCAGACACGCGGCTGCTGTCTGTCATTCCAGACACGCGGCTGTTCGGCCGCCGAAGCTGCCGGAGCGGAGGCCGCCGATGCTGCGGGTGCTGCCGGAGCGGATCCTGCCGGAGCTGCCGGAGCGGATCCTGCGGGTGCTGTTGGAGCGGGTCCTGCCGGATTCCGCAGCTGACCGGCATCTTTCGTCGTATGATCCGCATCTTTCGTTTCCGGCTGCTCAAACAGGCTTAACTGACCGTCCGCATCGTGAAGCTCGCTGTGTGAGAACAGATAAAATTTCCCGTACTCCCCGTCAAAGCCCGGATTCCATGTGACCTCCCCGCCGCGCAGCCTCTGGATCCCTTCCGCGATCCGCCATCCCGCCGCTCTTTGTATCTCCTCCACAGGAATTTCCCGCAGGATGGGGAACTCTGCTCCCAGCTCCTTTCGCATGGTCCGATACATTTTTTCCGCCCTCACGCTGGCCGGCGAGCATCCCATCGCCGCGCCGATCAGCTCTGGCAGCGGAATCAGGCTCTCAAATCCCGCCGCCTTCTCTCTTTTGTATCCCACCGGGCGGTCCGAGAGCTGTTCGATGCGGTGGGACACCCCGATGGTCAGCTTCCGCCCGCAGACCGGGCAGATCCCGCCATATCCCTCCGTCTCCGCCGGCGTCAGGCAGAGATTGCATTTCCGGTGCCCGTCGTAGTGGTATTTCCCTTCCTCCGGGAAAAATTCGATCGTTCCCATCAGCCCCTCTCCGGTCCGGATCGCCCTTCGCAGCCCCTCATAGGATAATTCGATGTCCAGAAGATTTGCCTCCCGGCCCAGCTTCGCCGGGGAATGGGCGTCCGAGTTGGAAATCAGCTGATAACGGTCCAGGGCGGAAACCCGCCAGTTCATCGGCGGATCGGAGGAAAGTCCGGTCTCTACGGCACAAATGTAGTCTGACAGATCGCCAAAACATTCTTCCACGGTATCAAAGCCGGAAAAAGCCCCGAACAGAGAGAAATGCGGCGTCCAGATATGCGCCGGGACATAGACCGCCCCGGGGCAGAGCTCCAGAAGGATTTCCAGCAGGTCATGGCAGTCCAGCCCCAGTATGGGCCTGCCGTCCGAATGGAGATTTCCGATCGTCTCAAGCCTGCCGGAAACCAGCTCTGCCTCCTTAAGCCCGGGCAGCAGGATCAGGCTGTGCACCTTCCGGACACGGTCGTATTTTTTGTAGATGGAGCTGATCTCTCCGGTGATGACAAACTGCGGCCGGATCCTGTCCGCTGCCGTATCGTCCGCGATGCGGTACTCGTCTTTTAACACATAAAACCCGTTCCCCGCCGGTTCTAACTTTTCCGAGAGCTCCTTCCGCCATCCGGGATGCGTAAAATCACCGCTCCCGACGATGTGGATCCCCTTGCGCCTGGCCCAGAGATCCAGATATTCCGGGGTGCAGTCTTTACTCGTGGCGCGGGAATAATGGGAGTGAATGTGTAAATCCGCAATGTACATAAAAATCCTCTTTCTGTGGGTCAGATGATAAGCATGGCATCCCCAAAACTAAAAAACCGGTACCTCTCCCGCACCGCCTCCTCATAGGCGGCCAGCACCTGCTCCCGGCCCGCGAGGGCGGACACCAGCATGACAAGCGTCGATTCCGGCAGGTGAAAATTCGTGATCAGCGCGTCGATCACCTTAAACCGGTAGCCCGGATAGATGAAAATCTCCGTCCAGCCGCTTTTTTTTGTGAGAAAACCGTTTTCATCGGAGGCCGCCTCGAGCGTTCTCGTGCTGGTGGTGCCCACAGCGATCACGCGGCGTCCCTCCCGCTTCGCGCGGTTGATCTTATCCGCCTCGTCCTGCGTGATCTGATAAAATTCCGAGTGCATGTGATGCTTTAAGACATCTGTCTCCTTCACCGGTCGGAAGGTGCCGAGCCCCACATGCAGCGTGACCTCGGCGATCTCCACACCCATGGCCCGGATCTCCTCTAACAGCTCCGGCGTAAAGTGAAGGCCCGCGGTGGGCGCCGCAGCGGAGCCGTCGTACTTCGCGTAGACTGTCTGGTAGCGGTTTTTGTCCGCAAGGGCATGCGTGATGTACGGCGGCAGCGGCATCTGCCCGAGCCGGTCTAAGATTTCCTCAAAAATGCCTTCATAGGAAAACCGGATCAGGCGGTTACCCTCCTCCGCGATCCCGGTGATCTCGCCGGTCAGAATGCCGTCCCCGAAGCGGATCACGGTTCCCGGCTTACATTTCTTTCCGGGTTTTACAAGCGTCTCCCAGACATCCCCCTCCATCCGCTTCAGCAGAAGGATCTCGATATTCGCGCCGGTGCCCTCCTTCACGCCGTAGAGCCTGGCGGGGATCACCTTTGTATTGTTGATCACCAGGCAGTCGCCGGGATGAAGATATCCCACAATATCCCGGAACACCTTATGCTCCACAGCACCGGTCTTTTTATCCAGCACCATCAGCCTGGAGGAGGAGCGGTCCGGGAGCGGATCCTGAGCGATCAGCTCCTGCGGCAGCTCATAATAAAAATCTTTTACATCCATATCGTTCTCCCCGGCGGACTACTGGCGAAGCTCCGCGCCGATCGCCGTGAGCGCCTTTATGATCCGGTTCACCGCGCCAGTGATATCCGCTTCTTCCAGATTGCGGTCCTTCGCGCGGAACCACAGGGAATACGCCATCGACTTATAGCCGCTCTTAATCTGCGTTCCCTCGTAAATGTCAAACAGCTCGTATTTTTCGAGAAGCTTTCCGCCCTTTTCGTCAAAAATTTTCTCGATGTCGCCGGCGAGCACATCCTTTGGTACCACCATGGAGAGATCCCTGGTCGCAGCCGGGAATTTTGCAATCCCCTCGTATTTGTGGTCGAAGGTGGCCCGGGCCACGATCTGCGGCATGTCGATCACCGCCACATAAACGCGCTCCTTCATGTCATAATTTGCCGCGCAGGCCGGGTGAACCTCGCCCAGATAACCGATGACTTTCCCCTGATAGCGCACGTTCGCCTGACGTCCCGGATGCAGGAATGGCTTGCCCGACGCCGGATCATAGACGGGCTTTTCCGTCATGCCCACCTTATATAAAAATTCCTCGATCACGCCCTTCATCGTGTAAAAATCGCCGTCCCCGTACATGCCGAGCGTAAACTGCATCCGCTCGTCCGGAAGCTCGGTAAGCGGCAGCTGCTTCGGCAGATAAATATTTCCCAGCTCGTAGAGGCGTACATTTTTGTTTCTGCGGTTCATATTCGTGGAAAGCGAGGTCAGCATCCCGTTTAAGGAAGTCGTTCGCATGATGGAGAAATCCTCCCCCAGCGGATTGCTGATGGCGATGGCCTGCCGCAGCGGGGAATCCGCCGGAAGCAGCAGCCTGTCATACACCTTCGGGCTCTCAAAGGAATAGGTCATGCCCTGGGAAAATCCGCAGAACTCCGCGATGTCACGCGCGATCTCCTCAATCCGCAGCTTAAACGGAAGCTTTCCGGTGGTCGCCTCCCCGTTTGGCAGGCTCACCGGGATCCTGTCGTAGCCGAAAAACCGCGCGACCTCCTCCGCCAGGTCGGCGTCACATTCCAGATCCTGCCGCCAGGTCGGGATCAGCAGCTCCTTTTTCTCCTCGTCGTAGGGGATCTCCAGCCGCTCAAAATAAGTGAGCATCTCATCCGCCGCAATGTCCGTGCCGAGCAGACGGTTATATTTTTCCGGCTCAAAGGGAAGCCGTTTTCCTTCTTTTACCTGGGGGTAAACATCCACGGCGCCGCCGACCACGTCGCCTGCGTCAAGCTCCTCGATGAGCTGGCAGGCACGGTTGATCGCCGCCATGGCATTGTTCGGGTCCAGCCCTTTCTCAAACTTTGCGGAGGCGTCGGTGCGCATGCCGATCTTTTTGCCGGAAAGACGGATATTGGTCCCGTCAAAGCAGGCCGCCTCAAACAGCATCGTTTTAACGTCATCTGTAATCATGGAATTCTCGCCGCCCATGATGCCCGCGATGCCCACCGGCTTTTTCCCGTCGCAGATCATCAGGACCGTGTCGTCTAACGTGCGCTCCTGCCCGTCTAAGGTGACAAATTTTTCATTCTTTTCCGCGCGCCGCACGATGATCTCCCTTCCCTCGATGGTGTCCAGGTCGTAGGCGTGCATCGGCTGGCCGTACTCTTCCATCACGTAGTTTGTGATGTCGACGATATTGTTGATCGGACGGATGCCCTGTGCGCGGAGCCTGCGCTGCATCCACTCCGGCGACGGGGCGATCCGGATATTTTTTACCACCCGCGCCACGTAGCGGGAACACAGATCCGCATCCTGGATCGTCACTTTGATGTAGTCGGCGGCGTTCTCGTCGTTTCCGGTCTCCGTCACAACGGGCGGCACAAAGGGTTTGCGGAAGGTAGCCGCGGCCTCCCTGGCAATCCCAAGGACAGAGAAGCAGTCCACGCGATTTGACGTGATCTCGTACTCCACCACAGTGTCGTCAAGGCCGAGATACGCGACGGCGTCCTCCCCCACCGGTGCGTCCTCCGGCAGGATATAAAGCCCCTCCTCCGGCGCTAGGGGAAACATGTCACGGTTTGAGCCCAGCTCCTCGATGGAGCACATCATGCCGTCCGACTCCACGCCGCGGAGCTTTCCTTTTTTGATCTTAATGCCGCCCTCCGTCTTACTGCCGTCGTGGCCGCCGGCTACCTTTCCGCCGTCCAGCACGACAGGCACCTTACAGCCCTCGGTGACGTTCGGCGCGCCGGTGACGATCTGAATCGTCTTCGTGCCGATATTTACCTGACAGATGACCAGCTTGTCCGCGTCCGGATGGGGCGCGATGGAGGTCACCTGGCCGATCACGATCTTCTCGAGATCCTGATCCATTTTTTCGTAGCCCTCGACCTTGGAGCCGGACAGGGTCATGGCGTCCATGTATTCCTGTGGTGTGACGGAAAGTCCCGGGACTAAGTCACTGATCCATTTGAGTGATGTATTCATAATGTGAAATCTCCTTCTTTCTAAAATGTCTGGGAAGCTGCTCCTTTCGGGAAGTCGCCAGGGTCTTCGACCCCGGCGATTTCCGGCTCTCGCCGGAAATTCGCTCATCCCCATCCGCAATTTCTTTCAGGCGAGCCTGAAGAAATTACGTCTGTGAATGACCGACTTCCCTTCTCGATGCTAACGCTAAAACTGGTCTAAAAATCTCTGATCGTTTTCGTAGAGAAGTCGCAGGTCGTCGATCTCGTATTTTAAGAGGGCGATGCGCTCCAGGCCGACACCAAAGGCGAAGCCGGTGTATTCCTCCGGGTCGATGCCGCTCATGGTAAGGACGCGGGGATGCACCATACCGCATCCTAAAATCTCGATCCAGCCCTCGCCCTTGCAGAAGCGGCAGCCCTTTCCGCCGCACTTAAAGCAGGAGACATCCATCTCGGCGGACGGCTCTGTGAACGGGAAATGGTGCGGCCGGAATTTGACCTTCGTCTCCTCTCCGAACAGCTCTTTTGCGAATTCGGCGAGCGTGCCTTTTAAGTCCGCAAATGTAATGTGTTTGTCAATGACCAGTCCCTCGATCTGATGGAAGTTCGGCGAGTGGGTCGCGTCCACCTCATCCGAGCGGAACACACGCCCCGGCGCGATCATGCGGATCGGCAGCTTTCCTTTTTCCATCTCCCTCACCTGTACCGGCGAGGTCTGGGTGCGGAGCAGAATCTTATCATCAATATAAAACGTATCCTGCTCGTCCTTTGCCGGATGGTTGGCCGGGATATTCAGGGCCTCGAAGTTGTAATAGTCGTATTCGACCTCCGGCCCTTCCACGACCTCATAGCCCATGCCGGTGAAAATGCGCTCCACCTCCTCCAAGGCGATGGTTCCCGGATGGCGGTGGCCGACCTTATTGTGCTTTGCCGGCAGCGTCACGTCGATCACCTCATGGATAAGCCGCCGCTCAAGCTCCGCAGCCTCGAGCTTTGCCTTTGTCTCCTCAAGCATCCGCTCGATGCTCTCTCTCGTCTCGTTGACCAGCTGTCCCACCAGCGGACGGTCCTCCGGCTTTACGTCGCGCATCCCTTTTAAAACCGCCGTCAGCTCGCCTTTTTTTCCAAGGATCGCCACGCGGACGTCATTAAGCTTTGCCAGATCCTTTGACTCCCCGATCTGACGCAGCGCCTCTTCTCTGATTTTCTGCAGTTTCTCTTTCATCGTTACCTCCATAAAAACGTTTAAAAATCATTTTGTCTGGGTATGTTAAAAGCTCATCCATACGCTTCCGACTGGCTGAGCTTTTAACATAAAAAGCCGCGGGATCATCCGTCCAGGGACGAATGATTCCGCGGTACCACCCTGATTCCTTTGTGCTGTCTCTCCCGAACGGGAACACAGCTATAAAAGCACTTCTCATGCGTAACGTGCATGAACGTCATCTGCTACGCGACCATGAAATGACCGTACAAATATAACCGGTCTGTCTTCACAGATGCGGCTCCTGTGCGAACTTCGATTCCTGCCGTCTCTTAAGCGGGCTTTCAGCCGGTGACCCGCTCTCTCTGAAAGAAGTACAGTGCTCTACTGACGCCCTGAGGCGCCCGGTTTCCCGTACACATTCACTGCCTTTCCCTGACAGCCATATCCGCTGTCTGAATTCTAACGGCTATTTTAGCACAGGATGTGAAAAAGTGCAAGTGTATTTTTACCGTATAAAATTCGTCCGCTCAGTCTCTTCCCGCTCCGGCAGGCCATACGCCTCTTTTCCGAGGGCAATGCTCTTCATGAGAAACGTCATATTCCGCGCGAGCGTGCGCATGCTCTGCATCCCTTCCAGATCCTGCGCAGCCTCTCCCGCCGCCCTGCCGTGGACACTGTTCCAGTACTGGCCGGACGCCACCGGCATGCCGCAGATCGTGAAAAATTTATTCAGCTCGTCAAACGTAGATGAAAGCCCTCCCCGGCGCGCTGCGACCACGGCGGCGCCGACCTTCATCGTCTTGTCAAACGGTGTGCTGTAAAACAGACGGGTCAGAAACGCGATCAGCGTGGCGTTTGCGGACGCATAGTAAACCGGCGATCCGACCACGAGGCCGTCGCACGCCTCAAACTTCGCGGCAGTCTCGTTCACCGCGTCGTCAAAGACACATTTTCCGTTCTTCGCACAGGAACCGCATGCGATGCAGCTGCGGATGTCCTTTGCGCCGATGTGGATCAGCTCCGTCTCCACACCCTCCTTTACAAATACCTGCTCCATCTCGTGCAGGGCGAGATACGTGTTGCCGTTTGCCCGCGGGCTCCCGTTGATCAGTAATACATTCATGTTATCAGATCCTTTCCCAAAAGAATTTGTTCCCGTTTATCATACCATAAATACAGGGGCTCCGCCAGCAGAAATGAGCATACCTGTTTGACCCTTTTTCAGCTTTTATATTAAAAGTTAAAGTTCAGCCCGCGCCATTCGCAAAACCGCGCTTACAGCGCTTTCCGTTGCTTCGCAACTCATTTTTGCTCATATACGGGCGCTCCGCTCATACTCTGCAACATGTGCTCATTCATGCGAGCATGATTCGCCCATCCCGCAGAGTATGGCTGAACTTTTTGGTATAATAGTGTTGTAATCAGCTCACGGCATCACGCCGCGGCAGCAGGGACATACATCAGAGAAAACCGGGAGGAAATACAATGGGAACGACACAGCCAATTCGTGAAAAAGAAGATCTGCAGAAATTTTTAGAATATTATCAGAAAAAGCACCCGGTGCCCCGCAATTATGCGCTGATTGCACTCGGTCTGCACACGGCGCTCCGCATCAGCGACATCCTGACACTGAAATGGAAGGATATCTACGATACGAAGAAGCATACTTACCGGGATCATCTGTTTCTCCGTGAAAAAAAGACCGGGAAGCGCACGGTCATCGCGCTTAATGGCAATGCAAAACAGGCGCTTGAGCATCTTCGGAAAACCCGTCCGGGCGCCAGGCCCGACGATTACATTTTTACCAAAAATACGAATTACAGCACGCCCCTGTGCCGCACCCAGGCCTACCGGATCATCCGGCGCGCTGCGGAGGAAGCGCTGCACCGGCAGAACATCAGCTGTCATTCTCTGCGCAAAACCTTCGGCTACCACGCCTGGAAGCAGGGGACGCCACCCGCGCTTCTGATGGATATTTATAATCACTCCTCCTACCAGATCACCAAAAAATATCTCGGGATTGAGCAGGATGAGCGGGATTCCGTATTTATGGAAATAAATTTTTATAACTAAAGTTCCGTCATGCACCGCGAACCATGTAAAAGGGCTGATGCCTCCCATCTTTTTTGTGAAAGCAGCAGCCCTTTTTTCATACGAAATGATTTATTTTTTCTTAACGCCTTTCCCCGGCTTGCCGATCTTTCCGGATACGGTCACGCCGTTTGCCGCGTTGACCTCGTCCATCCAGCGGTCACGCCACTCCATGAATGCCTTTGCCTCGTCCGGCTGCTGAATGTTCACCGGATGATACTTGTCGTCCTTTGTGTTGCTCTCCACAACCATGATGGATAAGATACACTCGTTCTGCTTATTATAAAGCTCCATCCATGCGTTTTTCTTATCCGCGTTGATCAGCCCGAGCTCATCCTTGTGGATCGCATACACGTCGCTGTGGCTCATATCGCCGCCCCCGAAGGATAACGGGATGACATACAGTGCGCTGTTGTTAAATCCGATCGCATAATACCAGTATTTTGTTGTCGAAGCTCTTCCATGGTAGGTCGTCCACTCCCAGCATGCATAGGCCGGCGTCACAACCTCCCCTGCCGGTACCAGACGCTTCACGAGCGCGTCCACCGCCTGCTTTTCCTCGCTGTTCACACCCTTCTTCTCATCATGTTTCTGCTTGATGAGTACGATGATCACCACGACAACAAGCACCGCCAGGCCGATGATAATCTCTCTCGGTCCGACATTTGAATTCATCAGTATCATGTCTTCTTCCTCCTGATATTATTTTCTGATTTCCTACTGATCCATGTAGGCCTGGTTATACGCCTTTCTCGGCCGGTCCAGATATGTAACGTCAAATGATCCGCGCGCAGTATCGATCTTGTCCCGGCTGAAAAATCCTGCCTGTGAAATCGAGCGCCAGCTGATATTCCCGAGATCGTTAAAGCTGTAAAATCTCCCCTTCCAGCAGATCCCGTACTCGCAGAACTCCATCCGCTCCGTCAGATGACGAAGGGTATAAAGTCCTGTCCCGCCAGCGATCACGACAAACATAATGATCAGGAACAGGATCCCCGAGAGATCCGATGCATACCCGCTAAGGCCGGAGATGCCTCCGCCGCAGGCAAGAAACACCAGCGCCACCACAAGGGAACGAATCACCGCCGTCAGCCAGATTTTGCGCTTATTGGGAACCGCTTCCGCAAGCTTCCTGCCCGCTGCCGGTATACCTGCATTCGCACCGGCCTGTGTTCCGTAACCGCCTGCCTGGCCGTAACCGGCCTGCGTCCCGTAACCGCCTGCCTGGCCGTAACCGGCCTGCGTCCCGTAACCGCCTGCCTGGCCATAGCCCGTACCGGCCGTGCTGTATGCCGCGTCCGCCTGGCCGTAGCCTGTACCGGCCGTGCCGTATGCCGCCTGCGCCCGCTTCGCTGCCCTGCCATACCGGATACAGTTGATGACAAACCAGACGACCGCCAGCAGAATCAGGCCGATCCCGACAAGAAACATCACCTTCATCTGGCTCATGGAAGCCGGGCATTCGATGATCAGGGGATCCCCCATGTCGGCAATCTCGCCGCGGGTAAATCCCATATCCAGCAGATACTCCTCAAACAGTCCGCGCGTGGACTTATCCATCTTCCCGATGCGCCCGTCCACCCACACTGAGGTCACAGGTTCTGTCCCGTCCGTCAGGTATGTGATCGTCTCGTCCAGCAGGTCCTCCATGTCACCGTAATCGTCCGCCGATACGCGCAGGCCGATCACGCCGTCATACGACGGAATCGCATAATAAAAGCCGGACGTCTTCCCCATACTCCTCGTACCGTCGCTTCGCTGCGTATACGTCTCCTCGCTCGCGAAGCAGTCGTAGGTGTAGAGCACACTGCCCTGGATATGCATGCCGGGCTTCGCCGGGTTGTCCAGAAGATACCCGAAATCGTGCGGACTCTTTAAGGCCGGGATGCCCCAGCCGCCGGAAAGCGTGGCAAGAATCGCCCCCGCTGCCAGCAGGATCAGCACGCCTTTGGAGAAACCGGCAAAAATCCTTTCCGCTTTCATAACTCCTCTCCCTTCTGACGTATATTTACACAGACAATTTTAGCATGAGCGATGCAAAAATCAAGAGGGTTTTATTGTTTTTATTCCAAAAGTTCAGCTCACGCCCATTCGCAAGGGCGCCAATGGCGCTTTCCTGCTGCTAACGCAGCTAACCTTGCTCATTACCGGGCGTTCCCTCAGTCGAAACCGATGGATGCAAATTCGTGCGAGCACGATTTTCACCCATACGATTCCGACTGGCTGAACTTTTTTATCAAAACTTCAGGCCCCGGCGTCGATTCCGGCATTTTTCAGATAAACCGGAACCGACAGGAAGTAGCAGACCAGAAAGACCGCCAGGGTCACCAGGACACTGATCATCCGGATCCCGTTTAAATGTTCAAACATGACGTTTTCCAGCGCGTGCACGGAAAAATACGAGGAGACCGCCATCACGAGAAACGGCAGCAGGTAGGAAACCCGAAGCTCCGCGGCCACCGATTTTTTCAGCGTGCGGCGGGAGAAACCGAGCTTTTTTAAAACCAGATAGCGCGCCTTCTCCTCAAACGCGTCATTGTAAAGCTTCATAAACATGATGCACCCTCCGGCCAGCACAAACACGAGAAACAAAAAGAGGCAGATCGTGTAGATCACCCGCGTCCAGGCCAGCTCCGTGCTGTCCGGGTCAACGGCGATCCGTCCGATCCAGCTGTCCGGATATTCGTCCTGCAGCCGGTCCAATGCTTCTTTTGTCTGTGCAAACGCACCTGTATCGCCGATCCGGTAATTATAGACATACCGCTTCTCACCAAGCGGGAGAAGACGTTCGTAGTCCGTCTGGCTGACCACATAGACGCTCATCTCCTTCTGCAGATACCCGAGATACGGCGTCGTACTGTCCGCGATCTGCCGGTATTCCTCCCCGCAGATCTGAATGCGCACGTTGCTCTGGTCGGTCAGCAGCGAGAGCATCACAAGATGGGAGGCGGCCGCCACCTCGCCCTCAGCGGGCTCCGGCAGGTCGACTTCCATGCCGGCCTCCTCCGCCATCGAGACAAATTCCGGGTATGCGATGAGAATATACCAGTTGTAGCTCTCGGACGCCGTCACCTGCGAGCCGTCCATCGTCAGCACTTCCGCGCCGGAGGATGCGGTGATCACATTCTGGCTGGTGATCAGCTCCCTCGCGCGGGCGTCTAAGTCATCGCGGTCGCTGATCAGCTGAAAGGGAAACGTGCCGTCAAATTTTACCATATTCCGGTAGCGCTGCCGCATCGCAAAGCCGGTGGCGAGCGCCGTCACCGCGCAGAGCATCAGCACGCTCACCATCGCGTAGGTGCGGTAATTCTTTTTCATCCGGAAAATCATCTGGTTCACCCAGAGGCTGCGCTGCCTCTGATACAGCCAGATCTTATTTCGCGCGAGATTCTGGAACAGCAGGGGGATCAGCCCGCCAAACAGCAGGTAGGTGCCCGCCACGACCAGGATCACCGCCGTGAGGGCGTTTGTCAGCACCTCCATGCCCCCTTTACGGACCGCCAGATAATATCCCGCGCCGAGCACACCGACGCCGAGCAGTGCCTTTGCCAGCAGAAGCCCCGCGCGCTGCCGTACATATTCATTTCTGCGCGCGGCGGAAATCATCTCAAGCACGCTGCTTCTTACGATCTCAATATAACCCTTGAGCGCAAAAAACAGGTACATGACCAGGTAAACCGCTGCTGTGACGAGCACGGGCTTTATCTCAAATCCAAATCCGACCGTCACCTCATACTCGGAGATCACCGCAAAAATCATCTGAAACAGCGTGCCTGAGAGGATTCCGGTAAACAGCCCGAGGATGAGCGCAGAGAGCCCGGTCAGCGTGGTCTCGATCATATACAGCGTTCCGATCCTCTGGTTGGACAGCCCCATAAAGACATAGACGCCGATCTCCCGTTTCCGCCTTGTCAGAAAGACGTTTGTCGCATACCACAAAAAGAAAAACATGAAACACCCGAGCACAAAGGAAATCACCTGAATGATGATATCAATATAATCCTTGTTCTGCGATCCTAAGACCGCAAAGGTATCCGCGTAAATGATATTCTGAAAATTATAAAAGATCAGAATCGTAAACGCGAGCGAGAGAACCAGCGACAGATAACTGCGGATGCTGCTCTTCACATTCAGCCATGCCAGCTCCATCATTTTCATGTGAAATCACCTCCCATCGAGGTCTGCACATCCACAATCCGGTCATAAAATTCCTTCCTGCTCTCGCCCCGGCTGATCCGGCACTGAATCAGCCCGTCCTTTAAGATATAGACATCCTTCGCGTAGGATGCAGAGAACGGGTCGTGCGTCACCATCAGGATCGTTGCGCGCCCGCCCTCGCTGACGGCCTTTAAGCACTCTAAGAGGTCGCGGCTGGATTTCGAATCGAGCGCGCCGGTCGGCTCATCGGCAAATATGATCTTAGGATCCGTGATCAGCGCCCTGCAGGTCGCGCCGCGCTGCTTCTGCCCGCCCGAGAGCTGGTACGGATACTTTTCCAGGTGATCTTTCAGTCCGAACATCAGGGCGAGCTGTTCGGTCTTCTGCATACACAGCTTTGCGGACGCCCCGTTTAAGGAGAGCGGCAGCGCAATATTGTCCTCAAGTGTCATGGTGTCTAACAGATTATAGTCCTGGAATACAAACCCGATCTTATCCCGGCGCAGCTTTGAGAGCTCCTGATTGGACACGCGGGAGAGATCCCTTCCGTCGATCATCACCGTCCCCTGCGTGGGCGTGTCAATCGTGGAGAGAATATTTAACAGCGTCGTCTTCCCCGAACCCGAAGGTCCCATCACCGCGATAAAATCATGCTCATAAATCGTCAGGTCGATCCCCTTTAAAACCTTTGTCAGAAAATCCTTCGAACCGTAATTTTTTACCAGATTCCTGACCTCCACCACTTTGTGTTCTTCCATTTCAAACCCTTCCTTTCTGCAAGCGCTCTGCTGCTTACAAAAAAGATTTTACAGGAATCCGCCCGAAAAATCCTTACAGCCGCATTACAAACGGGCCCGCATCCTTACAATTTCTGTAACATTGCGGGCCCGCCTGCCGGATTCTGTAACCTCCTGCCCGGACTCTTTACGGCAGAACCTTCAGAACCGGAAATAATCATGCTCATGGAAGCGGAGGCAGCATCGCGTATATGCGCCGTATTCGCTCTCCACGGACAGTTCGTGTCCCATCCGGTCCGCGATCTTTTTGGCCATGTAAAGCCCCATCCCGGTCGACCGGTATTTTCCGTTGTGATGGTTGCTCCCGGTAAACCCCTTTTCAAACACACGGCGCAGATCCTCCGGCAGGATCCCGGTCCCGTTGTCCTCCACGCTAAGGCTGACGATCTCCCCCTCGCGTCCGGCCGCAATCCGGATTACAGGCGCTTCCCCGGTATATTTGACTGCATTGGACAGAAGCTGGTCTAAGATATAGACGAGCCAGGACGGATCGGTATACACGGTGAGCTCCTCCGGCACAGAGACGTCCAGCATCGTCTTCTTTCGAATCAGGAAAAACTGGTTATTCCGGACCGACGTTCTGACGCAGGCGGATAAGGACGCCGGCTGAATCTGGAGGTCAAACAACGCGCTCTGCAGCTTACAGCCCAGAAGCATGCCGTTGATCTGCTGCTTCATCCGCTCGAACTGCTCTCTCATCTGACCGCGCAGCGGCACGTCGCGGATCTGCTCGGTTAACAGAAGTCCCGCGGAGAGCGGGAGCTTCATCTCATGGCACCATTTTGCGACATAGTCCTGCAGATCACAGTTTTCCTCAAACCGCGCTCTCAGCGCCTCCTTTACCCCTTCCTCTTCCGCCAGCCTTTCCTTTTTTCCGAGTTCCTGCCGGCGGCACTTAAGACCGTCCGCCACGGCGGCGAGAGACAGCGCGATCCCCAGCAGGATATCCAGATACAGCAGATACGCCGTATTCTGCTCCCGCATCAGAAAGATAAAATAAAGATTAAAACAGACTGCCACAAACAGGGCCGGCAGATATGTGTGCAGAAGCTTTTTTAAGACGTTCATTCGACGAAATACCCCTGCCCTTTCTTTGTGCCGATCAGCTCCTTCCCGCAGGCCGCCGCGAGCTTTCCGCGCAGACGGCAGACGAGCGTGGTCAGCGTTCCGTCCGACACATATTCATCCGTATCCCAGAGCTCCATCATCAGTTCCTCCCGCGAGACCACGTCCGGCCTGCGCTCCATGAGACAGCAAAGAATCCTCCGCTCGGATCTGGTCAGCGGAACCTCCTTTCCGTCAAAGAAAACCGTGCGCGTCAGCTCGTCGCAGAACAGACCCTGACCCGGCACGCTCCTCTGCCGGACCTTATACCGGTAGGTCCGGCGCAGCAGAGCCTCAATCTTTGCGCGCAGAAGCTCTAAGCGGAACGGCTTTTCCACATAATCATCCCCGCCCTGGGCGATCGCCATGATCTGATCCGCGTCCTCCCCTCTGCTGCTGATATAGAGCACCGGCACCTCGGAGACGCGCCGGATCTGGCTGCACCAGTAAAACCCGTCGTAAAACGGGAGATTGACGTCCATTAAGACCAGTCCCGGCTGCGCCCTTGTAAATTCTTCAAGGATCGCGTCAAACCGCCTCACCCGCACGGTATCATAGCCCCATCGCCTGAGAAAGACGCAGATCTCCTCCGCAAGCGTCTCGTCGTCCTCCACCAGCATGAGCTTCATCGTTTCGTCCATTCCGTCACCTTTCTTTGCAGCTTTTGAAAATAATCGTCAAACATGATATTGATCTCCGCCGAGATCATCATGATATACACGCAGAAATACAGCCACAGCATCACCAGCGCGATCGCCGTCAGACTTCCGTACATCGAAAATCCGTTAAAATAGTCGATGTACACCGACAGCCCGAAGGAAAACACATACCAGGTCAGCGCGCAGATCACGGCGCCGGGCAGCTGGCTCTGAAACGAGAGCTTCCGGTTCGGCAGCGCGCAGAAGATCACCGCAAAAAAGACGATCAGAAGCGCTAACATCCACAGGCCCCGGAAATGCGCCAGGAAATCCACAATGCTTTTTAACAGCGGGATCTGTTCTTCCGCCAGAATCCGCAGGGAATTGCCGAACACCAGCACCAGCAGCGTAAAAATGATCGCCGCCAGAAAGACCAGCGTGTAGATCACCGCCCAGAAACGCATCACAAACCAGTTCCTGGTCTCCTCGATCCCGTTGACGGAATTCAGCCCGTCCGCAATATACTGCATCCCCTTTGCCGCCGACCATATGGCCACGGCCGCGGTCACGGAAATGACCCCCATGGACCGGTGATATACCTCGTGGACGATCGACACCAGAAACGGCGAGATATATTCCGGCATCACCTGCTCGATGATTTTTAAAATCATCGACTCCGTCACGGACGTGTACTGTAACAGCGATGAGAACACCATCAGAAACGGGATGATGGAGAGCAGGATAAAAAACGCCGACTGTGCCGAATAGGCATTGATTTTATCCTTTCTGCATTTCCCTGTAAACGCTTTGATATCCGCTATCACTCTCCAGATCATACGTCCTCCTGCATGTGCTCTATCTGAATCTCATTATAAAAATAATGCAGAATCTCCTCGTAATTCATCCCCGCCTTCGCCATGCCGTTCGCGCCGTTCTGGCTCATGCCAAGACCGTGCCCGTAACCGCCGCCGACCAGCGTCACCGTGCCATCCGGCTGTACCCGCAGCGCGCAGAACGCACTCGGAAGCAGCGCCATCTGCGCTTCGGAGCCGTCCGCGTAAACGATTTTTTCCGCACCGCAGCCTAAGACGCTGCGGATATTATACTCGGAGCACACCGCCGCGCTGCCGTTTTCATACTGTAAGGACAGTGTGAGAATGCAGCCCGAGCCGCTCCGCTCTGTCACCGTGATGCCGGTCAGTGTTCCAAGCCCGTTTACCACGCTTTCATCCACAACGGTAATCTCCGATCCGTCCGCGGCGTAAAACGTGATATTCCGCGGCGAGACGCCATGCCGCTTTAACAGGATCTGCCCGATCTCCCCCGTTTTTTCCCGGTAGTCGGCAGGCGCGAACCAGCGGTAAAATTTAATCCCGCTGTCGTAGCCCTCCGCGGGTTTCGTAATATAATCTACAAACGTCTCCTCGCTGGAGAGATCCCCTTCCGCCGGCGTCATATTTAAACACACAGATTTCAGATAGCCGTATGCCGCCGGATCCTCCACATTCCAGATCGCCGCCGTGTCGGTGTAGCCCATCGAGGTAGAGAAATAATAAGCCTCCGCCGGCGCGCCGTTATAGGTCAGGATCTGCCCCGCCGTCTCCCACACCGCTGTCTGTGATTCCGGCGTGGGCGCGATCCGGTTGTAAACCTGGTACGAGGTGCTGTCGTTGATATGCGCGCCGTACGCCGCCAGATCGGCCCGGAGCAGCTGGATATAGGCGTAGCTTCTCGCGCAGACCGCCTGCGCCTTCTGTGCCTCCGGCGCATAGCTCGAGGGCATCTCGCTCGGAACTACCGCGCACAGGTAGGTCTCCAGCGGGACTTCATTGACCACCGTGTATCCCTCCGGAAGAAGCCTGATCTCCAGGCTCCCGGCATAGCGGTTTGAGACCGCGGTCCCGTTTTCATCGCAGATACAGGTCCCGGCCTCCTCCGACTCCGGCGTGGCGATCAGCGTCCGGTTCGGATCCGCGGTCAGATAATCCGCGGCATGGATCACGGCGCCGGCCGGCACGGAAACGACCTGATCCCCGCAGGAAAGCACGCACGGCCCGTCGCAGACCAGAGAGACGGACGGGCGGAAATTCGTGCCGTCCTCCGCGAGCAGCAGCACGCGGATATCCTCGATACTGGCCGGACGCCGGATCAGAATCGCACAGACCTCATCCCCTCCGGTCACATATTCGACGGTCATATTTCCAAGAACCACATCCGTAATCGATTTTTCCGACACTTCCCCGTAAGTCTGATACACCGGGAGCTTCCCCGTATGGCCGACCTTCCCGTAGCCCTCGATCTCGATGGACGCCGCGTCGTAGGACAAAAGCTCCCCGCTGATGGTGTCCGGCTTCACCTGAACGGAAACGAGCTCTCCCTGTTCCAATACCAGATCACACACCACAGGCTCCGCGAGCTCCTCCATGGCGCCGGTCTTCTTCTGATAGGAAGCGCCGCCGTACAGAAACGAGATTTCCCCGTCCGCGCAGCCTGTCAGATATACGTTGCAGAGCGTCCGCTCTCCCTCCGCCTTCCCCGTGATCCCGATACAGCGGTTTTTACAGCAGTACAGCTCATATGCCTCCCACGGCGAAAACCAGTCCTTCGGGAGAGCCGTGGCATAGTCGCCCTCATCCGTGACCAGAATGGTCTGCTCCTTCGCATCGATAAAATCCAGCAGGAGAACCGTCTTTTTCTCCACACTCTGCTCCATATCCAGAAGATCCAGGATCTGTTCGTAAACGGCAAACCATTCCTCCCTGGTCACCGCATGCCGCTTTGACATCTCCGGCACATCCACATATTCTCCGACGTCAAGATGAACGAGAAGCCGCTGCAGGCTCTCGCCGGTCAGGTAGTCTTTTTTTGATTCCGCAAAAAAAGCGTCCCAGTCCTCCTCCTCGTAGACGCCGAACGAAAGGCCGGATGCGACTTCCTCTATGCCTACCCGGTCCTTCGTATATGTATGATCCGAAGATCTCCCAAGCCTTGCCGTCACGAATAGAACTGCCAGGATCACAAGCAGTCCTGCCAGGATCCATATCTTTCTCTGAACCGTCAAACGTTCTGTCTGTTTTCGTCTCATCCGCCCATCCAATTCTTTTCCTGATCCGATACAAAGCGCCAGACTGCGCCGGCGCCTGTTATAACTTAACAGAAGCTGCTTCATAAATGAAGCAGCTTCTGTTCTTTGGTATCTCATACCATCCTTTGTACGTTCTGACATCTTTGGTAGAATCCGAATATCTTTTGTATTCTGCCGGTTTGTCCTTCGTACCTTCACACGTCTTTCGTCGGCCCAAAATGCCGTTTCCTGCGTTTTTGACTCCTAGCCGAAGCCAGGTGGGTAACCGCACGTCAGCTTCTGTCTTCCACTGCTCGCGTACCTGATGGTACTGAAGGCCTGACATCCACCTTCCGAATATAAGAATCCCATAAAAGTAAATGTAGGTTCAAAAATGCAGGGTGTCGTACATCCCAGGCTGTTCTGTTGCTCTTATTATACTTTACTATGCCCGTTTTCGCAACCAGAAATTAGTGTAAGTTCCTGGTTTTATTTCCAAAAGTTACGCCAGCTCGTCAACTAACTTCTGAACCGCTGCAAGCGCCTCATCCGGAAGCTTGTCATAGCCGTCCTTCTTGGTCGCAAAGCCCTCCACAGCCTTCACGCGGTCAGCCATGGCTTTCTTTAACGCCTCAAGGTACTCCGGATCCTTAAGGTCCGGCGTGAAGTCGCCGGTCTTTCCGGACCAGTCGGTCATGATCTCGATGTCCTCGAACGGACCCCACTTCTCGAAGTTCGCCTTACCCTCAACGATGGTCTCAAGGATGCCGAGCGTATCCGCCGGTTTTACCTTATGGCCCATGAAGTCGCCGGTGTTGACGATGTAGCAGTCCACGTTCTTCTCTTCCACTAACTTCTTGAACTTGTCATAGTCATGAACCAGCGGATAGGTACGGAACGGGTTCGCGTACGGCACGATTCTTAATGCATTTAAGTCGGTGCCTGCCGCCACACGCTCTGCGGTGGAGGTCTTTGTCGCAAGCGTTGCGCCCATCACGGAAGCGAGCGCCGCGCCCTTTAACTTTAATACCGGCGGGATCGTCGGATCCTTCATGATCCAGAAGATCGCATTCACCGGAGCGTCGAGCTTATCCACGCGGTTCGGGGACCACAGCTTGGACTTGATCGCACGGCCGTTACCGTTGCGGATATCCTCGGTCACGAGCTGGATCTTACCATTCTCGTCGATTGTCGCGGAGCAGTTCTGCGCGGTCAGCAGGTACTCGTTGTCCGGGCAGCCTGCCGGGTAATCCGCGGTCTTGTCGAAGTAGGTCGGCTCTAACGCAACCGATGCGCAGGTGTCGGTGTTGATGATAAACGCGTCGTCATGCAGCACCTTGATCGACGGATATTTGCCGCCGTGCTTTGCATGGGTCAGCGTGGACTTTCCGGAGCCTGACAGACCGTACACGGAAGCCACGAACTTCGAGCCGTCCTCTAAGGTGTACTCTTTCTGTCCGCCGTGGCAGGAAGCGTAGCCGTTGCGGTTCGCAAGCGCCCATGCCATGGTCAGCGTGCCCTTCTTGTGCTCGCCGAAGTATCTCATGCCAAGGATCGCCGCACAGTTCTGGTTCGTATCGAAATAGCACAGTGTCAGCGGATCGCTTAAGCAGCTGTAATCCACATCCGGCGCGTCATGCGGCGCCCACTGCGGGTCGGAGAAGATGTAGATATCCGGCTCTTTTCCGTCGCCGATCGGCTTGGAATTCCGGTACATCTTCACATATTCATCTGACATATACTGGAAGTTTAACATCCAGTTGTAAAGGATATTCTCCTCACCTTCCGGGATCAGAAGATGCGCCTTCGCCATGAACTCCGGATCCAGACCGATGAAGCACTCCGCGTGATACAGGGTCTTCCATCTCGTCTCGTAAACAGCGTCCATCACGACCTTATCAAGCTTGGTATCATCCACGCCCGGCTCGCCCTTGATCCGGCGTGCTGCCGCATAACGTCCCGTCACAGCGCCGTCGTTGAACAGAAGAACCTTTGCGTCCTTCTCAAGACCGAAGGTCTCGCCGTCCTTTACCGGCATGTCCGTCACGATCGTACCCGGAGAATTCTTCGCAAGCTCATACGCTTCCTTTAACGTATTTACCTTTACGACATTATTCCCGTAAAATGCAGCTTCGATGATGGAACGGGTCTTGGAAAATCCAACCTTGCCCGCACCAATCTCACTAATTGGATAATACGCTTTTGTTGACATTAAAAATTCCTCCTTAAATTTTGATTGAACTAATCTGGATATTCTGAAATTCTGCATCCGCAGAAGCTCTGCCGACACAAAACTTTGCTATATAAATAATACACTATGTTATTTTTTTGTCAATCCGTTTCGGTCAAAAAAGTTATCTTTTTCCTTTTTCAAGATCCGCCGCGGTGAATCCCCCGGGCAGCAGATCTCTTAGGGAAAAGACCCTGCAGTCGTCTTCCTTTTTCACCAGGAAAATCAGAAACCCGTCCGGATCGCAGAACTCCGCCATCACCTGACGGCACACCCCGCAGGGATACAGATAATCCTCCGCGTCCCCGGAGATCGCGATGGCCGCAAACTCCCGCTCGCCCTCGGAAACTGCCTTAAAAATCGCCGTCCGCTCCGCGCAGTTCGTCGGCCCGTAGGCCGCGTTCTCGATGTTGCAGCCGCGGTAGATCTTACCGCTTTTTGTGAGCAGCGCCGCCCCGACACGGAACCTGGAGTAGGGCGAGTAGGAAAACTCCTTCGCCGCCACGGCCTCCGCCACCAGCATT
The DNA here is from genome assembly GCA_947642555.1 of uncultured Roseburia sp. Lineage (GTDB taxonomy): Bacteria > Bacillota > Clostridia > Lachnospirales > Lachnospiraceae > Roseburia. The sequence continues at coordinate 3,545 of CANRSX010000037.1, read as the reverse complement.
CTGATCTGATCCTCCCTCATACCGGTACCTCCTTTTTTCTTCCTCTGCAGCCGTCTCAATTTCGAAGGAACTGCGCCCTGGCTTTTTTCAGCTCGGACTGAAACCACAGAAACGCCGCGAGAAACACCAGCATCCCGACGATGCCCACCATGCGCGGCAGCTTTATCAGATCGCTCACAAGCCCGAGCGCGCCGATCATGGCGGTCAGGATGCCAAACCCCGCTTCTTTTTTATACATAAACTCAATGAATCCTTTTTTGTCCGTGCATCTGCCGTGCTCTTCCTTCGCGAGAATCGAGGTGCTGACCTCCCCGCTGCGCTTCATCTGCACCGCTGCCGAGATCATATATGCGCCGACTCCGATGATCACCACGTCAAGTACCATCATCACATTCATGCTGTCCTGCCTGCCTTTTCGTAATTCTGATCCGCTTTGTATCTGTTCCGCTTTGCGCCGTCCGCGCGGGGCCGTGCTCCTACGCCAGCCCGAGGATATGTTTTACCACCGCCGGCATCTCCTCCGTCTCGCAGAACGTATCGTGGCGCACGGGCGCCTCGCGGATCTCCTCCACCGCCCGCGGAACCGCGACATTTGCAGCTGCGGAGAGCTCGTCACAGAGCTCAAAATCGGTTTTCTCCGCATGGCTGCCGCCGATCGCGTCCATCACGCTCCTGGTGAATTTAAACGGGCTCGCGGTGGAGGCGATCACGGTCTTTGTCTCCGTGTCCTTCGTGTCGTTTTTGTATTTCTGATACACACAGGAAGCCACGGCCGTGTGCGGGTCGATCACGTAGCCGGTCTTCTCATAGAGCGCGCGGATCGTCTCCGCTGTCTCCGCCTCACCGGCATAGTTCCCGTAAAAATCGGAAAGCTGCGCCCGCATCTCCCCCGTGATCTCATAGCGCCCCTTTGCGGTGAGCTCCTGCATCATGGCCGCGTTTTTCTCCGCGTCGTCGCCCGCGATGCGGTAGATCAGACGCTCTAAGTTGCTCGAGATCAGGATGTCCATGGACGGCGAGCTGGTCAGCATGAATTCACGGTTTTTATCGTAGGCTCCGGTCGAAAAGAAGTCGTAGAGCACCTTATTCTCATTGGACGCGCAGATCAGCTTCGCGATCGGCAGTCCCATATTTTTCGCGTAAAAGGCCGCGAGGATATTGCCGAAATTGCCGGTGGGCACGACGACGTTGATCTTCTCGTCTTTTTTGATCACGCCTTCCGCGTACAGCTTTGCATATGCATACACGTAGTAAACAATCTGCGGCACGAGACGGCCGATGTTGATCGAATTTGCCGAGGAGAACTGGAAGCCCGCCGCGTCCATCTCCTTCGCGAGCGCTGCGTCCGAGAACATCTGCTTGACCCCGGTCTGCGCCTGGTCAAAATTGCCGTGTATGCCGACTACGTATGTATTGTCCCCCTTCTGGGTCACCATCTGCTTTTCCTGGATCGGGCTCACGCCGTTCTTCGGGTAAAAGACGATGATCTTCGTCCCCGGCACGTCCGCAAACCCGGCCAGCGCAGCCTTCCCGGTGTCACCGGAGGTCGCGGTTAAGATCACGATGTCGTTTTTCACCTGGTTTTTCTTTGCCGCGGTGGTCATCAGATACGGCAGGATGGAAAGCGCCATATCCTTAAACGCGATCGTGGCGCCGTGGAACAGCTCTAAATAATACGCGCCGTCCGCCGCCGCAAGCGGAGCGATCTCCTCCGTGTCAAATTTGCCGTCGTAGGCGGAATTGATGCAGTACCTTAACTCCTCCTCCGTAAAATCCGTCAGAAACTGCCGCATCACCTCGTAAGCCGTCTCCTGATAGCTCATCTTCGCGAGCTCATCCACCGGGACCGTAAGCTTCGGAAGCTCCGTGGGGACGTAGAGCCCTCCGTCATTTGCCAGCCCGCGCAGAATCGCCTGCGAAGCGGTAACGCGCTCTGCGGTGTCTCTTGTTCCTGTATACCATAACTCCATTTTTATCATCCACCTTCCTGCCTGTCTTATTTTTAGAAATCGAGTTCGGAATAATCGATACCAAAGCTCTGCAGTTTCACTTTTGCAACTCTGATCTGATATTCGAGTTCCCTGTTCTCGCCCGTCTCACATGCCTTGATGCGCATCAGATCAACGTATCGGTTGATCGCCACTTCTCTCTGCTCTTCTAACGTCATTGCGTTCACCTTCCTTTTTCTTCTCATACTGCTTCTGGTCATCTGTATTATAATGGATTGACCGGAATGTGTAAAGCTTATCCTTTCTTCCTTTCCGTGTCAGCGCTGTCTCATATACCGCCGGATTAGAAAACTACGAAAATAGGGAAAGGTAAGTATCCCGTTTTCCTCCCCGAGATTTCCTTTTACCAGCTTAATGCCGTAGGTGATATCCGCTTTTTACAAATGCCTCCGCCACGATATTCTCATACAGGGCTCCCTTGTAGACATTCATGTTTTTGTTTGCCCGAAGATCCTCCTGCGCTTCCTCATCCAGCATCGCGACCAGCATCCCGGTGTCGGCATAATATAGCTTATACTGATCCGGCAGATAATTACCCTTTAATGGCAGCTCCGGATAATTCAGGCAGTAGCATACATTGACCAGCCCCGCATCCCTTAACCATTGTTCAAACACCTGTGTGATCCGCGTCTGGTCCATTCCGACGGCATATTTGCGGATGTCCTCTTTATAATCCGCAAGCAGCTGCCGCTGGATCATCAGTGTCCCTTCGAACGTGCCGGTCCTGATATATTCCCGCACCACCGCCGGCATCCCGCCCAGCACGCAGTAATCCAGGAACAGCGGCTCAAACACGGCAAGCTCTGTCGTGCTGAACAGATCCATCCGGATCATATGCCAAAAGATGTCATCCGCCACAGACTCCCCGTATCCCTTTGCCCATAAAAATTCTTCAAAATCCATGGAATGCATGGAAAAATCCTGCTTGTACCCAACACTGTTGCTCTCGATCCGCTGATAACTGATTCCCAGCAGTGATCCGCTGCAGATCACATCGTATCTCCCATCGATCGCAAAAAACTTGAGGGCAGTGGCGATTTCCGGGAAATCCTGGATTTCATCAAAAAAAGCAGCGTTTCTCCCTCGACAAACCGTTTCCCGGGATCGATCAGGGAAATGTTCCGGATCACGGCCCCGCCTGATAACCGTCGGAAAGTATGGTTTTATATTTTGGCTCTTCGATAAAATTGATCTCGATAACCGATTCGTATGTCCGGGTGGCAAACCGGCGGATCGACTCTGTCTTTCCAACCTGACGCGCGCCTTTTACAATCAGGGGTTTGCGGTCTTCCTTTTTTCTCCATTCTTCTAAATACCGGCCGATTTTCCGTTTCAGATACATAGGCATACCTCCCTGTCATAACGCCGTTTCCTTCCCGCCTGGTATTGTACCACATTTCACGGGAGGATGCAAAGAATTGCGCCGCCCTTGCATTTTCCCCGCATCTCTGCTATCCTAAACCCGTCACACCAGCGCTTCCCCCCGAGTTTGCCACTTACAAGTAGAAAATGGAGCCTTCCTGGCTCCATTTTTGT
>CANRSX010000036.1 GCA_947642555.1 uncultured Roseburia sp. | reverse complement strand
TCTCGAACCACTTAATATCATTCTTCGTTCCCATCAGTCGAATTTTCAGCACGTTCCCTCTCCATTTCTGCAAGGATCTCTTCCATAGACCGCTGTTTCCGGCAGTATTCCGGGTAACGGAGCTTAATGCCCTGCCAGAAGTACAGTGCATAGCCGCAGCAGAAAATATCACTTACCGAATACTCCCTGCACTCTCTGATCTGCTCGTCCTTGCGCTTATAATCGTCAACACTCGGAGTACCGTCTGTGTAAAGGTTAAAAGCAAGCCTTACCACCCGGACACTGCCGCTTGTCTGCCAGCCCTGGCGCAGACACTCCGGCTTGATGAACCCGGACTTCATATCGTAGATCTGGCTGAAATGATTCCTTGTATCCTCTGAAATACCGAGAATGTAGATCAACGCCTTGTGATAGCAGTCCTGATGCCTCGCCTGTTCCAATTTCTCATAATAAAACTTCTCATGTTCCTCGTTCGCAAAAACCATGTGTGTGTTGTTGGTGCTACGCACCTCTGCTCTTAACGCTGTGTTGTTCATACCTGAACCTCCTTTGATTATTTTGTTTGTATATATAAAAAGGACTCTATCCTTTGTTTGGGATAGAATCCTTTGAAAAAACCACGAAAAAAGGGGAAAACTCTTAAATGAATTTTCCCCTAATCGTCAAAGATAGATTTTACAAACGAAATCCTCAAAGCGGTTCGCCTTTGTGTACTCCGGACGATGTGCCATAAAATCATTCACATCAGCTCTGGTTATCAGATATTCCGTAAAGTACATATATTTGTAATCTACTTTCCTACATTGTTTATCGCCGCCTGAGCCGCTGCCAGTCTCGCGATCGGCACACGGAACGGTGAGCAGGATACATAATCCAGCCCGATCTTGTGGCAGAACTCCACGGAAGACGGATCTCCGCCGTGCTCGCCGCAGATACCGACATGAAGCTTCGGATTCACCGGCTTGCCAAGCTTGATTGCAGTCTCCATCAGTTTACCGACGCCTGTCTGATCCAGTTTTGCAAACGGATCATTCTCGAAGATCTTCGCATCGTAGTAAGCATCCAGGAACTTACCTGCGTCGTCACGGGAGAACCCAAAAGTCATCTGTGTCAGATCGTTTGTACCGAAGCAGAAGAAATCAGCCTCTGTCGCGATCTCGTCAGCGGTGAGTGCCGCTCTCGGGATCTCGATCATCGTACCTACCTCGTACTCTAACTTCACGCCTGCAGCTGCGATCTCAGCGTCTGCTGTCTCAACAACCACTTTCTTAACGTTCTTTAACTCTTTGATCTCGCAGATTAACGGGATCATGATCTCCGGCTTCACATTCCAGTCGGCATGTGCCTTCTGAACGTTGATCGCTGCGCGGATAACAGCTTTGGTCTGCATCTTTGCGATCTCCGGATAGGTCACTGCGAGACGGCAGCCTCTGTGTCCCATCATCGGGTTAAACTCGTGCAGGGAAGCGATAATCGTCTTGATATCCTCAACGCTCTTGCCCTGTGCGTCCGCAAGCTTCTTAATATCCTCTTCCTCGGTCGGAACGAACTCATGAAGAGGCGGATCCAGGAAACGAATGGTAACGGGATTCCCCTCGAGAGCCTCATATAACGCCTCGAAGTCGCCCTGCTGATACGGAAGGATCTTCTCGAGAGCTTCCTCTCTCTCCTCCACGGTATCCGAGCAGATCATCTCACGGAATGCCGCGATTCTGTCCTCCTCGAAGAACATATGCTCGGTACGGCAGAGACCGATACCCTCTGCGCCAAGTTCACGCGCCTTCTTCGCATCCGCCGGCGTATCCGCATTGGTACGTACCTTTAAGGTTCTGTACTTGTCAGCCCAGCCCATGATTCTGCCGAACTCGCCTGCGATCGTAGCGTCAACCGTCGGGATGATGCCGTCATAGATATTACCGGTCGTACCATCGATGGAAATCGGATCTCCCTCATGGAACTCCTTGCCCGCAAGTGTAAATTTCTTATTCTCCTCATCCATTGCGATATCGCCACAGCCGGATACACAGCAGGTACCCATACCACGCGCAACAACCGCCGCGTGGGAGGTCATACCACCGCGCACCGTCAGGATACCCTGAGCTGCCTTCATACCGGTGATATCCTCCGGTGAGGTCTCAAGACGCACGAGAACAACCTTCTCGCCCTTTGCTGCCCACTCCTCAGCGTCCGCCGCGGAGAATACGATCTTACCGCATGCAGCGCCCGGGGAAGCGCCAAGCCCTTTGCCCATCGGAGTCGCAGCCTTTAACGCAGCAGCGTCGAACTGCGGATGCAGCAGTGTATCGAGGTTACGCGGATCGATCATTGCAACCGCTTCCTCCTCGGTTCTCATGCCCTCGTCCACAAGATCACATGCGATCTTTAACGCGGCCTGAGCAGTTCTCTTACCGTTACGGGTCTGGAGCATGTAGAGCTTCTTATTCTCCACGGTAAACTCCATATCCTGCATATCTCTGTAGTGGTTCTCTAAGGTCTCGCATACAGACTTAAACTGTGCGAACGCCTCCGGGAACTCCTCTTCCATCTTCGCGATCGGCATCGGGGTACGCACACCTGCAACCACGTCCTCGCCCTGCGCGTTGATCAGGAACTCACCCATCAGCTTCTTCTCTCCGGTAGCCGGATCTCTCGTAAACGCAACACCGGTACCGCAGTCATCACCCATGTTACCGAATGCCATACTCTGAACGTTGACAGCGGTTCCCCAGGAATACGGGATATCGTTGTCGCGGCGGTATACATTCGCACGCGGGTTGTCCCAGGAACGGAATACAGCCTTGATGGCTCCCATCAGCTGCTCCTTCGGGTCATCCGGGAAATCTGCACCGATCTTCTCTTTGTACTCAGCCTTGAACTGGGAAGCGAGCTCCTTTAAGTCGTCAGCGGTAAGCTCGACGTCGTAGGTCACACCCTTCTCGTTCTTCATCTTGTCGATCAGCTCCTCAAAATACTTCTTGCCGACCTCCATAACGACATCCGAATACATCTGGATAAATCTTCTGTAGCAGTCCCATGCCCAGCGCGGATTGCCGGACTTATCAGCGATCACATCAACAACCGTCTCGTTCAGACCAAGATTTAAGATCGTATCCATCATACCCGGCATGGATGCTCTCGCACCGGAGCGTACCGATACCAGCAGCGGATTCTCCTTGTCGCCGAACTTCTTGCCGGTGATCTCTTCCATTTTCACAATGTACTCATTGATCTGGCCCTGGATCTCATCATTGATCTCTCTGCCGTCCTCATAGTACTGTGTGCAGGCTTCCGTCGTGATCGTAAAGCCCTGCGGAACCGGGAGTCCGAGTCCGGTCATCTCTGCAAGGTTCGCTCCCTTGCCGCCGAGAAGCTCACGCATATTTGCGTTGCCTTCCGTAAACAAATACACCCATTTGTTTGCCATTTTGCCAATTCCTCCTAAACTGATATAACTTAACAACAGAATGCAGGCGAAAAAGCAGACCTGACCTCTGTTGCCTGCTACGAATGGTGTGCCTGTCCCAAAACACGCACACATCTATAATATCATATTTTTACCAAATATCAACAATAAATTCATCGTATTTTCCAGTTTTTGGTGCATATTTCACCATTCAGACCGCAGTTTCATAATATGGAACTACATAATAAACACTGTCATGCTTCCCGGGCCGTTTTTGTAAAAAAATCCGGGGCTCATGCCCCGGACATAACCACACAAAGAATGTAACCCTGCTTAAGCTGTTTTCTTTCTGCTCACAACCACAGCCGCTGCCGCGCAGAGCGCTGCGCCGAATACCAGACCGGCAATCCCGTTATCCTCCGCCGTCTTCGGAGAGACCACCGGAGCTGCCGCTGTTTCTGCCGTGTTGCCGCCATACATCGCCTTTAACTGCTCATAATACTCTGGCGGATGAATCTCCTGTACCGGCGCATATGCGGGAGCGGTTGCCGCCGGACGAAGGAACGCCACCGGTGAAAGGTCGGTAAAGGTCACGGCTACGGTGCCGTTTCCGACCGATACATTTGACATTACTTCCCATCCTCTGGTGCTGCTCTTATGCAGTACGACAATCGTATTTCCGGCTGCCACGCCCTCCACGTTAAAAGTGATCGTAACCGGATTTGAAGCCGATACGCCGGCAAGACTTACTTCCTTTGTCGCAAGGATATCCACGCTGGTGCTCATAAACGTATTCATATAACTGGTTGCCTGCGCAAATGCCTCAGCCTTTACCGCCTCCGACGCATCTGCAATCGTTGTTCCCTGTACGGCATTTCCGTCCTTGTCAACAGCGCTGCTGATGCTGACGCCGACGTTCTGCACATTCACGGTTTTTGTCACACTTGCCGCCATTGCCGTAACTCCCATTCCAAGAGTCAGCACCAGCGCAAGTGCAGCTGTAATCATTCTTTTCATTGGACTTCTTTCCCTTCTTTTATATTTTTGTGTGGTTTTATATCAACGCATCCGCGTCAATATCTTTGTCAAAAAAAATTTCCAGCATCATCTCATAAAACGCATCCTCATCCACATGGAATTCCTCAAACCGCTGCCCTGCCCGCTGTTCCCCCGGCACGACATAAAAACCGTCTTCCGAAAAATCGCACTGAAGCCCTGTTACAATAAGTGAAAACAGTTTTATCCCGGAAAGATCCGTACTCATATGATCCGAGACGGAATGATAAATCCGGACCGGCAGAAACGGGTCCTCCTTCGTACAGGCAAGCGCCTTCTGAAGAAAGGAAGTCAGATACTGTTTCTGTCTGCCAAGCCTCTTTTCTGCGCTGAACGCCTCATCACAGTCTCTGGACTGCACATAACGGTATGCCTGTTCATTATTCAGCGTGACCGTCTCACCCGCTTTCAGATCCTCAAAGTCCTCCTCCGGCTCCACCGGCACACCGCCCATCATCCCGTTTAACACCTCGATCGCCCGGAGATTGAAACAGACGTATCCGTTCACAGGTATCCCGTAAAACAGACGGGAAGCGGCACGTTCGGTCATCTCGCAGCTTCTGCTCCCCCCGTCGCCGTAAGCAAACTGCAGGGCAAAATGCTCCTCCACCGTCGTCACATATTCCCCTCTGACGTCGTAAATCTCAATCCCGGTCATCGTATCACGCGGAATCGCAACAATCTTTATCTCTTTCTTTTTTCCATCCAGCACCACGAGAAAATTCGCATCCGACTGCCTGGCGTTCCCCGCCTCGCCGTCGCGGATCATATCATCCTTTGTATCGATTCCCATGCAGAGGATCACGAAAAGATCTTCATTATAAGAATAAGTCTGTCCGCGATATGTGACCGTCTCCGGTATGCCGGCTTCGTCCGCCGTCACTGCATTGTTTCGCAGCATCCATCTGCCGGCCTGGCACACCAGAAAAAAAAACAGGATACCGCCCCATACCACAGCGGCTGCGGCATACAGCGCTCTCTTTGGCCATCTCAAATCAGTCTTCCCTTTCATATGCATCCATGAGGGCCGCCACCACAATCAGCCGGCTGCCGTCCTGATTCGGCACGCAGGTGGACAGTGTGATCAGCCGGTCTTCTGTCGTCACTTCCATCCCCTCCCGGAAAACATCCGCCATGTTCCGGTTATCTGTGAGGGAATCGAGAAACGCCTGATAACTGGTATCCTGCTCAAAATCATAAATCCCCATAATGTGGCGGTCATCATAGACAACCGCTGCCCAGATCTGATACACCATATTTTCGTCCGGCGTCACGACATAAGCGAATGCATTTTCCTCCAGAAAAACGTTATCCTTAAAGCGATCCAGCGAAGCAAACATGGAACCGTTCTTCATATGGTGACCGTAGAGAACGGTATTTCTGTCCGAAAAATCTTTTGCATTGCAGGGCTCGATGTAAATCGCACCCGGAAGTCCGGATACACGGTCCACCGTGTGGTCCAGATAATAAGTATCATGCGGGTCCGTTGCCGCCGCATTCTGCAGTACCGGGTAATTTACCTCCGTTCCCGGGATAAAAATCCAGGCGCAGATATCCGTATTGGTCTCCCATAGCGCATCAAAATCCACCGCCGGCATCTCCTCATACACATGCGGTATCTCCTCCGCCTCCGTGCTCTCCTCTGTGGCCGCCTCCGGCAGATTTTCCGTCATCCCGGTCACGACGCATTCCTGCCGCATCGTCTCATATACCCGGCCCGCATGGCTTCCTTTCACAAGCTTCACCGCCACACAGCAGACACAGATCAGACAGCCCGCTGCTGCCACAGACAGAATCACTCTGCGGTACAACTCCTTTTTTGCATTTTTTTGTTCCTTTTTTATCATGATGTGCAGTCCTTTTTAAAAAAGTTATTAATTCGTCCATATTTTATATACTTTTGCCGAAAATGTCAAGTGTAATTTATAATAGTTATGCATTATGTCGGTAATTGTTGATTTTCACCAGAACGATCGAAAAAAGTGACGTTGTTTTTTCCGAAGAAACGGCATGTTAAACCGGTTTCTTCCAGATATCCGGTGTCTCTCCGGCAGCTTCTCCCCTCACATACCGCTCCCGGAATTCCTCAAACAGTCCCATCAGCTTCTCCGTGCTTTCGTCCAGCCATAAACCGCATTCCGCCGCCCTCTGCGGTATCCCGGTCTCACGGTGAAACTCCTCCATAAAATGTACCAGCTTTTCCGCATCCGGATTTCCAAAGAGCTTTGTTTTGATAATAAGCTGGTCGGTATCCTTCTTATTTTCGGCCTGAATCTCGATCGAGTGCTTCATGGTGACATACATCGCAATCAGCGTCCCCAGCCCGCCGAGGACGCCGCCGACATAGCTGCCCAGAAAACCCGCCCATCCGTCATTGGACAAATGGGAATACACCTGATTTTCAAAAACTTTCCTGTAAACATTATTTATGGTTGTCGGTGCTTTCCGTCTATCATATCATGTTTGGGGGCAGGGTACGAGATGTTCATCAAAAAAATCCGGGCTCCCTGTAGATCATGGGGAGCCCGTTTTTGTTATTTGCTGTTTTTTACTCATCAAAGCCAATGATATGTCCACGGCATCGTACCTGCAGATCAATGCTGAAGGTGGCCGTTGCATACGTCATCCGTAAATATTCTTCCGCATACCGCACGGAATCGAGGATCTGCCACTCTTCCCCTTCATATAAAAAGGAAGGCAGCTGCACCTCCTCCTCTTCCAGTCTGGCCAGCAGATAATAACGCCCGCTCCTTCCCTCCCCGTCCACAAGGGAGATCCGGATGATTTTCCTGCCGGGCCCGGCCCCTGTCAGATCCGAAAGCATCACCTGAATCCCTTCCCCCGCTTCCGCCTGTACCCTAAGTCCGGCGTTTTCCTCCCCGGCCCGCAGGGCTTCCTTAAGATGATACACCCGCTGTTCCGCGTCAAACGTCTCAGAAAGCGCCGGATCCGCTGCCAGCGCCGTCAGCCGCAGCGTGTCGTCCTCCCTCACCGCGAGCACCGGCGCACATACCGCTGACATGCCGGACGCACCGTCCTGATCCGCTCCGTCCTCCGGTACTTCCCCGGCCCCGCCCTCCGGCAGGAGCTCAAGCCAGGAGCTGTCGTCGGACAGCAGACGGAATTCCAGCATCCGCCATACGGGATTCCCCTCTGTCTCCCCCGTCAGCACCAGGCAGCCCTCCTCAATTCCGTCCGCACCGGAGAGGTATTCCAGCACGGATGCGTCATAGCGGACCAGGAGGCGGTAGGCGCCGGCGGTATCACCGGAATCCGTGCCGATCTGCACACCCACGCGGAATTCGTCGCCGGCAGTCACGCGGTAATAGCCGGAGCCGAAGGCAGCCGCCGGCTGTGCCGCACGGGCAGAAAAGCCGGCGGGCAGGAAAACCGGCAGGATGAATGCGAATGCCATGATCCATGGAAGTATGATCCGTTTCATATTTTCAGGGACTCCTTTCTGTGAGGGCGTTATTTCTTTTATATATGGTACGTTATCTGTTGTTTTTCATACTACAAATTTCTCTTGATTTTTCTGTCCTGATATGTTATTCTATATTTGCAGTTTTTCATGACTGACCCATACCGGCTGCATCTGCCGGAAATCTGTCCCTTTTTCCGGGGTCTGAAACCTGTAAACATTTTCATTGACATCATATATAACACCATTTATAATAATAACAGGAGGTACAATGTCCCAATTCGATAAACTGCTTCAGCGCATCAAATCATTAGATAAAAATCTGCGATTTGACGAAGTCAGAAAAGTCCTTGAAACATACGGTTATACCGTAAGCGGCCCCGCTGGCGGGAGCAGTCATAAAACATTCCGCAAACCGGGCAGACAGCCGATTACCATTCCACAGCATGAACCCATTCGGCGAATCTATATTATTATGGTCAAAGAAGCCATAGAAAGTGAGGAAAACAATGAACAAAAACATTGACTATTATCTTTCACTTCCATACCGCCTTGAAATCATTCCCGATCAGACCGAAGGCGGTTACGGCGCACGTTATCCGGAACTTCCGGGATGCATCACCTGCTCTGAAACAATGGACGGGATCATTCGCAATGCCGAGGATGCTAAAAGAGCATGGCTTGAAGCCGCCCTGGAAGAAGGCATTGAGATTGCCGAGCCCGTTTCTGAAGCAGATCTCTCTCAGTATTCCGGTCAGTTCAAACTAAGAATGCCGCGCAGCCTTCACAGATCCCTGTCCTTACACGCCCGGCAGGAAGGAATCAGCATGAATCAGTACTGCCTGTATCTTCTGACAAAAAATGACTCCGTGCAGTACGGGCAGGGGACGGCATGTCCCACTTAGGAGAATTTATCTGCCCCTGCTCACCAAAGAGCAGGGGCAGATTATCAGATATCCTGCAATCCCAAAATGCGTTTCATATCATGAAACCTCTCCAATTCCGGTTCCTTCTCAATCCATTCTGCAATTTTTTTCTTTTTACCGGATAATTCCTCTATCAGCGATTCCAGTCTCCTGTCATTTTCTATGATCACACTGATTTCTCTGAAATAGTTTCCGTTTATTTTTAATGCTCTTATATTATCCATTTCAAAATTGATTTCCAGTAATTCGGGGAAATAGCTTAGCGCATCCTGAATTTCTTCCTTCTCCACAGTCAGATTCTTTCTATATCCTTCTATCACGCATCCGATGATGCGCTGCCGGCTGACGCAGATCTCGTCCTTCATCTGATATTTTTCCCGAATACCCAGTGCCTTTCTGTGAAACTCCGCCGCCTTTTTAAAGTCTCCTTCATAATATTTGTCGGTTCCCAGCGCATTATAAGAGTTTGCAACACTCAGCCTCCACTCTCTTGTCATATTTTCATCCTGCGCCCTTTCAAGCTGATTTTCCCGGTATTCCAATGCTCTTTCGTGAGACTCAGCCGCTTCCTTTATCTGCTTTAGTCTTTCCCTCTGATGGCAGCTCATTCTGGCCAGATGGTTGGATCCGAAATCATTCAGCAGAATGCTTTTTGCACGTTTTACCTCGATCTTTTGCAGCTCATCCTCTGGCAGATTAAAAATAATAGTCCTTGCACGCTCCAGCAGTTCTGCGGCATGATCCAGCTCTGTCATGTCCTTAAATGAGTTCTGAATGCTATATGCGATTCCGCTGAGCATCCTTGCCTTTATATGTATTTCTATGTTCGAATGTTCCAATTGTTCTTCCAGTTTTTCAGCAATCTCCTTTGAACGTTCCAGTTCACCCGACTTATCATAGACATCGCTCAATCCATAATATAGTTTTATCAGAGTGATATTATCATCCTCCAGTGAAAACCGTTTATACACTTCCCATGCACAATCTTTATATGAATACCTCTGTTCAAAAGGTTCATCCACATCCATTATTTTCATCAGATTTTCGCAGAACGTTTTACATCTATCGAAAGATACCATACTCTCTTCTATTGCGATTTCTTTTACCAGTGGATGCAGCAGTACATTTTCTTCTGAATTCAGCAGGACCCAGCTGCCGTCAATCAGATCCCGCAGGATATTTTCCTCACATTCCGTTAATTGCAGAAAGAACTCCCTGGGCAGTCCCCTTCGCGGAGCCAGGGCGGCACAGGCAAAAATATCCCCTGCTTTCTGGTTCGCCTTTATCCCTGAAAAATTCAGCATTGCACTTACCATCTCATATAAGGTCTTATCTGTCACACGCGTTGGATCTTCCTTCAGATTACAGTCTTTTAAGCATTGTAATAAATGTTCCTGTTCTATCCTGCCTGATTTTTTCCATATGCCTGCCGCCTGTTCAATCAGCATGGTATTTCCCTGTACAATATCGATCAGCTCATCCGCCATTTTTTTCTGCTCATCGTTCAGTGCCCTCTCGTAAATCTTTTCAAACAATTCCATAGGTTTTTTCACTGCTCCTACCTCCACCATCGTTTTATTTACATTAATGCGGGTCGTGACCAGAATATGAATTCCCGCTCCGCATAACCGTTTAAAAAAGTCACTGTCTGTCTCTGATACAAAATGACTCTTATTCGCTTCCTGAAGTGCATCATGATTAAAATTATCTATAATCAGAAGTATTCTGCCCCGTTCTTCCTCACTGGTATGTTCCAGATGTTCCAGTATATCCGTTCCGGTTACCTTCGTTGCTCTCGAATGTGTTCCTGCCAGCCGGGCCATTGTACCTTCCAGATTATCCGTATACTGCTGAGTATATATTTTTTCAAATGCCGATTGATTTGCATATAAGCTGGCCAGGGTGGTTTTCCCCATGCCGGGCCGGCCATGCAGGAAAATAACACTGCTCCCCTTATCAAACTTATTCTGAATATCCGCGATTTCATCGTCTCTTGAAACCATCCGATCCGAATTTTCAATATGTACTCTGGATGATGCAGGACGTAACACAATCTCCGGTTTTTGGGGCTTTTCTTTTATTTTTCCTATTTCCTCCCGCAGCAGCCTGAACTCTTCATCGCTTTTATATTTTATTTTTAGAGCGTTATAAAATGTCGGGTTTACCTCATGAATATATGTCATCACATATACTATAAAAATCTTCTTTAAGACATTCTGATGCACCGGATCAATTCCCAGTATATTCATCTCCTGATCCAAAGCATCTCTGATATGGGAGATCGCATCCAGGTCCTGATTCTTAATATATTCCTTTGCCTCTTTTTCCAGATTTTTTGTGATCTCACCCATCTGTTCTTTCGTCACAGAATCCTTCACATGACTCAGACATTCGTTCATCTTCTCTTTAAAATTCGCCCGATTTATCCAGGCTTCTAAACCCGCGTCGCAGAACTCCGCCACGACATTTGCCACGTCCCCTGTTAATATATCGGTAACGGTTGTCATTATTTCTTTCATGGCTCATCCTCCGTATTTTTTCAAAAGCTTACATTCCTCTTTCTGCTGCCATCCGTTCCACCGCCCATTCTGTCATTCTGGCCATGCCCTCCTCAAATTTCACCTGCGGGCTCCATCCAAGCTCCTTTCTGATTTTGGAATTGTCACCATAAATGCCGAACTGATCTCCCTGGGTTCCAGATACATATTCTGTCGTCACGGAATATGGCAATCCGTCACAGATGATCCGGATGACTTCTTCGACTCTTGTTCTGTGCTTCGTCGAAACATTGTAAAAATCAAATCCATTTTTTCTTTCCAGCGCTGCCATAACAGAACTTACCGCATCATCAATGTACACAAAATCCCGAAACCGGTCCGGGCTGCCTTTCACGATAATTTTATGATCTCTGACTGCCATCGCAAGATATATGCTTGCCATCCCCTGTTTTAAATTTGACAGATTCTGCCCGACGCCATATATATTAAAAAATCTCAGTGCCGTACAGGTTATTCCGAATTCTGATGCATAAATTCGCATATATTTTTCGCTTGCCAGTTTTCCCACTGCATAAAAACTTTTTGGCACGGTATCAGAGTCTTCCGTGACAAGCGGAGGATTCTGATCTCCATACACAGACATGGAACCTGCATACACAAATCTGTGTATATCGTTTCTGCACGCATAGTCAAGCAGCAGTAATGTGGACTGTGTATTGGTCTGCAGATCGTATACCGGATTTTCAAATGATACTTCTCCGGAACTCTGTCCCGCCAGATGAATAATTGCGTCAAATCTGATTCCGTTAAGCTTTCTGATTACCTTTGGACTTCCTGCATCCCCTTCGATAAAATCCACACCTTTCGGAATCCGCTCTCTCATTCCTGTAGACAGATTGTCAATTGTAACAACACTGTCTCCCCTGTTTATCAGCAATTCCGCAACTGCTCCGCCGATAAAACCCGCTGCTCCGGTTACCAGATATTTTCCCATCCCTGCATCCTTTCTCAATCCGTATAATTTTTTCTGATCCATTCCCGCGCTACCAGAAGATCCACTTCTTTATGTATATCTATCGATTCTTCTATCTCTATATATGCGATATTATGTCCCATAAAACTCCATGGCTGCTGTCCGGAATTCCCCTGCTCTGTCAGCAGCTTTGTATTTAAAACCCAGAAATTATGTGACAGAAAATAACAGGCCGGCAGATCCTGACGGTTCGTGGATACGGTTCCATGGACATCACGCTCATACATCTGCAGACGATGATCAACAGCCCTTTTACTGCGCAGCGGATGATGATCATTGTCCTGGTACACCGGTACGACGGCGCTGATTGTCATATCCGCTTTCATCATTTCCACACATGTATTAATCCAGTCCGATTTTACCGTCACATTATTCGCCAGAAGAACCACAAATATCTCGGCCAGTTTTTCCTGTTTTTCAATTACCGTCATCGCATGTCTTATGGCATCGATATGCTGTGCCGACGGCAATGCCAGCTCCCCGGGGCGTACAATTCTCCGATACCCTTCCTCTTCCGCTGCTTTTAGAATCTTTTCATCATCGCTGCTGCAGTAATAAGTATCCACACATTCTGCCATTCTTCCTGCGTGGGCAGGGTAATACAGTACAGGATGTCCCAGGATCTCTAACACATTTTTGTCCGGCAGCGTATTGTTGCCTCTTCCCGTTAATAAAGCCGTCACCTTCATCTTATCCACCATCATCTTTCAGTTAAAATATAAATCCAGTATCCGAAATAACTCTTCCCTGTTTTTTAGAATCAGGATCTTCTCCGGCTGTCTGTATGATTTTCTCAGATTCACAAACTGTGCTTCTATATTCTCTCCGAACATCATTTCCCCGTTTTCACGCTTTTTTATCCTGTCATAAAACATTGGAAGCAGAACCAGCTTCACGGATTCCATATCAAGAAGAAATTTGTCAGATGACATTGTCACACATGCGATTCCCATCATCGGCGGGATTTTATAGCCCTGATGAATCTGATTCAGCAGATAAACCTCCCACGGAATCCCGGTACTTTTCATCACCTGAAATTCATCTGCAAACCGGTTATCTTTTGTCCGTGGATGAAGCTTCACAACTATATTTTGATCCGGATACCGCTCTCTTACCGCTTTGTATAAGACATAGTCCGCATTTCCTGTCATGATGTGATCGGTATACATGCTTTCTTCCATAATCAGAAGATCCGCATGATACAGCATTTCATCCGGGACATATTCAAAGACCCGGTTCACCAGTTCCATAAAGGATTCATCATGTGGATCCATTGCCGGCAGCCGGACTTTTTTCTCCTCCATACCCGCTTCCGGGTGTACCAGATCCGGCTGGCTGAACCACCACTTTTTCATATGAAAATACGCTTTTTCCAACCCGATCAGCATCCTGCCCTTATACCATTCATACTGCTTCGGAACATAAAAAGGATAGATACCGGGAGCATCCTCCACGCAGTCATACGAAACGTCAGCCCCTGCCAGCCAGTACAGCGCGTCTGTCACACCGTTATCAATATTAAACCCTACAATCCGTTCATAGCTGTGTTCTTTCTTTTTCCAGAAGAAACCCGACGGAATACGAAATAATACCTGTAGTGCCAGCAGTTTTCTGATCACCGGATATTTCACAAAAGAAACCCGACGGAAACATCCTGTTCCCCGAAGATTTTCCGCTATTCTGGCCGCTCCTGCGAATGTATCACAAATATAAATATCTGTCTCTCCGGCATATTCCGGGATCGCAGAATGCATATGTATTGCTCTGAGTATATGTACCGGGGTTGCGCAGACAAAAGCATTCATCGGTTTATTTCCTCCTTAACTTCCGCATCTGGGACAGTTTACAAATGGCCGTTCTGATCGTATCCCGGTTTACCGCCAGCATAATAAAAACCAGCATACCCGTGATGCTGTATCGAAGGCAGCGGTTTTCCATACCGACCACACAGCATTCCATAAAAATCAGAACATACATCCATATATTTTTTCCGGTTATCAGCAGAATACCTGCGTCTTTTTTTACAAATATGATTCGACAGACAAATGTGACCATATAAGAAATCAGGGTTGCATATGCGGCTCCGATTGTCCCCACTGTTTTCAGCAGTATCATATTTAATATAATATTTACGATGGCGCCGGCTGCACACGATACCGACAGTGCTTTCGTATCTTTCAATGCCGCCAGAATCCCGCCCATATATCCGGATAACCCGGAAAATAACGTTGCAAATAACAGCCAGGGGACATAGTTCCATGCCCTGTAAAAATCATTCGAGAAAAGGATCCCTGCCATCAGACGGCTTGTCCCAATCAGCCCTGCACTGACCATAACAGTGCATATATGATATTGCGTATATACTTCTTTATAAAAGCCTCCCGCCGAATCATTTTCCTGTTCTTTTACCGCGGATATCTGCCATGCCTGGGTAAAAAGATTCTGCATCACAGACAAAATTCCCGGGATTTTATATGCTACGGAATAAATTCCGTTTTCCACAACCCCGCACAGCCAGATCACCATATACCGGTCGGATGCGCTTATCACCCACCAGCTGATCGTCGTGACAACCAGCGGAAGGCTGTATGCGATCATATCCCTGCACAGCTCCTTTGATACCCGGCACCTGATCCGGCAAAGGATTTTTCCTGCCTTCAGACGATACAGCAGATAAAAATCCGCCAGGGCCTGTCCCGATACCATCGCGAACAGATAACCCCTGAGCCCCATAGAAAAAACCACAATACACAAAATATTTATTACCGCTATAGAGAAGGCAGAAATAATCCCGGAGACCGCCACATCGCTGACCTGATCCATGGCTCTCGCATATTGCAGCAGGATCGAATTCACTGCCTGCGTCAGATATAAAAACAGGCACCACCCTGAATAATCACTCAGTAAGGTATTCAGCTGAACGATTTTATTCAGCCAGAAGAACAGGACAACCAGCAGAAAACCGGCTCCAAATACCTGACACCCTGTCCGAAATACCTCTTCCCTGTCCCTCCCTTTTTCCATCGAGATCCGAAAAACGGCATCCGAAATATTAAGCGTAAAAACAGGAATCAGCAGATTTACCGTTGCATGTATGAAATCCGATATTCCGTATTCCTCTGTTGTCAGGATACTCGTATAGAGCGGAAGAAGAAAAAAGGACAAAAATTTACTCCCAAAGCTCCCAATTGTCAGAACGCCAACATTTTTTATCAGATACCGGTATTTATTTTCCTGTTGTGCCATGATCCTCTTTTCCCGTGTGTTATTCTTCCGCCTCTTCGAAGATATTTACAAATTCTTCGAGATAGCGCTCCATATTGAATTTTCTGGCATAGTCCTGTGCCTCTTCTCCCATCTGTTGTCTTTTTTCCGGATGACTCGCCAAAAATCCGATCGCCTCTGCGAGACGGGCTGAAAATCGTATCGCTTCGTCCGGATCTGAACCCGCATTTTTCTTCTTTACTACAATTGCGGTTTTATCTGTCACAAATTCCGGCCCGCCGCCGGAATCTGACATAATAACCGGCAGTCCGGATGCCTGTGCTTCCAGAAGGACCAGGGGAGCCGCTTCCTCACAGACGGAGGGCTGTATGAAAACGTCGGCCGCCGCATAATAACCCGCTGTCTGATCATGCGGGACATAACCTGTCATCACAATCTGTCCGGTCAGTTCTTCCCTGATCTGTTTTACATAATCGGTTTGCGCATTGCTGCTGAAGTCTGCTCCTCCCACGATGAGAAGTTTTATATTTTCCATATGCAGCTGGTTCACGGCTCTGACCAGTTCCAGAACTCCCTTGATGGGAATAATTCTTCCGCAAAAAAGTAACAGACAGTCCTCTTCCCTGATCCCGTAAATTTCGCGTATTCTTCTCCTGTCTGTCAGGTGCTCCAGACGACAGAATTTATCAGGCTGAATTGCATTTTTTACAGAATAGATATTCTGCTGATAGCGTGAAGTTTCCCTCCATCTCTCACATACAAAATCGCTGACGCCTATAATGTTTCCAAAGACGCCGTCAAACCCGGGACCTGCCGGCAGTTCCCGGTGAATATGTAAAAATAACTGCTTATCTGTATAGCACATTTTGAAAAGGCCAAACCATCGGTACAAACCTCCTTCTGCCACAACAGCATCCGCATGTATTCTGACTCCTGACAAAAATGCGCATAAATAATAGATTCTTCCTGACAATGCCCTCCATATTTTCCCCAAAACATTTTTTTCCTGTAGCTGATGATTACGCGGCAGTTTCAGATATTTTATTCTGGTAAATTTATATTTTTCTGCCTTTATTACAGCCTCTTTTTCATATGGAGAAATTATTACAAAGTCTGCTCTGTGATTCTTCTCATTTTCTTCCACTATATTTGTAACCAGTCCTTCAATCGCCCCGCCCAGAGTATCTGGGACCGGCAGATAATCAGGTATAATCAACAGAATTGTTTTCATCATATTTTTAATCCATTTACAAGAATCTCTGTATGTCTGTAGCACACAAACATACAGATTCCATACATGATTATTTTCAGGAACCCAAGTAAATATTTATCATTCCAGACATATTTTGCTTCTGCTTTTCTGATCAGGAAAGACAAAACAGGTGCAAACACTCCAAGCAGATACGATGGTCTTAATACCAGATCATAATTCCCGATATTTCCAAGCACAAAGCACATATAATAGATCAGAAATGAATATATTTCGTTGTGTTTCTGGCTCAGAAATATTGTGTCTCCGTCTTTCTGAAGCAGCAGATATATGATTACCATAATACACATCAGGATAATATCTCCATAAAGATTATATCTTCCTGCCCGGTACTGATTGTCTGACGTATACCTGTTATACAGCCATGCTATCCTTACCAGATATCTGAAACCGGATGCCGAAAAAAACGCCGTCATTCTCTCAAGCAGTACAGATGCCAGAAATACAAACATGATACCCCTGACACCAATCCTGAAACGCGCAAGAAATACAAATGGGACAGCAATCAGGGCGACCTGGTGAATGGTTACCGCAATCACGGCTAAAACAATAAAACCGCATATGCCTTTTCTTTTATAAAGATAACGGTAAATTCCAAGTCCCATAATCGCAACTGACAATGCCGTTCTCATTCCGGATACCGCATGGACAAACGGATAAAAAGAAAAGCAGAGCATCAGTGAAAAAAAATCCACCTTTCCGTCTTCTGTATTTTCGAGTACCCAGTCTGTTGCGATATAGCTGATAATCAGATAATCAGCCAGTACGCACAGCCATGGAAGCATATGGTTATTATCTGTCAGCCTGGCGATAAAATATCTGATAAAATTAAACGCTACCAGACTTGTATATGCGCTGCCACCGATATTGGTTCGTGTCTGAAACAGGAATTCTTTCAGCGAAAGATGACTGTTTCTAATACCTTCCAGTAAATCAAAATGACGTCTTAAATCCCATCCATAAGGCGGAATTACGTAATATGCAAGAATGGAAAGCGTCAGTGAAAACAGTATAAAAGAACAACATATTGTACCCTGAGAAACCCTGATCCATTTTGACAAAAAAACACATGTCAAAAATATAAAAATATATAATACCGACAAACAAACCAAAAAATCTCTCACATCGCCCTCCAGTTACTTCGTCTGTTCCTCCATATCCAGTTTTCTGACTGCCTGATAAATCCTCTCATTATTACAATTATCATACAAAGGAAAATACTCCCTGTGTGCTTCCAAAAAACACGGATTCAGATCAAAACCACGCTCCATTTCTGCTTTTAATTTATTTACCACCTGTTCTTCACTTTTACAGACCTCTCCAAATGGATTATGATCATAATCGAAGTACCCCTTCTGCAGTTGTTCGCTTCGATATGTTTCCGCATCAAACTGATAAAACAGAACTGGTTTTTTCATATAGACAAAATCGAAAAACACACTGGAATAATCCGTGATCAGAAAAGAAGCTGATTTCAGCAGTTCCTGAATATCGCATTCATCCTGATTTACAATTGATATTCTGGAGCTTATCGTCCCAAATTTTTCAATATGTTCCTCCGCATTCCTGTGAAGGCAAAACACAGCATATACCTTTTTCTGCTCTAATATTTCCGCGAGAGACCTGTTATTCAGCAGTGAATTCCACCTTTTAAAATATTCAGAGCGTTCAAATCCAGCATTTCCACGATATAATTTCCTGAAACTTGAATTCAGCCATTTTCTCCATGTAGGCATTATCAGAATCATGTGTTTGTCAGAATGATGGTCATGCAACGCATCAAATCTGGGAAATCCCAGATACCGGACACATCCCTCTGGATACTGAAACGTTTTTCTGACATACTCATATTCCGGTTTTGCCGCACATACAAATAGTGAAAAAAGTGTTTCCGGATAATAAAGCCATTTTGAGTCATCCTTCGTAATACCATGCTGAAGAAAAACCCTGCTGTTCTTTAAACATCCACTGATCTCCAGCAGATAGCAGACTGCTGCATTTGGTTTGCCGCTTTTTTGTGAACTGATATTCTGGCTGGCGATAAGATAGCAGATCCAGTGCCTCAGGGATCCGTACTGTACAATTCCTCCATATTTTTCCACCTTTTTATAGTCAGGCGCACGTTTGTCAATCGCATAAAGAACGGGCTGTTCCGGATGCATCTTTCGCATGAATGAATAAAAAACATATCCATTATCACGAGCGCATTTTCCATCCTCGCAAATCAGCCATATATTTTTATATTTCTTCTTCAGCAATTTTGAAATTGGAAATGCAACCGCAAATTTTATAAGTGCAGCGTAATCAGAACATTTCACATATCTCATTTTTGTCAAAAAAGTCCGTACCGGAATCATATCTGCTCTCTTTCCTCCGTCTTCCTGCAGCATCACAGGAAACGATTGTGTCCTGACACAATACTATCCGCAGCTGACAGTTATCATCTCGTCCAGATAGATTGCCGGAGTCTCTGCAGCTGTCCGGATCCACTGTTCAGGCGCTACTGTCATCTTCCTCTCACTCCCGGAAAGATACGCTCCCCACCAGGAAAATGTACTGTTCGATATGATAAAATACCGGCACAGACTCATCAGCATCATAGCGTCCGTATCTTTTGTTTCTTCTATATATATCATATTGCCATGCAGATAATCTTTTTTCTGCACTGCTCTGATATCATTCGTAAAAATAAAAAAACATGGATTTGAAACATGTTCATAAATATATGTAATCGCATTCCTGTAATACTGATCTGTACAGACATATAAATATCTGTTTTTTCTCCTCGTATAGTCCCCCAGTCGGATATGCACTGCAACTGCTTCTGTGCCCTCCATCAGTTCTGCATACCTGACTGCACTTTCACTCATGGGTTTCCAGGGGACAAAGGCTTTTCTCACTTCTGTTCTCACAGGCTCAAAATATTTCTCACTTTGAAAATAACCGTAAATATATTTATGTTCAGATACACTCATTGGCGACGGATAGTAAAACGGATCAAAATTAAAATAATATCCCTGGCTGGCATATTTCTGAAATATACGGTTTCCCACACGCTCATGACAAATGCTTCTCATCAGCTTCTGTAATATGTGATAATACTGTTCTTTTCGGATCGCTCTGTTATAATCAGACAGATGATATTCTTTTACCAGTCCCCGATGCGGAATACATAATTCCATTATTGCCGGAGCTTTGCCATGATAGAAACCGGTGTCCAGGCAGATCTCTTCTCCGAACTGCGCTGACAGCGCCATCGCATAGGCATACTGAAACATCTGATTTCCCAGGCCGCCCATCAGCTTGCAAACGATCATACTCCAACATCCTTTGTCATTTTTTTAATTTTCTGTATTTCATAATCCCGTTTCCCATATACCACGCCATATAATAGACCGAGCTTACATAATTCAGACCAACCGCCCGATATGTATTCCAGTTCATTTTCGCCGCTTTTATCTTGTTTCCTGATTTTGAATCCGGAGACAGCCGGTAAATCAGCAGTGGCTCATCCACCCCGTACGCCACACATCCGTTTTTTAACACATTCAGCCAGCATGCAAAATCCTCATGCATCCCTTCTCCGATCATCTCATTCTGAAGAAATAACTCTTTTTGCACCAGCACAGATGAATTAGAGAGCAGATTCTGTTTTAACAGTTTTTTATATCCGATCTCTTCCGGCACATGAAGCACCCATCCCATCCGTTTTCTGTCCGCACTCATAAAACCTGATCCCGTAAAAAGCAGCTTTGCATCCGTTTTTCTCTGCAGGGATATCTGCTTTTCCAATTTATCCTCCAGCCAGATATCATCGCTGTCCAGGAATGCGATCCATTTCCCCTCTGCCTGTTCCACACCGCGATGCCGTGTTTCCGAAACTCCCGCATTTTTTGCGTTTTTGATTGATTTTATACGATGATCCTGTCTTTCAAACTCTCTGATAATGGACTCCGTATCATCTTCCGAGGCATCATTCACCACGATCAGTTCCCAGTTCTCATAGGTCTGGGCAATCACGGATCTGACCGACTCTGCAATTGTCCGTTCCGCATTGTATGCCGGCATAATGACGCTGATCAGGCCGATCGGTTCCATCTCTCTTATATCCTCCCTACTTCACCGCCCGCTCCGGCTCCCCGTTTCCCCCTGCCAGGAAATCCGGTTTCACCACCTTTGCCTGCGTTCCTTTCCTCCTCTGCCCGTTCACCCTCTGCCGCAGCAGCTTCCCGGTTTCCTTCGAAAAACCTTCTGTCGCCTCCGCCCGGAAGATGATCGGAAAGGTCAGCAGCAGTATCTTTAAATCCAGCACCAGCGACTGATTTTCTATGTACACCAGATCCAGCCGCAGTTTGTCATAGGCCGACGTATTGTACTTCCCGTAAATCTGCGCGTATCCGGTCAGGCCGCCTTTTACCCGCATCCGGTACGAAAACTCCGGTATCTCCTTCGAATAGAGCTCGATGAACTCCCGCCGCTCCGGCCGTGGGCCGACGAAGCTCATATCCCCTTTTAAAATATTGATCAGCTGGGGCAGTTCATCGATCCGTGAGGCCCGTATAATTTTCCCGACCTTCGTGATACGTTTGTCGTTTTCCTCGCACATGGCCGCGCCGGTCTTCTCAGCGTCCTCACGCATGCTGCGGAATTTGATGATCTCAAATTCCCGGCCGCCTTTCGTGCAGCGCTTCTGTCTGAAAAATACCGGACCCTGGTCCTCCCTCCGGATTGCCACAGCCGTGACCACCATCACGGGCAGGGCCACGATCAGCAGGATTACGGACAGTGCGATATCCAGCAGACGTTTGAAAAAATAATAGGGCAGACGCCCCTGCCAGGCGTAATCGTATTTAAGCAGCGGCGTATCCAGAAGATGCTTTTCCGAACAGCCCTGCCTTAAGATATCCGCCAGCGTCGGCGTAAAATAAAATGCCTTCTCATGTGTCATACACAGGCCGGTCAGCAGATTTCTCCGGCTCACCGATACCTCATAAAAGAGCACCGTGTCATGTTCCCGGATCGCATCCTTAAGCCGTTCCTCTGGCTCCTCCTCGCGGAGCAGTTCCAGGATGCAGAACAGATGCCCGTATTTTTCCAGGATCCGTCTGCGAAAATCAGCTGCGCTCTGGCGGCTCACCGCTGTTCCGTAGATCAACAGCGTCCGTTTCGGCGGCACATGGGTCACATAGTAATGCTTCGACCACATGAGGATCAGAGCCGTTCCTCCGATCTGCGCCGCAGCCACCCCCGCTCCCGGCAGAAGATTGACGAACCGGTGACAGAGCAGACAGCACTCCGCATAGGCGGCGAGATCCGCCACCCCGAAGGCCACCGTCTGGGAAAACAGCGTCTCCCCCACCGGCGCCGACACGATTCGGAAGGCCTTGTACACGCTGCACAGCGCATTGTAGAGAATCAGGTATGCCGCAATCGTCGCGAGCCCTCCGCTGACGGTCTTATACCGGAACACATATCCGTTATAAAAGAGCACCCATACCAGGGAGAACAGTCCCGCATTCCACAGCTCAAGCAGACACTGCGCCGTATTCGTAATGCTTTTTTTCTCCATGGCACTTCCCTCCTCTTTCGCTTTTTTCGCCCGGGAGCTTACGCTCCCGGACGCACCACACAAATTTTAAAGCTTTAAAACATAATGGTCTTTTGTTTCTTTATTCCCCGGTCTTCGGAGAAGTGATTCCTGCGGTTGTCGCCGCGTTGGAATTGCTGTTTCCGCCATACATCGCCTTCTGCTGCTCATACCACTCCGGGCTGTAGACCGGCTGCGGAGCAGAGACTCCGGGAGCCGGAGCTACCGTCTCCTCGCGAACGAATACAACCGGAGATAATGAGGTAAACTTCACCGTTACGGTTCCGTTTGCCACAGTTGTCGAAAGCTTCTCCCAGGTACCGTCCGCCTTCTGATGAAGGGCAAACACGGTCCATCCGGCCTGCACAGTCGGAACGTTGAACGTGATGGTAAGCGGAGCATCTTTGGTTACTGCTCTGTTTGCAGTCACCTCTGCAGATGCCAGCACGGTAACCTTTACATTACTGGCAACCGTGGCGGCTGCCTCCTTCTCGGCTGCAGCTACTTTTGCAGTCTCATCGGCGATTTTCTCCACCTCCACTGTTACTCCGGGCTCAGATGTCGTCGCATTGGTGACTCCGGTTCCCTTTTCCGGGCTCGGAGCCGCAAACGCGGTCAGTCCCATTCCCAGTGTCAGCGTGAGTGCTAATACTGCTGCTACTATTTTTTTCATCGTATCTTCCTCCTTTCCCATTATTTTTTGTGTGGCTTTTATATTAACGCCGTATGGCGTCAATACCTTCATCCGTCCGAATCTGTTTTTATCATTCCAGATCCGTTTCTTCTATATAAAATACCTCCAGGATCAGATCATACAGCGCATCCTCATCCATATAGAATTCTTCGTAATAATCTCCCAGCCGCTGTTCTCCGGGGAGCGTGTAAAAGGAATCTCCCGTAAAGCTGCACCCGATGGCCGCTGTGGCCAGGTACGTCACCTCGCTGGCGGATATATCCGTCACCATATAGTCCGTGATCATGTGAAACATCGAAAGCGGCAGCGTCAGATCCTCCCGGACCGCTGAAAATGCCTTACTGATAAATGCCAGCAGATACTGTTTCTGCCGCTGCAGCCGGCTGACCGCGCTGTAATTCTCCTCTGTATTCCGCGTCCGCACATAGGTACGCGCCTGCTCCCCGGTCAGTGTGACGCTCTTTCCTTTTTTCACGGACAGCCCCGGTTTGCTGATATCCTCCAGCGCCTCCACCGTCACCCCGCCCACCGCGTCGTTTAAGACCGGGATCGCGTTCATGTTGATGGAGACATACGCATGAATCGGAAGGCCGTACATCAGGTTCGACACCGCCTTTTCCATCAGCTCACAGCTTAACTCCCCGCCGTCCCCGTAGGCGTACTGTAATGCCAGCTGCGCCGGGACCGTGTCAAAATACTGGCCGTGCATATCGTACAGATCGATATCCGTCATCGTATCCCGCGGGATCGCGATCACGCTGAGCCTGTGGTTTGCCTCATCGATCACCAGCAGGAAGTTGGCATCCGACTGGCCGCCGCTTCCCATCTCCCCTGCCTCCAGATTTTCCTCCCTCGAGTCGATTCCCATGCAGAGCACGGTGATCAGGCTCTGGTTGTATCGGTATTTTTTCCCGTTCCGGTATACCACTCCCTCCTCCTCCGCGCCCGTCTCCAGGCTCACGTCCGAGATCAGGGAGGGCACGTGGATCTCCGCCTTTTTTACCAGGCTGGCCCGTCCCATGGCCTTCACCACCAGAAATCCCGTGAAAGCGGCCACAACGACTACAAATATCGCAATCAGCACACACAGGAGGATCCGGCGTTTTCTCCCGCGGCTTTTTCTGTAATTCACTTTTTTCCCGCTGTGCGCGCCCTTCCCGGGCCGCATGTCAGTGTTCGTACTCATCCGTCAGCACCGCTCCTATCAGCAGACGTCTGTCATCTTCTCCCCTGACGCAGGTGGACATCGTGATCATTCTCTCCCCTGCCGTCACTTCCATACCCTCCCGGAACTGATCCCTCATGTCCCGGTTTTTGGACAGCTCGTCGAGAAAGACCTGACAGCCCTCCGCCGTCGTAAAGTCAAATGTTCCCGTGAGATGCCGGTCGCTATAGACCACCGCCGCAAAGATCCGGTACACCAGGATTTTTTCCGGTGTGACGATATAGGCATACTCGTGTTCCTCAAAAAATGTGTTATCCTCAAACTCGTACAGAGACCCGAACATGGACCCGTTCTTCATGTTGTGGCCGTAGATCACGGTATTCAGATCCGTAAAATCCCCGGCATTGCAGGGTTCGATGTAGATCGCCCCCGGCAGCCCCGCAGCCCGCTCCACCGTGTGCTCCAGATAATAGGTGTCATGCAGATCCTTCGATGAAGCGTTCTGCAGTACCGGATAATCCACCTGCGTCCCGGGCACCGTGATCCAGGCGCAGACATCGGCATTTGTCTCCCACAGTTCCTCAAAGTCCGGTTCCGGGATCCCTTCATAGGGGATGACCACAGGCTCCGTTTCCGTGTCATCCGTCGGTTCCCCCGGTATTTCCTGCTGTCCCGGCCCGTCCTGCACCTGTCCGGCAGCGGCATCCGCGCCGGCATCCCGGGCGTCCTTCCTTCCCGTCATCAGCACTGCCGCGATCACCATGCAGCCGGCTGCCGCCAGCAGGATAATTGTAAACATCCATTTTCGAAGCGCCCTTTTTCTCTTTCTGCTCATTCCCGTCACTGTCTTCCACTCCTCACCAGCAAATCTTTTTTCATGTTCGGCCCGTCTTCTATTCCACCGTCACGGTCAGTATTTCTACATTTGACTCATTCCCGTCGGAATCCTTCGCAAAGACACGCACTTCATACTCACCCGGCGTATTCGTATCCACACTGCCCTCAACGCGCAGCATCGTCCGGATGCTGTCCGTATCGTCCACCGCCTCGTCGATATAGCGGTAAATATTGAATGCGCTCCCGCGCTCTAACACCGCCTCGTACTGCACCAGCCTCACAAACGGGATGCCCTGCGAGAGGTTCTGCTCCCGCAGCCGGTCATATTCCTCCCCGCTCATGGCTCCGCCGCCTGCATTCCCGGCTGTATCCGCTCCGCCTTCTCCGGCGCGCGCATTTCCGGCATCTGTTCCGCCGTCCGTGGTCCCGGCTTCCCCGTCCACGACCTGTCCGCCTCCGGGCAGATCGGCGCCGTCCTGTTCTCCCTCCGCTCCAGGCATCCCGGCTCCGTCCGGGTCCGCCCCGGTCTCTCCCCCGGCGGCATCCCCGAACGCTCCCGGCGCCACACCGGTCACGGATTCTGCCCCCGCGCCATCCTGCCTTTCAGCAACCCCGGGCAGCCTGGACGTGTCATATCCTTCATAAAAAAAACCTCGTCCCGCTGTCACCACATTATTCGACATATCCTTTGCCGCATACACCACGATCCCGGTCCCATCCGAAAGCGGATAAATATCAGTGACCATCAGCGTTTCCGAGACGTCACCGTCCCGGTCGTCCACTGCCGTAACTCCCTCCAGCAGTGTCAGGACATCACGTCCGTTATAATATATGGATGTTTTTTCAAACTCTATGGTCGGGGCTGTCGTATCCTGTCTCTTTACCATGACCAGGATCACAGCGGAACATACCGCACACAAAACCGTCAGCACCACGACCCGCATCCTGCTCTCCATCGCGATTACTCTTCCTCTTTTCCGTAATAATCCTGTCCGTAATAGCTGCCGTAATATTTTCCATAATATTTACTGTAATACTTCCCATAGTACTTATTGCCATACCCCGCTGCCTGCCGCATATCCACTTTGTTTAAAATAACCCCGATGATCCGGCAGCCCGCCACCTCCAGCTGCGCTTTGACACGCTGGGCAAATTTATAGCTGATCTCATCCGACGAGATTACCATTGCGATCCCGTCGCACTGCTTTGCCACAATCACGCTGTCAATCACGCTGCCGAGCGGCGGCGTATCAATAATAATGTAGTCAAATCTCCCCTTCGCCTGATTCATCATATCGGAAAACCGCTTTCCCTCGAGAAGCTCCGCAGGATTCGGTGGCACGGGTCCGGCAATGATGACATACAGGTTCGGTATATTGGTCCCGGCCAGCACCTCCTCAAACTGTCTCTGTCCAGAGAGATAATGGGACAGCCCGTAATCCGCATGCATCAGACGATAGCGCCCGACCACCACGGATTTGCGCATGTCCGCATCGATGTACAGCACCTTTTTATCAATCTCGCTTAAGGATCTCGCAAGGTTAAAGGAGACGCTCGTCTTTCCCTCATTCGGGGTACAGCTCGTCAGGGCAATCACCTTCATGTTCTCCCCGGAAAACTGTACGTTCGTGCGCAGCGTCTTGTACGCCTCGCTCTCTTTGTAGTCAAGCTTATCCGCTCTTTTTATCTCAATGATCTGCATTCCTTATTCCGCCTTTTCCACTCCGTAATCCGGACCTGTCAGCCCGCTTTCTCCGTCGCCCGCTTCGATCTGCGCTTCTGCTTTTCCGCCTTCTTCTTCAGCTTCTGATTTTTGCGCTCCTGTTCCGCCTTCACCTCGTCAAGCGGAATCGAGCCGAGTACTGACAGCCCCAAGTATTTCTCTACGTCGTCCGGCGTCTGTATGCTGTCATTCAGGAGATCGTTCAGCAGGATCAGTCCCGCCGCCGCAACAAACCCTGCCAGAAACCCGATCAGCGTCACTTTTTTCACATTCGGGCTCGATGGCTTTCTCGCAATATTTCCCTCCTCAAACACATTGACGGAGTCCACCGCCATCATATTTAAAATCTTTTCTGACGCCACCTCGCGGATCGCGTCCGCAAGCCGCTTCGCCTCATAGGGATCCTTATCCCGCACCGTGATATCGATAATTCTTGTGTTTGTCTCCGATGACACGGACAGCCTGGCGAGCAGGCTCTCATACGTGAGGTCGAGGTTCATCGAATTAATCACCTGTTCTAACACAGAGCGGCTCTCGATCATAACCACATAGTCGTTCGTCAGCTGCTGGCCGACCTGCAGGTCCGTGTAGTTGACCGTATCGGTATTCTGCTGGTTATAGATATAAATCTGTGTCGTCGACTCATACTGGGGCGTCACCAGAATCCTGGCATACCCGTATGCAAGCAGCGCAAAAAGAACCGCCGTCAGCGCGATTGTCATCCACCGCGACAGCAGCAGGCCGGCCAGCTCGCCAAGATCGATCTCCAGTTCTTCATTTGTCTTCTTTGTTTCCATAATGCTTTCCTGTATCTCCATTCTGTCCCGGCTGATCAGATCATCTCGCCCGCTATCACCTTTGCCGGATTTTCCGCCATCAGCTCCCGCAGCAGGCCCTCCCCATACTTCTTTTTCAGGCAGCGGATGTCCTCCGCCATGTCAGGCGTTCTCCGGTCCTCATGGTGCGCATCCGTCGCCAGGAAATGCACCAGTCCGTGTTCCAGTGCGTTTTTTACAAACTTTCTTACATGACGTGTCGAATCTGACCGGACGCTGCCAATATTCACCTGCACACAGATCCCCATGTCACAGAGCTCCGCCAGCCGGTCAGGACGGTCTGTCAGCGTATTGACACGATCCGCATGTGCAAGAATCGGCTGATATCCGCCCGCATACACCCGGTAGAGCCCGGCACGCAGCGATTCATACGGAATTTCCGGTGAAAATTCAACCAGCACATACCGCGATTCCGCCATCGTGAGGACCTTTCCCGCTTCCAAAAGCTCCACAATATCGTGACAGTA
The DNA here is from genome assembly GCA_947642555.1 of uncultured Roseburia sp. GTDB lineage: Bacteria > Bacillota > Clostridia > Lachnospirales > Lachnospiraceae > Roseburia. Next base: position 20,144 of record CANRSX010000036.1, on the reverse strand, counting down.
ACAGATCTCGTTTCCCGGAAACACGGTAACACCGATTCCCTGCTCCGCTGCCTCCTCATTCAGGTCGCACACCTTCTGACGGATCCGTTCCGCCGGAGCATGACCCCTGCGGTAATGATAATGCGGGGTCGCGATGATCTGATGCACACCGTTTTTTTCCGAGATCCGAAGCATCTGCAGAGACTCTTCCATCGAATCCGCACCATCATCCACTTCTGGCAGACAGTGGTTGTGAAGATCTGTATACATATCTGTCTCCTTCCCGAAGCCATCCTCTCATCCGTCCTGTCATTCATGTATCTCAGACTGACTACGTTATTTTAGACCAAATTGGTCTAAATGTCAATAGACCGATTCGGTCTAAGCAAAAAAAAGACATTTAACCTATGATAATTTTTCTTAGGAATGGAAATAACAACAGAAAAAGGAGCAGAACCCCATGAATTTACAACGAATCCGCGATCTGCGGGAAGATGCTGATTACACACAGGAGTACATTGCGCACCTGCTGCACACCAGCCAGCGGACCTATTCCAGATATGAAAATGCAGAGAGGGCAATCCCGCTTTCTGTCCTCTGTTTTCTTGCTGATTTTTACGAGACAAGCGTTGATTATCTGATCGGTCGGACGGATGTGCGCGCACCCTACCCTGCCTCAAAACGGCATGTCTGATGATCGCATTAAAATTCCCGCCTCTCTGATCAGAACCTTATGTTTCAAAATATCTCTATCCGTTTATTACATTTTCCAAAAAAGAGCAGTTCCCACACGCTGTGAAAACTGCTCCTTATGATTCAGATAATCCGAAATGCCTTCGCGTACGCCATATGAAACGAATATTCCCCGTCCCTGCTGACTTCCGGCTGCATATTCGCATAATTGCGTTCTTTGTAAGACCAGAACATCTTCGGGCGGTCTCTCCCATAATCCCACACCTTATAGCAGATGATATTCGTGTCATACAAAAGCTGAAGCGCTTCGTTTGCCGACTGCATAAAGGGAGGGACTTCCTTGCCCAGCTTTCTGATATACTCAATATACTCCAGATGTTTTTCTTCAAATAACTTATGGTCAAAATTCCGGCAGCCAGAGAAATAATCAAAAAACAAAATGAACGTCGCATACTCTGTCTCATTCATGTAGATCAGCATATAATCTTTCAGCTCGCTTTTGAGATAAATGGAATAATTCGCCATCATTTTCTCAAAATCCTCATGCCGGAAACATTCACCGGAAGTCGCCTCGACCATCTCGTTTAGCATAGTGAGGATATCCCTCGGTTTATACAGAGAATAACGCAGAAATTCGATGAACGGATTGTCCGGTTTTTTATCCCGCCCCGGGTATTCCAGCTGATATGGAAAATACGCATTCCAGCATTTTCCAAACTCATACTCCAGTTCCTGCTGCTTGCTGAAGTATCCGTCCGCGATGCGAAACAGCTTCGAGCTGACATAATTCCGGTAGGTTGTCACCCAGTCCAGCAGAACGGAATTACCGCGGAGCTTCTGATTCATATTATGAATCGGCATCTTATACATAATGTCCGGCCGTACAAGAAGCATCACCTTAATGCCCTTCTCGCGCAGAACAGAGTAATTCATTTCAAGAACCGCATTGACCAGCCCGGTCAGACACTGAAAATACTGCTCGTTATCAATCTCCCGCGGTCTTGCGTCAATCCCATCGATAAACAGGATTACAGGCTTTTTCAGTGAAAGAGACTGAAACGCCTTCTCAAACCCGTCCCGAATCTTAAGAAGGCTTACCTGATAGCTCTGCTCTTCGTATTTTTTTGACTTCTCATGCTCCCTCGCCGGACTGGCGGCAAACACGCCGTGCTCCAGCATCGCATTGATGGAACTCGTCGCCTTATCCACAAATTCCATCGCGTTGACCAGCTCCGGCTTAAAGGCATCGCTGTAAAACTGCCGGATCGCCTGCGTCAGCTGCCAGTATTTTATGCTTTGAAACAGAGAATCCCCGCCCTCGCGGCGGATTTCTTCCGCGAGAACAAGGTACAGAATATTGATCCAGATATCCTTGTAGCTGGATAACTCCAGCGCCTTCTGTTTCTTCATGTTCAGAAACTTCTGGTACAGCGTATTTTCTACAAGAGTAATAAATCCAAAATAATCCTCTTTATCATTTTGTGACATGTACACGGAATATGCCGTTTTCCCGGAGCCCTTTTCTCCGACAAGAAAATACTTATCCGGCATTTTGATCTGATCTATAATCTCATCCACCAAAAAAATTTTTTCGAATAGTTTCCTGTCTTCTCCCGGTGCAATGTAATAATCATAGGCATCGCCCTTCACCTGCTTTAATTCCTGAATCTTTTTCATGTCAGAACGCCGCCTCCCTCCTGTCACAAATCTGTCATTTCCTGCATGCTCACCGGCGCCGCTCTCTTAGCAGCATCCGGCCTGCTGTTGCCAGGCGCTCTCTACCACCGGAACTTCTCCGCCAGATACGCCTCGAGCTCCGATATCTTCACGCGCTCCTGCTCCATGGTGTCGCGGTCGCGCACCGTCACCGCGCCGTCCGTCTCCGACTCAAAATCATAGGTCACGCAGAACGGCGTTCCGATCTCATCCTGCCTGCGGTAGCGCTTACCGATGTTGCCCCTGTCGTCAAACTCGCAGTTATAGGTCTTCGAGAGCTGCGCAAACACCTTCTCCGCGCCCTCGTTCAGTTTCTTTGAGAGCGGCAGCACGCCGACCTTTACCGGTGCGAGGGCCGGGTGGAAATGAAGCACGGTGCGCATATCCGGCTTCTCCTCCGTGCCGATATTCTCCTCGTCGTACGCCGCGCACAAAAAGGCCAGCACCACGCGGTCCGCGCCGAGCGACGGCTCGATGACATACGGCACATAGCGCTCGTTTTTCACATCGTCAAAATAGGTCAGATCCTGCCCCGAGGTCTCCTGATGGCGGGACAGGTCGTAGTCCGTCCGGTCCGCGATGCCCCACAGCTCGCCCCAGCCGAACGGGAAGAGGAACTCGATATCCGTCGTCCCCTTGCTGTAGAAGCTAAGCTCCTCCGGATCGTGATCACGCAGGCGCATTTCCTCCTCCTTCATGCCAAGACTTAAGAGCCAGTCGCGGCAGAAGCCTCTCCAGTACTGGAACCACTCGAGATCCGTCCCCGGCTCGCAGAAGAACTCCAGCTCCATCTGCTCAAACTCGCGCGTGCGGAAGGTAAAATTCCCCGGCGTGATCTCATTTCGGAATGATTTTCCGATCTGGCCGATGCCGAACGGGATCTTCTTTCTCGAGGTGCGCTGCACGTTTTTAAAATTCACAAAAATACCCTGCGCGGTCTCCGGGCGCAGGTAAACGGTATTTTTTGCGTCCTCCGTCACGCCCTGAAACGTCTTAAACATCAGGTTGAACTGACGAATGTCGGTAAAATTATGTTTGCCGCAGGACGGGCAGGGGATCTGATTTTCCTCGATAAAATCGCGCATCTCCTCCTGTGTCCAGCCGTCCACGGACCCCTTTAATGTAATCTGCTTCTCCGCCGCAAAATCCTCGATGATCTTGTCCGCGCGGAAGCGCTCATGGCACTCCCGGCAGTCCATCAGCGGATCCGAAAAACCGCCCAGATGCCCGGACGCCACCCAGGTCTGCGGGTTCATTAGGATCGCGCAGTCGACGCCCACATTGTACGGGTTCTCCTGGATGAACTTCTGCCACCACGCCCGCTTGACGTTATTCTTTAACTCCACGCCGAGATTCCCGTAATCCCAGGTATTCGCCAGCCCGCCGTAGATCTCGGACCCGGGATATACAAACCCTCTCGACTTTGCCAGCGCTACGATTTTTTCCATTGACTTTTCCATGCTCTTCCTCTTTTCTGATTATTCTTATCTGTACGCCGGCCCCATGTCCCTGCGCCGGCATAAAGCAGCTCACCGGTACACAATAAAGGTATACGTCTCCGACCCGCCTGCTGTCTGCGGCATACCGTCCGCATTATCCGACGCACCGGAGGTATCCGCGTCGATCACCATGCCCGCCTCTGTTCCGGCAGTATCCGAACCGTTTTCACCATCCTCCCCAGACGCGTCTTTTTCATCCCCCTGCGCATCGTCCGTGGCTTTTGCGTCATCCTCATGTTCCCCGCCGGCATCTGACCCGCCGGATCCGCCGTCCGGTTCCTCCGTCGGATCCACGGCGTTTCCCGCGCTCTCTGTCTGGACGCCCCCGGCTGCAGACGCACTGCCGCCGGCCTGCGCTCCCGTCGCCACCGATGCGTCCCCGAGATAATAGCCGGGACGGATCGACACGCCGTCCGGTCCTGTCAGGCTCACATTCTGGCAGGAGACATAGCAGATCTCCCCCTCCACACGCACATCGACATTCGCGCGGATGATCACAACCTTTAATTCGTTCTCCTTATAAATCTCCTGCTTCGTCGCCTCTCCGGTGACCGCTCCGTTCTCCACCTTCACAAACGCGCCGTCAAACACATAGCCCGCTGCCAGCGCGTCCACAACACGGCCCTGATACATCTCGATCCCGTTATACTGCGCAAAATCCTGCGCGCTCTGACAGGTCAGCCGAAGCTTTGCAACCCCGTTCTCCACCGACAGATCCGAAAGCTTCACCGTATTCTTCCCGTGCTCCTGCGTATAGGCATCGATCTCCTGCTCCAGAAACTCCCGCAGTCCTTCCTCCTCATAGAGGCCAGGGTCAAACGCTTCCACATCCAGGTAGGTGACGGCTCCCTTTTTATTCACGTATACCAGGCTCTCGTCCGCATCGGGCAGCGTCCCGCCGCAGCCGGAAATCAGAACGGCGAGCAGCAGCACCCAGGGGATGGCACAAAACATTCTCTTCATAATCCAGTCTCCAATCTTATGTTAAACAAAATATCGTTGTTATTATACTATTTCCGAAGTATGATTTCAACAAAAAGTTCATTCAGAAGAATGCTTCCATCTCTTCGAGTATTTTTAAAGATTTGAACGGATGCCCCGTATAAAGCCTCAGATAATCCTTCATCAGCGCGGTGAGCTCCGAGAGCACCTGCCCGCTCACCGCGAACGTATAGAGCTTTTCGATTCTGGCCGAGCTCACATACTGCATCGTGTAGACCGTGGATGGATTTAAAAGAACCGCGTCCTCCGCCTTCCCGGCACAGTCCGCACAGAGCGTGCCGCCCTTTTTCACCGAAAACCGCACCGCCTGATCCGCTCTCCCGGCTCCTTCCGATCCGCACTCCGCCGCGCTCCCGTCTCCTTCCGATCCGCTCTCCGCCGCGCTCCCGCAGTCCCTTCTGCCGCACGCGATGCAGGAGAATACATTCGGCCCTTCCCCGTTGACCGCAAGCGCCTTCAGCTCAAAGACAGCGCGCACCAGCCTTTTGTCGAGCGCCGGGTGCAGAAGCGCGCGCAGCGACTGGTACAAAAGCTTTAACATCTCCCGCTCGTCATTGTTCTCCTGACAGTAATACGACGCAAATTCCAGAAAATAAAACCCATAATATGTAGTCTGCGGATCCGCCGCAAGCTCCCGGAAATAATTTGAGATGGAAGCCCGCGCCACCGTGTACGAGCTTCTCCCCTCAAACAGTTCAAATTCCCCGAAAGAGAACGGGTCGGTCGCCGCCAGAAGCTGGCTGTTCGGACGCCTCGCGCCCCTGGCAAACGCCGTGATCTTTCCTCTCTCCTTCGTCAGCAGCACAACCCGCTTGTCATACTCGCCAATCGGCATGACATGTAAGACCATCCCGGTCACCGTGATATTCTGTCCCATCCGGTCTCTCTTCCCGCCGGTTCCTCCCCTGCAGCCGCTCTGACTCTGCAGATTTGAACCGCAAATAATCCGCTACTTTTCCTGATACCATAAATTCACTCCAGGCTTCATCCATCGGCATACCCTCACTTTCCCTTAATGTAAGGATTTCCTCATGGATCCGCTTCTATACCAGCAAAAAAATGGCAGCTACAGTTCCTTTTTATTATAACCGAAATTCCGGATCATGGTATCGCTGTCGCGCCAGTCCTTCTGCACCTTCACCCAGAGCTTTAAGTTCACCTTCGTATCCAGAAGCCGCTCGATCTCAAAGCGGGCGTTCGACCCGATTTTTTTTAACATCGCCCCGCCTTTGCCGATCACGATCCCCTTATGGGAATCCCGTTCGCAGACAATTGTCGCGTCAATATCGGTGATCTTCTGCCCCTTCCGCTCCTTCATACGGTCAATACAGACCGCGATCCCGTGCGGCACCTCATCCTCCAGCGCATGCAGCGCCTTCTCGCGGATGATCTCCGCCACCACGGCGCGCTCCGGCTGGTCGGTCACCGTATCCTCGTCATAGAGCATGGGCCCGTACGGCAGATACTGAAAGATCAGATCCGTCAGCGTGTCCAGATTCTGTCCGCGCAGGGCGGACGCCGGCACGATCTCCGCAAAATCAAACGCCTTCCGGTAGGTATCGATATACGTAAGCACCTTCTCCCGCTCCACGGTATCCACCTTGTTGATCACCAGGATCACCGGCGTCTTCGCATGCTTTAACTGCTCTATGATATGCTGTTCCCCCGCGCCGATATAATTCGACGGCTCCACCAGCCAGAGCGCCAGATCCACATCGCCAAGCGTGCGCTCCGCCGCGGTCACCATATAATCCCCCAGCCGGTTCTTTGCCCGATGGATCCCGGGCGTGTCCACAAAGACGATCTGCCCGCGCTCCATATCGGTATATACGGTCTGAATCCGGTTTCTGGTCGTCTGCGGCTTATTTGACGTGATCGCGATCTTCTGCCCGATCAGGTGGTTCATCAGCGTGGATTTGCCCACGTTCGGACGCCCGATGATCGTCACAAAGCCTGATTTAAAATTTTCGTTCATTCTTTCCTCTCATTCCGCCGCCGGATGGAACAGATTCTCCAGCGTGCCAAACATCTCCTTTTCCTGCCGCAGACAGTCCTCATTTCCGATGACGCAGATATGGTTGTCCGAGAGCACCGACGCGACCAGATCCTTTAAGCCGCGGATATCCTCCGCCGTGGCGCAAAGCACCTCGTCGCGCTCCCGCTGGAGCTCCTCATACGAGATCCCCTGTAAATAAGCCGCCATGGAGCGCGCCCCTTTTGCGCTTGGATTTAACGGCGCATCCATATCGCTGACCGTGCCGATCACATATTTTGTCATCTCATGCTCATCCGCGTCAAATTCTTCCAGATACTCCGGTATTCCGTCGTAAACTTTATTTGTCGCAGAAAGATTCGGATCCCGGTAGGACACAAAATACGCATCCCCGTTGCGCATATACCCGTTCATGCAGCCGTATGCGCCGCCCTTGACACGCAGATTGATCCAGAGATAATCGTATCCCAGGATCACCTTTAAGATCCGGAGCGCCCCGTGATAGCGATAGCCGTGCGCGACAAAATTTCCGGCCCGCGCCACATACTGTACCTGGGAGGCGTCCATAAAGCCCTCGTTTTTCCCGCAGGGGCCTTTTGCCTGTACATCAGAACCCAGGGGGTGGGCGGGTGATTCCGCAGCCTTCCCGGCCGCCAGCAGCGCCTCCCGGATCGTTCTCACCGCATCCGCCGCATTCCCGTAATGCTTCTGCTCACAGGTAACGCTGACCAGCAGACAGTCCGTGGTAAATATCCTATGGATCAGCCCGGAAAGGATGCGGATCAGCTCCTCCTTCTTCTCCTCAAAATGCTCCTCGTAGTCCTGCACCACACGGAAACAGGCGATTCCGCCCGTCGCATCCTGGCAGGCAGCAGCCCGCGAAAAATATGACATCGCCCGCATGGACGCCACGGAATGCCCTGCGGAGCTTAAACCCGCCTGCATCCTCGACCGAAGCTGCGCAAGGATCTCATACAGCCGTTTCTCATCGGAAATGACTGAAGTCAGAAGCATCTGACGCAGCAGCCCCGCCGCCTCCGGCATCTTGTGCGCCAGCGCTTTGACGCGCACCTCATAGCAAAGCTTCACCTGATCCGGCTCGTGCACATCCGGGTAAATGCCGACGCTGCTGCCAATCCCGCCGGTATGGATATTGACTTCATTCGCAAACTCCGCGTAGCTGAACTCCTCCGTATCCACAAATCCCAGCACGGACTTTAAGATGCCAAGATACGGCAGCTCCTCTGGCAGCAGGTCGCGGATGTCAAACAGGAGCGCCAGATATACAATGCCGTTCGCATGCATCTTATGATGCACCACGGTCACGTCCTCCACGGCCTTCACATCGTTCTGCAGCGGAAGCGTCTTCTTTCTTAAATCCTCCCTGCCAAGCATGGGAATCTTCTCAAGCGCTTCCTTCGGCGAAGGCTCCTCCTGATATTCCTTCAGATGCTTCGTATCCGCGATCAGCGCGTCGAGCTCCTCCTCCGTGAGCCCGGCCTTATATGCGGCAAGCCCTTCGGCAAGCGCCTTCTCCTTTACGGCGTTTAACCCGCGCTTCGGCACCGCGGCCACGAACGCGGCATGCGGATTGTTCAGCAGATACCGCTCCACCAGCTGCTCAAAATAGCCGGTATCCACCTGTTCCTTTAAAAACTGATAGATCTCGATCGCGTCCAGATGCAGAAACGGCTGCAGATCATCGTAGATCCAGCTGTCCAGACACTGGATCCCGTAGAGCAGTCCCTTGGGGAACTGGCCGAAATCCGCCTCGCGGAACTTAAACTCCGAGCTGCTGATCCCCGCCAGCAGCGCTTTTTTGTCAATCCCGCCCCGCACCTGCTCTTCCAGCACCTGGCGGATCACGGCGAGAAACCGCTCCTTCTCCGAAAGATTCGTATTTTTCGCGATGACGGAAAACGTGGGCTGCAAAAGCCCGTTGTCATAGCCCCCCATGATATCCTTGCCGATCCCGGCGTCCAGCAGCGCCTTTTTTAAGGGTGCGCCCGGCGCGTCCAGCAGCGCATAATCCAGCACGTCAAACGCCTGGTACAGCTTCCGATCGAGCACAGAGCCGATCACGAAATTGTACGACAGGTACGTGTTGTCCTCCTCCGGCTCCTCCGAGGCGACCGGGTATTCCCTGACCACCTCCGCCGGCTTCTCTGGCGCCGCCTGCTCCCCGATCGCGGAATCCACGGCGATCTGCTCATATGCGCTTAAATATTCCTCATCCATCCAGCGCAGCTTCTCCGCCACGTCCATATTCCCATAGAGATAAATATAAGCGTTCGAGGGATGATAATACGTGCGGTGAAACGCGAGGTACTGCTCATAAGTGAGCTCCGGAATATGATCCGGATCGCCGCCCGATTCTTTGCTGTAAACCGTATCCGGGAACAGCGCGTTTAAAATCTCGCGCTGCAGCACGTCGTCCGGCGAGGAAAACGCGCCCTTCATCTCATTGTAGACCACGCCGTTGACCGTCAGCGGCGCGTCGCGGTCCGCAAGCTCGTAATGCCAGCCCTCCTGTTTGAAAATCTCCTCATAACGGTAAATCTGCGGATGAAACACCGCGTCCAGATACACGTCCATCAGATTCTGAAAATCCGTGTCGTTACAGCTTGCGACCGGATAGATCGTCTTGTCCGGATACGTCATCGCGTTTAAAAACGTATTTAAGGATCCTTTTACCAGCTCCACGAACGGATCCTTCACCGGATATTTCTCTGAGCCGCAGAGCACCGTATGTTCAATGATGTGCGGCACGCCCGTGGAATCCTTCGGCGGCGTCCGAAAGCCGATATAAAACACCTTGTTCTCGTCATCGTTTGTGATCACGGCCACCCTCGCGCCGGTCTTTTTGTGGCGCAGCAGCAGGCCCTCCGAATTCAGATCCGGAAGTGGATGCCGCCCGGTCAGCTCGTACGCCGTCAGTTCCTCTACTCTCATATTCCCTCATTTCCGAAGCGGTCCGCTATCGCCGGCGCTCCCTGTATTTTGTGCTTTATTCTATCATTATTCCCAAAAAAATGCTACCTGCCGCAAAACTTTTGAGATAAAAAGAGGATGTCCCACGAATCATCGCAGACATCCTCTTAGTGGTACGTCTATCACAGATGGAAACACACAGATCCGTGTGCCGGTATCCTAACCGATGCGCGTAACGTTCGCAGCCTGCGGACCCTTCGATCCCTCCGTCACCTCGAACTCTACCTGCTCGCCATCCTTCAGCTCCTTAAAGCCGTCCATGTTCAATGCGGAAAAATGGACAAATACGTCATTTCCCTCCGCATCTGAGATAAATCCGTAACCCTTTTTCGCGTTAAACCACTTTACAGTTCCCTGTTGCATAACTCCTGAAAACCTCCTAAAGATACAATATGATATTGATAATTCCTCACAAAACCTAAAGTAGCATAAATTACATATTTTGTCAATATTTCTGCACACTATTGTTTAATCTGTATATCGACCTTCTGATACGGGATTTCGATCCCGTGCTCATCGAGCGCGTACTTGACCGCTTCCGTCAGACGCCACTTTGCCGGCACATAATCCGAAGCCTTCACCCAGACGTGAAGCCCCAGATCCACCGACGAAGCGCCGAGCCTGTCCACAAAGACCTCGATCTCCTCCTCCGGGACCCGCGACTCCTCCGCTTTTGCCGCCGCCGTCAGAACCTCCTTTGCCGTCCGGATGTCCGCCTCATACGAGATTCCCACGATGAGATCCACCCGGCGCTTTTCCATAAATGTGGCGTTCGTCATGCTGCTGTTGGAGAGCATGCCGTTCGGGATCACGATCAGCTTGTTGTCGATCGTGCGGAGCTTTGTGTAAAAAATCGAGATCTCCGTCACAATCCCCTCGTTATGGTTCGTGTCCTCGATGATGTAATCCCCCACGCGGAACGGCTTTAACATCAGGATCAGCACGCCTCCGGCCAGGTTCGAGAGGCTCCCCTGCAGCGCGAGCCCTGCGGCAACGCCCGCCGATCCGAGCACAGCAACCACGGACGTCGTCGCGATCCCAAACATCCCGAGCAGGCTCATGACTAACAGCGCATACAGGGAACAGCGGCAGAGCGGGATGACGAACTGCTTCACACCCTCGTCCGCTCCGGCCCGCTCCATCGAGCCGCGCACCATCCTCACAAACAGCTTAATCAGTCTTGTGCCGATCACATAGATGACAATGGCAAGCACGACCTGCAGCGCAAAATTAAAAAGATCCGGCAGAAGCCCCTCAAACCAGGTGCGGATCAGCCCCGGATTCTCCCTGACCGCGGCAAGCCCCTCCTGCGCGTTTGCAATCGCCTCAAGCGTCTCCGTCGTGTCCGGAAATCCGTCCGTTCCAGCCGCTGCCAGCCACTGCCGGATTTCCGCCGTCATGTATCTTATTTCCCCTGTCACTGATACCTCCCCTGTCTGTCCTTCCCCGCTTTGCTTCGCAGAGCGCTAAATCTCATGGATGAAAAGTCCGCTCCGCAGCTTCGGCTCAAACCAGGTGGACTTCGGCGGCATTAAGCGTCCCGCGTCCGCCACCGCAAACAGCTCGGCAATCGACGGCGGGTACAGCGCAAACGCCACTGCGCAGTCCTGCCCGCAGCGCCGCACAAGCTCCTCCATCCCGCGGATCCCCCCGACAAAATCAATCCGGCCGTCGGTCTTCGGATCCCCGATCCCGAGCACCGGCCGAAGCAGCTTCTCCTGAAGGATCGAGACGTCCAGATCGCGCACCGGGTCGGACGGATCCCTGTCCTCCTCCCGGATCCGGCAGGACAGCCAGTGCCCCTCGAGATACATGCTGAAGGTTCCCCGCTCCCGGGGGCATGCTTCGCTCCCGTCCCGGATCACGGTCAGGTCAAACCGCTTTGCCATCTCCCGGTAAAATCCCTGGAACGAATATCCGTTCAGATCGCGGATCACACGGTGGTATCCCATGATCATCAGCTCGTCGTCCGCAAACAGCACGGAGAGAAAATAGTTAAACTCCTCTTCCCCGGTATAATCCGGATGTTCCGCGCGCCGCTTTAATCCCACCTTCACCGCCGAAGCCGCCCGATGATGGCCGTCCGCGATATAGATGCTCCCGATCCCGGCAAACGCCTGCGAGACCGCATCGTTCACCGCGTCCCCGCGCATCACAAAGACCCGGTGGCGGATCCCGTCCTCCGAGACAAAATCATACTCCGCCGGCTGTTTCTTCTCCTCCGCGATCACCGCGCGGATCGCCTCGTTCGCACGGTAGGCCAGGAAAATCGGCCCGGTCTGCGCATTGCAGGCATCCACGTGACAGATCCGGTCCACCTCCTTTTCCGACCTCGTCTGCTCATGTTTTTTAATTACGCCTGTCATGTAATCATCGATGGACGCACAGCCGACGATCCCGGTCTGAACCCTTCCGTTCATCGTCAGCTCATAGATATAATAACACGCCTTCTCTTCTTTTATGAAAGTACCGTCCGACATGAGCTGCGTCAGCGTTTCATGCGCTTTTCTGTACACCCGCTCATCGTACATTCCCACGGAAAGCGGAAGCTGCGTATCCGCCCGGTCCACCCTTAAAAATGACTCCGGGTGACGCTCCACCTCCTTTTCCGCCTCTTTTCTTGTATACACATCATAAGGAAGGGCAGCGACTGCCGCTGCCTTCTCCCTCGCCGGTCTGATTCCGCAAAAAGGTCTGATTTTCGCCATCCTATTTCACCTTACGAACGCGCAGAACGCCGTCCACCGCGCGAAGCTTCGAGAGCACCTCGTCGGAAACGCTCGCATCCACGTCAAACAGCGCATATGCGAAATCCCCTTTGGATTTATTTGCCATCCCGTCAATATTGATCCCCGCATCCCCTAAGATCGTGGTAAAGCGGCTTAACATTCCCTTTGCGTTCCTGTGCTGGATGCCGATTCTTCCCTCCGTCATGCAGCCGGCCATATTGCAGTCCGGGAAATTCACGGAATGCATGATATTGCCGTTCTCTAAGTAATCGCGGATCTCGCGCACCGCCATGATCGCGCAGTTGTCCTCGGACTCCGCCGTCGACGCGCCTAAGTGCGGCGTCACGATACAGCCCTTTGCCCCGACCGTCGTCGTGTTCGGGAAATCGGAGACATAGCGCTTCACCTTTCCCTTTGACAGCGCATCCACCATCGCCTCCTCGTCGACAAGAAGATCGCGCGCGAAATTTAAGACGATCGCCTCCGGCTTCATCAGCGCGATCGCTTCTGCGCTGATCATCTTTTTCGTGGCCGGAAGAAGCGGCACGTGGATCGTGATATAATCGCATTCCCGGTAAATGTCGTCCACATTGCTGATGTGCTTTACGCTTCTCGAGAGGTTCCAGGCCGCGCTGACCGAGATGTACGGATCATAGCCGTAGACCTCCATGCCAAGATGCGTGGCCGCGTTCGCCACGAGCACGCCGATCGCGCCAAGCCCGATCACCCCTAACTTTTTCCCCGAGATCTCGGTGCCGGCGAAGTTTTTCTTCTGCTTTTCCGCCGTCTTCGCGATGTTTTCGTCGTTCTGGTTCTCTAAGCACCAGTCGATCCCGCCCACGATATCGCGGGAGGCGTAAAACATTCCCGCAAACACAAGCTCCTTGACGCCGTTCGCGTTGGCCCCCGGCGTGTTGAACACCACGACGCCCTTCTTTGCGTACTCCTCTAACGGAATGTTATTGACCCCCGCGCCGGCTCTGGCCACCGCGGCCACCGAATCCGGCAGTGTGAGATCGTGCATCGACGCGCTGCGCACCAGCACGGCCTCAGCGCCGTTTAACTCCGCGCTCTTCTGATAATCCTCCGAAAACAGGTCGAGCCCCACCGCTGCAATCGGATTTAAGCAATGATATTTAAACATGTTCCACCTCGAATTTCTTCATAAATTCCACCAGCTTCTCCACGCCCTCCTTCGGCATGGCGTTGTAGATCGACGCGCGCATGCCGCCGACGCTGCGATGGCCTTTTAAGTTCACAAATCCCGCCGCTGCCGCCTCTTTTACAAACGCGGCGTCCAGCTCGTCGTTCCCTGTCACAAACGGGACGTTCATCAGGGAGCGGTCCTTCTTCTCCACCGTGCCGGAAAAAAGCTTGCTCTGATCCAGGAAATCATACAGGATCTTCGCCTTCTCCTCATTGCGCTCCTTCATCGCGGAAAGCCCGCCCATCTTTTTGATCCATTTGAACACTTTTCCACAGATGTAGATGCCATAGCAGGGCGGCGTGTTGTAAAGCGAGTCGTTGTCCGCGTGCGTCTTGTATTTTAACATGGTCGGCGTCCCGGGAAGCGTATCCTCCGTGATCAGATCCTCGCGGATAATCACGATCACCACGCCGGCCGGCCCGATGTTCTTCTGCACGCCGCCGTAGATCACGCCGTATTTTGTCACGTCCACCGGCTCCGACAAAAAGCAGGAGGAGACGTCCGCCACGAGCGTATGTCCTTTTGTGTTGGGAAGCTCTTTATATTTCGTCCCGTAAATCGTATTGTTCTCGCAGATATACACGTAGTCCAGATCCTCCGGGATATCAAGGTCTGAGCAGTCCGGGATATAGGAGAAGGTCTTATCCTCGGAGGACGCCAGCTTTACGGCCTCGCCGTAGATCCCCGCCTCCTGGTATGCCTTCTTCGCCCACTGACCTGTCACGATGTAGCCCGCCTTTTTCTTCTTCATCAGGTTCATCGGGATCATGGCAAACTGCTGGGACGCGCCGCCCTGTAAGAACAGCACCTTATAATTGTCCGGAATCTGCATCAGATCGCGCAGATCGGCCTCCGCCTCCTTAATAATCGTATCGTACACCTTTGAGCGATGGCTCATCTCCATCACGGACATCCCGCTGCCCCGGTAATCGAGCATCTCCTCCGCCGCTTCCTTTAGTACCTCCTCCGGCAGCACCGCCGGCCCTGCCGAGAAATTATACACTCTGCTCATTTTTTCTCATTCCTCCCTGTTTTTGTCTGTGCTCCCGCAACGCCGTTCCATCCGCATCACAGGCTTATCCCTTCAGATCCTCTCCCGTAAAGCAGCTGCCGATATCCGCGCCCGGCGCAACCATGGGCCAGACCTTATCGTCGCTGTCGATCACGCAGTCGATCACGACCGGCCCCTTTTGTCCGAACGCCGCGATAAGCGCGATCTCAAATTCCTCCCGGCTCGTCGCCCGGTATCCGCGCGCGCCCATCGCCTCCGCAAGCTTCACATAATCCATGCCGTCGTCGAGCACGGTCGCGGAATAGCGCTGCCCGTAAAACAGATCCTGCCACTGGCGCACCATGCCGAGCACGTGGTTGTTGACAATGATCTCCACGATCGGCAGCTTCTGGCGCACCGCGGTCGCGATCTCATTTAAATTCATGCGGAAACACCCGTCTCCCGCGATATTGATCACCTGTTTCCCCGGATTGGCCATCTGCGCGCCGATCGCGGCTCCCAGACCATAGCCCATGGTGCCGAGCCCGCCTGATGTGATAAAAGTACGCGGTTTTTTATAGCGGTAATACTGGGCCGCCCACATCTGGTGCTGCCCAACCTCCGTCACGATGATCGCGTCGCCCTTTGTCGCGCGGTAGAGCGTCTCCACCAGGTAAGGCCCGGTCAGCCCGGTATCCGGATATGTCAGCGGATGCTGCTCCTTCATCGCCGTGATCTTTTCCCGCCATTCTGTGTGGCTCTGCTGTCCGAGGCGCTCGTTAACCCGCAGCAGGATCTCCTTTAAATCGCCGATCACGCAGGCGTCCACACGGATATTTTTGTTGATCTCCGCCGCGTCCACATCAAACTGCAGAATCTTCGCCTGTTTTGCAAAGGTCTCCGCATTTCCGATGACGCGGTCCGAGAACCGCACGCCCACCGCGATTAACAGGTCGCAGCCGCTGACCCCGAGATTGGACGTCTTCGTGCCGTGCATCCCGAGCATTCCGGTGTAGTGCTCCTCTGTGCCGTCAAACGCGCCCTTGCCCATTAAGGTATCGCAGACCGGCGCGTCCGTCTTTTTCACAAATTCGGCGAGCTCCTCACTGGCCCCGGAGATGACCGCTCCGCCGCCCACAAAGATATACGGGCGCTCCGCCGCCCCGATCATCGCGACTGCGGTGTCGATGTCCTCCGTGCGGATCGTCTCCGTCACCCGCGGCACCGGCGCCGCCTCCTTATAACTATATTCCGTCTGCGCCGCCGTGATGTCTTTAGGGATATCCACAAGGACCGGTCCCGGCCTGCCGGAGGCCGCGATCGAAAAGGCACGGCGGATCGTGTGCGCCAGCTTCGTGACATCCTTTACGATAAAGTTATGCTTGGTGATCGGCGTCGTGATTCCCGCGATATCGATCTCCTGGAAGCTGTCCTTTCCGAGCAGGGGCACGGTCACGTTGCAGGTGATGGCGACCACCGGAACCGAATCCATATAGGCCGTCGCGATCCCCGTCACCAGATTCGTCGCCCCGGGGCCGGACGTCGCAAAGCAGACCCCGACCTTCCCGGTACTGCGGGCATATCCGTCCGCCGCGTGGGACGCCCCCTGCTCGTGGGAGGTTAAGACGTGACGGATCTCGCCGCTGTGTTTATATAATTCATCGTATACATTCAGGATCGCTCCGCCCGGATACCCGAATACAGTATCCACTCCCTGCTCTTTTAAGCATTCGATGACGATCTGCGCACCTGTTAACTGCATGCTGATTTTCTCCTTTCTATGTGTATCCTGCTGCCGCTTCCGTTTGTCCGGCCGGCTGCCGGGCGGCCATAACCGCCGACAGGCTGTCATCTGACCGCCGGGATGCAGCCGGCACGCTGCGGGAGCATTTTACGATTCCTCACCCGGCAGCTGCAGGATCGCGCCGCGGTTTCCGGAGGTCACGAGGGACGCGTATCTCTTTAAGTATCCGCTGGTCACCTTCGGCTCCCTGGGCTGCCATGTTTCGCGTCTCGCGGCCATCTCCTCGTCGGATACCGCAATCTCTAATGTAAGCGCCGGGATATTGATGCGGATGATATCGCCTTCCTCCACCAGCGCAATCGGTCCGCCGACCGCCGCCTCGGGAGACACATGGCCGATGGACGCGCCGCGGCTCGCGCCGGAGAAGCGTCCGTCCGTGATCAGCGCCACGGAGGAGCCCAGTCCCATGCCCGCGATCGCGGAGGTCGGATTTAACATCTCGCGCATGCCAGGTCCTCCTTTCGGGCCCTCGTAGCGGATCACCACCACATCGCCCGCCACGATCTTACCGCTCTTGATCGCGTCGATCGCGTCCTCCTCACAGTCAAAGACACGCGCCGGGCCCTCGTGCACCATCATCTCGTCGCAGACCGCGGAACGCTTCACCACGCTGCCGTCCGGGGCGAGGTTGCCCTTTAACACGGCAAGTCCGCCTGTCTTACTGTAGGGATTCTCCACCGGACGGATGACCTCCGGGTTCCGGTTCACCGCGTCTGCGATATTCTCCCCGATCGTCTTTCCGGTCACCGTCATGCAGTCCGTGTGAAGCAGGCCGATATCCGCGAGCTCCTTCATGACCGCGTAAACGCCGCCCGCCTCGTTTAAATCTTCCATATAAGTCGGGCCTGCCGGCGCCAGATGGCACAGATTCGGCGTCTTCTCGCTGATCGGGTTCGCAAATGCAATGTCAAAATCAAATCCGATCTCGTGCGCGATCGCCGGGAGGTGCAGCATACTGTTCGTCGAACAGCCGAGCGCCATATCCACAGTGAGCGCGTTTAAGATCGCATCCTTTGTCATGATGTCGCGCGGGCAGATATTCCGCCGGTACATCTCCATCACGGCCATTCCAGCGTGCTTTGCGAGCCTGATCCGCTCGGAATAGACCGCCGGGATCGTCCCGTTTCCGCGAAGCCCCATGCCCAGCGCCTCGGTCAGGCAGTTCATGGAATTCGCGGTGTACATGCCAGAGCACGAGCCGCAGGTCGGGCAGGTCTTCTCCTCGTATTCCCGCACGTCCTCCTCGGTCATCGTACCCGCCGCGTAGGAGCCCACCGCCTCAAACATCGAGGATAAGCTTCTCTTCTGCCCCTTCACGCGCCCTGCAAGCATCGGGCCGCCGGAGACGAAAACCGTCGGCACATTGATCCTGGCCGCCGCCATCAGAAGGCCCGGCACATTTTTGTCACAGTTCGGCACCATCACCAGCGCATCGAACTGGTGTGCGAGCGCCATACACTCCGTGGAATCCGCGATCAGGTCACGGGTCACCAGCGAATATTTCATCCCGATATGCCCCATGGCGATACCGTCGCAGACCGCGATCGCCGGGAAGACCACCGGCACGCCGCCGGCCTCCGCCACGCCGAGCTTTACCGCCTCCACGATCTTATCCAGGTTCATATGGCCCGGCACAATCTCATTGTAGGAGCTCACGATACCGACCATCGGTTTCTCCATCTCCTCCGCCGTAAAGCCGAGCGCGTGAAACAGGCTTCTGTGCGGCGCCTGCTGCATTCCTTTTTTTACATTATCACTTTTCATTCTGACCTCTTTTCCGCCGTGCCACAACAGCTGCGCACGGCTCTGTGTTATTCTGTTATGCTCCGATATGGCTGCAGATCAGATCTCCCATCTGCGCGGTGCCCACCTGCGTCACCGGCTGCCCGGCCGAGCCCTCCTGCGGCATGATATCGATCGTGCGGCAGCCGTCCTTTAACACCTGCTTTACCGCGGCCTCCACCGCATCCGCCTCCGCGTCGAGATCAAAGCTGTAGCGCAGCAGCATCGCGGCGCTTAAGATCGTTGCGATCGGGTTGGCGATCCCTTTTCCCGCGATATCCGGCGCGGAGCCGCCGCTCGGCTCGTAAAGCCCGAACTTCGTGTCGTTTAAGCTCGCGCTTGAGAGCATCCCAATGGAGCCCGTCACCATGCTCGCCTCGTCCGAGAGGATGTCGCCGAACATATTTTCCGTTAAAATCACGTCAAACTGCTTCGGATCCTTTACCAGCTGCATCGCGCAGTTGTCCACCAGCATATGCTCGTACGCCACATCCGGGTAATCCGCCGCGACCTCCTCCACGATCTTTCTCCAGAGCCTCGAGGAGTCGAGCACGTTCGCCTTGTCCACGCTCGTCACCTTTTTCCGGCGTTTCCTGGCAATGTCAAACCCGCGCTTTGCGATCCGCCGGATCTCGTTCTCGCTGTATGTAAGCGTATCCGTCGCCGTCATCACGCCGTCCACCGCCTCCGTCCTTCTCTCGCCGAAATAAAGGCCGCCGGTCAGTTCGCGCATGATCATCATATCAAAGCCGTCCCCGATGATCTCGTCCCGCAGCGGACATGCCGCCCGCAGCTCGTCGTACAGGTAAGCCGGCCTTAAATTTGCAAACAGGTTCAGCTCCTTGCGAAGCCGAAGCAGCCCGGCCTCCGGGCGTCTGTCAGGAGGCAGCTGATACCACGGCGAGGTTGCCGTGTTGCCGCCGATCGATCCCATCAGCACCGCGTCGGACGCCTTCGCCGCCGCGATGGCTTCCTCTGTCAGCGGCACGCCCGTCGCGTCGATCGAACAGCCTCCCATTAAAATCTCTTCATAATGAAACGTATGGCCGTACACGGACCCGACCCGGTCGAGTACCTTCCTGGCCTCCGCCACAATCTCCGGCCCGATCCCGTCGCCGGCGATGACTCCAATCTTAAACTCCATATTCTCCTCATTTCCGCACCGCTTTGCGGCGCAAAATTTTCTGTTCTTTTTCTTCCCTGATCCGGGCAGAAAGATCGATAATCTCTACTATAATGGATCTATGCAAACATTTCAACCGTTCCCGATATTTTTCTTTTTCATAGGAGACATAAGCTGTATTCATAAAAGTTCCACCCGCGGTATAAAGAAAAGACTACAAACCCACCGGTCCATAGTCTCCTCCTGCCGCTCCTATTCTGCTGCCTCCTCCGGCTTCTCCACCGCGGAGATCGCACCCTTCTGCATCGGGATCCGGCAGTTCTTGTTGCTGCCGAATTCCACGATCACGGTATCGTCCGCGATATCGATGACGGTGCCGTAAAATCCGCTTGTGGTGAGCACGGTATCCCCCACCGCAAGGTCGGAGAGCATCGCGTTCTTTTTCTTCGACTCCTTCTGCTGGGGCCGGATCATAAAGAAATATAAAAATACGAACATGACCACCAGCCAGATCAGCATACTTCCACCTGCCGCGGCTGCCGAACCGCCTGCCGCATCTGCCAGAACTGCAAACATATGATTTCCTCCCTATAATGTCAAGTGATTTTCCTCAAAAAATCAAGGAATTTTAAGCT
>CANRSX010000035.1 GCA_947642555.1 uncultured Roseburia sp. | reverse complement strand
AGAATATTTCATTTGCCGCAGAAGGAAGAGATGCAGATTTAAGCGTCAGAGCTGCTATGTACTAAAAATCATGGAAATTAGGTTAGACTTATGGTATAATGATTTCAAAAAGGCGGGAAACACTTGATTTTTCGGTGTTTCCCGCTTTCTTTGTTTCTAGTTTGTTACTGGTTCAGAGGGCTGAAGTCAGTGAGGATACCGGTTACGGCACAGTGCATACCGATATTTTTCTGGACTCTGAACATGTCATTGAGAAAAAATGCACCAGAAACAGTATGAAACTCAAAAAGCTGACGGAAGAAATCGAAGCAGATATAGTGCACTACAGTGCGGAGCATATTTACTTCTTTATCTATGATAAGGAAAAGATCATTGAAAATCCCCAGTTGTTCCGAAACACCTATGAGAACAAAGTAAAGGGAAAGCAGATACATATCGTAATCCACCAGCCTAAGATACTGTAATAGTAATTGTTATTTCCATGATTCCTGACAGGAGTTAATCACATGAGAAAACCGCACAACTTCTGACAACCTATTAACATTTCAGACGATTTAGGTTATAATATACCCTGACTTTATCCGGATTTCATAATGGAGGCGCTGATATGTGCGATGTAAAAAAATATGAAAAAATCTATGAAGATATAAAAACACTCCAGCCAAAAGACACTTTACAGCTTGTACTGGAAGCTGAAACAGAGGACCAAAGAGATTTTTATGAAATGGTGGGTAATTTTCTTCTGCAAAAGAAACAGCGACAGGTAATAGAAAGGAACCTCTTTTAGCGAGAAAATATATTCTGATAGCAGGTGTTAATGGAAAGCGTTTTAGAAAGAAGGACCAATGAAATTAAAAAACATTCTGATCGTCGTAAAAGATATGGAACAATCCAGAAAGTTTTACCACGACCTGTTCGGCCTTGACACGATCCTTGACAACGACGGAGCCATGATTTTAACGGAAGGTCTTGTGTTACAGGATGAAACAATATGGCGGGAATTTCTTGGAAAAGATATTATACCAGAAAACAATTCCTGCGAGCTGTATTTTGAGGAACCGGACATAGAAGCATTTGCTAGAAAACTGGAGACATACGATCCTTCTGTCCGGTATGTGAACCGCCTGATGACGAACAGCCGGGGGCAGAAGGTGATTCGTTTTTATGATCCGGACGGTAATCTGATTGAGGTGGGAACACCGATGTGAAATGTGGAGAAAAAAATGATTATTCTGATCACAGGCGCGTCGCATACAGGGAAAACCGTGCTGGCGCAAAAACTGCTTGAGACATACAAATATCCCTATATATCCATCGATCATCTGAAAATGGGACTGATTCGCAGCGGCTATACCAGGCTCACGCCCGAAGATGACAATGAACTTACGGACTATCTGTGGCCGGTGATTCGTGAAATGGTAAAAACCGCCATCGAAAACCAACAGAATCTGATCGTCGAAGGATGTTATATCCCGTTTGACTGGGCCGATGATTTTGAAGCGGAATACCTGGATCAGATCAGGTACTACTGCCTTGTCATGAGTGAGAATTATATAAAAAACCATTTTCCGGATATCAGAAAATACGCGAATGCTATCGAAAACCGCCTGGATGATGAAGGGTGTACGCCGGAATATGTTTTGGAAGAGAATGCGCGGTTTTTAAAGCTTGCCCAGAAAGCCGGGGTAAACTATATACTGATAGAGGACACGTATCAGATTGAACTTGATCTGCCCCCTGTGTAACAACTGGAAGAAACTGAGAAAAAAGGAGAAATGATATGTTACCGGAACGAGCGGAAGCGGAGCGACTGTTAAGAGATGCCGAAGGGCACAATCCGGGACCCTGGGGAAATCACAGCCGGATCGTAGCGCACTGTGCTGAAAAAATAGCGGATGCGTGTGAGGGGCTGGATCCCGAAAAAGCATATATACTGGGGCTGCTCCATGATATCGGCAGAAAATTCGGGACCAGACATCTGGGGCATGTATCAGATGGCTATACCTGTATGATGGCGCTGGGATATGAGGAAGCCGCTAAAATCTGTCTCACCCATTCCTTCAACAATCAGTCTTTAAAAGATTATATTGGAAAAATAGATACTACAGACGAAGAGTACGAGCTGATTGCGACGGAACTGAAAAAAACGGTTATGGATGATTATGACCGGCTGATTCAGTTATGCGATTCGATCGCGGGGAGCGAAGGGGTGCTTAAGATCGAGGAACGCATGGAGGATGTGAAAAAAAGATACGGCGCCTATCCGCAGGAAAAATGGGATACCAACATAAGGCTGAAAGAATATTTTGAAAAGAAAATCGGAAAAGACATCTATGATGCGGTTGAACAGGAATTATATCGGCCGTAAGGCGAAAAGCCCCTGAATCCTGAGCGGCGCACTGGAAAGGAGACTGACACAGATGGAGATGAGAGAAGTACCTGATACCGGTTTCAGGGAAAATATATATGGAGACGGACAAATTCTTCAGACAAAACGTTTATACCTGCGGGAAATGAATCAGGATGATGTTAAAGATCTGTGCAGTATACTTCAGGATGAAGAGACAATGTATGCCTATGAGGGTGCGTTTACAGATGACGAAGTGCAGGAATGGCTTGACAGGCAGACCGCCCGTTATAAGAAATGGGGGTTCGGTCTGTGGGCCGTGGTATTAAAAGAAACAGGCGAAATGATCGGCCAGTGCGGACTGACCATGCAGCCCTGGAAGGGCGGGGAAGTGTTGGAGATCGGCTATCTGTTCCGGCGATCATACTGGCATAAGGGCTATGCCACGGAAGCCGCCGCCGCGTGCAGAACCTATGCATTTGAGACGCTCGATCAAAAAGAGGTCTGCTCGATTATCCGGGATACGAACACAGCCTCCCAGAACGTCGCGCTCAGAAACGGGATGACACGGACGGACCGGCAGGTGAAGCACTATAAAGGGGTGGACATGCCGCACGACAGGTACGTGGTGAGGCGGGACAAAGCAGTTTCACACGGACCAGACAGGAGGCCTGAAGATGATTGATTTACAGGATAAGGATTACTGTCCCGCAATGAAAGAAATAAGCGAATATGTCAGAAATTCTGTTTTTACGCAATTCTGTACAGAAATCAGGGACATATATAAATGCAGTGAAAAAACAGAATACAGTTCATGCAGCTGGAAAAAGGGCTGGAATATAAAATTCAGAAAAGCCGGAAAAACATTATGTACGATATATCCGGAGGAAAACTATTTTACCGTCATGATTGTTGTGGGCACAAAAGAAAAGACACGTGTCGAGGCAATCCTGCCGGAATGTACGGCTGAATTATCTGAAATTTATCATCAGACCCCGGAAGCGAATGGACAGAGATGGTTACTGATCGACCTGGAAGACAAAGATCGTTTGTATGAGGACGTTTTCCGTCTGATTAAGATTCGCAGAAATCCTCAGGCCCCTGCCTGACGGGAGGTTCGCTGGAAGAAAGGAGAACACAATGGGTATTACAGACAGTTTTGATACATCACGGCCGCTGCTTGGCCCGGAGAATTTTTATACAAAAGGCAGTATTTCCGACACCTGTATTGTGACGTTCTCGCATCAGGTACTGGAGGATGTTTTAAAAAGATATGATTGTAAAGAGGAGACCTGTACGGCTACTGCAAACGGGAAAATACCGGTGTATTCGCTGCATGACGGAACTCATAAAATTTTATTTTATATGTCGCCGATCGGCGCTGCCTGCGCAGGCGCTGTCATGAACGAAGTGAACTTTCTGACCGGGGCGACAAACTTCATCGTATTCGGCTCCTGCGGTTCCCTGGATCATACCCTGACAGACGGCAAGCTGATCGTGCCGGTGGAAAGCTACAGAGACGAGGGATTTTCTTATCACTTTCAGAAAGCGGCCGATTACATAGAGATCCCGAACAGCAAAAAACTTTCCGAACTGTTTGGTCAGTTATCGGTCCCTTATGTATCCGGCAGAAGCTGGACGACGGACGCCATCTATCGGGAAACCGAGGCGAATGTGGCAAAAAGGAAAGCGGAGGGATGTATTGCGGTGGAGATGGAAAGCGCCGGCCTCCAGGCCCTCTGCACCTTTCACAGATGGGAATTCTATACGTTCTTTTTTGCCAGTGATCTTGTGGACGGCGAGGTGTGGAAAAATGTTACCCTCGGAACTCCCGAAGAGAAGAAGGATCAGATCAACTGTTTTGAGACGGCGTTACGGCTTGCTGCGTTTATCCGGTAACGGGTCTGTACAGCAGCGTATTCAGAAAAGCCTGCCGGAAACAGACAATACACAGGAGTACCTGCAGATGGCGACATGGAGCGGAATCAGAAAAAAGCTTGAAACGGAGTATCTGGCGCAGAGCCTGCGGGGGCATATTCAGTATTATGCCACGTCATACAGCAAAAGCCCCGATCACGAGGGACGCGCGGCGATCCGATATGACGGAAAAGAGATCATCCGGGGATGCTACTGGAATAACTGGGTGAAGGCGGAATCCTTTCCCAAAGATGAGAAATGGCACAGACGTATGACAGAAGAGCATGCGTATATGGATGATGTGGCTTTAAAGCTGGGCGTATTTGACCAGCGGTGTTTTTACAGGGCATTCGAGGAATTTGACAATCAAAGCATTGAGAAGAGTCTGACCAGTGATAATTTAATTGTGAGAATCTTTGCAGTACTTGACAGAAGAGTCGGGAAGCGCAGACTGCTTCTGCTTCGGGATACGATCACGGACGAGCCGGAAACATTTCAGGAATTTTTTGCAATCCGCGCGAAAGCAGAAGGGCTGGAAAAATGAAAAATGGAGGTGAGGGATCATGGCCAGCACCATAGCTCCATCTGAAGAAGAAAAAAGGGATCTGTACAACCTTGCAAATAATGTTCCTTTTGATGACAGAATCAATCATGAAGCCGATCTGACAGATCTGAACCTTACGCTGATTCAGGCTTACCTGAAAGAGATCGGCAGTTCTCTCTATGAAGAATCAAAACATATGGAGTTTGTGGATCTGTGCCGGAATATGAATATTGTAAATTCCCTGCCGGAATACACCAAACCGAAAAATGTCGGCCTCATGTTTTTCAGCCTGGAGCCGCAAAGATTCTTTCCTTATGCGCAGATTGATGTTGTCCAGTTTCCGGATGACTTAGGCGGGGATAAAATTATCGAAAAAACATTCAAAGGTCCCTTACATCAGCAGCTCCGTGATGCATTGTTATATATCCATAATAACATCATCACAGAGCAGATCATAAAGTATCCAGACCGTGCGGAAGCTGATCGCTTTTTCAACTACCCCTATGCCGCTGTGGAAGAGAGTCTCTGCAATGCCGCATATCACAAGGGGTATGATGTCCGTGAACCGATTGAAGTGCGTGTTTTGCCGGACCGAATTGAGATTGTCAGCCATCCCGGTGCGGATCGTTCCATTACCGAGGAAGGACTGCGGACTTATCGTGTATTTAACAGACGATATCGTAACCGTCGCATTGGTGAATTTTTAAAGGAAATGCATCTGACAGAGGGGCGGAATACCGGTTTTAGAAAGATTTTGAATGCATTGGAACGAAACGGTTCTCCCAGACCTGTTTTTGAAACGGATCCTGAACGGCTGTCATTTTGTACCACTCTTCTGATTCACCCATATTTTTTACGGCAGGAAGGAGGGAGACAGTCATGCACATCAGCCCCGTTACCATAAAGGATAAAAAGGGAAGAGAGATCATTTTAAGAAGCGCCAGTGAGCACGACGCCGGTGATCTGCTCCGTTATCCGAAGATCACCGCTGCGGAAAGTTCGCGATTGCCTTATATCAGGAATACTGCGGCCTGGGAATCGGCGGAGCAATGCTAAAGACGGTGTTGGATGTGGCGGAAAAGCTGGGTTACGAACAGGCAAAGCTGGAGGTAATTGCCGGCAATAAGCCCGCGATCGCGCTGTATGAGAAGCTTGGATTTCAAAGATACGGAACCTTTCACGACAATATGAAGTATGCGGACGGCTCCTTTGCCGATGCGTACTGGATGATGAAAAAGCTGGGGAGTGGGAGACAAATGTCTGAAAACGTGTGAAAACAACGGGATCATTGCAGGTGAAAAGGAAACGGACATTATGAGGATGGAAGAGATATGGTTTGCGCTGAAGGATGGCCGAAGGGCATTGCTGCGCAGTCCGAAGGAAGAAGATGTAAAAAGTGCTTTGGATTACCTGTATGTTTCCGCGGGAGAAACGGAATTTATTCTGCGCTACCCGGAAGAATGCGGGAAATACACGGCGGAAAGCGAGAAACTGCTATTTGAGCAGAAGAACGCATCCCCCGACGAGGCGATGATCGTGTGCATCGTGGAGGACAAAGTGGTCGGGATGTGCGGGATCAGTTTTTTCAAAGGGATCAAAACACAGCACAGAGCCGTTGTGGATATTGCCATACTCCGTGCATTCTGGAATCAGGGGATCGGAACAAGGATGTTTCAGGAGCTGATCCGCCTGGCAGAAAACAGAGCGGGCGTGATGCAGCTGGAGCTGGATTTTGTGGAGGGAAATACCAGGGCAAGGAATCTGTATGAGAAGATGGGATTCCGGATTACCGGCGTCCGTCCGAATGCGATCCGTTTAAAGGACGGCACGCTTCTGAATGAGTATATGATGATGCGGGAAATTCACACGGTTTCGGATTGATTTTCCGGGTGATCTTTGCTAATATGATGGCTGTGATTATGAAATGCAGCGGTTTAAAAGGAAGTTAAGACAGATCCACTGCGTTAAAGACTTTGGAGGAATTTATGAAACTACGACCCACTGCGATTTCTGCAGAAGCCGTCTGTGCATATCAGTTACTGATCACATTTGATAACGGCGAAAAAAAATATTTTGACGTCGAACCATATATAAAAGGCGAATGGTACGGGAAACTGCGTCTTTACGAATATTTTAAACGGGTCACGACAGACGGATACACCGTTGTATGGCCTGACGGACAGGACATCTGTCCGGATGAATTGTATGATTTTGGGAAACAGGTATCATCATTAAAAGCAATTTTATTAAACGGTGCATCCAGCAGCGGAAAATCCACCCTGGCAAAGGCGCTGCAGGCCGCGCTGAAAGACAGGCGAAACGAAGAATACGCTATTGTTTCGATTGATGATTTTTTAACAATGACAGCCGAAGAGCCGATTTATGAGGATGATGTGTTTGAAATATCTCCTGAACTTACCTGGCGGGTATCCAGTCTTTTAAATGCCGGTCAGGGTGTGATCATTGATCATGCGATTACAAGCGAGCGCATTTATGAGCAGCTGATCCGGGGGCTGCGTGGTTATGATCTGATTCGGGTTCAGATTACATGCCCGCCAGAAGAACTGGAAAAAAGGGAAAAGCTGCGCGGGGACAGGCATGCAGGGTCGGCAAAAGCTTCTTTGGAATATCTTTATCCGAAAGATGGATACGATCTGTGCCTGGACACCTGTGAATTATCGCCAGAAGCATGTTGTGAAAAAATACTATCTTTTTGGAATTATTTATAAAGTGGAATCTGAGGTGATAACGTTTGGAACTAAACATTAATTCTCCTGCTTATTTTACTCAGCAATATGGCATAAATGAAAGTGTATATCGCTATTGCCAAACGTGTTATGAATACTTTAAAGATAAGGAATACAGTGAGATTTTAAACATAATTGGTATATGTCCTCAATGTGCTCCTAAGGATTTATATCATCAGGGGAAGTGGAAAGAAAAGGTCAGGTTTATCGGAAATGCACGCTGTGCCTGTATCGATATCAGAATGGATTTTGACGAATATTATAATGCGGACAGCAAAGAAAAAACTGCCATCATGAAAAATACGATACTGGAAGCTGTGAAGAAAGTCAGAACCAGGGGAAAATTCGATTATGAAAGGTTTTGCCAGGATTTACAGAAGATGACAGAAAACTGATAGATCAGGGAGGAATTGCGAATGGAAAAAATCCAGGATATCCTGCAGATATTTGTTTCACAGATACATGCGATTTTGGGTTCGACACATGTAAAAACAATTGTCTATGGATCTTATGCACGGGGAGATTATCATGAGGGTTCCGATGTAGACATTATGATTTTAACCAGATTGTCTGATACAGATATCAGGCAAAAAGAGAATTCGATTTATGATGCAGCCTATGATATTCTGATGAATTATGGGATTGAAATCAGTGTGATTATAAAAAATATGGAGCAGTATGAATACTGGCTTGGAACACTGCCCTTTTATACGAATATTCAGAAAGAAGGGATTGTGATTGATGGATCATAAAAAAAACGAATTGTGCAGATACCGAATGAACCTCGCACAGGAAACGTTACTGGTTGCAAAAGAATGTTATCAGAATAAACATTACAGAGATGCTATGAACCGCTCCTATTATGCTGCATTTTATGGTATAAAAGCTGTTTTGGCGCTGGAAGAAATTGATTTTAAACGACATAAAGATGTAATTTCATACTTCAATAAAACCTATGTGGCAACTGGAAAGATTGATAAGTTATTTGGCCGAAATCTGGGAAGGTTAC
This sequence comes from uncultured Roseburia sp., assembly GCA_947642555.1. Classification (GTDB taxonomy): domain Bacteria; phylum Bacillota; class Clostridia; order Lachnospirales; family Lachnospiraceae; genus Roseburia. The sequence goes on along the minus strand of CANRSX010000035.1, from coordinate 42,328 downwards.
AACAGAAAAGGGAAAAAAGCGATTACGATGATTTTTATATCGTTTCGGGTGAAGAGGTTTGTGAACAGATTAATTTTGTTTCTCAATTGTTAGAATGTTTTGAACATTCTCTTATTCCTGCTGATAAAAAGAATATTGAAACGGAGTAATATGAATCAGTTATTAGTGGAACAATATGAAAAACTGGGCATCTCCCGGGAGGTATACGCCTTCGGCGAAGCCGTCGAGGCCTCCTTAAAAGAGCGGTTTTCCGCCATCGATGCCACAGCCGAGTACAATCAGTTAAAGGTCTTACAGGCCATGCAGGAGAACCGGGTCAGCGCGGAGTGCTTCAACGCGACCTCGGGCTATGGCTACAATGACCTGGGCCGGGAAACCTTAGAGAAGGTGTACGCCACCTGTTTTAAGGGGGAGGACGCCCTGGTGCGCCCGCAGATCACCTGCGGCACGCACGCGCTCGCGCTTGCGCTGATGTCGAACCTGCGGCCAGGGGACGAGCTGCTCTCGCCGGTGGGAAAGCCCTATGACACCTTGGAGGAGGTGATCGGCATCCGCCCGTCAAAGGGATCCCTCGCGGAGTACGGCGTCACCTACCGGCAGGTCGACCTGCTGCCCGACGGGGAATTCGACTACGAAGGTATCCGAAACGCCATTGGCCCGCGCACGAGGATGGTCACGATCCAGCGCTCGAAGGGCTATGCGCCGCGCCGGACCCTCTCGGTGGCGCGGATCGGGGAGCTCGTGGCGTTTATCAAAAGCATCCGCCCGGACATCATCTGCATGGTGGACAACTGCTACGGCGAATTCGTGGAGGAGCGGGAGCCGCTCGAGGTCGGCGCGGACTTAATCGTAGGCTCCCTGATCAAAAACCCGGGCGGCGGCCTTGCGCCGGTGGGCGGCTATCTCGTCGGAACATCAGAGTGCGTGGAAAACGCCGCGTACCGTCTGACCTCCCCGGGACTCGGGAAGGAGGTCGGCGCGTCCTTAGGGATCCTCCAGTCCTTTTACCAGGGACTGTTCCTTGCGCCGGTCGTGACGGCAGGCGCGTTAAAGGGAGCGATTTTTGCGGCAAACATCTATGAAAAGCTTGGATTCGACGTGATACCGGACGGATCGGAGAGCCGCCACGACATCATTCAGGCGATTTCCTTCCACAAGCCGGAGGCGCTGATCGCGTTCTGCGAGGGGATCCAGGCGGCCGCGCCGGTGGACAGCTACGTGACGCCGGAGCCGTGGGCGATGCCGGGCTATGACAGCGATGTGATCATGGCGGCGGGCGCGTTTGTGCAGGGCTCCTCGATCGAGCTCTCCGCGGACGGGCCCGTAAAGCCGCCGTATGCCGTCTATTTTCAGGGCGGACTGACCTGGTATCACGCCAAAACCGGGATTCTGAAAACTTTACAAAAACTTAAGGAACGAAATCTTGTGCCGCACGGCGTGATATGATAAAATAGATTCAGCTGTCTTTCGGGAGAGAGTTAAGACAGTATGAATGAGAAATTTACAACCGTAAAAGAACTGCCGGATTCCGAGAAACCCTATGAGAAGTTTCTGAAATCCGGCCCCGGATCGTTAAGCGATGCTGAGCTTCTGGCCGTCATCATCCGTTCCGGGACACATGGAAGAAAATCCATCGAAGTATCACAGGAATTCTTAAGCAAGGGGAACCAGAACCTTCTGAATCTCTATGAGATTCCCTTTGAGGAGATGCAAAAGATCTGCGGGATCGGCCAGGTCAAAGCCATTCAGCTGAAATGTATCGCAGAGCTGTCGAAACGGATATCGGAGACGCGCTATCGCAGGAAGCTTATGTTAAACAATCCGCCGTCCATCGCAGCCTGCTACATGGAACGCCTGCGCCATGAGCGGCAGGAGCAGCTTCTGGTTCTGTTTTTTGATGCAAAATGCAGGCTTCTGGCGGACGAGATCTTATCGGTCGGGAGCGCGACCGTGACGGGCGTACCGGTACGCGAGATCTTTCTCGCGGCATTACAGCACAGCGCAGTCCAGCTGGTTCTGCTGCACAATCATCCGAGCGGCATTGCCAGACCGTCCGCGGAGGATGACGCCGTGACAGAGAAGGTGGCGGTAAGCGGCCGCATGCTGGGCATCCCGCTGGTGGATCACATCATTCTGGGTGATCAGTCCTACTACAGCTACATGGAATGCAAAAGAATTCTGTACAGGGGAGAGAACAATGACGAATAACGTTTACGGAATTGACCTTGGCACCTGCAATATGAAGGTTTACTGTAAGGCGACCAATAAGATTTTAAACGAAAAGAACACGATCGCACTGGTGAATAAGGATCAGATCTACGCTTACGGAGATCATGCGTACGCCATGTATGAGAAGGCTCCTGAGGCCATCCAGGTGACGTTTCCGGTCGTGGGCGGCGTGATCGCGGACTTTAACAATCTCCAGTCGATGCTCCAGATCTTCCTGGAGCGGAATACAAAAGGAAAGCTGCGCGGCGCGGAGTTTATCGTCGCGGTTCCGACCGATATCACGGAGGTGGAGAAAAAGGCGTTTTTTGATATGTTCTACAAAAGTAAGATCAAGCCGAAAAACGTGCTGCTCTGCGAGAAACCGATCGCGGACGCCGTGGGCCTGGGGCTCGACGTCAATCAGCCGACGGGCATCATGATCGTGGACATCGGCGCGGATACCACGGAGATCTCGGTGATCTCCCTTGGCGGGCTCGTCTTAAGCGACCTTCTGCACTCCGGCGGGAACCGGATCGACGAGTCGATCATCACGCATGTCAAGCGCAAGTACAACCTTGTGATCGGGCAGAAGACCGCGCAGAGCATGAAGGAGGAGCTGGGATCCGGCGTGCCGGGCAATCTCGAGACCATGACTGTGGTGGGGAGGGACGTTGTCAGCGGCCTGCCCATTGAGATGGAGCTCTCCGGCGCGGTGGTCTACGACGCGATCAAGGACAACCTCAATACGATCTGCAACTCCATCAAGATGATCCTGGAGAAGACGCCGCCCGAGCTGGCCCGCGACATCATCCATTCCGGCATCTATATCACCGGGGGAAGCTCGCGGATCCATAAGCTGGACGAGCTGTTCGGCCAGATCACCGGCATCGGCATCAACACCTGCGACGAGCCGGAGGAGTGCGTGGTGCGCGGTCTGATCAAGATCGTGTCCGACAGCAAGTTCCGTCATCTGGCATTTAGCATGAAAAGTAAGATTCTGATCTGACGGAGGAATATGAAACGTAAATCAAAGTTTGCTCTGCCGCCGAAATACATCCTGCTGATCATGACCGGCGTCTGTCTGGTGGCGATGATGACCTTCTTTACCATGGGGATTTCGGGAGGTCCCTTACAGACCGTGGCGGGATATGTCTTTATCCCGATGCAGCGCGGGATCAATACAGTGGGGAGATTTGTCACGGAAAAAGCGGACAATCTGAAAAGCTTAAGCGAGGTAATGGCGGAGAACGAGGAATTAAAACGCCAGGTGGATGAGCTCACGGTGGAGTTAAACACCATCCATCTGGAGCAGTATGAGCTGGAAAATTTAAGAGAGCTTCTTGCGCTGGATCAGAAGTACCCGAGCTATGAAAAGGTGGCGGCGAATGTGATCGGCACGAACGGGAACAACTGGTTTAACAGCTTTACGATCAACAAGGGCTCAAACGACGGGATCGACGTGGATATGAATGTCATCGCCGGGAGCGGCCTGGTCGGGATCGTGACGTCGGTCGGCCCGAATTACGCGACCGTGACGGCGATCATCAACGACAACACCCAGGTGGGCGGCACGGTTTCGACAACCTCGGACAATCTGATTGTGAGCGGCAGCTTACAGACGATGAACGAGGATATGGTGATCCGGTTTTCCAACCTGCGGGACGCGGAGGACGAGGTGGCGGTCGGCGACCCGGTCGTGACCTCCCATATTTCCGACCGTTACCAGCAGGGGATTCTAATCGGATACATCAGCAGTATCAGGAATGATTCGAACCATCTGACCAAATCGGGGACGATCACGCCTGCGGTCGACTTTGAGCACATTGAGGAGGTCCTGGTGATTTTAGAGAAGAAGCAGGTAGTGGAGGAGTAGTGTGCCGGCACTAAGGTTATGAGAAGAAAAATTACCATATTTATCATTGTTACAATTTGTTTTCTGCTTCAGGTTACGCTGTTTCAGACGCTTTCCTTTGCCTCGATTTCGCCGAATCTGCTGATTATCGTGGTGTCGGCGTTCGGCTTTATGCGGGGAAAGAAGGAAGGGCTGTTTGTCGGTTTTTTCTGCGGTCTGCTCCTCGATATTTTTGGCGGGGGACTGCCGGGCTTTTATGCCATGATTTATATGTACATCGGATATCTGAACGGATTTTTCCGCAAATTGTTTTATCCGGAGGACTTAAAGCTGCCTCTGCTTCTGATTGCGGGAAGCAGCCTCGGCTGTAATTTCTGTATTTATGTGCTTTTGTTTCTGTTCCGCAGCCGCTTCCAGATCCAGTATTATTTTATGCATATCATGCTGCCGGAGCTGGTGTACACCATGGTTGTGACGATCTTACTGTATCCGCTGATCTTAAAGATCAACGAGCGGCTGGAGCTGATTGAGAAAAGGAGTGCTGGTAAGTTTGTTTGAGACGATAAAAGACGCGCTGCGGTCTTTTTTTAAATCGCGGCTTGTGATCGCATCATTTGTCATGATTACGCTGTTTTCCATCCTGCTGTGGCGCATGTTTTATCTGCAGGTGGTGAGCGGCGCGCAGTATCAGGATAACTATACCTTAAAAATCATAAAGGAGAGAACCCTTAGCGGTACCCGCGGCAATATCTACGACCGTAACGGGAAGCTGCTCGCCTATAACGAGCTCGCCTATTCGGTCACGATTGAGGACAGCGGCGTCTACAGCTCGGACGCTGCGAAGAATAAGGCGCTCAACGCCGAGATCGCGCAGATCATCACCGCGCTTGAGCAGAACGGGGATTCCATCTTAAATGAGTTCCGGATCAATCTTGACGCGAACGGAACCTATTCGTACAACGTGACGGGGACTTCAAGGAAGCGTTTTATCGCCGATGTGTACGGGGAGAATTCCTACGACGATCTGAAATACGACGAAAAGCTCGGCTACAATCCCGCGGAGGCGACAGAACAGCAGGTGATGGAGTACCTGCAGAAAAACCGTTATGATATCAGCGAGGAATATGATCAGCGCATGGCCTACCAGATTGCCATCGTGCGTTTTTCCATGTCGCAGAATGCGTTTCAGCGCTATATTGTGACAACGATCGCGACAAATGTCTCGGAAGAGTCCGTGGTCTATATCAGTGAGCACACGAAGGATCTTCCGGGGGTCGAGGTGGTGGATGACACGATCCGCAGGTACAATGACAGCATCTATTTTTCCTCGATCCTCGGCTACACCGGCAAGATCTCCTCGGAGGAGTACGCGAAGCTCTCGGAGGAGGATGACAGCTATACGCTAAACGACGTGATCGGAAAGGGCGGGATCGAGCAGTATATGGATTCCGTCTTAAAGGGGACGAGAGGCTATGAGAAGCTTTACGTCGACCATATGGGCAGGGTGCTCCAGGTGATCGATTACGAGGAGCCCTCCAGCGGCGACAACGTCTACATCTCCCTTGACCGCGATCTGCAGATCGCGGTGTACAACCTGCTCGAGCAGGAGATTGCGGGGATCGTCTACGCCAATATCGACAACAGCGCGTCGGATATCCCGATTCCGATTACAGATGTCTACTATGCCCTGATCTATAACAATGTGATCGATTTTGAGAAATTCGAGGATACGGACGCCTCCCCTGCGGAGCGGGCGGTGCTCGATATCTTTTCCGCGCGGCAGGACACGGTAAAAAGCCGGCTGAACGGGGAGTTAAACGGGCCGGGAGCGACCAGCTTTCACGAGCTTGGCGATGAGGATCAGGATTATTTTAATTATATCATTGACCGGCTGAAAAAGACCAGTATTCTGGTCGAGAGCAGCATCGATACCTCGGACGAGGTCTTCCAGAAGTGGCGGGACGGGGACATCAGCCCGCAGGAATACTTAAATCACGCGATTGCCAGAAACTGGATTGATATCACACGGTTTTCGGTGGACGAAAAATATGCGGATTCCACAGAGATCTACGACGCGCTCTGTACACATATTCTGGAGGAGATCTTTTACGAGAGGGACTTTTCCAAGCTGATCTATGAGTACCTGATCAAGGGGGAGGCGGTTTCCGGCAGGCAGCTCTGCCTGATCCTGTTTGACCAGGGGATCCTCGCCTACGACGACGAGGCGATCGCCGGGTTAGAGAGCGGATCGGTTTCCGCTGCCGCCTTTTTAAAGGAGCGGATCAAAAATCTGGACATCACGCCGGCTCAGCTCGCGTTGGACCCGTGCGCCGGTTCCTGTGTGGTGACGGACGTGCGGACCGGGGAAGTGCTCGCGCTGGTGAGCTATCCGGGATATGACGGCAACCGTCTCGCCAATACGGTGGACGCTGCGTACTTTGAAAGCCTGCAGAATGACAAATCCCTGCCGCAGTACAATTATGCGACGCAGCAGAGCACCGCGCCTGGATCCACCTACAAGATGGTGGTGGCCACCGCGGGGCTTTCGGAGGGGTATATCACGATCGGGGAGCGGATCCGCGACCTCGGCGAATATGAGAATATCAGCAATAAGCCCAAGTGCTGGATTTATCCTTCCTCGCACGGGGAGATCAATGTATCGGAGGCGCTGCGCGATTCGTGCAACTATTATTTTTATGAGACAGGCTTCCGCATGAGCACCGGCAATTACAGCACCAGCTACAACGCGGAGCTTGGAACCAGCGTGCTGCAGAAATATGCGTCCATGTTCGGGTTTGACGAGACGACCGGGATCGAGATCGTGGAGAACAGCCCGCGGATCGCCGACGACTTCCCTGTCATGGCCGCGATCGGGCAGAGTAATAACAACTACACGACCGTACAGCTGGCGCGCTATGTGACGGCGGTTGCCAACAGCGGAAATGTATACCGCTATACGCTGTTAAACCGTGTGGAGGATGCGGACGGCAATGTCTTAATGACCTATGAACCGGAAATCCGCAATACCGTGGACGCGCTGGATCCCGCCGGCTGGACAGCCATCCATTCCGGCATGCGGATGGTGGTGGAGAACGCACGCGAATTTAAGGATTTCCCGGTCACTGCGGCCGGAAAGACCGGAACGGCGCAGGAGAATCCGAAACGGCCGAACCACGCGCTTTTTGTCGGCTATGCGCCCTACGAGGATCCGGAGATCTCCATTGCCACCAGAATCGCGTTTGGATACACCTCGCACAATGCCGCGGAGCTCTCGCGCAATGTATTCGCCTATTATTTTAAGGTGGAGGAAGCGGACGCGCTCTTAAACGGCCAGGCGGAGGATGTGGATTCTTCCTCAAACGCGTTTAATGATTAAAATCCGAGGTGAAACATGAAACAGCCAGTTATCATAAAGAGCAGTAAATACGGGATTACGCTGATTTTAAATCCCGCGCTCCCGTTTGATTCCCTGATGGATGAAATCATCGGGAAATTCCATGAATCCGAGCGTTTTTTTGCAAATTCATCCTTTGCCATCTCCTTTGAGGGGCGGGAGCTCTCGGAGGAGGAAAAATGCCGGATTGTCGATACCATCATGACAGACACCACGGTAAAGATTTTGTGCATTCTTGAAAATGACGAGATCCGCGACGCCGTGATCACACAAAAGCAGAAGGCGGCAGAAGAGCAGAGAGCGCGCGAACGGCAGGCGGCCGGCGAACCGGCTGCGCCGAGGCGGATGGCCGGCGCGTTTTACTGCGGCAGCTTAAAACCGGGCGAGCAGGTCGAGACGGACGAGAGTATCGTGATTGTCGGCGACGTCCCAAAGGGCGCGCGCGTCGTGTCAAAATCGAGCATCGTGGTCTTAGGATCCCTCCTCGGCAGCGCGTTTGCCGGGATGGACGGGACGCCGGATTCCTTTATCGCGGCGCTTGCGTTTCAGCCGGAGCACTATAATATCGCCGGGATCTACGGATCCCCGGCAAAAAAGGAAAAGAATTCCTTGTTTTCTTCGAGAAATAAGACCCCGCTGGCAAAGATAGCAGAGGCCGGCGAAGGTGTTATTCATATCAGGCCGCTTTATCGGGCCTGAACCATATTTTAAGACAGGAGGTCTTCCGCAATGGGTGAAGTCATCACTTTTACCTCAGGAAAAGGCGGCGTTGGCAAGACAACCACAACGGCAAACGTCGGCGTAGGACTTTCACTGTTAGAGAAAAAGGTGGTATTGGTAGATACCGATATCGGCTTAAGGAACCTTGATGTGGTAATGGGACTTGAAAACCGGATTCTGTACAATCTGGTCGATGTACTGACCGGGAGGTGCCGCGTGAAACAGGCGCTGATCCGGGACAGACGTTATCCGAATCTGTGGATCATTCCGTCCTCGTGTTCGGTCGACGCGAAAAACAGCCTGAGCGAAGCGCAGATGAAGTCTCTTCTCGACAGCTTAAAGCAGGAATTCGATTACATACTGATCGACAGTCCGGCGGGAATTGACGAGGGGTTCCATCTCGCGACATTTGACGCGGATCATGTTGTGGTGGTCACGACGCCGCAGATTGCATCGATCCATGACGCGGACTGTGTCCTGCAGCTGTTAAGCCGGAGGGCAAAGCAGGAACCGCGGAAGACGCAGGAGGTCAGCCTTCTTGTGAACTGCTTCCGCAAAAGTATGGTAAGAGAGGGCAACATGCTCGATCTTCCGGATATCTGTGAACTTCTGGATGCGAAGCTGCTCGGTGTGATCTTAGAGGACGAGGAGATTATCATCAGCCAGAACCACGGGGAGCCCGTGATGGGCCGTCACTCCGCCTCGGAGATGTGCTATCAGAATGTTGCCAGACGGCTGGCCGGTGAGGAGCTTGCGATTCCGGACTATATACGGCGCAGAACTCTGTTCTCCCGAATCCTTTTCGGGAACAGCGCCAGAAAGCTGGTGTGATATGTGCCACAGGACAAAAAGACGTTTCCAGGAAAAGCAGTCCCGTGCCGCGGAGGCTTCGGGCGGCATTGCAAAAGAGCGCTTAAAGCTGATGATTGACGCGCAGAAAAGACAGTTAGACGACGATACCTTAAACCTGATCCGGCAGGAGATCGGCTCTGTGATTACCAAATATGTCGATATCGAGCCAGAGAATGTCGAGATCAGAATCGTCTTAAAGGATTATCCGTCCAATAGGAGTTAACCGTTGCTATGCTAAAACAATACAAACTAAAGAATTACAGGTTCATACTGGTGATGCTTGTCATGACCTTAAGCACAGGAGGTGTACTCTTAGTGGGAAGTGCAAGTCCGGGGGATCAGAAGAAGCAGCTCTTCGGAATGGTCTCCGGGCTTGTGATCATGCTGATCGTCTCGCTGATCGATTACAGCTTTATTTTAAAATTTTCCCTGCTGATCTATCTGTTTTCCACCGCGCTGCTCGGCCTTGTGCTGGTCGCGGGGAAGGACAGCAAGGGAGCGCAGCGCTGGTTTGAGATCGGCGGGTTCCGCTTTCAGCCCTCGGAGCTGGTCAAAATACTGATGATTTTGTTTTTTGCCTGGTATTTCATGAAGTTCGAGGAAAAAATCAACACGCTTAAGGTGATGGTTCCCGCGATTCTTCTGATTGGCGTCCAGCTCGTGCTGATCATCCTGCAGCCGAACCTGTCCACGACCATCATCCTGGCGATCGTGTTTGCGGCGATTGTGTACGTGGCGGGCATCAATCACAAGCTGGTGATCGGGGTGCTGATTACCGGCATCCCGGGATGCCTGATTTTAATCACGCTGATCATGCAGGATATGATCCCGTTTATCCACCGGTACCAGCTGGGCCGTATACTGGCCTGGCTTTATCCGGATGAATATCCGGATCTCGCATACCAGCAGCAGAACTCGATTATGGCGATCGGCTCCGGGCAGCTTTGGGGGAAGGGACTCGGAAATGATTCGCCGATCTCCGTAAAAAACGGCAGATTTATCTTAGAGCCGCAGAATGACTTCATTTTTGCGGTCGCAGGGGAAGAACTTGGCTTTATCGGAACCACAATTATCATAATTCTCTTGCTTTTCATCACAATTGAGTGTATATTTATTGCAGGAAAAGCAAAAGACACTGCCGGAAAGCTTATCTGCAGCGGAATGGCCGCTTTAATCGGTTTTCAGAGTATTGTCAATATCGGCGTTGCCAGCGGCCTGATGCCGAACACCGGCGTGACGCTTCCGTTTGTAAGTTACGGTCTCACTTCACTATGGTCCTTATATATCGGTATCGGACTGGTGTTAAATGTCGGTCTGCAGCCGAAAAAATACTAACAGGGGGGTACTAGCATGAACATTGGACTAATCGCACATGACTCGAAGAAAAAGCTGATGCAGAATTTTTGCATTGCGTACCGGGGGATCCTATGCAAAAATGATCTGTTTGCAACAGGGACGACAGGAAGACTGATTGAGGAAGTGACAAATTTAAGCATTCACAAGTATCTTGCGGGGCATCTGGGGGGAGCTCAGCAGCTTGGAGCACAGATTGAACATAACGATATTGATCTTGTGATTTTCCTGCGGGATCCGCTGACGCCGAAATCGCATGAACCGGACGTCAACAATGTCGTGCGCATCTGCGACACGCATAACATCCCGCTGGCGACCAATCTCGCAACGGCGGAGTTACTGATCAAATCACTGGACAGAGGAGATTTAGAGTGGCGTGAGATGTATAAGTAAAGTTGTTTCACTGATTCTTGTGTCGGCGCTTTTGTGTTTTGCGGGCTGCGGAAAACAGGTTCCGGAGCTTGCGGACGCGTATGATGCGTACGAGCTTGCGGATCATTTCGGCACTGCGGGAGCAGGACAAAGCGCGGATATTCCGTATTTTTCCGGAGGACTGTGCGTCTCGGAGGACGTCTCCATCGGGACGGACGTCACGGATGCCCAGGTGGCGGGAGCGGCAGGCGCCTTTAACCTGTCAACGGGCAATGTCATCTATGCAAAGAATCTGTATCAGAGGATGTATCCGGCGAGCACGACGAAGATTCTGACGGCGTATCTCGTCTTAAAGTACTGCAGTGATTTGGACGCGTTTGTGACGGTCAGCGAGCATGCGGCCGATCAGGCGAGCGATTCCTCGGTGTGCAATCTGAAGGCGGGGGATGTGATGCGCGTGCGCGACCTGCTCTATGGGATGATGATACGCAGCGGAAACGACGCCGCGATTGCGCTTGCGGAATACATCTCCGGGGACGAGGCTGCCTTTGCGGAGCTGATGAATCAGGAGGCGCACGCCATGGGGGCGACCCATTCGCATTTTGTGAATCCGAACGGGCTTCCGGACGACAATCATTATACCACTGTCTATGATATGTATCTGATTTTTGCAAAAGCGCTCGAAAATGACACGTTTATGGGCATTCTTCAGACGAATTCCTATGATGTGAACTATAAAAACGCGGCGGGGGAGGATGCCTCGCAGACCTGGAAGAGCACGAATCTGTACCTGACCGGTGAGAGCAAAGCGCCGGAGGGGATTTCTGTGGTGGGCGGCAAGACCGGTACGACGAATGCCGCGGGCTACTGTCTTGCGCTGTGTTCCTTTAATTCGTCCGGGGAAGCGATCATATCGATTATTTTTAAGGCCGACGGCAGATCGGATCTGTATCTTCTCATGAACCAGATTCTGGAGGGATTTGCCGGCGTGGTATGAAGTTCTGTATGAAGTGAGAAACAGGTTGTATTTTGTGTCTGTTTATATTATACTAGAGATATCAAATCAACTGTTTTATCAGGTTTGAAACAGTTTATCAGGAGGAAATGACATGATAGAGATTATTTCAGGGGAAAAAGGAAAAGGAAAGACGAAGGAACTGCTCGGCAGGGTGAATGCAGCGGTGGCGTCTGCGTCGGGGAACATTGTATATCTTGACAAGAGCCAGAAGCATATGTATGAGCTGCACAACCGTATTCGTCTGATTAATGTGGCGGATTATCCGTTAGACGACTGTGACGAATTCCTCGGTTTTATCTGCGGGATCGTATCACAGGATAATGATCTGGAGGAGATGTACCTTGACAGCTTTCTGACCATCGCGGCGATTGAGACGGATGAGGAGATCTGCCATGCGATTCAGAAGCTTGACGTTATCAGTGAAAAGTATAATGTAAAGTTCATCTTAAGTGTATCCAGGAACGAGTCTGAGCTTCCTGACTGTGCAAAAGCGAAGATTGTCATTTCCCTGTAGTCCTTTTTCAGGGCCTTCATATGTGTGTTTTTCGTCAGCGGGCGTCGCGAAATGCGACGCCCGCTGACGGCAGAAAAGGGTCATTCGCCGACCGAGCGGATCCGTCCGAATAAGCTTAAGAGATAGAGCCCGCCGATCCCGACGACTGCATAGACGATGCGCGAGAACCAGGTCATGTCTCCGAACACGAACGCAACCAGGTCAAAACGGAAGAATCCGATCAGGCCCCAGTTGACCGCACCGATAATCACCAGTGTAAGTAACGTATAATCAAGCCAGTTTGTTTTCATATGATGCCTCCTTTTTTCTTTAGTTTCTGTCAGTTTTCATTTTTTATGCACGCTCAAAGTTGTTTTTCCTTTCATAAAATGCTAAAATGGTACTGCTGTATGAATCACGATGGAACATTAGAAGGGTGGATGGGTTTTTGGCAAAAAATAAAAAAGTTGTAACCTACAAAAGACCGTTCAGTCTGAATATCGGCGTTGTTCTTTTTCTGATTATTTTTATTTACCTGGTATATAATGCGTATTCTTATTTCACCACGACACATGTCTCGCCCTATGAGGTGGTACAGGGAACCATGGCGGAGAATAACATTTACCGCGGGCTTGTTCTGCGTGAGGAGCAGGTGTACCAGTCCGGCTATACGGGCGCGCTCAACTACTACGTCAGGGAGTCTTCGCGCGTCGGCTACGGCAACCTGGTGTGTTCGGTGGATGAGAACGGCGATATCTCAAAGATGATCAACGATGCGAGATCGGATATCGCGACGCTCGACCGGTCGGATCTCTCGGAACTCGAGGAGGATATCTACGGATTTCAGGCTTCCTATGACAGTCAGGATTTTTATCACGTATATTCCTTTAAGGACGGGCTTGGATCCTCGCTCAACGAGCTGCTGAGCTTAAAGGCATTACAGAGCATTTCGGATTACGCGTCGGGTGCGCAGGCCGGCAATACGTTTCACCCGGTCAATGCGGAACGGCCCGGGATTGTCGTCTATTACACGGACGGCTACGAGGGCGTTACCGTCGACACGTTTACGCCGGACATGTTTGACGAGGCCGCCTATGGGCGGAACAGCAGCCAGAATCTCCAGAATGTAAACGCTGGTGATCCGATCTATAAGCTGGTGACGAGCGAATACTGGAATATTGTGATTCCGGTGGGACAGGAGCTTGCGGACGAGCTCGCGGGAGGCAGCGGGATCCGGATCCGGTTTGTAAAGGACGACAAGAAGCTCTATGTGAATTATACGATGGCCAGGAGGGAGGATCAGTATTACCTCGTCTTAAATCTGCAGAACTCCATGATCCGGTACGTGAAGGACCGCTATATCGAGGTGGAGCTTCTGCTCGCCGAGGAGACCGGGCTTAAAATCCCGAATTCCGCGATTACCAGGAAGGAATTTTTTACGGTTCCGATCGAGTATTTTATGAAGGGCGGCGATTCGGACAGGGAGGGACTTCTGGTACGCCGGATGAAGGAGGACGGTTCCTCTGAGACGGAGTTTATCTCACCGGAAATCTATTACCAGACGGAGAGCCATTATTATATTGACAGCGAGCAGGTGTCTGCGGACGATGTCGTGATCATGCCGGATTCGTCCACAAGCTACCGGATCGGCACGAGGACCTCGAGCCTGCAGGGCGTCTACAATATCAACAAAGGGTACGCTGTGTTCAAGCAGATCGACATTCTCTATCAGAATGAGGAGTATACGATCGTAAAGACCGGAACATCCTATGGGATCGCGCTGTACGACCATATTGCGCTCGACGGAAGCAAGATAAAGGAGCATGATCTGATACAATAAGCGGATATGAAGAACAGGGAAGAAAAGGGGAGGAGTCAAAATGTTAAAAGATGATTTAAAAAATGTGGAGCAGCGTGTGGAGGAGGCGTGCCGCCGCGCGGGAAGATCCCGGGACGAGGTGACGTTAATCGCCGTGAGCAAGACGAAGCCCATTGAGCTGCTGCGGGAAGCCTATGCGGAGGGCGTGCGGGATTTCGGTGAGAATAAGGTGCAGGAGCTGGTGACCAAAATGGAACAGATGCCGGGAGAGATCAGATGGCATATGATCGGGCATCTGCAGCGGAATAAGGTGCGGCAGATCATCGATCAGGTTTCACTCATCCATTCGGTGGATACCTACCGGCTCGCGGAGGAGATCAACATTCAGGCAAAGAAGCGCGGACGGATCATACCGATTCTTGTCGAGGTCAATATCGCCGGGGAGGAATCAAAGTTCGGGACGAGCGCGGAGGACGCCATGCTTCTGGTGGAGGAGATCGCAAAACTGGAAAATGTGCGGATCAAAGGGCTTATGACCGTGGCGCCATTTGTCGCGGATGCGGAGGAAAACCGCCCGTATTTTCGGAAAATCCGGCAATTATCTGTTGACATTGCAAATAAAAACATAGATAATGTATCTATGCAAATTTTGTCTATGGGTATGACCGGAGATTATGAGGTCGCGATAGAAGAGGGCGCGACCATGGTGCGTGTCGGCACCGGGATTTTCGGTGAGCGTATCTATCACCGGACCGGGGATGCAGCGTCCGGTACAGATAAGACTGTGTAGTATAGGAGAAAAGATGAGCGTACTGGATAAGTTTTTAAACATCATGCGTCTGAATCCGGATGACGACGACGATTTTTATAATGAAGACTATGACGACTATGAAGACGATTATGAGGATGAACCGGTAAAGGAAAAGCCCTCAAAGCGCAAGGGCAAAGCAAAGGCCAGAGACGAGGATGAGTTTGACGATGATTACGAGGAGCCGGCAAAGGAAAAAACGGCGCGTACCTCCTCAAAGGTGACGCCGATCCGTCCGGCGAAGAAGCAGTCGTCACCGGGCATGGAGGTTTGCGTGATCAAGCCGACATCCGTGGAGGATGCCAGGGAGATCACCGAGACGCTGCTGAATAACCGCACGGTGGTGCTGAATGTGGAAGGGCTTGATGTCGAGATTGCGCAGAGAATCATTGATTTTACCTCAGGGTCGTGTTTTGCGATCAGCGGTAATCTTCAGAAGATCTCGAATTACATATTTATCATCACACCGTCAACTGTCGATATTTCAGGAGATTTCTTAAACCTTGTCGATAATTTTCAGGGGAGAGGAATCCACTCGGATTTTTCATTATGAACGAAGAGGAACGCTGCAGGAAGCGTCTGCTTGATCTGTCCAGGCAGGCGGACCGCAGGGGAATCGTCTTATACAGCGATTTCCTGAATCTGAACGAACAGAATATCTATCACCAGATGAAGCAGCTTTTCGCGACGCGGACAGAGTGCTTTGGCGGTGTTTCATACGCGGAGCGTCAGATGATTGCGTTCATTCCTGATGCTCTTTCTTTGTGGGAGGAGGCCGCGCCGGATTATCCGATCACCGCGCTGCGCGTTACGCCCGTCTCGCCCAGATTTGCGGAGACGCTTGGCCACCGGGATCTTCTCGGCGCGCTGATGAACCTGGGAGTTGACCGCGGCAGGATCGGCGATATCATTGTCGGCGAGGGCGAATATTTTATTCTCTGTGAGCGCGGGATGGCCGGATTCCTGACGGATCAGCTGAGCCGGATCCGCCGCACACAGGTGGAGCTCTCAGAATGCGCGCCGGATGAGATCCGGTCCGTGCAGACGATCACGGAGCACGACGGCGTCGTCAGCTCCATCCGGCTGGACGCGCTGATCGCCTGTGTCTGTAAGCTTTCCCGCAGTCAGACTGCCGGGCTGTTTTCGCAGGAAAAGGTGTTTGTCGGAGGAAAGCTTGTGAAAAATCCGGCGGCGTCCTGTCATCCGGATGATATAATCTCCGTGCGCGGATACGGACGTTTTGTCTTTCTGCGGGAGTATGGAGAGACGAAAAAGGGACGGATCCGGTTTGCATACGGGGTCTATGAATCATAATCCAGGGAGAGAAAACGATGGCAAAGTCAATCACTGTAACAACAGAAGGCTCGCCGGATTACCGGATCGAGCTGCGGCATGATTTTACAGAGCTGCCCGAAATGCTTCAGGCACTTGGATATCAGAGCGGTCAGAAGGTCTGTATTGTGACGGAGACAAATGTCGCTCCGCTGTACGCAGACGAGGTAAAGCGCCTGCTGGCAGCACATTTTAATACCGTGATCGTGCACACGTTTCCAGCGGGGGAGGAGCATAAAAACCTCGCGACGGTGGAAGGACTGTATGAGACGCTGATCCGGCATCATTTTGACCGCAGGGACCTGCTCGTCGCGCTCGGCGGCGGGGTGACCGGTGACCTGACCGGTTTTACCGCGGCGACCTACCTGCGCGGCATTGATTTTATCCAGGTGCCGACAACGCTTTTGTCGCAGGTGGACAGCAGTATCGGCGGCAAGACGGGGGTTGATTTTTTACAGTATAAAAATATGGTCGGCGCGTTTTACCAGCCGAAGCTTGTCTATATGAATCTTTCCACGCTGAAAACGCTGCCGTCCGAGCAGGTGGTCTCCGGCATGGGCGAGATCATAAAGCACGGGCTGATCAAAGATGCGGCATATTACCGCTGGCTGACGGAGCACCGCGATGCGATCCCTGCCCTAAGGCCCGATGTGACGGAGGAGATGATTTACCGTAGCTGTCAGATCAAGCGCGGGGTTGTGGAGCGTGACCCGAAGGAAAAGGGGGAGCGCGCGCTGCTGAATTTCGGCCACACGATCGGCCACGCGGTCGAGAAGCTCTCCGGGTTTTCCCTGACGCACGGAGCCTGTGTGGGGCTTGGCGTGATCGCCGCCGCATATCTCTCGATGCGTATGGGAAACCTGACAGAAGAGGAGCTTGACGGGATCAGACGCTGCTTTTCGTCGTTTGGCTTTGCATCGCATGTTACCGGCCTGTCGGTTCCGGATGTTCTGGCCGCGACGAAATCAGACAAGAAAATGGTCGGAAACCAGGTGAAATTTATCCTGCTCGCGTCCATCGGGAACGCGTATATCTGCCGCGACCTGACGGATGAGCAGATCATGGAAGGGATTGCTTATGTCTGCCGCTGAAAAACAGGGACAGCCCGGTTTGTGTGCTGATCCGACGACAAAGAAAAAACGATTGTGGAGAAAGGGCGTCATCGGATTTTTTTGTGCCTGCGTGCTGATCCTTCTGGATCTCGTCACAAAACGTCTGGCGGTGATTCATTTAAAGGATCAGGCGCCGTTTGTTCTGTGGGAGGGCGTTTTTGAGCTGCGTTACCTGGAAAACCGCGGCGCGGCGTTCGGAATCCTCCAGAACGGCCGTATGCTGTTTCTTCCGATGACCATCCTGCTTCTGATTCTCATTGTGTATTTTTATTTCCGGAGAATCCCCTGTGAGCGGCGGTATCTGTGGATGGATGTGATTGCCGTGCTGTTTTTTTCCGGCGCGATCGGGAATTTTACGGACCGGATCATAAACGGCTATGTGGTTGATTTCTTTTATTTTGTCCTGATCGATTTTCCGATTTTTAATGTGGCGGATATTTATGTGTCAGTCGCAGCCGCCGTGCTGGTGCTTCTGTGCCTTTTTTACTATCGCGAGGAGGACTTTGAGCGTGTGCTGCCGTCCGGGAAAGAGAGAAAAAGCCGATGAGGAACGAGACCTTTGAAGTGGAAAATGAATATGAGGGAGAGCGGCTTGACAGGTATCTCGGGCTGATTTTTCAGAAATCAGATCCCGGGCTGTCCCGCTCTTTTTTTCAAAAGCTGATCCGCGAAAACGCCGTCACGGTAAACGACGTCCCGCAGAAGCCCAGCTACCGGCTCAGTGAGGAGGATGTCATCGCGGTAACGATACCGGATGCGGTGGCCACGCCCGTTCTGCCGGAGGACATCCCGCTTGACATCCTCTACGAGGACGAGGATCTTCTCGTGGTCAGCAAGCCGAAGGGGATGGTGGTGCATCCGTCTGCGGGCCATGAATCGGGCACGCTGGTTAACGCGGTGCTGTATCACTGCAGGGACAGTCTTTCCGGGATTAACGGCGAGATCCGCCCCGGGATCGTCCACCGCATTGACATGGATACGACCGGTTCCCTGATTGTGTGCAAAAATGACGAGAGCCATGTGAAGATCGCAGAGCAGATCCGCGTTCATTCCGTTACCAGAAAATACCGCGGGATTGTCTGCGGCGTGGTAAAGGAGGACGCGGGGACGGTGAATGCGCCTGTCGGACGCCATCCTGTCGACCGCAAAAAGATGGCGGTAAACGAAAAGAACGGCAAGCCCGCAATTACACATTACCGCGTCCTTGAACGCTTTTCCCGCTATACGTATATGGAATTTGAGCTGGAAACCGGCCGCACGCATCAGATCCGCGTTCACATGGCCTCCCTCGGGCATCCGCTGCTGGGCGATCCCCTGTATTCGAACGGAAAGAGCCCGTACCGGCTGCAGGGACAGACGCTTCACGCCATGACGATCGGATTTCTCCACCCGCGCAGCGGGGAATACCTGGAGGTTTCGGCGCCGCTTCCGGCGTATTTTATAAAAATATTGGCTGACTTACATCAATAATATGTAAATTTCAATTAATTCTTTCATTTTGAGTGAAAATGTAGTATAATGGTGCCAGGGGGAAACGGATGTATCCAAAATCATGATGTGGGATATGCATCTGACCCGACATCGCAGACGGATGTAGAACTTTGGAAAGGCGGGGTGACGATGGGAAATAAGATTTATACGATAGGACGGGAATTCGGAAGCGGCGGCAAGGATGTCGCGGAAGCACTGGCGAAGCGGCTGGATGTGAAGATGTATGACAAGGAGCTGCTGCAGCACGCGGCAAAGGAGAGCGGCTTCTGCGAGGAGATCTTTGAGAATCACGATGAGAAGCCGACGAACAGTTTTCTGTATTCCCTGGTGATGGATACGTATTCCATGAACAGCTACAGTTCAGCGCCGTTTCTTGATATGCCGCTGAATCACAAGGTATTTCTGGCACAGTTTGACACAATCAAGAAGATCGCTGCCAATGAACCGTGCGTGATTTTAGGGCGGTGTGCGGATTACGCGTTATCGGATAATCCGGACTGTATCAACATCTTTATTCACGCGGATCTCGACAAGCGGATCAAGCTTGTGAGCAAGCGCGGAAATCTCACGGAGAACAAAGCGCGCGATATGATTTTAAAGCAGGATAAACAGCGTGCAAGCTATTACAACTATTACACCAGCAAGAAATGGGGAGATTCCACGAGTTATAATCTGACGCTTGACTGCGGCAAGCTCGGCGTGGAAGGCTGTGTGGAAGTGATTCTGAAATTCCGCGAAATGATGGATGCGAAGAAATAACAGATTCTGATCTGATATGATGGATGTCTTTTTAAACCTCCCGGCCGGGAAAAGAAAAACGGCCGGGAGGTTTTTTGATGGGAAAGCCCGCAAAACGCAGTATCTGCTTTTCAGGGATATAACTATTCGTTAAACTTGTGATGTTGTTTCGAACACTTGTGCTGTCGTCTAGGGCGCAAGTGTTTGAAAAATAGTAGTTTAACGAGTATAGTTTAAGTAATCGGCATGAACTTTAGTTTTTTTAACAGGTAACTCGCAGATTTTGTAATTACCCCCGGGCAGTAACACGGGGGTAGTAAATACAGAGGGTGGACAAATGGAACATGTGGAACAACTGGATAACGGGCTTTCTGTCTCTGTTGACTGGCTTTCATGGACGGTCACAGAAGTGCAGGTTCTTTCTTCGGTACTGTCGCAGTTTGGGTTTGACAGTGCCGATTTTTATGAGTGCGAAAAGGGCGCAAGCGGCTATCGCCGGATGCTGGTGTATCATGGTGCGAATATCCGTGTGCTCTTCGAGGGTAACGCGAATATGGGAATTCACTTTGATGTTTCCGGCTCTGCGGTCGGTGAGCTCCTGGACATTTTCCGGGAGGTCGTCGCGGAGCCGACTCCGTGGGGCACGACAGCGACAGATCTTGACACAAGTGTTTTGCAGTCTCTCTTTTCCCTGATCTCTTCGGTCGGTCATCTGACCCGGCTCGATCTTGCGATCGATGATACTCATGATATTTACTACTCAATGATGACGTTTTCTGATCAGCTTTCGTTTGGTAACTTTACATCAAAATTCCGTACATGGCGGGAGGTACTCGAGCATACGACTTCCGGGATCCGTACCGGTCATACGGTATACATGGGGAGCGGATCCAGCAGTATCATGTTAAGGGTCTATGATAAACAGTTAGAATATAATTCGAAACACGAAGACAGGATCGATTATAAATGGGTCAGGTGGGAACTGGAGCTTAAGGATGAACGTGCGGATCTTGCCGCCGCTCATGTTGTGTCCGGGATCCCCGTCGCCGGCGTCGCTGTCGGTGTCCTGTCCAACTATCTTCGGATGATCGTGAAAGATGATTCCAATAAATCCCGGTGCAGTTCCCAGGATGCCTGGAAAGCATTTATCAATCATGCGGAAAAATTACGTTTGTACATAAAACGTGAGCCTGACAGCTTGCAGGACAAGGAAGACTGGATTCTCCGGCAGGTCGCCCCGACTCTGACAGCACTTATAATTTCCAAGTACGGTGATATATCTTTTTTAACAGACCATCTTTCTACACATGCAGGAAGAATGAAAAAGCATCTATGCGAACTGGTAGACGAAGCTTACCCGGACTGGAGAAAAGCTTTAAAGCGGTATGACGGTGAGTAGTACAATTCTCCCCTCCCGGAGGGGAAGGGGAGACGCCGCACGGCGTGGGGGAGGGGACATGGCAAGTTCTCTGATAATATTTCTTGCTGAAGGTAAAATTATCTGACAATATTCCTGCACTGAAATGCAATTAGTTTAATTCGTTTATAATTTCTTTGATTCTGTTTATGTATTCGTTTTTTTCGGTTTTGATTCGGTATAGTGGTATGTTTATGGTTTTAAAGACATCATTTTTGAATTCATCTTTTTTTTGTGCTTTTGTGTTGTTATGTGAATAATCATCTAGTTCTATACCTGCAAGTATATGTAGTTTGCTGTCACATATAATAAAATCGATATGTCTTGATTTGATATAGTTTCGATACTTTTGTTTTTCTTCACTTGTAGTTGTTTCTATAAAATCTTCCATTCTGACTTTGGGGCATATTAGCATATTATTTTGGTCGCATTCTGTTTTAAGGATCTGATAGAAGGCATATTCTGTTTTTGTTAACAACATTTTACTTTTGTAGGGGTATTGTGTAAATGTTTTGTTTTCATTTCTTTTTACTCTTGTAATTTCTTCAAGTATGATCGCAAGTATAACAATAATAATAGTTATTATTGTTCCTTTACTCAATTTTTTGCCCTCCCCCTATGACAATTTCGCCATGTTCGTCTTCATATGCTTTTATATATTCTTTTGCCATTTTAGTCATTATTCTGCTTATTGGTCTGTCTTCGATTTCTGATATTATTTTTAATTTATCCATTATTTCGTTGTCTAGTCTTAGTGGATATGTTCTGTTTCTGTATTTTCCCATGTTTATACCTTTCTGTTAAATTTCTTGTTGACATCTATAGATATCTATGATACAATCTTTAAGTAGATACTTATAGATATCTACAGACTAGCACGGTTGTTGTCAGTACATTGGAAACTGTCAGGATCATACGGGGGCACATACCTTAACTGTACTTGTACCAATATTCTATCAAAAATTTGTGACCGGTACAAGCGGACATTGACAATTTCATACGATTTGATGGGAGAGAAGAGAGGAAGGGAGATAGAGATATGTTACATGAAGGTATGGTAATACGTGATTTTCTTTTTTCAGGTCTTATCAATGATGAGACTGAAATTATTGTTCGCGATGATGATTTTCATGTTGTTGCTCATGGCAACTGGTATCAGGATAATGTTTTGGATTATATGCACTGTATTGTTGATGCGTTTACGTGTCAGGGAGATAATAAGATTTATTTTGATTTAATTTAAATTAAATCAATTATGCTGACCTAGCGGCATGACGGGGAGAAAGAGAGGTGGTCATTTGACTAAGTTAGTAGGTTACAAAAAAATCACAAGCAAAAAGAGCGGGAAACACTTCTGTGTTGCGTCGGTGTTATCCGATCTTTCTCCGCGCGAAAAGGAACAGGGTGCTGTAGGGCAGAAGGTCGAAGAGATCTTTCTTCCCGAAGAGCAGATCGATTTTCTGAAACCGGCTGATATTGGCAAAGAGTTTTTTGTCAACTACAATATTAGCGGCGGCCGGGCCTATGTGTCCGACGTCAGTGTGAAGTAGGAAGGGGGTGTAGAGAATGTTAAACGGTTTGATGGGAATCATGTCCGCAAGTGGCGGCGGCTCTACGGCTGTCAGTCCGACTGACTGGGCTTCTGTGCTGTCTGCTCTGACCGGGCAGATCAGTGTGTCTACGGTTGTAGCTGTTATCGCCAGTGTGATCACGGCCGGTATCGGTCTTGTGTTCATGTGGTGGGGGGTCCGTAAGCTTGTGCGTACGCTCATGGCGGCCTTCCGTGGCGGTAAGCTCCGGGTTTAGTCTGTGTGACAGTCGCAGTGCCCCGGCGGTCTGTATGGCCTGCCGGGGGATTTTCCCGGGCACGAGACCCGGCGCGAAGCGACCGGCTTCTGTAGTAGCCGGTACGTGGATTTCCCGGAATCTGTCTTTCGCGCCCCGGTAACATTTGGCCGGGTGTGTTGTTGTCATTGTATGCAGATTGGAGGTGTAATTTATAGGATCGCCAAGTAGTCAGTACCTTAAGGGGTCGGTTAATCCACTGAATACTTTTAAGGTCATGAAACATAATATTGATTTTAAAAAAGCCCATCCCGAATATTTTGATCCGGATGGACTTTTGATTTTTTGTGGGGAACAGGGGAGTGGTAAAACGCTTTCTGCTGTCCAGTACGTGAAGCAGGTCTGCGAAGCTTATCCGAAAGCTATATTGTGTACAAATGTAGCGATTAAGGATCTACCGGCGACTACAGAAGTGGTTGAGTATGACGGTCTGAACTGTCTGAAAACACTGGAAAACGGGTATAGCGGGGTCATTTATCTTATCGACGAGATTCATCTCGAGTTTAACTCGCTGGAGAGTAAGAACATTGATATCGAGATCATGGTCGAGGTCAGTCAGCAGAGGAAGCAGAGGAAGCACATTGTGGGTACGTCCCAAGTTTACGGACGTCTTGCGAAGCCGTTTCGGGAGCAGATCTCTAACGTGGTGCTCTGTTCCAATTTTTTTAAGGTCTGTCAGGTGAACCGCCTGATTGACGGTTCGAAGAGCAGAGAGGAAAACGGAAAACTGATAACAGACACAAGCCGGTCATTTATATGGTTCCACCGGCCGGAACTGTACGACTGTTATGATACATACGCAAAAATGAAGCGTTACCGGAATGAATGGCAGGGGAGGAAGATAAAGGATGCAGGACGCGATTAGTCTTTTTACAGAAGTAGTTAAGGGCGCAATACCGTTTGGTATGACATTTGCGCTTGGTCAGCTGATAGTGAATACGTTTATGGGTATGGCCTTCGGTGGCCGTATTTCTTTCCGATAGGGGGTGTGTGATGGATGAGAGCAGTGTGGTCAGCACAGAGGTTTTTCAGGAGACTGGGGAGCTTCCTCCGGTGGCTGGGGAGCCTGATCCGGCGGCTGTCACGGACGGTGTGGGGGCTGACGGTGCTGGTGTTTCTGGGGATGGTGATAGTCTCGTTCCTGACGGGACAGAAGCAGATTTAGAAGCGGAAGAGGGGGTATCACTGGAAGATCTCGTGGATGAAGAGACGGGCAGTATTCCGGTGTACATAATCAATTCAACTGAAAGTGAACAATTATACAATAATGAGTTAGGGGGTGTGCCGGTTGTTATTACAGATGATGCTACAGCTGTTGCGGATTACGTGGGTGACGGCGGTGCAAGCTATCAGCTCTCCAGCTATTATATTGAGTATTTCAGCGGCGTGCTTGCTAACATGTCTGATACTGACTATGTTGCGTTTTCAGCCCGCATCTACACGGGTAGCAGTTATGTGGAACATAACTATCTTGTGTATGATCTTGATGTTAGCGGTGATAGTATTGTGGCCGGTACTTACCCGTCCATCGACATTTATCGTTCAGGGAGTAATTCAAGCTACACGGTCAGCCGTGGCACGTATGCGCTTACCAGTGTTCCGGCCTTTGCCTACGGGTCTGTATCCCCGTATTCCGATCTTAGGGAGGGGGTGAGTCACAGTGAAACGTGGGCGGTTTTGTTCTTCCTTGGTTTTACGGTCGTTTATAACGTGTGTCATGATATTTTCGATTACGTTATGCAGTTGCGTCGAAGTTAGTGCTTCGCAGATTTCGGAAATTATCGGTTCTCCTGCGAATTATGGGATTGATGTTGTTCTGCCCCGTGGTGGTGAGGTATCTACTACCAGCGGTACGGTTTCCGGTTTTGATAGTTGGACGGCTACGCCTACGATTTCTACTGCGGGTGCGACTTATAAGATTACTGGTTATAATACTGATACTGTCAGTGTTTCTTCGACTGTTTCTCGTCGTACTGTGTATCAGATTACTGTTGCTTCCCGTTATGTTCTTAATCTTCCCGGTCTTGATCCTGCTCATAGTTATCGTCTTGTTTTTAATAATGTTTCTGCTACTTTGGGTATGTCTCCTCCTTCTGGTGGTTATATGACGTCTTCTGATGCCGGTGCCAGGGTATATGTTGGTGGGTCGCAGTATTTTTGGACTTCTTCGCCCTGTGAAATTATTGTTACTTCTTTTCCGGGCGGTACTGTTTCATTGGAAAATTTTGTGGATTATGTTATTACCACGCCGTTAGGCACTACGGAGCTGGATACGTATCATTTAGGTTATGATAACCTTGTTTTCAGGTGTAATATTTATGATCTTGGTATTTTGGATCAGTCTGTTGTTGATGCTGTGAATAATACGAATCAGTCTGTACAGCAGACTACAGATGCGATAAATAAGGGTAATGAATTGCAGGAAGAAGCAAATGAGACCAGTAAAGGCATTTTAGGACAGATCACGGATTTTTTCGGTTCATTTTTTGAGAATATCATTAACGCCGTGAAGTCGCTGTTTATCCCGGAAGACGGGTATTTTGCGGACTTTTTCCAGCGTCTGAATGACTTTTTTTCTGAGAAACTGGGAATGCTGTACGCGCCGGTCGATCTGTTTGTCGAGATCATGACAGCGATCCTGAATGCGTCCCCGTCGTCTGCCGGTATTCCTTTCCCCGGGATAAAGTGGAATGATACATGGCTGATTGAGCCGCAGACGGTGAATATTCCGGTGGACGAATTCCCGGAACTGCAGGAGAAGCTTTACTTTGTGACGGATGTCATTATGATAGGGGCTGTGCTGATGCTGGTGCAGAACAAATACCGGGAGGTGATGGGTACATGATCATTAAAGGTCTTTTTGAGCTGATACTGGGGCTTCTTAAGATCGTATTTGCCCCGATTAACCTGCCGGATCTTCCCGCCGGCGTGCAGTCGGTACTGGATGAACTTGTTACGGTTCTGACGGGTGCGGTCGGTCTTCTTGGGATTTTCGTGGATATGAATGTGGTGAAATGGATTATACCGCTTGTGATTGTGATCGTGAATTTTGAGAAGATATGGTCGCTGATCATGTTCGTGCTTCGCAAGATCCCGTTCCTTGGCATTGAGTGAGTGCGCGGGACTGGATGCGCGAAGGCGCACAGTCCGCGCATCTCACGTATAACTATTCGTTAAACTTGTGTTTTGCGAATAAATAGATTTATCCCCAACACAACGGTATGTCCTGCCCTTCTGACGATGCGGAATGATCCATGCAGCCTGATTTACGCGAAAATTCGGAAATCAGGTTTGCATTCAGCAGATTTCGTCGGAATCCAGCACAACGGTGAACGGTCCGTCGTTGACCAGGGACAGTTTCATGTCGGCGCCAAAAATTCCCTGACCGACATCCGGGATTTCTTTTTTGCAGGCTGCAATGATATATTCATATAATTCATTTGCCAGCGCCGGGCTTCCGGCACGGATAAAGGACGGCCGGTTTCCTTTCCGGCAATCCGCATACAGCGTGAACTGTGAAATCAGCAACAGGCCGCCGTTTACGTCTTTTAAGGACAGATTCGTCTTGCCGTTGGAATCCTCGAAGATCCGTAACTGGATGAGCTTTCTGGTCATTTTGTCGGCAATTTCCCTGGTATCCGAGTCCGAAACTCCGATGAGAACGAGAAAGCCCAGACCGATTTCTCCGGTTACAGTCCCCTCCACGGTACAGGATGCCGAGGTGACTCTTTGTACTACAAACTTCATATGTATGATCTCCTTTTTTCAAAAAACATGGCTGAACTTTTCAGCCAGCTTAGTATACCATTCCGTCTGAATATTGTCCATAAATGCATGGCATTCCGCTTCGGATTATTGTATAATGAAATTCAGAATTGTCTTATCAGGAGGAAACTGCGTGGAGCTGCAGCGTTTATACAGTTACGTAAGACAGGCAATCGACGATTATCAGATGATTTGTCCCGGGGATCACATTGCGGTCGGGATATCCGGCGGAAAGGATTCCATGGCTCTTTTATGCGCTCTGCAGGGCCTGCGCCGCTTCTATCCCGCACCGTTTGAGCTGACTGCGGTCACGGTTGATCTGGGCTACCGTCCCTTTGACCTGACCGAAATCGGAGTCTGGTGCAAAGAACGTCAGATACCCTACCGGATCGTTCCAACAGAGATTGCCGGAATTCTCGCCGCAAGGCAGGACGTTTCCGCCAGGGAAAATGCCGCTGCCGGGCAGGACGTCGCCGGGAGAAATACTGCCGGGCAGGACGTCGCCGGGAGAAATACTGCCGGGCAGGACGTTTCCGTTGGGAGAAATACTGCCGGGCAAAACGTGCCAACGAGATCAGAGGGATCCGATATATCATGCTCTCTCTGCGCCAGGCTGCGAAAGGGAGCGCTTGGTCAGGCTGCGGCGGAGGCGGGATGTAATAAGATCGCCTATGCGCATCATATGGACGATATGGTGGAGACGGCGCTGATGTCCCTGTTCTTTGAGGGCCGGTTCTACTCTTTTCCGCCGGTCACGGCACTGGAACGAACCGGGCTCACCGTGATCCGGCCGTTCCTGTATGTCACGGAGGCGGAACTTTTGGGATTCCAGAACAAACATAAGCTTCCGGTCGTAACAAACCCATGTCCGGTCGACGGGATCACCAGGCGTGCGGAGATCAAACAGCTGCTCGCGCGGCTGAACCGGGAATATCCAGGGATCAAAAAGAGGATTTTTCATGCCATACGGGAAGCACGGCTGCCTGACTGGACGGCGGTCGCGGGACAGTCGCAACCCTGAATGAATCAAAACAGGAGGCTGAAATCTATGAAAGAAAAAGCGTATCATGAGGATGTTAATGTAAAAAATGAAGTTCATCTCAGAAATCTTTTAAAGGAGCTTCCGCCCTTCTGCCGGCAGTTTTTTATCGGGATCGAGCCAACCACCGCCTCCCGGACAAGGATCGCTTATGCATATGACATCGGATGTTTTTTTGAATATCTTCACACGGTAAATCCGGTCTGCCAGCGGATGGAGATCCGGGAGTTTCCGATTACGATCCTTGATCAGATCACACCGATGGACATTGAGGAATATCTCTCCTATCTGAGATATTATGAAAAGGACGGCGTGGAGCACACCAATGACGAGCGCGGGATCAAGCGCAAGCTCGCCTCTCTCCGCTCCTTCTACCGGTATTTTTTCAAAAATGAACTGATCCAGAACGATCCGGCGGTAAAGGTCGACATGCCAAAGATCCATGAGAAAGACATTATCCGGCTTGATGTCGATGAAGTGGCCAGGCTGCTCGACGAGGTGGAATCCGGAGAAAATCTGACGGAACGCC
Source organism: uncultured Roseburia sp. (assembly GCA_947642555.1). GTDB lineage: Bacteria > Bacillota > Clostridia > Lachnospirales > Lachnospiraceae > Roseburia. The sequence continues at coordinate 14,171 of CANRSX010000035.1, read as the reverse complement.
AGCGGAAATATCATGACAAGACAAAAGTGCGGGACCTGGCTCTTCTGACGCTGCTGCTGGGCACCGGCATCCGTGTATCGGAATGCGTCGGCCTTGACATGGAGGACGTCGATTTCCGCAATAACGGTATCCGGATTCACCGTAAGGGCGGCGCAGAGGTTGTCGTATACTTTGGTGAGGAGGTACGCACTGCCCTGCTCGATTATATGGTGGAGCGCCAGAAGATCACGGCGGAGGACGGAAGTGTCCACGCGCTCTTTTTGTCCATGCAGAACCGGAGGATCAATGTCCGTTCCGTGGAAAATCTTGTCAAAAAATATTCGAGGCTGGTCACCAGCTTAAAGCATATCACGCCGCACAAGCTGCGAAGCACCTATGGCACCTCCCTCTACCGGGAAACAGGCGATATCTATCTGGTGGCGGATGTGCTGGGACATAAGGACGTCAACACGACAAGAAAACATTATGCGGCACTTGACGACGAGCGAAGAAGAAGTGCCGCAAAATATGTGAAGCTGAGGGACGTGTAGCAGATTTTAAGCCGGTACATGGCCGGGTTTTAGTACCTCATCGATCTTCTCCTGAATCCGGTCACGTACCATATTGGCAATCTCCTGTGTCTTTAACGTGCCGTATTCGGAAAACAGGATCGGCTTTAAATAGTGTACCTGTGTCGAAACCGGGCCGATCTTGAAGCTGTTGAAGACTTTGTAGGAATCAATCAGGGCAACCGGAACAATCGGCGCTTTTGACTTTAAGGCGATCTTAAAGCTGCCTGCCTTAAAGCTGCAGACATTATTGCGGTTGTTGAAGTCATAGCCGCCCTCCGGAAACAGGATATAGCGCCTGCCCTGCTTTACCTCCTCGGCGACCTCGTTGATAATGGTAAGCGCCTGTCTCACATCCTTTTTGTCCAGCCGCTTTCCTTCCAGCAGGTCAACAAATTCACGTACGAGGATGGTATTTGATTTTGCCTTGTCCATCACAAGCGAGCATGGCATCCGATGTGTGTGAATAATCCCAAGCGCGTCATACTTCCCCTGATGGTTCGGATACATCATATACCCGCCTTCCTCCGGAAGATTTTCGGTGCCGTATGCTTTTGTGAGAATCGCCCCGGACGTCTTCATCAGACGTACAACATGGCGCGCCAGCCGGTACCGCTCTTCCTCCGTATACCGTTCCGGGTGATCCGCTTCTCTGCGCATCTTCGGAATAATATAGGGTGCACGGAACAGATTCATGAGAATCACATAAATAAACTTCAGCATAACAGTATCCATCCTCCGTAAAAGCTTTACGAATTCATTATACCGCATTTCGCCCCGAAAAACAATCAAACCGTGCGTTTCCCGATAGATTTTCTGAAACCATAATTACCGTTCACTCCCACGTCATTCCATAGGCGCTTACTGCGGTCACTCCCGGTATTCGGAGGAATAATATGGAATCGTCAGATATCTGCCGGAATGAATCGAATCCCGGGAAATATGGTTGATCTCACAGATTTCCTCCAGGTACTCGTCCAGACTGCCGCATTCCTCTGTCATGTGATCCAGTGCGATCTGTGAAAGGGTGTCTCCCTTCTGAATCTGAATGGTCGTATAATATTTATAAACGGGCGCTTTCGGCGATGACGCAGCCTGAGTCCGGACAGAATCTGTCAGCATACAGACTACTGCCGCTGTCATCAGAAGCCCTGTGAGAAAGAACAGGAAACGGTACTTCTCTCCCGCCGTCTGCACCGTATGATATTGTTCTGCTGGTTTTCGGTCTGTTCTCATATCGTCTCCCATTCCTTTCCAATCCATTACTGCGGATATTCTGCCGTCTGGAATCGCCCGTGTCCTAACGGATCGTTCCCCATCCGAGGCTCACGTTAAGAATCGCCGTGTCATAGCGGATCGTTCCTTATCTGAGGCTCACGTTAAGACGGATCGAACACATATTCCAAACACATATTCCGAACGTGTTTTCCGAACATTTGTTTTATACTTTCATTTTAATACGGGAACATCTGTTTGTCAAGAGAAAATCCGAACAAATTTTCGGAATATATGTTTGCATTCCGTCTTCTTTTGTGGTAGAATAGATACAGGTATACAGAAGTTGTTGTTTCAGGTCAGAACCAGGAGGTTTTTATATGGGATATGGTAAGATCAGTGCAAAGCAGACCGAGATTTTGGAATATATCAAGCATGAGATTCTGAACAAGGGCTACCCGCCCGCAGTACGTGAGATTTGTGAGGCGGTTCATCTGAAGTCCACCTCCTCCGTCCACTCGCATCTCGAGACGCTTGAGAAGAACGGTTACATCCGCAGGGACCCGACAAAGCCCCGTGCGATTGAGATTATAGATGATAATTTTAACCTGACCAGGCGGGAGGTTGTGAATGTCCCGGTTGTCGGGAATGTTGCGGCCGGTCAGCCGATTTTCGCCGATGAGAATATCGAGAGCTATTTTCCGATTCCGGTGGAGCTTATGCCGAACGCGGAGTCCTTTATGCTTCATGTAAAAGGGGAAAGTATGGTGAATGCCGGTATTTTTGACGGCGATCAGATTCTGGTTCAGAAGCAGTCGACTGCGCGCAACGGCGATATTGTGGTCGCGCTGGTCGAGGATTCGGCGACGGTGAAGACATTTTATAAGGAAGACGGCTATTACCGCCTGCAGCCGGAGAATGATACGATGGATCCGATTATCGTGGAAGAATGCACGATCTTAGGAAAAGTGTTCGGGGTGTTCCGGCTGTTTACCTGACGCATAGAACGGTTTTTTCAGCAGACAGACGACTCACAGGCCCTTTCCGCTGCCTGGGAAGGAACCTGCGAGCCGTTGTCCGTGCTTTCGAGTTTAGCATCCATACGCTTCCGACTGGCCGGACTTTTTCTTTATAAATCGCTTTTCTCCACGATCTTCCCGTCTCTCCAGATCCGCTCCAGGTCGTAAAAGAGGCGGTCCTCCTTCGAGAAGATATGGATGATGAGATCGCCGTAGTCCATCAGGATCCAGGTCGAGTTCGAGTTGCCTTCCACCTGCTTTTTCTGAAGTCCTGCTTTATAGAGGGCTTCGTCACAGGCATCGCGCATGGCCTGAAGCTGCGGCTGATTCGTGCCGTTTGCAATAATAAAATAATCCGCAACCGGCGAGAGCTCCCGGATATCGATGATTCTGATATCCTCCGCTTTGCGGTCCTCCAACGCCGCGATTGCAATTTTACAGAATTCGTTTGATGTCATAGATTGTTTCCTTTCCGGTGCTGTTTGTAGTAGTCATAGGTGCGCTGAGTCGTGGGATCGATCGAACCTCCGCGGCTGGATAAGTATTTCAGGCAGTCGTGCAGAATCTCCGCCATGCAGGCGTCCAGATCCGCAAAAGCAAGCCTGCGCACCAGTTCCAGGTTGGATGCCTTGTTGCGTCCCGGCTCAATGTAATCCGCGATATAGATAATCTTGTCGAGCATGCTCATGCCGGGTTCGCCGGTCGTATGAACGCGGATCGCGTGAAGGATTTCCGGATTTTTCACCTCGTAGCGTGTCTCTGCGAGAAATGCGCCGAGCTTTGCGTGGAGCAGCTTGTCCGGATTTTCATATTCCACCTGTGTGATCGGAATGTCATTTTTCTCACACATTTTTATTTTTTCCTGATCCGGAATACACTTGGCACAGTCGTGCAGCAATCCTGCCAGCATCGCGTTTTCAATCGAACAGCCGTGCGCCATGGCGAGACAGCCGGCCGTGTACATTACGCCTTTGGTGTGCTCGTAGCGCGGCTTTTCCAGTGATTTTTTGACACGTTTGCGAATTTCATGTTGTTCCATCCTGTTTTCCCTCCATTATCCGGCCGGATCGCCGGATGCAATCGGTTTTACGTATCCGGACATTTCTGCCTGCGGGCCCCGGATGCCGATATATCCGCTGATATCATCGCGATGCTGAGCAGCCGTACAGTCCGTGAGAGGTGATATATTCCGCTACGGCGGACGGAAGCAGACGCAGACACTCCAAGCGGTTGCCACCCGGATCCTGTGATGAACTGTCCAAACGTCCATATGGGTCCTTCCCCGGACCATCCTGACTGTTATCCTGATTCTGAAGCGGATGTGCGTTTTTGCCCCCGCGGCTGGAAAAATATTCCCGCAGCATTGTGGAGGATACCCCGGTATACCCGCTCTGGATCGGAAAGATTCTGGCCCAAAACAGCTGCTGTAGCTTTGCTATTTTTTCACGGATCTGCGGAAGCGCAAGCGAATCTCTTGCCGCCACAAGGATCACCGCCTTCTCGCAGATGATTTCTGGCCTGCGCCACTGTTCAAAATAATCCAGGGAATCCGCTCCCATGATAAAATAAAAATCGATTTCCGGATACTGTGCCGCAAGCTTTGTGAGCGTACGGTACGTATAGCTGATTTCCGCCGCGTCCAGCTCGATCCGCGACAGCTTAAACTTTGGATATCCCTGTATGGCAAGCGCGACCATTGCTGCACGGTGCTCTGCGGACGTCATTTCCGTCTCATCCTTGTTCGGCGAGTGTCCGGCCGGGATGAACCACACCTCCGCGAGGCCGTATTCTGCGCAGGCGGCTGCCGCTATATTCAGATGTCCCTGATGAATCGGATCAAAGGATCCCCCGAGAAGTCCGATTTTTTTTCGCTGCGCCTGTTGTTCCATTACAGATCCCTGCCTTTATCCTCTGCTGTGCGAAATGTTTGTCAGTGAGATTTCCGTTTTTCCGGAAGCTCGTATTTTGTGTTCTTTTTTGCCTGCCGGAACAGGATCATTTTCTTGCCGATTACCTTTACCACGTCGGAATGCGTGCGCTCCGCGATCATCTGCGCGATCTCATGCGGATCATCCGTACAGTTTTTCAGGACGGAAACCTTGATCAGCTCCCGTTTTTCGATCGCCTCGTCCAGCGCCATCACCAGCTCCGGGGTCAGGCTTGCCTTGCCGACGCTGAAAATGGGCTCGATTGTATTGGCACAGCCGCTTAAATAGGCGCGCTGTTTACTTGTCAGTTCCATAGATTTACCTCATTTTTCTCTAAAAAGTTAAAGTTCAGCCCACGCCATTCGCAAGGGCGTCTTCGACGCTTTCCCGCTGCTACGCAGCTAACCTTGCTCATATACGGGCGTTCCGCTCATGCACCTCAGAATGTGCTCATTCATGCGAGCATGATTCGCCCATTTTCGGTGCATGGCTGAACTTTTACTTATAATAATCAAATTCGTTTCCATACATGCGGACCGTATCGCCGTCCTGAATGCCGCGCGCTTCAAGCTCCTTTAAGATCCCCTGTTCTTTTAAGAATTTCTGGAAGAACAGAAAGCCTTTTTCCGAGTCAATATTCGTATATCCGAGCATCTTGTCGATCTTCGGCCCCTCCACGACAAATGCCGCGTCATCCGCCCTCGTGATCGTGTAGGGCTCGTCCTGAAAGAACTGCAGCGCTGGATCAAATTCCTGCTCATAGACCACCGGCTCGCTGCTGCAGGTGTCAAGCAGCTCCCTGACATGCCACAGAAGCTCCTTTAAGCCTTTTCCGCTGACCGCGGAGATCGGGTATACCTTTATCCCTTCCGGCTCAAATTCGCGCCTCAGCGCTGTGATGACCTCATTCTCGTCGCCATAGACGGCATCCATCTTATTCGCTGCGATCACCTGCGGCTTTTCTAAGAGCTTCGGGTCGTAGGCGCGCAGCTCACGGCAGATTGCGTGAATGTCCGCGATGGGATCGCGCCCCTCGGTTCCGGCCGCGTCCACGATATGAATGATGACCTTCGTGCGGTCGATATGGCGGAGAAATTCGTGTCCGAGCCCCACGCCCTCCGAAGCGCCCTCGATCAGCCCCGGGATATCCGCGATGACAAATCCGCGGGCGCCCTCTAACTCCACGACGCCCAGATTCGGCTGAAGCGTCGTGAAATGGTAATTCGCGATCTTTGGCTGCGCGTTGGTCACACGGGATAACAGCGTGGATTTGCCGACATTCGGAAAGCCGACCAGACCGACATCCGCAATGACCTTGAGCTCCAGCTTCACCTCAAGCTCGATGGCTTCACCGCCCGGCTGCGCGTATTTCGGGGCCTGCATGGTCGATGTCGCAAAATGCTGATTTCCCAGACCGCCTCTTCCGCCGCGAAGGATCACCTGTCTGCGGTTTTTCCCGGACATGTCTGCGATCACTTTCCCGGACGCCGCATCGCGGATCACCGTTCCTGCCGGTACCTTTAAGATGAGATCCGTTCCGTTTTTTCCGTGGCAGTTCTTTTTCCCGCCTTCCTCCCCGGGCTGTGCCGCAAATTTTCTCCGGTGACGATAATCCGCCAGCGTATTCTGTCCGTCGTCCACCTCAAAGATGACGTCGCCGCCTCTTCCGCCGTCGCCGCCGTCCGGCCCGCCGTTCGGCACATATTTTTCCCTGCGGAAGCTCACATGGCCGTCGCCGCCCTTACCGGATTTTATGATAATTGTCGCTCTGTCTGCAAACATAACCTGTTACCCCGTTTCGTGTCCTGATCCATCATTTTAAGAAGAAACAGACCCGGCTAGTATCTCATCTAACCGGGTCCCGCCTTGCTCTTATTCAGCCACTGGATATACAGAAGCCTGCTTCTTGTCTCTGCCCTTTCTCTCGAACCGTAAAATACCGTCCTTTAAGGCAAATAAGGTATCATCCCCGCCGATGCCGACATTGACACCCGGATGGATCTTCGTGCCGCGCTGTCTGTATAAAATATTGCCGGCCTTCACGAACTGTCCGTCCGCCCTCTTGGCTCCTAATCTCTTGGACTCGGAGTCACGGCCGTTCTTGGTGGAACCAACTCCCTTTTTATGAGCAAAAAACTGAAGGTTCATATTTAACATGTCCTACACCTCCCTGAAATGTAAACTGAGATATTTCTCTCCGTACGTGTTCTGTATCCCCTGCAAACCCAGAAGCAGAGAATCCAAAAGCAGCTGCGCATCGTGGCCCGCCGGCGTATCAAGGTGAAGCCGGATCGTACCGCTCTCACTGTCCGCCTCTGTCTTCGCATGCTCCGTCGTAAACCGGTCGAGGGAATTGACGGTGCTGATCACCAGTGCGGAAATCCCCGCGCATACAATATCCTCTCCCGCCTCCGCGTAACCGGCATGTCCGAGACAGTCAAAGCCGAGACAGCCGCCGTCCTGATCTCTCAAAAACGTGATCGTCGTCATAACGGCTTCCTGTCTGTTACGCGTTGATCTTCTCAATCTTAACCTGCGTGAACGCCTGTCTGTGACCCTGTTTCTTGTGGTAGCCGGTCTTTCTCTTGTACTTGTAAACGATGACCTTCTTCCCTCTGCCTTCCTTCACGACAGAAGCCTCCACCGATGCGTTCTCCACGTCGGCTCCGACCTTCATCCCGTTGTCGGATACAGCTAATACCTGATCAAATGTTACCTTTTCGCCAGCTTCCACGCCAAGCTTCTCAATGGTAATGATATCGCCTTCGGATACTTTGTACTGCTTACCACCTGTTGCTATAATTGCGTACATATGGCACCTCCTATTTATCATTACTCGCCAGCTTCGGTGCTGTCACGGGCTGCAGCGCCATGGATTCTGAACGCCATGGATTCTGACACCATGCAGACTTTTCAACCTTACTGTGCGGCATACTATGGTATCATAGCATATCCGGTCGGCGTCGTCAACTGTTTTTTTCTGTCTGAAATCTGCTCTGAAAATTGTAACATTAAATGCGAAAGGAAGCGAAAGCCTCCCGACGCATTATTTTTTTACCACAAAACGGGCAACACTGGCCCATCGGCCATTTTGTAAAGTCTGTATTTATCGGTGAAGGACAACAAGTTTTAAGTCCGGTTTTTAAGGTGAAAACCGGGCGGCGGTGGAGAGCAGCAACGCCTAAAAAGGCCCCATGTCGTTCAACAAGTTTCCGGCTTTTAAGGTGAAAGCCGGTACGGGCAAGGCGGCCCTGAGAAAAAGACGCCAGCCGGAGCGCGGGAGGCCGGTTGAGAAGTACCCGCCCGAAAATGCAGATTTTACAAAATGGCCGGAGTATGCACCCACACCACAAGGAGGTGAGAACGTGAGAAACTACCGATATTTGACGCTGGCAGACCGCGAGGCGCTGGAGTCCCGCTATCTCAAAGGAGAACGCCCGCAGGATATAGCCGACTCTCTCGGCGTGCATGTGGCGACTATCTACAAAGAGCTGAAACGCGGGGACACCGGGGATCTTGACTGCAACATGCGGCAGGGCTACAACGCAAAGCTGGCCCAGCTGCGGCTCCAGCAAAACCTCAAACGCAGAGGCAGCAAGGCCAAACCTGAACAGCAGAAACTTGAAACTGTCACCACATAACGCACAAGAAAGGAACACTCCGCCATGATGTTAGAAGAATTTGAAAAAAGAACGGGCTACTTCCCTACCATGGAAGAATACGCAGCTATAGAGAAGGCTTATATGGAATTTAGCGGCGACAAAGACGCCTTTTGCAAAGCCTACAAAAAGAACGAGGGCGGGATCGCCGAAAGGATCCAGCGCGAGGTGAATATGCAGCACATCAACGCGCAGCGCGAGGCCGAGAAAGCTCAGAAGGCAATGGAAGAACGGATCGCGGAACTGGAGAAGGCTCTGGAGCGCGAGCAGGAATGGCGGCCCTACGAGGACACCGACAACGTGCAGCAGGCCGACTACGAAAAACTGGCGAGCCAATCTGACACCGAGCACATGAGCGACGAAAAGGCCAAGGATCTGCTCTATGAGTGGTACGGCTTCGCAAAGGAGAAAATCAAGATACACCACAGCGTCCCGGTTTATGAAGTCAACCGCCACAGAAGGCTGAGGAAAGTCGGCGAGCTTGACCGATCCCCGCTCTACAATGCGACCGACTGGAACTATATCCGCTTCGACTGCGGCTGCATGAGCTACGAGCTTTACAACGATAACCTGCGGCCATACATGCACTGAAAGGAGGCACCGGCATGGCAAACACAGACGACTTCAAATATGACGCCGCTCTCTTGTGTCGGGCTTCGTTTCCGGCCGTTCTGGAGGACGGCCGCCCCGGCATTGTGGAGGTATCAGTTTACCGGCTCAATGCCGTGGCCGTCACCAGTTATCTGCTCGACGGCTTCGAGCCCCTGCTCCAGTTTCTCGGCATGGACGGGACGGACACCTACATAACCCGGCACGAGGTTGACGACCTTTTCACCGTCGTGCATATCGACAAGGAGGCAGCACCATGGCAGCAATAAACACAATCGCAAAAGACTGGGCCGACGAGCTCCGCGACGGGATCGCGTGGGTGATCGTCTGGAAAACCGGCCGGAGCTGGAACGCTACGGCGGTATGGCTGAACAGCGACGACGACACCTTCGAGCCGGAGGATCTGGAGCTGGCCCGCGAGATACTGGAGAAGGATCCGAAGGCCGTCATGGTAAACGGCTACTACTGCGGACACTTCGGCGAGGACATGACCGTGGCAGAGCTGGCCGCGGGGATCCGCTGGCACTATGAAAACGGCTACAACACGCTGGAGGACTCGACGGCATTTCCCCCGGAACCTATGGAGCACCCGGCAGACCTCCCGGCAGATCTTCCATGGTACGGCAAGGCCACCAGCACAGAGCCGGATCCCTACGTCTACGACGGCTACATGAGCCCGGAGGACTTCGAGCTCATGCACAAGCACATGGAGGCAGACCGGCAGCAGCAGGAAAAGGACACCCGCGCAGCTCCCGGCGCTCTCTACATTGACGGGCAGCCCTTCACCGGGCAGATCGCGGAGCTGGAGATCCCGCACTTCTCACCGCCAGAGCTGACGCTCCCGGAGCTTCGGAGCCCGCCCAGCATGGAGCTGACACTCACGATCACGCCGGACACGGCCGCTGCAATCCTGAACGCCATAGAACCGGCCGTGCTGCGTTTCTTCCAGAGAGTCGTCGAGGCTGCAAGGGAGGCGTGGGCCGGACTCAAAAGAGCGGCCAAGGCAGCGGGCAAGATCATGGCCCGACTCGCTGGCAGGTGCATGGACGCCATGCTCTACCAAGCAAACGACAACCCGAAGTGGTGGCACTATTACAAGCACGCCAAAAAGTACCGCGTGCGCAAGAAATACCGGCGACGACTGGAGCGGCAACTCAGCCGCAAACTGCTGGCCGCCGCTGCTGGATAGGAGGTGGACACATGAAATATAGAGTATGCCCGAAATGTGGCGCACATTTAGACCACGGCGAGCCATGCGACTGCGAAGATCGCACGGAGCAGGAAGTGGCTCAGGGTGCAGCAGACACGGCAGCACAACCGGCGACCGGGGACGATCGCGAGCCCGTACTCATGCCGGTGCTTATGCCCGGCGCATGACCGGCGCACGGTATGAGACATGCCGGGAGTGCGGGCTGGAATGGAATGTAAGCAAGCAGGCCGCGATCCCGTGGAGCGGCTACCTCTGCCCGGTATGCAGAGGAAAAATACGAAAGGAGGCGCAGGCCCGTGAAAGTAGTCCAGACAAGAACGCCGGGAGCCGTCGCCGTAGACTTCGGCGCGATCCCTTCTCACCAATCTGACGCCATGAGCCGGACGCTGATCGGCTGCGTCGGCAGATTATTTGAAAACCCGGCCGTCATGGCCGACTATAAACGCTGGCAGCAGGAACGCCAGCAGAAAGCGAAAGGAGCGAACACATGAGAAACGAGGTTATTTTTGACAGCCGGGGGATCCCGGACACTATGGTGGTATTCACACCGGACGAACTGGGACTCCCGGCAGAAATCAGAGGCAAGGCCGTGAAGGAGTACGCGATCAGCAAGTACCCCAACACCCTGATCGGGGGCGTGCCCTACTCCATGCCCTACCAGCAGCCCGCCGTGAACATCAACCACGACGAAGCGATCCGGCTCTGCGAGGCAAAGGGGCCCGGCTGGCACCTTCTGACTAATGACGAGTGGGCCGCACTGGCACACCAGAGCCGCAAGAACGGCACCCTCCCCCGCGGGAACACTGACTGCGGAAAGAGCCACAGCCACCCGGAGGAAACCGGCACTACATACAAGGACGCCAGCGGCAGCAGCAAAACCCTGACCGGCTCCGGCCCGGTAACATGGAACCACACCCACACGGCCGAAGGAGTCGCCGACATGTGCGGCAATATCTGGGAGCACGTCGGCGGGATCCGCTTCATGGACGGGCAGGCGCAGGTGATACCGGGAAACGGTGCGGCAGCAGGCGCGGATCAGTCCAGAGACTCAAAGGAGTGGCAGGCAATCCACACGGCAGACGGCGATCCCGTCTACTACAACGTGGAGGACGGCGAGATCAGTCTCCAGCCGGTAGCACCCGACGGCAAAGACTACGACGGCGTGGAGTTCAAATACTTGAAAGCGGAGGCCATAGACGTGCCGGAGAAGCTGATCGAGCTCGGCCTCTACCCTGCGCCCGGATATGAGGGCACGGACTACTTCTGGCTGGACACTGACGGAGAAAGGATCGTGCTCCGCGGGGGCGGCTGGCACAACGGTGCGTCCGCTGGTGTGTTCTCCTTCTCCGGCGGCGCCTCCCGCGCGCGTGTGTCCTGGGGCGTGGGCTTCCGCTCCGCTTTAATTCGATACTCTGGCGACTCTGGCGATCTGGATAATCTGGACGGCAAAGACGGCAAGCAGACCGACGAACCGAGAGAAGAAACCGCCGCGCTGTCCGGCTCCGTACAGTTACCCACGCTTGTGCGGCTTATACTGGCCCGCCAGCTGACCGTCCTTTACGAAGCGGCAGGCGGCAAGGATCCCGAAGGCTTCAAGCGTATAACAAATACGGCCACCGACAAGGAACTCCAGCAGGCTGCGGCCCTCTCGCTGTCTCTATCTCAGGTGAACACGGCCGTGGAGCTTTACCGCAACGTGAGCCAGCAGCTCAAAATTGCCAATACCCTGACGCTGACGATCGGGAAGGAGGCGGCCGACCATGAATAACCTCCGCGAAGTTTTCCAGAAATATGCGGCCGTCGTGTTCTTTGATACCGAAACAAGCGGGCTCGACGCCGACACCTGCCAGATCATAGAACTGGCGGCGATCCGGATCGAGCAGACCGACCGGGGCACCCTCCGAGTGGTGAAAACCCTCGACGACTTCATAAGGCTGCCGGAGGGCGAAAAGCTGCCGGAGAAGATCACCGAACTGACGGGGATCACCGACGAAATGCTGGAAAAGGAAGGGCTCGACGAGAACGACGCCGTGTACGACTTCGAGGAACTGCTCGACGACACAGCCGGGCCGGTGCTGCTGGCAGCACACAACGCCCAGTTTGATCTCCAGTTTGCCGGAACCATGGCCGAACGCTACGCGCAGCCCTGCGCCGAGCTTCTGGCCCGCGCCGACTACCTCGACACCCTGACCGTGTATAAAGACCGGCGGCCATATCCTCACAAGCTGGCGAACGCGATCGCGGCCTACAAGCTGGAGGACAAGGTGCAGAACTCCCACCGGGCGATCGACGACGTGAAGGCACTTTTTGAGGTATGCAGAGCCATGGACGACGAGCGGCCCGATCTTCTGAAATATGTGAACACCTTCGGCTACAACCCGAAGTACGGAGTCGGTGGACAGAGGATCGAAAAAGTGAGCTACTGGCCGCAGCGTTTCAACAAATACATGCAGCCGCCAAGCTGCACACTACCGGCCCTGATGAAGAAAAGGAGGAAATGAACAAAGAAATGATTAACACGAAAATAGAGCGGCACCCACCGCGAATGAGAAGCCGCTCCGCAGGCTATCGCGCAAGCCGCCGAAAGCCTAAAACCATTTTACACCGCTTCTCTCTATTTTTCAAGCGGAGAAAATGGAAACATGCGCTTGTTTTGGCACTGGCCGTCCTGGCTGGACTGGGCGTGCTTTTCCTGCTGCACTGGCTGATCTATTCCTCGAATGGAAGTGACACCACCGCAGCATATACGCCGGAGCCTTCAAGGCCACCGGAAATCACCATAGAACCGGAGGACAAGCCGCAGACGTACATATTCAAGGACGGCGACGGCCACCCAGTAGACTGGGAACACCTAACAGACGCATGGGCGAAAGAGTTCGGTTACGAAAAGCGCTACACTCTCACCGACGACGAGCGGCTGGAGATTGCGCAAGTAATCACCGCAGAAGCCGCAGGCGAGCCCTTCGCTGGCAAGGTAGCCGTGGCCCAGTGCATACTCCAGACATGTGAGGACGAGAGGATCCGCCCGTCCGAGGTTCTGGAAAAGTATAAATACAGCAAAAAGCGGCCGGATCCTACCGCCGAAGCTCTGGAAGCCGTGGAGGCCGTGTTTGACTTCGGACACGTTGCAACCAATGAGCCGATCCGGTATTTCTATGCACCGAAGCTTATAGAAAGCAGCTGGCACGAGTCGCAGGCGTATGTAATGACAATCAATAACCACAAATTTTTCAAAGATATTAACCGCTGAAAGAAATCATCAACCAAAGGAGGTAGACCATGGCAGGAAGTCCAAAGGCTGACACGCAGCCTAAAACCGCAGAAACACCGCCGCGGGAGGCCATGAGCCTGCAAGAGAAGTTTGTCAAGCTCCGGGAGGCCGTGCCTGCAATCACGCAGCGCCAGCACTCGGAGGGCGTAAAGTATAAGTTTGCAAAGATTTTCGACGTTTACGAGCTTCTCACCCCGGCTATGAACCAGTACGGCGTCAACTTCGACATTGTGGCCGAAAAAGCCACCAGACACGCCGAAAACGGCGATCCCGTCTACTACTCACATTTTCAGCAGAACACCCAGAGGGGCGGGCTGATCGTGTGGGTGTATGAGGCAGACCTGACGATCCGCTGGACAAACGCAGACGACCCGGAGGACATTCTGGAGGTAACGCTGCACGCGATCGGAACCAATGACGGCGGGCCGGACAAAGCAAAAGGATCCGCGTGGACGTACTGCCTCAAATACTATCTCTTTGAAAAGTTCGGCATAGATCAGGGAGACGACGATCCAGACCTGACCGACCGCGGGCAGACAGCGCCGCCACCGGCCGCAAATCGCCCCGCAGCGCCTCAAAACGGTGCCGCGGGCAGAAATACCCAGCCGCAGCAGCAGAACGCCCAGAACGGGCACACAGGCGCTTCACGCCCTCTAACTGACGCGCAGCTCTCCCGCATGTACCGAAAAGGTGAGGACGCCGGGATCACGCA